>NC_022549.1:1200000-1877792 GCF_000967915.1 Paracholeplasma brassicae
GGCTATGAGCATTTAAAAACCTTGTTAAGTATTCATAACTTGGAGTATCAAGGGTCATTCAACAAAGACTTCTATCCCATGATTGGTACGCCATTTTCGTACGCCTATATTCATTTTGATCGAATCAATTTCTTAAAAGCTGGCATCATGAGAGCCGATTACATTAACACCGTTAGTCAAACTTATAGTAACGAAATTAAAACACAGTACTACGGTTTTACATTAGACGGTGCACTCAACTCGAGGGCTTCTAATTTTAGAGGCATCTTGAATGGGATTGACTATGATATTTACAACCCAGAAACCGATGCGTTTATTGATTACCCATTCAATCAAAAGAATTTTATTACTCAAAAAAGAAAAAATAAACTGGAACTCCTTAAATCTTTAGGCCTTGATCAGTCAAGTGACATTGCACTCGTTTGTTATATTGGTAGACTCGCCAAACAAAAAGGCGTTGATTTATTCATGACGACACTTGAAGAAACCATATGCAAATCAAACGCCAATTATATTTTTATTGGCAGCGGCGATGAAATTTATGAGAATTTCTTAAGAGATTTAAGCTACAAATACCCTTCTAAATTTTACGCCTATATCGGATTTAATAATAGTCTTGCCCATCAAGTTTACGCTAGTTCGGATATTCTTGTGATGCCAAGTCAATTTGAACCTTGTGGTCTTTCTCAAATGATTGCCATGCGCTATGCCACATTACCAGTTGTCAGAGAAACCGGCGGTCTAAAAGATACCGTCATTCCATATAATAAATACACCAAGGAAGGCAATGGCTTTAGTTTTGCAAACTACAACGCTCACGAACTTCGAGACGTACTTCTTTCAGCGATTTCGTTACACAATAACGACAAAAAGTCATGGCGAATTTTACAACGTCACGCATTAAATGAAGATTTCAGTCTCAATAAAATGGGTATCGCTTATCTAGAGCTATACCAAGAGATCATTAAATAGGAGGATAATCACATGGAAACATTAGCACTCATCTTAGCTGGAGGCAAAGGCTCAAGGCTGGATATCTTATCAGAAAAACGTAGCAAACCTGCGGTTCCATTCGCTGGGAAGTTTCGAATCATCGACTTTTCATTATCAAATTGTACAAACTCAGGTATCTATGACATAGCAATATTAACTCAATACCTCCCACTATCATTAAACGAACACATCGGTAGTGGAAAACCTTGGGATTTGGATAGAAGAGATTCCCAAGTCACACTGCTTCAACCACATAACTATTGGTATTTAGGTACCGCCGATGCGGTCTTAAAAAACATCGAATTTATACAACGAAGAAACCCAAAATATGTCCTTATTCTATCTGGCGATCACATTTATAAAATGAATTATAAAAAGATGATTGAGTCTCACATTAAAAATGGGGCTAACCTAACCATTGCGACTCAAAAGGTCCCAATGAATGAAGCCAATCGATTTGGCATCATCGAACCAGATGAGAATCTTAAAGTCATTGGGTTTGAGGAAAAACCGACAAATCCAAAATCCAACCAAGCCTCAATGGGGATTTATGTTTTTGATGCTGAGACATTATATACCGCGTTAAACAACATTACCGATCCAAACCTTGATTTTGGAAAACACATCATCCCGACATTAATTAAAGATAGCAATATCAATGTCTATGCCTATGAGTTTGAAGGCTACTGGAAAGACGTAGGTACTTATGATTCTTACCTTGAAACAAGCATTGATTTATTAAATACAAAAGCCAAAGTTAAGCTCGATTTATACGAAGAAGACTGGCGTATCTACACTAGAAGTGAAGAAATGCCACCTGTAAAAGTAGGAGAGAACGCCAATATCGTTAACTCGCTTATATCTAATGGTTGTGTGATTGAAGGCACCGTCATCAATAGTGTCTTAAGTCCTGGGGTTTATGTTGGACCAGGCGCTGTAGTTAAAAACTGCGTTGTTTTTACAAATGCTACCATTAAAGAAAATGCACATATTGAGAAATCCATTTTGGATAAAAAAGTCGTTGTCGGAAAAAACGCCATTATTGGTGCGTCAAATGACTACACGCCTAATAAAGAAAAACCAAGTATACTCAATTCTGGAATCAATGTGATTGCGAAGCATGCCGTCATACCTGATAACATTACGATTAGACGTAATTGTCGTATTTTTAGACACGCTAAGTTTGATACAAACATCGTCGAAAGTGGTTCAACCATCAAATAGTAAAAAAATAACGCTTTGAGCCATGCTCGAAGCGTTTTTAATTTAGTTATCTACTCGTAGCTAAAAAGAATAATGCAATCGTCCCTGGTCCACTGTGTGCACCAATGACTGGTCCGACAAAATTAACAATTTCTACGGTCGCGTCTAACTCTTTTTCAATCATTTCTTTTAAATGTAGTGCTTGTTCAAGGTCATCCCCATGAGAAATAAATACGGTTTTTGATAAGCTTGGATCGTAGGTTTCTTTCATTTTATGGAACAGTGACATAACCGCTTTTTTGCGTCCTACCACTTTCATTCTTGAAATCAATCTGCCTTCGTTATCCACATGAAGTACTGGGTTTATATTAATTGCTTTTGCGACAAACGCTGCAACGCCACTAATACGACCACCACGTTTTAAGTGTGAAATATCATTGACTGTAAACCAGTGAGCAACGTTCAATTTAATAGTCTCAACGTATTTAAAGACTTCCTCTAAGGATTTGCCCTTACTTGCTTCTTGAGCTGCTAAATAAACGATTAACCCTTCACCTAGTGAAGCCGCTTTGGTATCTACAAGGGCAATCTTACGCTTCGGATATTTCTTTTCAAGCTCTTCTTTGGCAATACGTGCTGAATTATAAGTCCCAGAAAGTGCACTTGAAAATGCTAAGATTAAAACGTCTTTACCTGATTCTAAAATTGGACTTAGTGCTTCCTCATAATCACTCACATTAATCTGTGAGGTGGTTGGAAGTTCACCTTGTCTTATGCGATCGTAAAACGCTTTAGGCTCCATGCTTCTATTATCTAAATAGTTCGGAAAAACGTCTTCTCCGAAAATAAATTTAAGTGGTAGTACTTCTAAGTTTAATGACACAGCAACATCATTTGGTAAATCAGTGGATGAATCTGTAACTATAACAAACTTGTTCATATAATTAACCTCCCTTTTTAACCATTATACATTAAAGTATCGATTATTACTAACTGTTTTTAATCTCTTCAATTAAGTTCGGATTAAACGTTTGATTTTTGATCATTTGAATTTCAAATAAATAAGGTGCTTTTTCTTCAACATAAGGGGTTTCTAAAATTTTAGGAATGTTCTTAAAATCCTCACTATAAACGACTTTTAGCAAACTATCAAAACCAATTTGGCCAAACCCAAAGTTTTCATGACGATCTTTTGCTGCACCTTGAGGGTTTTTAGAATCATTGATGTGAAACACACTGATGTAGGATTTGCCTACAATTCGATCGAATTCCGCTATTACACCTTCAAAATCATCTTTAATTGAATAACCTGCGTCTGAGGTATGACACGTATCAAAACAAACCGATACACGTGATTTGTCCTTAATTTGGGCAATCATGTCTCTAATTTCTTCAAATGTCTTACCCATTTCATTGCCTTTACCCGCCATGGTCTCAAGTGCGATTCTGACGTTTAAATCCTTCGTGTTTTCAATTACTTGATTAATGCCTTCACAAATCCAATTTAACGCTGCTGTTCTATCTTTACCAACGGCTGAACCTGGGTGTAAGACAATTTGATCAACGTGCATTTTTGACGTACGAATGACTTCTTTGGTTAAAAACTCAACAGCAAACGCACGTTTTTCTGGATCTGGATTAGCCAAGTTGATGATGTATGGTGCGTGAACCACCACATTTTTAAAATCAAGATTGGCTTCTTTCATGAGTTTCTCTGCTTCTTCTATTTTTAAATCTTCAATTTTTTTTCTAATTGTATTTTGAGGTGCGCCCGTATAGATCATAAAGGCCGTTGCCCCATAACTGATTGCTTCTTTTACCGCACCTTCGTACATGTCTGGTGCGCTCATTTTAACGTGTGAACCTAATTTTAACATTATTTTCCTCCGTATCTAACGATGTTTCTCGCTTTTTTGATTTTTTCTTTATTTTTCTTTTTATAATTTGGTGTTACTTTGGTTGGTTTTTTGATCTTACGAATTTCTTTTAATTCGTCTTCAGAAATCCCGTTTTTTATTTTACGTTCGGTTTTAATCAACTCGTTATTTCGGATGTTGTATTTCGTAAACGTAATGTTCTTTTTCTTTAACGTGTCAATTTTTCGGCTGTTTTCTTTTGTTACTAAAGAATAAACAACACCTGTTTTTCCCATACGACCGGTTCTACCACTTCGGTGGATATAAAAATCCAGTTCAAATGGCAAGTCGTAGTTAATGATGTGGCTGATGCCATCAATATCGATGCCTCTTGCGGCAATATCACTTGAGACGACGTATTGATATTTAAGTGCTTTAATCTCTTCAATTAAACTCTTTCGTTGTCTTAAAGGCACTTTTGAGGAGATCATCGTTACTTTTAAGCCTTCGTCTTGTAAGACGTTAAATACCGCTTCGATGTCATCATTTCTTGAAACAAAGACCAAACATAGGTAAGGATTAATTGATTTAACTAACTCTTTTAAAACCGTGTTTCTTGTTTCGTGTTGTGTCTGAATCAACGCATGTTCAATTTGAAGTTTTGACGGGTCTTTCAAATCAATGATGAACGCATTACCGAAATATTTTCTCACCCATGAATTTAGACCTTCTGGGAGTGTGGCAGAAAACATCAAGATTTTACTTGATGGGATGGCTTGAAATACTGGATCTAAGGTCGTGATGAAGTCTAGATCAAACATCATATCAGCCTCATCTAGGATAATGGCTTTTGTCGTGTAGATTTTAAGCGCATTTTCTTTAATGGCGTAATCTTGAAGCTTACCTGGTGTGGCAATCACTAATTGTGGTTGTCTTTTTCTTAATGACTCTAAATCTTTGTTTCGGTCTTTACCTTGATAGTACGCCTTGACGTCGATATCAAGTTCTAAATCCTTGACCATCTTTTCGACTTGAATGACTAAATCGTTTGTCGGTACACAAATCACACCTTGTACTTCTTTTAGTTCTTTGTTGATTTGATTAACCATTGGAAGTAAATACGCGTGGGTTTTGCCAGTGCCGGTTGGTGCTAGACCAATGATCCGGTTGTATTTGTCAAACGCATCAAAGATTGCGATTTGTATTTCTGTATATTCTTTAAAACCTAAGGCTTGAATCTTTAACTCTATTTCTTTATTAAACATATAAAATCACCACACTTATTATAACTGATTGTGCAAAAATTTCCTAATCATTAGGATTTATTTTTTTGATAAGGTATAATCTAATTTGAAGAATTAATCGATTGGAGTGTTTTAACTATGAGCTTAGAGGTTAAAGATTTAAGACCAAGGGGTTATTGTCACGGCGTCGTGCGTGCCCTACAAATTGTAAAAAAAGTCATAAAGGATGATACTTACCCAAGACCCATCTATATTTTAGGGTTAATTGTCCATAATAAAAAAATAACGGAGGCGTTTAAGCATTACGGGGTTATTAGCTTAGAAGATAGTAATAAAACCAGACTTGAACTACTAGATGAAATTAATGAAGGCACGGTCATATTTACCGCTCATGGCGTCTCTGAACAAGTCATTGATAAGGCAAAACATAAGAATCTCACCTACTTAAATGCGACTTGTAAAGACGTTGATAAAGTCCACGTCGCCGTCAAAGAAAAGCTAGGTGAAGGTTATGAAGTTACCTACATTGGACACAAAAATCACCCTGAACCCGAAGGCGTTCTTGGTATTTCAAATGAAATCACTTTTTTAGAGACCAAACTCGATGCGCTAAACTTCGTGATGAAAGACCCAAATAAACCGTTGTTTGTAACGAATCAAACGACCCTTTCGAGATACGACATCAATGAAGTTTTAAATGTCTTATTGGTTAAGTACCCAAACCTTCTTTTTGATGATGATATTTGTGATGCAACCACACTTAGACAAAAAGCTGTAATAGATCAAGAAGACAGTGATTTGTTAATTGTTGTTGGTGACCAATTATCATCAAATTCAAACAAACTCGCGTTTGTCTCACAACACAGTAGAAACATTAAATCAATTCGAATTGAATCGGTTGAAGACATTGATATTGATTGGTTAAAAGACATTAAAAAAATATCGGTGACCGCTGGTGCTTCTACCCCAACAAAAGTAACTCAAGAAGTGATCAACTTTCTAAAACAGTTCGATAAAACCAATCCAGACACATGGAATACATCATCGAAGCTAACTTATCTTGATATATTGAGCTAAAAAAACAAGACAACCAACCCTTTTAATTGTGGGTTGGTTGTCTTTTTATGTTTCAAAAATTACGCGTCGTAACTACTCATTAGTTGCGATGGTGTTTTTCTTAAAATCATGATAATTGGTAATAGTCCGAATAGAATATTCGTTGCTAAAACGATGAGTATCGTAAAAATCGTACTAAGGAAGGTGACCCTAACAATCCCTTGTTCAATCAAAATTGGATTGAAGTTTGTGATGTAATAGATACCTAGGAAAAATCCAATCATTGAAGTTACCCCAGTAATGACCAAGACTTCAATCAAATAGGTCTTATATAAGTCTTTTTTTCTGACCCCTAAGGCTCTAAACACAGATAATTCACCCATGCGGTCTAAGACCGACGTACGCATCACAAAGAATAAGCTCACCCACGTTACGGAGAGAATAATCAAACTAAAGATGGATAAGGAGATAAAAAGCGTTTGCCTTTCATCCATAAAATTATCTCTTTCAATGGTTGTCAGGTCTTCAATACCTTCAAACGACGTGTTTAATTTTAAGTACGCTATTGTCTGTTTTACATCGGTTGAATGGACGAAGAACTCCCTTGAATTACCAAACTCTTCATTGATGTATCCTTCGACCGTGTCGTATTTCGGTTGTTCTTCAAAAACCGTCCAGTACTTGGTTTGATAATAGGTCAGTTGGTCCATAGTGAATGTGCCATATTGTCTTTCAGTAAATCCGACAATTGTGAACTCTTTACCATAAAATATCATCGTTCTACCGGTAATCTCTTTCATCGAATTGATGCCTAACATCTTGTATATCGATGAAGAGTACTCGTGATTTATTTGTTTTAGTAAGGACACATCGAGTAACACTTCATTGGTATTTTCAATATTTCTACCATAAATAATCGATGTGCCAACGTTTTCTAAATCAAAGTGTGGGTATAAATAAATTCGATCATCTTTACCATAGTTCAAATTAAACTGATCGAAATAGGGAACGGATATTTGAATTTGATGTTGCTCAGGTCTTGGGACCATATAGGTAAGACCCGTTGCCCCATCAATTTGGCTATAAGTTGCACGGTAACCGTCTTTTACTGTGACAAGCACCATATTGACCGGCCTAGACATGTAATTTTCTTCAGCCGCATCAAATGCCGCATAAAGTGAAGCGGAGATAAACGATAATATCAGCCCACTAATTAAAAAGCCAATAAACAAGAGACGCTTACGTTTGGTTTGGTTGATGATTTTTGAAAACGCCAAACGAAAACTGTGTTTTAGTGAAATGACTGGTTGGTTCTTCTTTTTCTTGGTTTCATCAATAATGGATTCGTAATCAAACGAATGTACCTCTTGTGCTTCTTGTTCGTCTTCGTAATGGGCATCAATGAGTTTGACCTCATTATTTTGATCGAACAATTGTATTTTTTTGAACTTTTGATTTCCAAAGTCGATGTAGAGTGTGCCATTGTTTAACACTAACTTTAGATTTAATGCCTGAATGTCTTCTTGATCACTGTACAAGTCGACGTTTAATAACCCATCATTTAATTCATGTCTGTGTAAGTCTTTTAGATAGATGTCGGTGTCTTGTCTGACGCGGTAAAGATTACCTAAGCCGGATGAGGCACTATCGTCAACAATTTTACCATCTTGAAGTTCAATGATCCTCGTCGCATAGGCCGTTGCTAATTCTCTTTCGTGTGTGACTAATAAGACCAGTTTGGTCTCTGCGATTTTTTTGATGATGTTCATGACCTCAATCGTGTTTTTCGAATCGAGGTTTCCGGTTGGTTCATCCGCAATAATGACCTGCGGGTTTTTCGCAAGGGCTCTTGCGATAGCCACACGTTGTTGTTGCCCACCAGAAAGCATCCCTGCTTTACGTTTTTTGTAGTTTTTGAGTCCAACGGCTTCTAATAGGTAGGTGATACGCTTATCAATTTCATCTTTATCGGTAATGCCTACCATGTTTAGTGTCAATCTGATATTCTCATAAACGGATAATTGTTCAAGTAGCAAGTAGTTTTGAAAGATATAGCCGATGTGCTGATTTCTGATTTCATCCCACTTAGAGACTTTGTATTTATCGATTTTTATGTCGTTAAACATAATCTCGCCTTTAACTTTATCTAGACCACCTAAGACGTTTAAAAGTGTGGTCTTCCCAGAACCTGAAGGTCCTAATAAAACGACTAAACCCTTATCTGGTAAGCTGACTTCGATATCATTGATGACGTGAATCTCATTTTTTCGATTTTTATTAAAATACTTATTTAATTTGCCTGTTTTTATCATGTCCATCACCTAGTTTTCCGATTTAAGCGTTGTAATGACGCTCTTACCAAAGAGTTTAACAGAGAATTTTCTTGCCATCATTAGCCCGATACCCACAAAGATTACAATAAACCAAAAATGCATTTGTGGGATTATGTATTTAAATATAACGACATTTTTAAATTGCAATTGAATTAAGAAGCCAGCAACATAAGAGAATATAAACCCGAATAGCACATAAAAGACTTGTTCGATGTATAAAATACTGACTAAATCTCTTCTGCTTGCACCAATCGATCTAAAAATGATGAAGTCTTTTTTCCTTGAGTTGATGACATTTTTTTGTACAAGGTTTAATGCAATATAGACAAAGCCTAAAACAATCAACATGATGAACAACAACCCAATGGTTAAGACGTTAGCAAAACTTGACTCTGAAGCACCTGCTGGATAGACAACATAGTAATCACTTGATATTGAGTCTAACACCAATGTTGCATCAAATTTATCTTCTGTGTTTAACGTGATTTGATAAGGTGCTTGATAAAACAGAGCCTGTGCGGTATCAAGACTCATTTCGATTAATTCGAAACTAGAACTTGACAAAGTTGTTTCTTTAAACGTCACATTGTTAATCGTGCCATCTTCGTATGGCAAGATTGAAGTGACACTCAACCC
The DNA here is from genome assembly GCF_000967915.1 of Paracholeplasma brassicae. Classification (NCBI taxonomy): domain Bacteria; kingdom Bacillati; phylum Mycoplasmatota; class Mollicutes; order Acholeplasmatales; family Acholeplasmataceae; genus Acholeplasma; species Acholeplasma brassicae. The sequence continues at coordinate 1,209,322 of NC_022549.1, forward strand.
AGTTAAGCTCTCAAAAGGTGAAAATACGTCTAAACCTAGTTGACTTGCTATGTATTGAGCTAAATCAATTTGCATTCTTATCTCATTAAATGGTACTTGACTGTTTAAATAATAATAGGATTTAAATATCACATTGTCTTTTGCGTTATTTTCTTGGTGAACTGTGATTTGATTGGTCATCATAAAAAGTGTCATAATTCTCGGCATTTGACTTAAATCATCTTTCGGTCCATTAAAGAAGTCCTCATGGAAAAATCCAATTTCCCCGGAACCACCATATAGATACAAATCATCCCTGTAGTAACCAACCACCGTTAATTTATAGCCATCAACCGATGTGTTTTTTCCATCCAAATAAAGTTCAAAATCAATACCGAGACCACTACCGTCCCAATCTCTTAAAAGAACCTCATTTTCATTTTGTGGTAACCGTCCTCTAACGAGCCAAGCATCATCAAAGTAAACTAAGCTTCTTGGGTTGATTTGTCTACCATAGTCTTCATTAAACAATGAAATTGATAAATCGTTAACCAAGTCATAATTTGAGACACTAAGGACTCGGTTCATCGATTCAAAACGATTTATCTCACTAAGTGTAAAGGGTGTTTCGTCTCGTTTTTTAACAACTAATCTTCCTGGATGCAAGTTCGTAAAGACACTATTGTAACCATAATACGTGTTTTCACTATTTGATCGTTGATAGTTAGAATAGACTAAAAACACCGATAAAATCGAGACCATCGTAAATAGTAACAAGATCATGGATTTTTTTGGTATACGATACATATTTTTCAACGAAAATCTCAGTAAATCAATGATATTCATCTGATAATGTGCAATCGGTGCACGTTCTTCTTTTATCTCAACTGACTTTAGCTCTTTGTCTTCAACGATTTCACCATCGTACATGCGAATCTTTCTTGTGGCATAAGGCGCAACTTGCTCGTAGTTGTGTGTCACAACAACCACCAGTTTTTCTTTCGCAATTTCTTTTAATAACGCCATAATCATTTCGCCAGATTGTTGATCTAGATTCCCTGTGGGTTCGTCAGCAACAATGATTGGACAATCTTTAGCAAGTGCTCTTGCGATAACCGCACGTTGCTTTTGTCCGCCTGATAATTTAGAGGACCGGTGATTAACGTGTGAACTAAGCCCAACTTTATCAATCAACTCAAGTGCTCTTGATTTTCTTTTTTCTTTTGGATAGCCTTGCAGGGCTAAGGCAATCATAACGTTTTCTAATACTGTATAAGAATCAATGATGTTATAGTTTTGAAACACAAAACCGATGTATAGTTTTCGGTACTGTTCTAATTCATCGGTTGAGTAATAAGACGTTTCTTCACCTAAAACATACATTTCCCCATCGTCGTATTTATCAAGGCCAGAAATAACGTTTAATAGCGTTGATTTCCCACTGCCTGATTCCCCAGTGATTGCAACAAACTCACCAATCTTGAGCTCTAAGTTCACTTTTCTTAGACCCATAACTACATTTGCGTCCGTGGTATAGTATTTTGAAATACCTTCTAATCGAATCATATTACCCCATCCTTTTTTCAACTTGATTTCATTATAACATGTCTAGCTCTTGTTTTATATCTATAAATTGTAAAATTCTAAACTTTATAAATTTCATTTTAAACTATGAAAAAAAACACCTTAAATACGTCTTAAACTACGTATTTTCAAGGTGTTCATGATAGTTAAACAAATTAATGTCTTGTTTATAGTCACTTTTTTGAATGACGTTATTAAACGATACACCTATCAAACGGATGGGTTGGTCGTTATAAAAAAAATCAAAGAGATCATTGATTTCTTGAGAAAGAATCTCAATCTGATCTGTATAGTCGACTAATGTCTTCGCTTTTGACATGGTTCTAAAGTCAGAATGTCTTAAGCGTATGCCTACGGTTCTAGTCATCAACCCTTCTTTGATTAAACGCTCGTAATTCTCTTTTAAAAGGTTATTTAACCACTCTCTTAAGGTATCTATGTTATCAACGTCGTAAGGTAGTGTCGTTTCATTTGAAACGCTTTTTGGTATGGCGTATTTGTCTGGATCAACCGTTTGATTTGAATACCCTGTAATTTCATCGATGTGGCTTTCATAAGATGCTTGACTCATGATTTCAAGTATTTTTTCTTTATTCATTGGATCTGCAAAGTCACCAATCGTCTTGATGCCAATACGGTGTAGACGCGGCGCTGTCTTTTTACCGATACCATACATATCATCAATTTCTAGTGGAAATAGCTTTTCTTTAACATCTCTTCTTCTAATCACAGTAATTCCCATTGGTTTTTTCATATCTGACGCCATTTTGGCTAAAAAGAGTGTTGGTGCAATGCCAATGGAACAAGGCAATTGGTATTTTTTCAATAGCGTGTCTTGGATGTCTTTAGCAAGTTTTAACGGGTGGATGTGTTTCGATTGTTCGGTTACATCCAAATATGCTTCATCAATACTCGCTTGATAAACCACATCGGTATAAGTTCTTAAATGTTCAATGAATAACTTTGAATACTTTATGTACTTATCCCTACGATTGGGTACCACAATGAGTTTAGGATAAAGATTCATCGCTTCTGCGACTGACATCCCGCTTCGTATGCCGTATTTTCGTGCTTTATATGAAGCGGTTGTTAACATTCCCCCACGATTAAATGATAAGCCACCACCAACAGCGAAAACTTTATTTTTAAGAAAAGGGGACTCAATTGCCTCAACAGAAGCGAAAAAAGCATTCAAATCTATGTGAAAAATAATATTTACAGGCAATTTCATCGTTCTCCCTTTCTTTTTATCAATAATTATATTATAATAACAGTTGTAAAAAAATACATTTGAGGTGATACCATGGCACAAACAAAAGACAAAAAGTCTAAAAATGTTCAATCACAAGCTTATCAAGTACCAGTAATTAAAGATCCTTCCAAAACACTTTGGGGTAGAATCGTTGTTTATGTACTTGTGGCTGCAATGATCGTTTTACCGGTTGTTGCACTAATAATCGCAATCGCAACCAAAAAATAAAGAAAGGCAAAAGCCTTTTTTTTATTTTTCAAGTAAGGCTTTTGCGTGTTCAATGGCGTAAGATGAGATGCGTTCACCAGATAACATCTCGGCAATCGCACGCACTCTAGATTCAGTTTCTAAGTTAGATACTTCGGTAAAGGTTCTACCTTCTTTTACTACTTTAGTGATGCTGTAGTGATTATTGGCAATTGCAGCCACTTGGGCTAAGTGTGTAATCGAAAGTACTTGAATATCTTTGGATAGTTCTTTCATACGATGTGCGACTTTTGAGGCTGCCACTCCACTGATGCCCATATCAATTTCATCAAACACCACCAAATTAATACGTTGATGTCTTGAAAAAACAATCTTTAAGGCAAGCATGAATCTTGAAAGTTCACCACCTGAGGCCGTTTTATAAAGCGCCCTTAAGGGTTCACCTTCATTTAAAGATATTAAGAACGTGACTAGGTCAATGCCATCTTCAAAAAAGTTATCCATTTGCTCATCAAAAGCAATTTGAAATCGTACTTTTTCCAAATCAAGCAGTTTTAACTCCGTGATGATTTCATGTTCAAGACGTTTGGATAATTTTTCCCGTTTTTCTCTTAATTTGATACCAAGGTCTAAGGTTTCTTTAAACAATCGATCTTGGTCTTTTTTTAAATTTAAAACGTAGCCATCATAGTCTTCAATCATCAAGACTTCTTCTTTAATCGATTTTAAATAGACAATCAATTCATTAATGGTTTTATTGTAATTTTTCTCTAAATTTTTGAGAAAAAAATCTCTTTCTTGAAGTTCATTTAAATACTCACTGCTGTGAAATGAAAAGACTTCAAGCGATTGACTTAACTCGTCTCTTAGTGCTTCTAATTCGTAATGACTATTTAAAATGGTATCGACTGCTTTTTCATAGATTACATCATAATCTTTGACTTTTTTTAAACTCATTGCTGCGTCATATAAGGATTGTTTTTGATACATATCTTCCAAGATTTCGTAGGCGTTTGAAACGCTTGAAACAATTTTTTCTTGGTTCTCTAATTTTTCAATGGTTTCATTAAGCGTTGTTAATTCCTCAGCATCGAGTTTTGCTTTTTCAAGTTCATCGATCTCTTCTTTAAGTGCTTTAATTTCCTTTTCTTTTACGGCTTTTTTCTCTAAGGCTTGTGTATACTTCTTTTTGGCTGATAAATAACTTTCTTTAGCGATGACAAAGTCATTAATCAATGGTTCAACTTCTAATCGATCGATTTGATCAATTAAGGAGAGTTGTAGGTTTTGATCCAGTAGCTTTGATACATCATGTTGCTCATGAATATCACCTAGATAAAAAGCAATTTTTCGTAAGTCCTGTAGTGTAATCGTGGTTTGATTGATTTGTATCTGATTTTTATTGTCACGACTCATGATTCTTTTGATGACTAATTCCTCGGATTTGATTTGATAATTCTCAAGGATTTGTTTCAGTTTTGTACCTAAATTCGTAAAAACACCGACAATGGTGGCTTGACTTTTTTGAAATCGGATTAAATCTTGGTCTGCTCTTGCACCAAAAAGCAGCTTTAATGAGTCAATCAGCAAGGATTTCCCTGCACCTGTTTGCCCGGTTAAAGCCGTCATACCTGGTTCAAATTCAAGATTAAGGTCTTCGATAATGGCTAAATTTTCAATCTTTAACGTTTTAAGCATCTTATTCCCCTTTTTTCATGACAAGTAAGTACTCTTGGTTTCCTTTTTTACCCAATAAATCTGATTTTTTATGACCGATGTAAGTAAAACCCAAGTAGTTCATGTAACTTATCATACCAAGCACCACATCGGTTTGCTTTTTTTCATCTTTAACAATTCCATTTTTAACTTCTTTTTTGCCCACTTCAAACTGAGGTTTGACTAACACAATAAAGGTCGCTTGAATGTCTTTCAAATGGTTTAAAATGGGTTTTACTGATGTGAATGACACATCAATCGATACGTAGTCACAAGACACAGGCATCAAGACATCTAAAATGTTTGTGTTTTCATGCAGTTCGATTTCTTTTTTGCTTCTTAAGCTTTCGTGAAGTTGATCACTTCCAACGTCATAAGCGTAGACTTTTTTTGCCCCATGTTTGAGTGCACAATCCGTAAATCCACCCGTTGATGAGCCCACATCAAGAAGCACTTTGTCCTTAAACTCAAGGTGATAAAAATTGATGGCATCTTCTAATTTGTTACCACCTCTTGAGACATATTCTAATTGTTTTATGATTTCAACTTGATCGTTTGGCTTTACGTCGTAGCTCTGTTTACTTGAAAGTTGACCGTTGACCATCACTTGATTGGTTTTAATTAGATCGAGTGCTTTTGATCTCGATTCAAGATTGAATTCTTTGACTAAGTATAGATCAAGTCTCATTCTTAAATGCCTTCAATCGGTGAATTAAATCGCTATAGGAGACCCCAGCGTCTTTTTTATTGTCTGATATTGAACCGTGAGAAATGATTTTATTCGTGTAAGTTAAAGAACCAATCTTGCCTTTGTAGTTATTCTCAATTAAGTATCTTAACACTTGAGCGTATAACGAACCACTACTTTCGACGTCTTCGTAGATGAAAACCGGTCGATTGGTTTTAATGATTTGATCCAAGTAATGGCTGTCAATTGGTTTAATAAAACGGGCATTGGTGATTGTGTAATCAAGTCCTAAGGCATCGTTTGCCTCTAACAATAAGTTTAGATTTTCACCATAACCAATTAAAAATCCGTTTTTGCCCTGTTGTAAGTCGTACCAAGTTTGGCCATTCATTTGATTAAACGACGGTAACTGATTTGTATCAAAGTGTGTTGTTCCCCTTGGGTAACGTATCACAAACGGGTGTGGTTGACTAAAACCGTAAGCGATTAAATCAAACGCTTCTTGCGCATTAAATGGCATTGAAATGACGACATTTGGCATGGTGTAGAACATCGACACATCAAAAATGCCTTGATGGGTTGACCCGTCATCACCGACAAAACCAGCTCGGTCAATGGCAATCACCACGTTTAAATCCGCTCTTGCGACGTCATTTAGTAATTGATCGTAAGCGCGTTGTGAGAAAGTGGAGTACAGTGGTAAGAATACGTTTACCCCTTTTAACGCCATTGCTGCTGCCATTGAAGCCGCGTGTTCTTCTGCGATGCCGACGTCAATCATTCGGTCCTTAAACGTATCATAGAATTTTTGAAATTTCGTTCCAATAATCATTGCAGGCATAATGACAAAGGTTTTTTTAATTGATTGATACTCATATAGCGCAGTTGAAATGACTTCACTCCAAGATTTTTTTAACTGATCGTTTTCTTTAATCATTTTTCCGGTTGCTACATCAAAAGCAGACACCCCATGGTAATCACCAAAGTCATCTTGTTCAGCTGCCATATAGCCTTTTCCTTTTTCAGTTACAGCGTGAATGACGACACTTTTTTTCATCTTTTTCGCTTGGTTTAATGCATAAATCACTGTTTTAAGGTCGTTTCCATTGATTGGTCCGATGTAGACAAATCCAAGTTCTTCGAAGACGTTTCCTGATTGAAATAACGCCTTAATCATTCGTTTAAATCGTCGATAAACCTTAAAAACAAACCCTGGCAAGAGTTTTTCAAAGATCTTTCTGGTTTTATAAATGAAACGGTTGCCTCTAAGGGTAGTTAGTATTTTTGATAAGGAGCCCACATTTTTTGAGATACTCATATTGTTATCATTAAGGATAATAATCCCTTTTTTAGAGGCGTCAGAGCCAAGCAAGTTGAGTGCTTCAAAGCTCATCCCTGAGGTGATCGAGGCATCCCCAACTAAGCTAATGACTTCGCCTTTTTTTTCTTGAAACTGATTAGCTGCTAAAAAACCCATCATTGCTGAGATTGAGCTACCTGCGTGACCAGATTCCCATAAATCATGGATGGATTCCTTATAAGAAATATAACCTGACAAGCCTTTGTATTTTCTAAGTGTTGGAAACTCTTTAGCTCGTCCTGTTAAAATTTTGTGTGTATAGGCTTGATGCCCAACGTCAAATATGAATTGATCTATTGGGCTATCAAACACATAGTGCATCGCAATCGATAATTCGACAACACCGAGATTTGATGCCAAATGCCCGCCTGTTTTTGAAATGTTTTCAATCAAAAAAGCCCTGATTTCTTTGGATAGTTCGATCAGTTCTTTAGTGGATAAAGACTTTAAGAACGAGGGGTCTTTAATGTCATATAAATTCATACTAACCCTCTATTCTACGTCAAATTCCTTTAAGCCTTGGTCTGTCATTTGTTTAACGACCATCGCTTCGCTTTTCTTGATTAGTTCGTAACAAAGCTTTGATAGCTCTAAGCCTTCATTATACATTTTAACGGCTTCGTCTAATGAAATGTCTTTATTTTCTAACGCTTTTACGGTTTTTTCTAATTGTTCTAAGGCTTGTTCAAAGGTTAATTTAGTCATGGTTCTTCTCCTTTTTTTGTACAACAGAATAGACTTTTCCATCCGTTAAGATGGTTTCTAACGTGTCATTGATTTCTACGTCATCCACGCTCGCAATCTTTTTATCATTAATTAAACTAATTGAATACCCTTTGTCCATATAAGACAGTGGATTTAAGTGCTTGAGCTGTTCTTTCAAGATAATAAATTGTTGAGCTTTGGATTCTAATACGTAGTTTATTTGTTGTTTTAGTCTATCATCGAGTTGCCGATGTGTTTTTTCTTTTTGTTTGATTAATTCAGTAAGATTAAAGGATCCTAGTCGTTTGTCTAAATAGGAAGATACATCTTTCTTATACTCAATTAATAATTTATAATTTCGATTTAACAAGTAGCTAAGTTCTTGTTGTTTTTCTTTTTGTTTATTGATTCTTTCAATCGGGCTTTTCGCCATCAAATGTTCTTCAACATGCATTAGCCTGACTTTCTTTTCATCGAGCCTTCCATTAAAGTTTCGATATAAACTCAGTTTGATTTCGTTCATTCGACTAAGCAGTTCGTCTTTGTTTGGTGTAGCAAGTTCGGCGGCTGCGGTTGGCGTAGGCGCTCTTAAATCAGAAACAAAATCACTTATCGTAAAATCCGTTTCATGGCCAATACCAGTGATGATTGGTAATCTTGATTTAAAGATGGCTTCAATAACAATGAGTTCATTAAACGCCCATAAGTCCTCAATCGAGCCACCCCCTCGACCCACAATCAGTGTGTCGACTAAATCATCTTGATTGGCTTTTTCAATGCAATTCTTGATGCTTATTTTACTGTCATTTCCTTGAACAATGGCCGGGTATAAGATAACCTCAGCAAGCGGATATCGTCTTTCGATTGTGTGAATAATGTCTTTAATTGCCGCACCAGTTGGTGAGGTAACCACGCCAATTCTTGCGGGGTACTTTGAAATTGGTTTTTTATATTTTTGATCGAAATAACCTTTTTCTTGAAGTTCTTTTTTTAGTTTTTCATAAGCCAAATAAAGATCGCCTATGCCATCTGGCTCCATCGTGTAAATGTTTAAACTGTAAGAGCCACCCGCTTCATAAACGCTAATTTGACCCAAAACAAGTACTTTATCGCCATCTTTTGGGCTGAAATTCACTTTTGAAGCGTAGTTTTGAAACATGACACAACGAATTTGTGACTGTTCATCTTTTAATGTGAAATAAAAATGACCACGCGAATGTTTGGTCAGATTTGAGATTTCACCCTTTAGATAAATCTTTTGCAGATGTTGGTTATTTTCTAAAATGTGTTTGATGTATTTAGTTATTGCTGATACCGTCAAATACTTGATATCATTCATACAATCACCCTAGGTTCTTTTTGATGTTATCTAATAAACGATTGGTAAATGCGCTTTGTTTCTCATCATCAAGATTACAAAATGTTTTTGTTAAAATGATGGCTTCATTAATTACGACTGGTTTTGGTGTTTCTGTGAACATCATTTCATAGACCGCTAAACGTATGATCGCACGGTCAACAAACGATAAACGTTCAATGGTATAGTTAGTTAAGTTACGTTTGATAACGTAGTCTACATCTTCTTTTTTGGCTTGAATCGCTAAAAAAGTGTCGATGACTTCCTCATCTAACGACAAAGGCATTTCAGGATTTAAATCTTGTTGGTACAAAAGTGTCATTAAACTGACTCTTTTTTCATGTTCTGTTTTCATATAATTAAGCACTCCTTGACTCTTTACTATTCTATCATAAAATGTTTGTTTTTTTAAACGAAATCTCTTTATTATTACTAAAAAAAGAATACGACCCAAAGAACGGGTCGTATACGCTTGTTTTGTTGTCTAAATTAAGAAATACGTATTCTTGCCCAAGCATCACTTGTGAAGTTTTTAACCTCAGGCAAATATGCAAATACTTCATCGTGTTCGTTAATGATGACTTCATACGCATCAATGTAGTCATAGAACTCACCATCTTCTAAAATCACGTCTTCATAAACATCTTTTCTAGGTGTTGAATAATAGACGTATTCTGTATTTAGTAACGCTTGATCATAAGAAGAAACAAAGTTAATAAAGTCGTAGGCTAAGTCTTTGTTTTTTGCATTCTTTGGAATGACCATTGCATCTACCCAAACGTTTGTTCCTACCGTAGGAACAAAGAAGCCAAGTTTGTCTTGTTCACTCATTAAATAGATGGCATCCCCAGAATAAGCAAGCGCTAAATCGTATTTTAATTCTGGCATATCATCTAAGATTTCATCGGTTAAGAAAGTTACATTAGATTTTCCAGCAATCTCTTTTAACCAGTCTTCTGCCTCCGTTAATTCTGCCGTATTTGAGGTATTCATTGAATAGCCTAATTGTTTTAATGCAACCATAAAGCCATCTCTTGCAGAGTCATAGAACGCAATGTCGTAAGATTCTTTAAAAATATTCCATTGTTTTTCTTGAAGTTCTGCTAAAGTCACTTCATCTTTGTTATAAACAATACCGACGTTACCCCAGAAATAAGGCACACCGTAATTAAGTAAATTAAACGGTACGCTTTCTAAGATTGAGCTGAGTCCATCAGCTAACCCCGTTGTTTTGTCTAGGTTATCGATTCTTGACCAATCAATCACTTCTAATAGGTCTTCACCTACCATTTGTTCAATGGCATAATCGCTTGGCATGATGACATCAAAGCTTTCTGTCTTCATTTTTGTTATGGCAGATTCATTTGAATCGAACGTCACTAATTTCACACAAACATCGTGTTCTTTTTCAAAATTTTTGATGATTGCTGGGTCCATATACTCACCCCAGTTAAATACTTTAACACTATCTTTTCCTATGCATGAGATTGTATCAACGATACCACAACCCGCAAGTAGGAATAAACTACTCATTAGTATACTACTTAATAAAATAAATTTTTTCATTCTTCACTCTCCTGTTGTATTTTTTTTGTTTTCATAAAATTTCTGGTTACTATTAAACCGATAACGACAATAATAATGGTTGATAAGGCATTAATCGTAGGTTCTATGCCTCGTTTTAAGGTATAAAGATAAATCGAAATATTGGTTGCAGATCCTGCCGTAAAGTAGGAAATCACAAAATCATCGAAACTCATTGTAAAGGCAATCGCAGCCCCTGCAATGACCGCTACTTTTATCTCAGGAAACACGACCAATCGTAGCGCTTGAAGTGGGGTTGCTCCTAAGTCTTTGGCCGCCTCAGCTAGATTAGGATCAAGACTTCTCACTTTAGGATAAACCGTGATAATCACGTATGGGATACTAAAGGCAATGTGTGCCAACAGCATCGTCAAATAGCCTCTTGGTAGTTGAAACGACACAAAGAGCAACAGTAAGCCTACCGCAGTGACAATCTCTGGGTTGACGATTGGCACGTTGTTCGCCGTTAGAATGATATCTTTAACTAATTTCTTGCTTTTTGATAATGAAAGTGCTGCAAAGGTACCAATAATCGTTGAAATCAGTGTCGACACCACGGCAATCAATATGGTCATGGTAACCGCACCCATAATCTCTTGGGAATCAAATAATTTTTCATACCACTGGAATGAAAAACCACCCCATCGTGTCAAACTCTTATTTTCATTAAAACTGAAAATAACCATCGATAAAATCGGTGCATAAATGAATAACAACACCAAGGCCATAAAAATCTTCGAGGCATGTTTACGTAGTTTAGTCATGATCCACCTCCGGGTTTTTATCGAGTTTCTTTGTTAAATAAACCATGATCATGATAATGACAGATAAGATAATGGCAATGGCAGAACCATAGCCCCAGTTTCCGTTTTTTAAGAAACGGTCTTCAATCAAATTACCGATCAAGTAACGACCACCACCTAAATATTTAGGTATCACTAGCGTGGTTGCCGCTGGTAGTAACACCATTGTGATACCTGATAAAACACCCGTGATTGATAGTGGTAAAGTGACTCTCATAAACGTTTCAAAGCGGTTTGCGCCTAAATCATGAGCTGCCTCGTATAATTTAGGGTCTATTTTTGATAAGACCGTGTAAATTGGCAACACCATGAACGGTAAGAACACGTATACCATGCCCGTCACAATTGAGAAATTACCCCCAAGCAAATTTGGTAAGAACATTTCAAACAACTGTTTTAATGCCATGGTTCTTAGTAACATATTGACCCACATCGGGGCAGTTAGAATTAAAATCATTAGCGCTTGCGTTCGAGCTTTTTTCTTTGAAATAATAAACGCGGTTGGATAACCAATCATTAAAGCTACAATCGTAGTAACAATGGCTAAATAAATTGAGTCAACCATTGCCTTAATAAATAGCGGTTCTTGTGCGAACTGAACAAAATATTTCAATGAAAATGTTAAGAACATATCATTAACACGTTCAGTTAGCGCATATAATAAGATTAACCCCAAAGGAATTACGATTAAGAAGGTTAAAATCACGTAATATGGGATCCCTAGTAAGACGACGGAATCCATTTTGGTCTTTTTGATTGACTGTTTGGGTTCTCTTCGTTTAAGCGGTTCTCTAAACATTACCATTTCTCCATAACATGGATGTCTTCTGGTGTAAATATAATGGATACTTCTTTACCTTCTTCATGGAAATCCGTCGTGTGGATTGTATAGGTACGGTGGCTAGTTTTAACATCGATTTCATAGTGAACACCTTTAAAGACCACACTATCAACAACCCCATTAATAAAACCTTCCTCAGGTGATACGATATCTAAATCCTCAGGTCTTAAAACCACGTCAACGACTTCATTTTTCTTAAACCCTTTATCGACACAAACATAGTCTTTGTCGTCAAAATGGATTAAGTAATCGTCTTTCATCACGCCTTCAATCAAGTTGGATTCACCAATGAAGGATGCCACAAACTGATTGATTGGCTCATTATAAATGTCGACAGGCGTTCCGATTTGTTGGATTTCGCCATCATTCATCACGACAATCTTATCACTCATTGTTAAAGCTTCTTCTTGGTCGTGTGTGACAAAGATGAATGTGATTCCGGCATTTCTTTGAATTTCTTTTAACTCGTATTGCATTTCTTGTCTCAGTTTCAAATCGAGTGCCGCTAGCGGTTCATCAAGTAATAGCACTTGTGGCTCGTTAATTAATGCACGTGCAATCGCCACGCGTTGTTGTTGACCACCACTCAATTTATGAATGTTCCTATTTTCAAAGCCTTTTAAGCCCACCATATTTAAATATTTGGTTACTTTATCGACAATGTCTTGTTCTTTTTCTTTTTTTGATCGCTTATCGTTTGAATCTTTTTTTAAACGAAGTCCAAACGCAACATTTTCAAACACATCAAGGTGTGGAAATAATGCGTATCTTTGAAACACTGTGTTTGTAGGTCTTTTGTGTGGCGGCACATTTTTCATGTCAACGCCATTAAAAAGCACCTCACCTTGCGATGGGTCTACAAACCCACCAATGATTCTAAGCGTGGTTGTTTTCCCACAACCAGATGGCCCAAGTAGTGTCACAAATTCATTTTCAAAAATATCAAGGTCAATACCTCTTAGGACAATTTGTCCACCAAACTCTTTTGTAATCCCTTTAAGCTCAATTATTTTCTTCATTTTTTGCCCCCTAGGTCTATGTTTACGCACAGTAAACTTATTGTTTTTCTATGGCTTATGAACCCTTTGAAACTTTTTCTAGTTTAGTATAAGTAAACTGTAAGTTAAGCAACAATAAACCAAATTCAATACTATTATATAGTAATTAAACCAGATGTCAACAATAATAATTGAAATCGATTGTAAAAGGGGATTCTTTGATATATAATAACTACGCGGGGATGTTACGGATTCGTCACGGTTTTAAAGGTAACATAAGCATGTCTTGGTGGTGCAAGTAAAAACACACGAGGTTCTAAATAACCGGAAACCAAAATTTACAATTCGCTGCTTAAGAAAAAGTGCGAGCCAACTCTAAGTTTTCTTACGACCTAGACTACGGCCCAATTTAGTAAGATATATTTAGTTGTTGCCACCTTAAGCAACTAGATGAATTAATAGGGTTAGTCTAATAGAAATATGTCGTTCTATGTCTATTAGATGAATATAACTGAGCGACTAAACATGTAGAAAGTGTTACAGTTTAGGATCTTGCACAGGGGTTCAAATCCCCTCATCTCCACCAAATTTGACTATGAAAGACTTGATTAAATTCAAGTCTTTTTTTGTTATATGTATATAGAAAAATAACCAAATAACGTCGTATTAAGACTTCACTTGGCTTTAGTTATGAAATTTTAACAACACAATCAAGAAGTCCCCTTCCTCTACAGGTAGCGAGATGAATTGATTCTTTTCATTTTTGAGATTGATTATTACATATAAATATGATATAATATAAATATATTATACACTTGGTATGTAATATGAAAGAAGGCCTTATTATGATAAAATTAGACACGAATTCACATTCAGTCTTTATGTTATGCTATCACTTGATTTTAGTCACCAAATATAGACGTCGAGTCTTCAATGATGAAGTCTCTAATCGCGCTAAAGATATTTTTGAATATATCGCTTCTAACTATCATATTACACTTATTGAGTGGAATCACGATTCTGATCATGTTCATATTCTATTTAGAAGTCATCCTAAAACAGAATTATCCAAATTCATCAATGCTTACAAATCCGCTTCATCTCGATTAATCAAACAAGAATTTGAATCCGTTCGTAAACAACTATGGAAGTCTTACTTTTGGAGTCAAAGTTTTTGTTTGTTAACTTCGGGTGGTGCACCGACTGAAGTAATCAAACAGTATATCGAAAGTCAGGGTGAACCGGATGAACAAAGCCTTTAAGTTTCGTATCTATCCCAATGAATCTCAAAAGATTTTGATTCATATGACCTTAGGCCATAATCGCTTTTTATGGAATAAGATGTTAGAAGATAAACAGAGACATTATGAACTCACGAAAAATAGCCTTCATCTTACACCAGCTCAGTATAAGAATGACTATCCCTTTTTAAAAGATGTCGATTCGTTATCTTTAGCTAATACACAACTCAATCAAGAAAAAGCCTTTAAACGGTTCTTCAATCATAAACAAGAACGACCAAAGTTTCGTTCTAAGAAACAAGACTATGGGTATACAACCAATCGAGTGAATAATAATATCGTTCTATTAAAAGGCTATATCAAGTTACCTAAACTGGGTGAAGTGAAGATTAAACAACACAGAACCATACCGAGTGAGATGATTCTCAAAAGCGTAACTGTATCAAAGAGTAGTACAGGTAAGTATTATGTCTCTATTCTATATGAATACCAAAAAGAGATTCAGAAACAAGTAGTCAAAGATGCCATAGGACTAGATTTCTCAATGACTCATTTTTATGTCGATAGTGAAGGATTTAAGATGGACTATCCTAAAGACATACAAACAGACTTTAACAAACTTAGAGTCCTTCAAAGAAGTTTATCTAGAAGAGTCAAAGGGTCTAGTAACTATGATAAGAAGGCATTAGAAATCGCCTTGTTATATGAAAGAATCAAACATAAAAGAGATGACTTCCTACATAAACTATCTAACGCGATAGCCAAGCGTTATGATTTGGTGAGTGTAGAAGGTTTGAATCTGATAGATATGTCTCAAACAAGTCCATATTACGCCAAACAGATATCTAGATTTGGTTGGACTAGATTTGTATCCTTCTTAAAGTACAAGTTAGAAACACAGGGTAAAAGCCTAATGATGATGGATCAGTGGTATCCATCATCTAAGAGATGTAGTTGTTGTGGGGACATCAAAACAGATTTGAAGTTATCTGAGAGAGTCTATGATTGTCCAAATTGTGAGTTACACCTAGATCGAGATCACAACGCAGCGATCAATATCAACAGAGAAGGATTAAGACAATATAAGTTAGCATTTCAGTTATAAAAGGATTCAGAACCGTAGGGACTACGGGGATAGCCTATTGAGTCACTGGCGGGTACGCTGGTTTGGATAGGAAGCCCCCACTTCGATTAAGTGGTGGGTAGTTCACTGAATCTGTCGTTATATAATCAACACCGATCTCTTCTAGTTCTTTAAGAAGTGCTGTATCATCAACTACCCAGCAGTTAACTTCTAATCCGTTCTCATGGAACCTCTTGATATTATCGATGAATTCTTCTTTATTCTCAAGGTAAATACTCTTAGAGATATCTAAGTCGATTTGATATTTTATACAATCATCTAAATAGTTTCTATAATCAGTTTTTGCGACAAACTGTAACTTGATGTCTTGATTAATTTTTCTAATCTCAATTAGTATTGAAATACTAGCCAAATTGGCAATGATAATGATTTGATTTTTATCTATCCCTGATGACTCAATGATTTCAAACATTTGATGAACGTAAAAGGTACTAAAGGTTTCTTTCATTTCAATGAATGCTCTACACTGAGTGTTTTTGATTAAATTTAAAAAATCTTTAAACAACATGATATGACCATGATATGTTTGTTGATCGACTTCTACTTTTGTAAGTAGTACTGTCTTTAAGTAGTCCCACTCACAATCAATGATATTCATATCTACATTAGCTAATCTTTTTATATTTAGATCATGAAAAACAACCAGTCTACCATCTTTTGTTGGTTGTATGTCTAACTCAATACCATAATAACCTAGATTAATTGCCCCTTGAAAAGCTTCTTTGGTGTTTTCAAGACCAATATATTTACCACCACGATGAGCGATGAGTTTATTCATTAATCCATGTTTCATTTAAAATACTCCTTCATGACACTTAAATATATTTCTACTGATTTGATTGTTTATAGATATGTCGACTAAAACGATTATAAATATTATAGTAAGTCAGTTTTTCAATATCTTCTTTACTATAACCATTTTCTGCTAGTTTCTTTAATAATGCACCAACTTCAGAAGCATTTTTTAGTTCTTCTAAATTCATTGTTTTGGTTGGACCAAAGTAATCCATAAAGTCAAAACCAAAACCAACATTATCGATCCCCATGATTTTGATTGCTTCTTCTAAATGTTTCATCCATGTATCAAGGTTCTTATCGCTTTCATCAATAGCGATAAAATTACCGATTGCTGTTAAACATAATAAACCATTAGCCTCTTTTAGTTTTTTTAGTTGATCATCCGTTAGATTTCTTTTATGATCCATTAACTTTGCTAGATTACTATGAGATACTAAAATATTTTTACTTGTGTAGTTTAATACATCATAAAAAGACTTTTCATTTAAGTGTGATAAATCGATAATCATATCGTTTTCAATCATAAAATCTAGTACTTCATAGCCATGTTGTGTGAGTCCTTGATCTTTTGGACCATTGACACCTGTTGCATATTGATTTGCTTCATTCCAAGTTAGCATCGCGTGTCGATACCCCAGTTGATAAATTCTTTCTAATTCAAAAACATCTTTTAAGTTTCTAAGCCCTTCAATACCTAATATGACTTCAAACCGATCTAAATCAACCAATGATTTACTCACCTCTAATGCTTCAAATAAGTTAAACTCATCCGGTGAATAAACAGTCCAAATACCACCAGTCATATGATGATTTAACTGGTTATAATGATAATCATTAAACCTATTTATATCACCTTTTAAACTGCTTTGATAACAATCATATAAGATGTCGGTATGCGCATCAAACACTTTGATTTTTTTCATTCATATCAGCTCTTTTCTATACTTAGTATAACATAATAAAACTGCTGATTATCTCTTATTTACTACTTTGAAGACTTAAATATCACGCTTGATACCTTTTAAAATAATATATTCTTTAACAACTAACTTATTAGGTCTTTGTACGGCGATTTCTCCTATAACCAAACGTTCTAGGTTTGATTTTCTTTGATTCTATTGCATCTCATGGTATGATTGACGTGGAGTGATCATATGACAACAGAAAAACCAAAACGTAGAGAACGCTATAAAGGCACCTACCCAAAAACATTTAATCAAAAATACAAAGAACAAAACCCAGAAAAATACCAAGAAACTATCTTAAAAGTCATCGAAAAAGGCAATACCCCAGCAGGGATGCATCGCCCCATTATGACAACAGAAATTCTTGATTTTTTTGATATTAAAGAAGGGCAAATCGGACTAGACTTAACCTTAGGTTATGGTGGTCATACAAGTCAGATGCTAAACGTGTTAAACCACAAAGGTCACTTGCACGCGACCGATCAAGACCCAATCGAACTACCAAAAACCAAAGAACGATTGGAAAGCCAAGGTTTTACTTCATCCGATTTCACCTTGCACCACCTGAATTTCAAAGACCTTGATTTAATTGGTCAAACATTTGATTTTATCCTAGCCGATTTAGGTGTTTCATCAATGCAAATTGATGATCCAAAACGTGGTTTCACCTTTAAACAAGACGGCCCACTCGACTTAAGAATGAACCCTTCAGAGGGCGTTCCTGCTAGCATCCGACTTCAAGAGTTAACAACTGATGAAATCGAGGGTATGTTAATCGAGAATGCCGATGAAGTTTATGCACACCAAATCGCCTTAGAGATTACAAAGGAGAAACACAGTGGTAATCCAATTGACACCACCAAAGCACTTTATCAAATCATAAAGAACGCACTTGCGTTTTTACCTAAAAACGATCGAGATGATGCCACTAAAAAAGCTGCAACAAGAACATTTCAAGCACTTCGAATTGACGTTAATAGCGAATACGAAGTATTATTTGAACTCTTAGACAAACTACCTAATTTCCTAAACCCTGGTGGGAAGGTTGCTATACTCTCCTTTCACTCAGGGGAAGATCGTTTAGTCAAAAAAGCCTTCAAACATTTTTACAATGAAGGGATTTACAAACAAATTGATGGTCCAATAAGCCCATCTAATGACGAGATTTATCAAAATCCTAGGTCTAGATCAGCAAAATTAAGAACTGCCATCAAAACCTAACAACAAAGACCAACCCTAAGTTTAATTAAAGGTTGGTCTTTTTTTTCTATTCGCTTAAAATGTAAGCATTTTATTGTTTAATCTTAACTGGTTTTTTTGGTAATACCTTAAATCTGCTTTATGATTCATATTTAAGGTTTTATAATAAACATCACCGATCAGTCGTCTTTTTTTAAGCATATAGACTATTTTTCCGCTGAATAAATCCACTAAATAGTCCATCACATCCTTGACATAGAGAAAGGTATGCCTAACGAGACCTTTATTTTCATGGATAACAATCACAGAAAATGTCATTTCATCCTTAAATTCTTGAAATACTTGGACGTACAACTGGCTTGATCGAAATGCCAACACATCAATTTCATGTTGATGAAAATAATCATCTACATCAAACGAGTCATACTTTAAGAATGTCCGCTCAGGTCGATGGGAAAAGAAATAATCTAAGTAACTCAAATCGGTTTGTAAAGTCCCTGTGTTCTTTATGTAATAGAGCTTAGCGATAACGCGGTAAAACGACTCCACGTCATGAAACAAAAATGGATAAAATACTTCAAGGTCATACATTTTTTGAGGCGTCATCTCAAAGAAGACGTCGTATTGTTCGTTATAGGTTATTTGAACTTCAAATGCCCTTTCTAGTGACTGATTATCAATACGCTCATCTAAGATTTGATAGGTAGATTCTAGTTTTAGACTTGTCATAAATTTCTTAAAGGTGTCTAATGAGAGTTCATTGATCACTAAATTCATTATTCTTTCTCCTTTCTAATAAATGTTCATCCACCAGATCAAGTGTTACAATATACACTCTTTTTTCAAATGGATGACGATAAATTTTTACTGTTAATTCGATTGCTTTATTTGTTTGTCTTATCAAGCCAGTTTCAGATAAGACCTGTTGATTAAGTGATGTTATCATCACCATTTTAAATAGGCCACAGCTTAATGGTTTTTTAATGATATAATGGGGCTGTTTTTTAATTTCTATTTTCTTAAGTGGCCGATTCTTATTAATTAATCGTTTTACTAGAACGTCCTTTTGATTCTCGTAATAGTTGTGCACATATTCATTATTTAACACCCGTATTAAAAACGATTGATTCAGTGAGTTTAGCTTTACTAACAAATAGGCTTGTTTATGGTTTGACACAAACAAATCTTCTTTTTTATTTACTTCAAGTCCTTTATTGTAATAGCTCAAGCTTTCAGATAAACACCAACTATTTGTTATTTCCTTAGGAAAGTCCACACCAGATTCCATGAATTCGATTTGTTTCTTTAAAAGTTTTTTAAACTTTAGAGTTTCGATCTTGCTTGGCTGTATAATGATTCTTTGTGTAATCACGACCTCTGTGTTTTTGATGGCATAAGTCACGTCATAAGTGCCATATAAACACTTTTTGATTTTACCTGAATTCGTGATAACTTGATTAGTAGTGAATTTTAAAGAAAGTATATCACTTAAGTATTGTCGTAAATTAGCACCTTTGCGCAAATAGATCTCGCGCTGATTTTTTAGTTTTTCTATTCGATTCTTATTGATAACAAATACGCTTACACGTTCGCTTACTTTGTGTTGTTCTTTCTTAATCGTGATAAGGACATCCGTTTTGTTACGGTAGGGGCGAATATAGAATTTTCCTTGTTCAATCCAATCACCTTTTTTAGTTGGTTCATAATACGTTTCATAGTTACCACTAGGCAAGTCAAAGCCGTCTAGTTTCTGTTTTTGTATTTCTCGCTTGATTTCCTCTTTTTCATAAAGCAAAAGAGCATTTGTACTTTGTGTGTGATTCAATTCATATCGTTTCATTTGTCCTTGATAAGAAATTCGAATATGAATTGTGGCTGCTTCTTTATCAAAAACATAGGTATTGGTGTGGTTAATTTCATAAGCGCTTGAGAGAATCTCAATTGTCACCGGTGCATTTTGAAACGTAAACGAACGTATGTATGCAACCTCTTTTAACTCATTATTAATAATCAGGTGTTCAAATAAGAAATTAGATTTCGCATCTAGTGGCAACCTAATTCGCCTGACAATGAGATATAAATATCCAAATAAACTTAAAGGCATTAACCCTATAAAAAAGACAGGCAAAAAAATGACACTAAGTATTCTAAAGACAAACGATTCAATCATTAATCGCTCATATGCATAACCATTTTTAAAAAGCGCGTCGATTTCTATTTCTTTGATGACTGATCTCAAACTTTGATAGAAAAGTTGACTTGGTAGATAGCTGTGTTTATACTTAATCAGCTCATAGACATTTGATACACCAATACCTGCAATCGATTGACAAGCTATATATAAGATCCTAACGATTGATTTAATGCCATATAGCAAACATAAGGCTAAGAATATCAGTAATAACACTGGTGAAAACAAGATGATCATTGTGTAATTAAAATAGTCATTCGAATAGTCGTATATGAAATTTTTAACTGCACTAAATAAACGTCTAAATTGATAACCGATTGGCTCAAAAATATGAAGAATAAATACAATAAAGTCAGACAAGTAGGCTAAGCTTAATTCAAGAACCTTCAATAATTTATTCAATAATATACTAAGTCCTTGAAAGACTAACTTAAATATAAACACATATAAGAAGGCTTTAAACAGCCAAATTATCCCGAAGAGGGTTTTCTTTACCCATAAGAATAAACCGCTTGGAAGCTTTAAGACAAATACATACATCTTAACCCACACTTCAAAAAGTGACTGTATCATTCGTAGTATGTGACGATAACACCACCTAAGTAATCTTGCAATACCACCATAAACCCATGTAACAAATTTAAAACACCTACCTAAAACGACTTTTATGACGCTAAAAAGCTTAATGGCGATAAACGATAGCACCTCATAGATTTTTTTTATTACCAAATAGATCCCTCTGTATATTGTTTTTATCATTGGACTTAGTTTCTTATAGAGATACCAAATGCTTTTCTTGATGATTACCTGATAGATAAAAACAATGCCATTTTTTACTGGTTTAAAAATGTATTCTATTAATTTTTTATACCCATAGTTTAACCATTTAAAGACAGACTTAACAACAAAAACCAACATCGTTCTTAATGGTTTAATCAAAAAACATCTATTTTTAAAATCACAAAACGCCCGCCCTTGAGTAATTGCTTAGAAAGATACACGATTAACGATCCAAGTGGGGCAATGAAAAAACGATGAAATTGCCTATATAAAATAACAAGAATTGAGCTGAACCATTTCAAAATAAACCAGATAATCAAATATATCGGTTTAATTAACCGAGCAAATGTAGTTAGAATCCCTTTAAGCAAATACGTTAACCCATTCATTAATAGTCCTCATTTCAAGTGTATTTTAATTAATTTTACTCTATTATATCATAAAATTAACAAAACCATTTATGTCATTATTCTCCCTAAAAAGAATTAGATAAGTAAACCTACTTTAAAACAATGGATTTGGTCTGCGTGTTGTGATACAATCTTCCTTAGAATCTCTTAGAATCGAGGAAATCACACACATGCTTAAACTAGTCAAACTTGAGGATACACACGAAACATTACTAAATGAGATGATGGACGAATGGACTTTAACTGGGGAAAAAATCATTCCTTATGTCATTCGTAAAAATGATTATCATCAATTTAAATTTTATAAGGAAAACTTAGATGCCCGTGACACTTACTACGTCTTAACTACAACGTTATTCTTACTTGATGAAAGTAGCAATTGTTTTATTGGATCAGCTAACATCAGACACGAACTAAACGAAGCACTTCTTCATAACGTCGGTCACATCGGTCTTGGTATTCGTCCATCAAAACGTGGTAACGGTTATGGCGCTAAGCTACTAGAACTTGCATTATCTGAGGCGAAAAAAATTGGCATTTCACGTGTTTTACTTGTCTGTGACAAAGAAAACACTGCTTCTTCTTCTACCATTAAGAAAAATGGCGGTATATTAGAGGATGTTAGAGAAGATAGAGATACACTTGTCGAACGTTACTGGATTGATATAAAGTAAGCATGTTTATAAGACTCTTTACAAAGAGAAAAAAGTCGATTTATTCGACTTTTTCCTTTTTAGGGGGATATGTTCAGAGGTTCATTAATCTCTAAGACTGAGTCTTTTTGCTTGTTGAACCAGTTCGATAAATTCTTTTTGATAACCAAATGGGTCACTTGATAGCGCATTTTCTGCGCGAGCAATGACCGCATCGTAACTTGCAGTACCTTTGTAGGCGGAATTTCTTAAAAGCAATCCAAACTCAACCACACTGGTTGCAAATAAGAAATCTTTTGTGTTGTTTGACTTTTGATCTTCTGAAGTCACGATCGACTCAATTTTTAATGATACATCACTATCTTTGTGTTTGTATCTAAGTGAAATGGTAGAAATTTCATGTTCATAGTTGGTTCCATCGTATTTCAACTCTAAAGTTTCATCAAATGATTTTTCTGTGATGTTTGTTTGACTTGAGATTGGGACTAATTCATAAAATGCCACAACCACATGCCCAGATCCAAGATCGCCTGCGTCTTTGTCATCATCATTAAAATCCTCATTGTTTAATCGTCTGTTTTCATACCCGATCAATCGATATCCTTTGATTAAGCTTGGGTTAAATTCAATTTGGATTTTGACGTCTTTTGCGACAGTGTTCATCGTGGCACCTAGTTCATAAACCAATACTTTTTCAGCTTCTTTGATGGTATCAATATAATAGTAAACCCCGTTGCCATTTTGTGCAATTGATTCCATCATATCGTCACGATAATTGCCTGTTCCAAAGCCTAAAACACTTAAGAATACACCTGAGTCTTTTTCTTTACTAACCAGTTCTTTCAACTCATCTGGATTTGAAATTCCAACGTTAAAATCACCATCAGAGGCGATGATAATACGATTATTACCACCTACTATGAACTGTCTTTTAGCAACTTTATAGGCCAGTTCTATGCCTTGTCCACCAGCGGTTGAACCACCAGCTTCTAAACGATCAATGGCGTTATTGATTGCTGAAACGTCACTAATATCGCCACCTTCTAAAACAACACCAGCACTACCGGCGTAAACAACGATCGATAGTTTATCTTTATCACGAAGATTTTCCACCAATGTCTTTAAGGCTTCTTTTAATAGAGGTAGCTTATCGTAGCTTGACATACTACCTGAGACATCAATCAAGAACACCAAATTCATAGCAACAGTTTGATTAAATGTCAACGGTGTTGTTTTTAAACCCACCATAAGGAGTTGATGATCCTTGTTCCATGGCGCTTCACCGATTTCTTTATATATCCTTAGGTCTTCATCATCACTAGGTCCCTCAAATTCATAAGAGAAATAATTGATCATTTCTTCAATTCGTACCGCATTCTTTGAAGGTAGAACCCCTTCGTTAAGTAACCTTCTAATATTAGAATAAGATGCTGTATCGACGTCGGTTGAAAAAGTTGAAACAGGCATATCACTCGTTCTAATGTAATCATTCTCGATAATTTCATCGTAGGTTTCAGACTCAATGTACTCCCCACGGTCTTTTGGGCCATAATCCATAAATCCATTTTGATAGCCACTACAGCCACTTAACAACATCAAACTTAGTAAGGCTAGACATAACATGATTTGTTTTTTCATCATTAATTCCTCCTTGTTTCTATGTCTCAAGTTTAACCTTAAGTTGTGTCAAACCAATGGTAAACTTATGACAAAGTTGTGACAAATCAAATTGATTATTAATTTAAGAACCTTTTGTGTTATCATTGAACTAGGAAAGAAGGGATTCTATGCGCATACTTATCATTGAGGATGAAGTTCACTTAAACGACCTGTTACATGATTATTTAAAAGAAGCCTACCCATCTTCTGTCATCACTCAGCTGTTTGATGGCTTTATCGCCCTAAAAACAATCACTACGGAGACTTACGATTTAGTCTTACTTGATGTGATGCTTCCACACATCAATGGGTTCGATTTATTAAAGAAAATCAAAGAAACCAAGGACGTCCCAGTCTTGATGCTATCTTCATTAACCGATGAAGAATCACAGCTCAAGGGATTTGAATACAAAGCCGATGACTATATCACAAAACCATACAGCCCAAAGATTGTTCTTAAAAAAATAGAGGCTATCTTGTCTCGGTACGATAAAGAACCAATTCACACACAGGTTTACGGTATACTAAGTTATCATTTCGAGCGATATGAGCTCTTTGTCAACCAAGAAAAGATTGCTTTAAATAAAAAGGAATGGGAACTCATGCAGTTATTTCTTACTAACATCGGCAGAGTATTCTCAAGAGATGACTTATTAAACTTAATTTGGGGCTATGACTACTATGGTTTTGATCGAACCGTTGATACACACATCAAACGTTTAAGACAAAAATTAGGTCCTGCGAGTAGTTACATCAAAACCATATATAAAACAGGTTATCAATTCGAAAAATAACATCAGAAAGGGGTCTTACAATGAAAATAAGCTTATTCATCAAAACATTTTTATTGTTACTCCTTTCTTTTTCTCTTGTTTTCATCGTGAGTAACTATGTATCAAGACAACGGTTTTTACCCCTATACATTGAAGAAAACATTAATAATGTCAAAACATCGATTTTAAGTAACACCGATAAAATTAAATCAGGTACTTCATTATCTGACACGTCATTAATGAATCTCTCAAGCGAAACAAGTTTCATCTTGTACACCAATAACGGCATCAAGGAAAGCGTTGGTTCTATCACACTTGATGAGTCATCTGTGCTTTTATTCGTTATTGACCTTTACGACCAATCAAACGCCAAAAAAGAAGGTAATTTGCTCTACCACACAACATTAGTAGACGACATTTACCACATCAACTACATTTATCAATTTGAACTGGGTACTTATCTAATTATTCAAACACGTATTCAATCACTAAGAAACATCGACACTGTTTTGAATCAAATCAATGTTACTGAAGGCCTGTTCTTCTTTATTATGATTGCGATATTATCCTTAATCATTTCATACGGTATAACAAAACCAATAAAGAAGATTACTACCTACGCAACCGAACTTTCAAAACTTAATTTTCAAAGTAAATTAAAACTCAAACGTAAAGATGAATTTCAAACATTGATTACCGCTTTAAATGAAATGACTCATAATTTAAAAGTGTCTTATCAATCCCTAGATGAGGCAAATCAAAAACTAGAAAAAGATATTATTTTTGAAAAGAGACAAGAAGAGAAGAAAAAAGCACTCATTCACATGATTAATCATGAACTAAGAACACCGCTATCGGTGATGAAGGGCATGATTGAAGGTATGATTGATGGCGTCGGTAGGTACAAAGATAAAGATAAGTACCTAAACGAGTTATTAAATCAAATCGATGCCATTGAATCATTGACAAGAGACTTAACCTACTCACTCAAATTAGAAGATAAAATTAAACCAAACGATATTTGCGACACGAAATTAGCCATTGATCAGCTCGATTCTCTTTTTGAACTCGCTAAGCAAAAAGGTGTTAAAATAACTTCAAGATTCAAACAAACCGTACTTGAAATGAATGAAGAACTCTTTGTATTACTATTAAAGAATTTACTCAAGAATGCCATTGTTTACACAAAAAATAACGAAGTTGTTTTATTGGGTGAACTCAGTGGGCCATACTTCAGTTTAACGATAAGAAACCAAGGTCATTTAAATGAAGATGAATTAAAAGATTTATTCTTGCCTTTTTATCGTGGAAATAATGAAAAAGACAATGAAAAAGGCACCGGTTTAGGGCTTTCCATTGTCAAACAAATATGTGAACTCTATGATTTGAATCTAGCGCTCTTCAACGATGGCAGTGACGTGGTTGCTAGAGTAGACATTCCAAGAAAGATGATTGAAATGTCATCACTTTGACATAACTAATTGATACGATTACCTTAAAGGAGGTGACCACAGATGAAAAAACGATTGCTTGTATTACTAATACTTCTATTAGTCCTAACTGGTTGTGCTGGTTATCAACCAGCGGATGGACAGATTCAACCAAATCTCTACTTTAGTGAAACAAGCCTCACTTACACAGACACCCCTAGAAACGATATTTTCTATCAAATCGGAAACATTGAAACAGATTTCTTTATACTTTATCAGGTTTATCGTGGTTACCCGCTTGAGCAATCTGCAAAAGACAACTATCATTTATTATTAAGCTACTTGAAACTTTACCAATCGTTAAATGCTACCTCTTACACAGAAATCCTAAACTATACATCAAAAGAGCTAAATGATGCCTTAGACTCAATAGATGTCACACCATCGATCACGGACGTGGTTGTATTTAATGAAATCAAAACGTTCGTACAAGAATTAAAATCTAACAAGTATAGCGGTGAAATAAGTAAAAACTTATACATTGAATTAAGACTTGGTAGAACATTGACACAAGATGAAATAGCAAGTCTAGAGGTTTTACAATACTACTACCAAAAATCCTATGAATTCAATCAACAATTGCTATTTGAACAATCATTTGATTCGTTTTTTGAAACAATATCAACCCTTGATCAAAGTGTCGATGATAGTCTAAAAAATACTTTAATGATCAGTTACGACCTGCTTCAAGTTTTTAATCAAACAAAAAGTCACGATAACCTACAACAATAAGAGGGTTCGTGACTTTTTTATTATTTATTTATAAGGTAGGCAAACAATCGGTTAATGTCCTTGCTTGATAAAAACGGATAAATATCATCCATCAGCTCTTCTTTCAAACGACCTTCAATGAATTTATCGACCAAATGACTTAATGCTTCTTCGCTAACAAATGGTGCGATGCTTATTGGATTGATTGAGGTATTATGTTCAATTACTATCTTATCAAACAATCGATCACAATCTGTTTGATTCAAAAACGGTACCACTGACATTAAATCTTTTTCAATTGTCTCATCACCTTTAATGATTTCATCCACCAGTAAGGAAAGTTGTTCATCTTCTAAAAATGGCAGTAATCCAAGCATTCGCTTCATCTTTTTATTGGACTTGGGTTGTTTAGATTCAAGTGATTCAATAAATACTTCCTTTTCACCTTCATCTGTGAAGATTATAACCTCGTTGTTTAAGTAGCATTTTATGGCTTCTTCTTTGGTTAATTGAACAAACATTTCTTTATCTTCAATCATCATTCTTTTTACAATCATCGTCATTTCTCCTTTTGTTTCCATACAGGAATTTTTTTTCTGCTTCATTTAAATAAACGTGAAACTGGTTAGGGCGTTTCATTTTACCCTCACGAATCGCGTGTAATATTCTCAAACGCTCTTGTTTACTCAGTTGATAAAATACTTCTTCTAGCTTGATGTCTATTTTATCTTTTAACAACTGATCCATCACATAAAGACGACTGTGGTTAACAAACAGATTGTCTTTATCGATTGGGACTGCTTTGTTTAAACAAAGTAACTCTTCAATAGACATATTTAGTAGTCTCACTAGTTCAACAACGGCTTCAATTGGAGGCAGACTGATCCCTGTTTCCCATTTAGATAAGGCTTGTCTACTGATATTTAGGCTTGCACTTAATTCATCTTGTGTTAAACCCCTATTTAACCGTTCTTCTTTAATTTTCTTTCCTACTTGAATTTGATCGATCATTTGGCACCTCCTGCATTTATTCTATTACTTTTACTAGTAGTTGTCACGCAACGATTAGTTGCAAAAAAAGGACCAAAAGGTCCTCTTGATTAACAAAACAATTGATGTTCTTTACGATAACTTCCTAAATCTACTTGAATTTCAAAGATTTTTAACTCAATATAACTCATTAAGAAATCTGGATCAAGGTTATTAAAACTGATTTTTCTGTTAGAATCTTCTTGCATAAAAATAGTCCAAATCGATTCAAACAATTCTGGATGATCAATGAAAGGATTTCGATTCTTTTGTGTGCCATAAATGACTTCATTACGATTTACTTCAAATGAATCCACTGGATCTTCAAGATGCCAGTTAAGTAATACCGCTAGATTTCCCATCGTACGTGAAGGTGCGTTTGACGTTCTGCCAGATTCTGCAACGATTAACTTAAAGTTATCGTTTCTATAACGAACCGCCATGTACATGAGCATGCGCGCTATGTCACCTTTGTCTTGATCACCTGGGAAGAATCGGTTACTTCCTACCTGCCAATTTGACGTTGGTGAGGTTGGATTATTGAAGTAGTAATTACTTCTAGCACTATTGGTGCTTACAACCGAAATTCTCAAATGGTGCATATCTGATTTATAAGGACTTGCTTCACTAAAAGACGATTGTGGCCAAACGTGTTCTTTGTTGTAACCTGAAATTGAGGTGTGGTCATAAACGCCTAAGTATCCACTACCACTAGGGTGTTTATCTGAAACCTCTAAGACTTTATTTGTGGCTGAATAAGAAATCGAATGATAATTTCTAGAGATAATGGTTGTTAAGCTTCTTAGTAATTCATCGCCAATCTTTCCATTTGCCTCTTGGTAGTATCCAGTCAGTGGGTTACCCAAGCGAATCTCTATTACGATACTTGATTGATAAATAATCGTCGAATTTTTTGATAATGTGTAGTTTAATAAGACGCTTTCTTCTGCCTCAAGCGTGATAATTTTTCCATCATTGGATAGAATTGACTGATTAGAAGATTGATAAGAAACACTTAATCCAAATCGCTCATCGGTGTATTTTAGAACTAAGTCATCACTGATGATCATTTGATGATTTAGTCCAAGATGCTCTAAGACCAAATCATTAACTCGGTTTAGGTCATTTGGTCTGGTTTGTATATCGTCTTGTTCTAGAACGACAATGTAATAGTTGTTGTTTTCGTAAACGACGTACCCAAGCACTTCAATTACCTCAGCAAATGAAAAATCAAATGTTGATAAGTAAGACATATCAACTAAGACCACTTCTTGACCAACCACGATTCTTGCGATGTGATTGTTTATGTCACTAAACAGTCCTTCAAAATAGATATTTTTGCCTACTGTTTCATTAGGTGTTTGCGGGTCATAATTGGTTGGATATATTACTGTTTGTTCTTGTTTGATTAAGCTTGTTACGTCGGTTAGTTGTTTTTCTTTAACCCCTGTAACATTACCTTTTATAATGTAGGAATACCCTATTTCTAGCTCAGGAATAAAAGCAACATCCAAATATACTTCTATGCCAGTGTCTGCGTCTTCAAAAAAAGCGCGAACTTGATTATTCATTGTTATAAATCCAGTCAAAACGCCAGTGGTTTTAACAAGTCCATTGTGTGTTTTTGCTTCACTTATGGTGATTGGATCACCCTCACCAATAATAAACGCGTGTGTGAAACTGACTTCTTCCGTACCTTTTCGTATAGTCACAACCACACCAATTGTTTTAACTTGGTTTTCAATCAAAATAACTTCACCTGATATTAAATCAATCAAATGATTATACGGATTTAATCCATCTTGGTAATGGTATGAAATAGCAGAATCATAGTTACCGATAGTTACTAAAGATAACTGTTGTTCAAACATCAGTTTGCTTGGAAGCACTAGCGCTTCTTGGTCTTTTAATACCGATTTCATGTCATCACTCAATTGGTTATGTGTGATTAAAATATTGTCAATGATAACCCTTGAGGCTGACGCATTTCTTAATTCAAAGGTCACTTCACCTTGAACACCTAAATTGATTACTTCATAAGTCATCGTATCTGCAGTAACTAAAAACGTATGTCTGAGCTCGTTATTTAAATAGAGATCTACGTTTCTTGTCGAGGCACCACTAAACACGTGTTTAAAATCGATTGAAACACTATTTACCCCGTTTGGGATAATCGTTTTTAAGAATTGCGATGAACTTTGTCCAAAGGTTAATGCTTTGCCATCAAGTATTTGATCGCCTCTCATACCTTCATAGACCCAAATTAAGCCGTTTTCGCTTTGAAATGAACCGTTCGTATAAGATGATCCTGAGCCAGAGGATTGTTCAAAAGTTTCCAAAGTTGACAGGTTAACCTCATTTTTTATCGTCAAAGTGGCTTCTACGATTCGTTCGTTATCACTTGAATCAACTGCATAGTAATAGACTTTGTACACACCAGGTGTGAAATAATCTACCTCAGAGTCATCAACCCATAACTGTGGACTACCATCTAGGTTATCTGTGACCGTAATTCTACTCAATAGATCAATTAAATCACCTAGAAAGATTGTAAGATTTTCTACACCTATTATATTTGGAGCCGTCGTGTCAAGTGTTACTTTTATCCATTTGACATAGACGGTTAAATTATCTCTAACATATCCATCAAATGGCTTTGTAAATGCTTGATCTAAATATAGTCCTGCAAAATCAAACCCTTCTTTACTAAGTGTTTGATTAAATAGACTATCTTTTAGAACAACGTAGTCGCTTTGATTGTCATTATCAACAATCACAAGTGTGTATGTGTCATCACTTTGGGGTTTTGCTTTAACGATAAACGACCGGTCAAACGATTGTTGTTCTTCATTGATTGTCACTGTAAGGGTAATCTTGATGGTGACATCCACCTCAGTTGGCACAATTTTTATTTTAAGTCCTTCGACTATAGCAACCGTTTGATTACTTGAGGTGTATGTAACCTCAATGTCACTAAACTTGTTTTCTAAGTCAGGCAAAGAAACATCTTTTGTCACATTATTTTCTGAATCACTTGAATCATAAGTTAATACAAAAGCGGCATCCACTTTTTCAAACGTGTTTTTTTGATCAAAACACCCACTTAATAGTACTAGAAAAGCTAATACAACTAACACTTTAATACGTTTCATCAATTTTTATCTCCTAAATTTATTTTAGTTCTTTTAGACACTAAAGTCATTGTAACATAGTTGATGTGTTTTTAAAACCGTCATTTATGAAAAAAAGGGGCTGTAACGAAATGAAGAATTAATTATCTTCATTTCGTTACAGCCCCTTGTATTTTTATTTGTAAAGAACGCTCTTAACGTCTTTTTTCTTAACGTGATCGATGTATTCGTCTAATGTGCCATTAAAACTATACGCACCTAAATCACCGATTTCAATAATTTTATTGCAGACCGTGTCAATTAATTTATGGTCGTGAGTGAACATGATGATTGCACCATTAAAAGCTTCTAGACCATTGTTGACGGCTTGAATGGCTTCAAGGTCTAAGTGAATGGTTGGCGAGTCAATAATCAGTGTGTTCGCATTTGATAACATTAACTTTGAATAAAGTAATCTCATCTTTTCACCACCAGATAAATACTCAACGGATTTGAGCGGTTGGTCCCCACTAAAAAGCATACGTCCTAAAAAGCCACGAATATAGGATTCCGCTTGTTCATTTGAAAATTGTCTTAGCCAATCAATGAGGTTTAAATCAAAGTTTTCAAAGTATTTGTCAATGTCAGAAGAAAAATAATTCGTCTTAATGGTTTGACCCCATTTAACAATCCCACTGAGTGGTTCTTTTTCACCTGCAAGGATGGCAAGTAAATTTTGTTTAAGTAAGTCGTTGTCACCAACAATAGCGACTTTGTCTCCTCTGTTTATGGTAAAAGAGACGTTTTCAAAGCCCATTTTATCATCAATTTTGTAAGAAAGGTTTGATACATCTAAGACATCTTTACCCAGTGGTTTATCAATGTCAAAACCGATGAATGGGTATTTACGTAAGGATGGAACAATGTTTTCTAACTCGATTTTTTCTAACGATTTCTTTCTTGATGTTGCCTGTCTACTCTTTGAAAGGTTTGCACTAAAGCGTGCAATAAAGGCTTTTAGTTCTTCAATTCGTTCTTCTTTTTTCTTGTTACGGTCATTCATTAATCGTTGAATGAGCTGTGAAGACTCTAACCAAAAATCGTAGTTACCTTGATACAGTTTTGCTTGGAAGTAGTCAATGTCAACCATGTGTGTACAAACGTTGTTCAAAAAATGTCTGTCATGCGAAACAGTAATCACGGTGTGCTCGTAATCAATTAAAAAATCTTCTAACCAACGAATGGCTTCGTAATCTAGGTTATTGGTCGGTTCATCAAGTAATAAGATATCCGGTGTTCCAAAAAGCGCTTGTGCTAATAAAACTTTGACTTTTTGCTTAGGAACGATATCGGCCATCTTTTGATAAAAATCGCTTTGAGGAACGTTTAATCCATTTAATAATTTCTCCGCGTTATATTCGGCTTCCCACCCATCAAGTTCAGCAAACTCAACTTCTAAATTAGCCAGTTCATAGCCTTCTTTTTCACTTAACGTCTCTAAATTATAGTAATATTCTTTACTTTTCATGATTTCAAACAAGCGTTGATGCCCCATGATGACTACTTCGATTGCTGTTAATTCATCATACGCATTTTGATCTTGTTTAAGTGTAGCGATTCGTTTGTTTTTTTCAACAATGATATCGCCTTTGGTAGGTTCTTTTTCCTTTGAAAGTAATTTTAAAAACGTGGACTTGCCGGCACCATTGGCACCGATAATTCCATAACAATTACCTGGCAGAAATTTAATATTTACATCCTCAAATAATTTTTTATCTGAGAAGACGAGACTTACGTTTGAAACATGTATCATTCTAATACCTCCATTAATCAACTTTATATAGTTTAGTCAAAATAGCCTTGAAAGTCAACTAGATAACGCTTACGAAACAAAAACAATCGTTATTGTTGAGGTTTATTGAAAAAAGAAACCAATAATCGAAAATGAACGACGATTTCTTAAATTACTCAAAGGATGCACTATTCTCTTGTTATAATGAAGGCATAAGGATGGTAACACTATGACGATATTAAACTTGACTACTACACATCTAGAAGCTTTGACTAATTTAATTAATGAATCCATTGATGATTATGACTTACGCTTATTAAAAGTCACGCCAGAGTTAATGAACGTTTACTTCGTTGAAGAAATCGAAGGTTATCAAAAAATAAGTCTAGCGTTTCTATCGGATAAAACCTTGCTTGGGTTTGCCTCAGGTGTCAGTGATTTCAAGAGAAAAACCAACTATCTCACCTGTCTGTTTGTAAAAAAAGATCATCAACTTCAAGGCATTGGAAAAACACTATTAAACGCACTCGAAGAAAGACTAATAAACAATGGTTTTGATACCATCGACTGTGTGTTTTTTAATCCGATTCAATGGTCGTTTTTTGTAAATAATCA
Source organism: Paracholeplasma brassicae (assembly GCF_000967915.1). Classification (NCBI taxonomy): domain Bacteria; kingdom Bacillati; phylum Mycoplasmatota; class Mollicutes; order Acholeplasmatales; family Acholeplasmataceae; genus Acholeplasma; species Acholeplasma brassicae. The sequence goes on from NC_022549.1 coordinate 1,242,957, forward strand.
ATCACACACTCATAACAACATGCCAGGTGTATTAATCAACAGTCACTACGAATCATTTTTAAAAAAACAAGGCTACTTGCCTTTTGCCTATCAAAACCTTTATCATATGAATTTAACCCACCTAGATGAATCACCATCTTTGCACTATAAAATAGAGCAACTCAAAGCGCAAGGCATCGTCATTGAATACTTCAATAAAACGACTTGTAAGAACCACACAAATCTCTTTAAAAACCTTAATAACCCAGGTTTTGAACAGGCATTCAATCAAGCGATTTTAGCAAACAAACCCATACTTATCGCTAGAAAATACGACGAAGTCATTGGCTTTACAGGCCCATTAAATGTCATTAACCAAAAAGGTACATTTTCAGGTATTGGTGTATCTTCAGTTTATGGAGGTTTAGGTATTGGAAAAGCACTTTTTTACGAGCTGTGTCATCGATTAAAAGCGACGGGGGCCACCTACATGACCCTATTTACAGGAACAGAGAATAAAGCAAGGCGTATCTATGAAGCCCAAGGCTTTGAAGTCACACAAACCTTCACAAATCTAAGAAAACGGCTCAAATAACCACATAAATTAGTCTAAATAAACCGTTTGTTTAGAAAGATTATCATATGATTTATATTTTATCTCATCGGTTGTTATAATTTGAACTGTAGAAAGAAGGTTATGACATGTATGTTACCACTCGTGTTCTTAAAATGGAAAAAGGACATAAAGATAGCTTTATTACGCGTTTCAATCAACCATTCGTGCTTCAATCATTTGACGGTTTTGTCAAACGTGAGGTATTGATTGATGAAAGAAATAAATCATACGACTTATATCGTATCTCCGTCTATTTTGAATCTAGACAAGCCTACATCAACTGGGAAGGTTCAGAAACACATAAAGCCATGCATCAAAATCCAAATGGGCATAAAAAAGAAATGCCTGGTTTAATTGAAGCCTCAAGAGAAACGTTTCATGAGCTTGTGACACTTTATAAAAACGAATAATCATTTCAAAAAAAACACCTTGATACCATCTAAGGTGTTTTATTTGTCTATAAATAAAAAAACAGTCATCGTTATGACTGTTTTATTTGTTACAATTGATTAATTTTAATGCCTTTTTTCTTTGCGTTTCTGATCTTGTTTTTCTTTAGGTGTTTGCCTCTAGAATCTTTGCCATGAACTTGCATGATATGCTCCTTTTTATAAAGGGGATTTCCCCAAGAGATATTCTACACCTAGTAGACAAAGACTTCAAGAAAAATCCTTTTTATTTTATATTAATTATAAACTGTAATCAAACAATTCATGCATTGTGTTTAAACTTCAATAAACGCACGAAATCCCCTAGAACCATAGTACGAATCAGCGCCATTACAATAAGTAAATACACGACCATAATGGTAGTCACAAAACAGTGCCCCCTTTTGATCTCTGATTGAATTAGGTGTCAAAATCCAACTCGATGTTTTCGTGTCAAATGGTCCTAATTTTTGAAGCTCATAATACATAGTTTCATCTAAAATCTGAAGGTTGTGTTTTTCGACTAGTTCTATCGCACTTGTCTCAGGTGGAAACTTCTTTCTAGATATTCTTGCTTCTTTGTCATAACAAATGCTTCTCCTGTCTGGTGATTCTTTTGATGAATCAACAAACACATATAGGTCTTTTTCTTTATTGTGATACCAAAAGGCTGGTTCACCTTTGGTTTGTTCCATGTAGATTAATGATAGAATAGCTTGTTCATTCTTTAGCAGGCGTTGTTTGATACGGGTAAAATCAACTGTTTCTAAGCGTTTTTCATCTCTTTTATACCGTAATTCAATCAAATCAATTAGTTGTTCTTTTGTCATTAAAATCACATCCTTTATACTCATTTTATCAAAGATTAAGACAACTGTAAAAAAAAACGACTACCTAGACGTTATCAAGGTAGTCGAACTTTTGTTCTAATAGACGGAATGTTTTTACGATAACATAACTAAATACCAAGTAGAAGAGACCTGCGACGACAAATGGTGATAGGGTAAAATCTCTTGATACGATTTCTTTTACCCCTCTTAAAACATCAGTTAATGCGATCACTGTAACTAAAGACGTATCTTTAATTAAATTGATAACTTCACTTGATATGCTTGGTAGCTCTTTTCTAATGGCTTGAGGCAATATAATATGGCGATAGATTTGATATTTATTTGCGCCCATCACTTTTGCACTTTCTTCTTGATCTTTTGAGGTGCTTTCAACACCAGCTCTTAAGATTTCAACAAAATAAGCACTATAATTTAAAACAAACGTGAGGTACGCAACCATCATGCGATCAATATAAACGCCCATAAATGGCAACCCATACATGAAAAAGAACAATTGAAGCATCAGTGGTGTACCCCTAAATAACCATGTGTAAAGCCTTAGTATTCCTTTAATGAATGGGTTAATTTTATAAATTGAAATGAGTATTAAACTCAAAATACTCGAGAGCACTAGAGTGACAACAAATAAATTTGTTGATAACCACATACCATCTCTCAAGTATTTGATTGTACTAATAATGTATTCCATTAGGAAATTAAGAAGATATCCTCATCAAACCAATTTTGTGAAATGGTTGTCGTTACACCACGGGTACTTAAAATTTGAAGTGCTTCATCTATTTTTTCCTTCAATTCAACAGATTCCAAACGATATCCAATACCGTAGAATTCTTCTAAGAAAGATTCACTTGCGACTTGGTAGACACCTTCTTTTTGACTCATGATGTAGCGGCCCATAATTTCATCAATGACCACACCATCAATCGTATTGTTATCTAGCTCTAATATTGCTTGATTATAAGTGTCATATTTAATCAGTTCTCCTAATTGACTACTAATGCTGTTTTCTGTTACTGCTTGATCGGCAGCACTTGATATTTGAACCCCTAGTTTTTTACCTGCAAGGTCAGATATAGTATCAATCGTAGCACCTGATTTCGTTAAGATGATTTGACGATTGGCTAAGTATGGTAGTGAAAATAAGATTTCTTTCTTCCTTGCCTCTGTAATGGATAAACCATTCCAAATCATGTCGATACTGCCACTTTTTAACTCTAGCTCTTTTGAATTCCAGTCAATTGGTTGAAAACGAACCTCAAGACCCAAGTAGTTAAACACGGCCTTTGCTAAATCAATATCAAACCCAACCAATTCATTTTCATTGTTTCGAAAGCCCATAGGTGCGAATGTATCATCAAGACCAACTATCACATAACCTCTTTCTTCAAATTCACTGTATGTGTTAATAACTTCTTTAGCTGTACACCCATAAAGTGTTATAAAAGCTGTGAAACCTAAGACAATCATAATTATTTTTTTCATTTTGATAACCTCCTCTAAGTTGTCGTACCATCATTATACTTCATCACTTTACTGTTGTAAAGCGTTAAATTAAAAAATAAATTTGAGATGTCCCCCAAACTTATTAGAATTTACGTTTATTTAGTTGTTTTGGATGTTCGTTCTAAGACTAGTTTATAACCATCCGCCCCATAAGAAAGGGATTTTGCGACTCTCGATATGGTTGCTGATGAAGCCAATGTTTCTTTTGAAATATTTTGATATGAGACACCTTCATTTAAGAGTTTTGCAACTAGTAAACGCTGACTCATGTCTTGTATCTCTTTAATTGTACATAAGTCCTCAAATAACTTGTAGCATTCCTCAACGCTCTTTAACGTCAAGATAGCCTCAAAAAGTTTATCGATTTCCTTAGTTGCAAATTTCGATTTGTAAGCCATATTATACACCCTCTTCTTCTATGATTATATCACGATTCGCTGATTCTTTCTCATCAATGAATGTTTGTGCTTTTTGAAACTCATTTGATAATTTAGAAGACGTAATGTCTAGTTTTTTTGCACTATCATGAAGTCTTGAAACTAATCTTACATGTTCATCCATTCGTGTTTTTAAGAAATCAAACTGCTTTGAAATACCATTAATCAGTTCTAATATCTCATTTTGGTTGTTCCTTAATTCATAATCCCTTAAGATAAATGTTAAGATTTGGATTAAAGATACAATTAGGTTCGGTGAGGCGATTACTATGTGTTTGTTTCTAGCGTCTTCGATCAAGTCGGGAAACTCTTTAAATAGATCAATAAAGACAGCTTCTGCTGGAATAAACATTATCGCGTAAGGCGCAGTATGGGATTCGATGACGTAGCGTTTGACTTCATTTATTCTAGCTTTCATATCATTTCTAAATCGTTTTTTTGCCTCTAATCTGTCTTGAACACTAAGCTGTTCATCAAAAAGAGTGACATAGTTAGTGTATGGGAATTTGGCATCGATCGGTAGTGGTAAGATGCCCTGGTTGGTTTTAATTTTAAATAAAAAGTCAACGACCAGTTTTTCATTTTTTTCACTTGGTGTAAGTCTAAACCGATCGACTAGACTAACTTGTGTTTCATAAAAAAGTGATTTAGTCTGAAATCCAAACAGATTTTCTAAAATACGATTCAAAACGTCTTCTCCAAAATTACCACGACTTTTTTGATTTGATAACAAATCGTTGAATCGATTAATTTCAGTTTTCAATTGCTCAATTTGTCTTGTTGAGGCTTCAATTGAAGCTGTTTTTTCAATAAACGATTGTATGGCTTCTTCGTTTTTTGTAAAGCCACTTTCTAATGTTTCTTTGACCTGAACTTTCAATTTATCGATTTGAAGTTCAATTTCTTTATGTGTCTTTAGTTGTTCATCGGTCTGCTGAATGCTTTTTTTTGTATTGACTTCATTTAACTCTCTAATCAGATTTTCTTTTAAGTTCATGATTTCTTTTGAGGTTTGTTCGATTAGTTCCTTGATGTTCTTCTCAGTTTGGTACTTGGTATCTAATGATTCTTTTGAAAAGGACTGTTCAACGGCATCAAGCTTGGACTTTGTTTCTGATAAAAAAGATGATAATCTTAGTTGTTGGTCAGACGTACTAGAAATCAATCGTTCATTTAGTGAAACTTTTAATGCTTGTATTTCTTTTGTTTGTTCGTTAAGCATCACTAAATAATCTTTAAATTGACTATTTTTCGTTTCATCTATGATTGATTTGATGTCTTGCTTACTAAATCCACTACGCTTACTTTTGATTATCAGATAGCCAATTAAACAAATAAAAACGATCAAAAGACCGATGGTAATTGATAATAATGTGTTAGTTGTTACTTGAAATAAAGTCACGTTAATCCCTCATTTGTATGTAATACCATTGTATCATAAATCGCTTTCAGTTCTAACGTAAAAACAATATTTGCATTCAATCCTTAATTAAGAAATTGTCAATTTTTAAAACAATCTATTATAATCTTTTTCCTTAATAGTTCTTGATCATTCTCGATATGATCCATCAAAATGTTCGTCTCATGCGTTATAAACTGCTAATCTAAGTGAATATTGCGATAAAAATAATTCATCCTTTACATGTATCTTGAATTATTTTGCTATAATAGAAACGGATGAAAGGATGATATGATGATTAATTTTAGAAACGACTATAACGACATCGCACATGAAGCGATTCTTGACCTTTTGTTAGAGGTTAAAGACCAAAGCAATATTGGTTATGGTGAGGATGTCATTACTGATAAAGCAAAACAACTATTACAAACCCACTTTGATCACAAAATTTATACGTCTTTTATGGTCGGAGGGACCATCACTAATAAGACAGTTATTTCACATTTATTAAAACCCTATGAAGCCGTTATATCTGCAAGCACCGGTCACATCGATGTTCATGAAACTGGGGCAATCGAACAAACGGGTCATAAAATAATAACCATCGATTCTGTAGATGGCAAGATTAATGCATCTGACGTAAAAAGAACTTTAGAACAATTTCAAGATTTTCACAGAGTCATTCCAAAGATGATCTATTTATCAAATGCCACAGAAACAGGCTTAATCTACAACAAGTCAGAACTAATTGAACTCTATGAGGTAGCAAAACAAAACGATCTGATATTGTTCATTGACGGGGCACGTCTTGGTGTGGCTCTAACCTCAAAAGAATCAGATCTTACACTAAATGAAATCAGTTTATACAGTGATATTTTCTACATTGGTGGGACAAAAAATGGGGCTATGCTTGGTGAGGCAATTATCACAAAACACGAGGCAATGCACAATAATTTAACTTATTCAATCAAACAAAATGGTGGACTTCTAGCCAAAGGATTTATATTAGGTATTCAATTTCAAGCACTTTTTACAAATAACTTGTTCTTTGAAATTGCATCCAAAGCCAATCAAAATGCAAACTTACTTGTTGAAGGTTTAAAACAGCTTAGAATTGATTTTAAACCGACACCAACGAATCAGCAATTTTTAAGACTAAAGAAATCGATTGTAGACAGCTTAAAGAAAAACTACCAGTTTGAAATTTGGGCAGATCACGATGCTGAACAAACTATTCGTCTAGTCACAACTTACAGGCGCAATGAAGTTGAGATTCAATCATTTTTAAGGGATTTATCTAAGTTAATTTAATCAATAAAGCGAGTACCGTTCTTAACAGGTACTCGCTTTTTATATTAGTCTTCTTCTTGAATTGTTTCTTTTTCTCTTAAATCCTTAATTAACACTTTTTCAATACGTTTACCAAAAAGTTCAATGACTTCAATTAGAAACTCCTTATTCTCGAAGGTTTCACCAGCTTTAGGCAAGTGCCCTAAACTTTCTACAATCCAACCTGACACTGTAAATACATCAACTTCTTTGTTATAATCGATGATTTCAAAGAATTTTTCGACGTTAGCATTACCAGATACAAGGTATTCATGATTGCCTAGGTCTTCGATTTCGTGCACAATCGTGTCATGTTCATCCCAAATCTCACCGACTAGTTCTTCTAAAATATCTTCCATAGTTACAATTCCAACAGTACCACCAAACTCGTCTAGTACGACGGCAATGTGCATTTTCTTTAATTGAAGCTCTTTTAATAAGGAGTCTATTTTTTTGTTTTTTGTTATAAATAACGCTGGTTTAATGTAGTTTTCTAGTGGTTCTTCTCGGTTATAAACGTAATTATAAAAGTCCTTATGGTGAATGATCCCTACCACATGGTCAACGGTGCCTTCATAAACAGGTAGTCTTGAATACCCCGTTTCTTTAAACACATCGGCTATCTTATCAAGTTCGAGATCAATTGAAATAAAACTCACATCGGTTCTAGGGGTTAAGATATCTGCCGCTTCTAACTCACGAAATTCAATTGCACTCCGAATTAATGTACTTTCAGCTTCATTGATTCCGCCGCCTTCTTTGGCTTCATCGACGATTGTTAACAGTTCCTCATCGGTAATGCTTCGGTCTTCTTCGTGTTTAAATATTTTCGAAAGCATCAACTTCCATTTTTTAAACAAATAGTTAAATGGTGTAAACACCACAATTAATACATTAATGACTGGGGCCGAAAACATCGCAAATTTCTCAGGTGATTCTTTTGCGATACTCTTTGGTGATACCTCAGAAAATACGAGCACTAGTAGTGTTATGACAACCGTCGATACGGTTGCGCCTACTTCTTGACCAAGTAAATTGACAAAAAGCAGCGTTGAAACAGAGGCCGCTAAAATATTGACGATGTTATTACCGATTAAAATCGTTGAGATTAATTCATCGTAACGTTCGGATAAATCAAGCACCAATCGTGCTTTCTTATTGCCTTTCTCAGCCAAATTCTTAACCCTAATTCGATTAAGCGAGGAAAAAGCCGTTTCGGTCGCTGAAAAATACGCCGATAAAATAATTGATACCACAATAATAATTAAGTATATACTGTCACTGTCCATATAAGATGAAATTCACTCCTGTTGTTTTTTATATTTGATTTTGTATGAATCATGAAACGATTATAACATAGGTTTTGATATTATTGTATCATTTCGTAAAAAAACCTAAAAAACATTGAAGTTTTTAGGTTTTAAATGGTTATTTTCCTAATTGCGAAACACTATATAATACAGAACTAACTGCACCTAAAATCGCACTGACTAAAGCAACACTTGAGACGATTGTCAGTTCTGCTTGTTTGTAGTTGATTTTTGAGGTTACGCCAAACACATCAACCTCACCGATGGTGTTTAAACCTAAATTCGCTAGTAAATATACCGAGGTAATGAATACAGCAGATAATATGATACCAGCAAACAATTTGATGGTTGCTGCACTTGATTGTTTAATGATAACAATACCTAAAAGAGAAAAAATCAACGGAAATATAAATGCGATGAAGTTTCTCATGCTAAAAATAATTCTACTACTAATAAACCCACCAATGCTGGCCACTTCACCACCAAAAACAGCCAATATGCCATCCATAATTGGTTCGTTATCACTCGTTTCTAAGACATTGAAAAACAGACTAGCGCATATGATTAACCCAAAGACTAGTGTAAACATTAAAACCACGTCTTGCATTTTTTTTGACATAAAATCACTCCTTCTAATCTAATTATATTAGATATTTGTGTTTTGTCAATTAAATCAACTTAAAATCCCGGTTCGCAAATAATTTCGATTGGTTCAAGATTGTTTGGATGTTTGAACCCTATCTTGTAAAAATGTAGGTACATTGGCCCCTCTTTATCTTTCGAATACAGTCGATCACCAACAACCGGATGGCCAATGTAAGCCATATGAACCCGTATTTGGTGTTTTCTTCCACCAATGATGTTGATTTCTACTCTTGATGTTTCACTTGATGTGATTACCTTATATAAAGAAGTTGCTTTCTTACCTGTGTGACTAACTCGTTCTTTGTTGTTGTGTCGATCAGATGCAATCGGATGATCAATCACACCATCTTTTGTATTAAACGGATGATGCACGAGTGCGACATAAATTTTACTGACTTCTTTTTCTTCAAATCGCTTGGACAGATAGCTAACAACGAGCGGATTTTTTCCAAACACAACCATACCTGTGGTTTCTTTATCGATACGGTGCACAGGAAGTAGTTCATAGAAATACCCCTGACTTTGACGATAAAACTCAACTTGATTGATTAATGCTTGATCATTATTATCGTCATAAATTAAGGTTTTATTTCCTTTATTTACAATCAAAACAGATTCATCTTCATAGACAATTTCAATTGGTTTTTGATAAGGTTTAATTCCATGACGCTTAAACGAAGAAAAATCCAATCCCAACCGATCGCCTTCTTTCAAATGAAAAAAACGAGTGGCTCGTTCTTTATTTAAAAACAGACCATTATTTAACTCTACTAAGTACTGGTTCTTTGCTGAAAAACCATAGTTTGTGAGTAGTTCTTTGATTGTTTTATCATGATAATCTTTTGATACCTTAAGTTCATAAACCGCTTTTGTCATCGATAAATACCTTTTCTTTCAAATTTTACTTGGAAATTTTAAATGTTTCGTATATAATAGATTTTGTTGGAGGTATAGCTCAGCGGGAGAGCACTTGCTTGACGTGCAAGGGGTCATGGGTTCAATCCCCTTTACCTCCACCATTTTATAGATAATAACACTCATCGAAATCGATGAGTGTCTTTTTTTAATACTGGCTATTAAATACGATATGAATGATAATCATCACCACGGCAAAGACACCAAAAATTCGGTGTAAGACATAGAAATCTTTTTTCTTAAGTTTTTTAAACAACATGCCCATAACGCCTGTACCTATCAAGGCTAAAAGCGCCAAAAGCCCCGTCACACGGAGTTCACCTAAGCTAATTGCGATTACCATGTGAACAACCGCAAAGAAACTAGCTGCCATACCAAAGTATTGATGGTTTTTAGAAATAAATTTTCTTGAATCTTCACTCAAGTACTTTTTAAACCCATTCAAGCTGGCGGCTAAGAATAGCACAATGATCAAAAAACCTAATGCACCTAATAATTTATCCATAGATTCACCTCTTTACTCCTATTATACATGAATTGTACCGATATGTTTCTATTTTTATAAGTGAATGTGGTATACTTATATGGTAAAAAAAGAGGGATTATAATGACATACGCAAAAGAATATATATATACCAAACCAAATGAACAACAAATCATCACACATGAAAAAGACAAAGGTATTAGTATAAATAAATACGTCGCATCAACCGGACTTACCTCAAGAAGAGGTGCAGAAGCCTACATTAAAGAAGGTCGTATTCGAATAAACGATCAGATTGCTACACTTGGTAATCGTGTTAATGAAGGCGATCAGGTCTTTTTTGATTTAAAACCAATCCACCCACTAGAAGAAAAAGTCTACATATTATTAAATAAACCAGAAGGAATTACCTGCTCAACCGATCCAAATATTGCCGATAACATCGCTTTATTTATGAATTATCGATTGCCGATTTTTCCGATTGGAAGACTTGATAAACAAACCACTGGTTTAATTCTTCTTACCAACGATGGCGACATCGTTAATAAACTTCTAAGAAAAGAATATGGCCATGAAAAAGAATACATAGTCACATTAAACAAGACTTATGACGATGCCTTCATTAAAGAGATGCAGGCAGGTGTTACGATTTATAATTTAGCGAAAAATGAATACGTGGTTACCGATCCTGCAACTCTTTATCCAGTCGCTGAAGATACCTTCAAAATCGTTTTGAAACAAGGCTTAAATCGTCAAATTAGACGTATGTGTCAAACCCTTGGCTATGACGTCATCTCACTAAAACGCATTCGTTTTATGCACCTGCACCTCAATGATTTACCCGTTGGTCAGTATCGTTATCTAACGTCAAATGAATTGATTGAACTACAAGAACAAATAAAAAATCAAAAATAAAAAGAAGAACCTACAAGCGCTTTACTTAGTAAAAACGTCCTTATAGGTTCTTTTATTTTATAATTTTAGTGTTTGATACCCCGCCGCTTTTAGGACACGGTTCATAATGGCATAGCCTATATCTTCTTTTGGTAGTTCAATAATGAAGATTTGTTCCATTTCTTTTTCATCCATCTCTCTTAGACTTGAAAAGAGATTACTTGCAATTAAATTCATTTCTTCAAGATTACCGAGTGGAAAAACATTCATAAAGGAAAACATTGTTTGATAATCAGTTGCACAAATTAGTGCTGTTTTTGAGTTTAAAGAAGTGAGCGATTCTAAATAGTTTTTTATATTTTCAATCTTACCACTTAATAGAACAACATTCCCTTTTGGTTTGTAGTGTGTGTATTTCATGCCAGGTGACATCACTTTTTCTGTATTACGCTCACCTGATTGATCGATGATTGGTTCATTAAGTACGTCTTCGATTGCTTTTTTAGTAATCGATCCTGGTCTTAATAAGACAAACACTTCCTTCGTTACATCTAGTACCGTTGATTCCAACCCAATGGTTGATTTTCCACCGTCAATGATGAAGTCTACTTTACCATAAAAATCTTCTTTGACATGCTTAAACATCGTTGACGAAGGTTTACCTGACAAATTCGCTGAAGGTGCCGCTAAAGGACAACCAACGATGTTTAATAGTTTTTGTGCAATTGGATTTGAAGGCAAACGAATCGCAACGGTTTCAAGTCCGCCTGTGGTTTGTTTAGGGACAATATCTTTTTTTTGAAAGATTAAAGTCAGTGGGCCTGGCCAAAAATGGGTCATTAATCGTTTGGCTTTTTCGCTAATTGATAAAGCGTATTTCGCCACTTCTTTTTCATCGTGAATATGAACAATCAGTGGGTTATCTTGTGGTCTTCCTTTTGCCTCATAGATTGCTTTTGCCGAACATTCATTTAAGGCGTTACCACCGATACCGTAGACGGTTTCGGTCGGAAATATTACGAGCTTATTTTGATTGATTGCTTGTTTAAGTTGATCTTGAATCTCGATTTTGTCGAGATCTTCAATGCTTAGTAGTTTGGTTTTGATCATCATTGTCACTTCTTTTCTTTTATTATTATATCATACGTGTTAATTGCCAAAGAAAAAGATCAAGCAATAAGCCTAATCTCATAAGGATTTAAACGTCACACGATTTCTGCCTTGGTCCTTTGATTCGTATAAGAGCTTATCAGCTTGGGCAAGAACCCCATTTGCACAAGCGTCTTTTGATGCTTTTCGGTAAACTGCGCCAATCGATAGCGTGATCTTAAAGGTTCGATTTTCAAAGCTAAACACCTGAGACTCAATGGTTTGTCTGATTTCTTCTGCACGATTTAATACAGATTCCTCTTGTTCTGTTTTAAAGACATGAACAAACTCCTCACCACCATAACGCGCAAGTGCATCCTCAGGTTTGATGTGATTTAATAAAATACTGGCGATTTCTTTTAAGACGTAATCTCCGCCAATGTGGCCATACGTGTCATTAATTGTCTTAAAGTGATCAATATCCATCATCAGAATACCAAGCCCGAATGAACAGTCGTCTTGTACGTTATCGTAATACTTAACAAACGCATTTCGATTTGGCAAGCCCGTTAGAAAATCAGTCATTGCCATTTGTAAAATGTCTTGTTGGTATTCTTTGGCAATGTTTAGATAATAATTCGCGCTATTGGCAACGCCAACGACATTCGCGATGATATTGATTGTATGTAAAAACATTAAAAACCCAAAGGACTGATCATAGATTGGCTGAAATTGAAAAGAGACCGCGTGTAAAATCATGAACGACCCTACTTCAAGAAGAATTCCAACTAATTTTTTTCTGCCTGTCCAGTTAGAAAAAACAATCAGCCCAGACAGATTAAAATAATAATAGTAAAAACCCGCGGTCCTTCCATAAGCTAATACCGAGACGATGATACTAAAATTCATCGCGAGTATAAACACAAGTGAGGCGTACCCATAAGACTTCTTTTTATTCAAATAAAGAGAAACGCCCGTTGAAATCATACAAATCAAATAGACCATGCTCATTTCAAATGACACCGTAACATAGAAAAATGGAATTAAGAATACGTAGGATAAAAACGCGGACAAATAGACTAAGTTTGATTGATCGTAATACTGTCTAGTTGAAAAGTCCTTTTTTAAGATGGGTTTATACATATGATCACCTCGATCGAACGATTTAATCTTATTTAATCATAATTATTCCAAAATTGCTAATAACATCATCCATTGACTAACTATTTGGGTCTAATTCTTTGGATATTTTGATTTGAGAGCGATAAATGTTCGCATAAACGCCATTTTTCTCTAACAAAATTTGATGTGGGCCTTCTTCTACTTTTAAACCGGCTTGTAATACAACAATCTTATCGGCATTTTTGATGGTTGATAATCGGTGCGCAATGACGATCGTTGTTCTGCCTTTTTTGACCTTTTCGAGCGCGGTTTGAATCATTGTCTCCGTCTCTGTGTCAATGTTTGCGGTTGCCTCATCCATGACTAAGATCGCTGGGTCATGAATGACCGCCCTAGCAAATGAAATTAACTGTTTTTCACCCACAGATAAGTTACCACCACCGCGAGTAATCACTTGATTAATGCCTTCTTCGTATTTATCAAGGAGTTTTTTACCACCAATTTCATTAAGGACTTCGATCACTTTTTCATCACTAATGTCGTCATGCCCAAATCGGATGTTATCCCCCAGCGTACCTTTAAAAATGACTGGGTCTTGTAAGATAATACCCACGTGTTTTCGATAGGTGCGTTTATCCCATGTATCAATTGGCTTTTCATCCACATAAATTTGCCCCATGTCGTACGATTTCAAGTCATAAAAACGCATGAGAAGACTCATTAAGGATGTTTTTCCTGAACCGGTATGACCCACTAGTCCAACCATACTACCTGATGGAATATCTAAATTGATGCCTTTTAGGACTGGGTTACCTTCTTTATAAGAAAACCATAAGTTATCAAAACGAACGTCACCTTTAAATCGAGGAACAACTTCAAATCGATCACTTTCTTTTTCACCGTCGATGATCTTAAAAATACGTTCGGTTCGTACGATGGCGTGTTGAAGGTTTCCAATTTCTCTAAAGAGCGTACCGACCGGTTCAATTAGTCTTGTTAAATAATCGTTGTAAGCATAGATAATACCCGCAGAAACAACAAACCCTGGAATGGTTAAATACCCATTTCCAAAGTATAAGACAATCACTGCCGTCACAAGCGCCCCAAGTAGGCGTATCATGTTCCAGCCAATCGATAAGTGAAGTCGTTGTTCCTTAAGTTTTTCTTTTCGAAAATCATCGGATAAATCATTAAACTTCTTTTCGGTTTGTTTTTTATAGTTAAATATTTGTAAAATACTGATTCCATTAATAATTTCATTTAATTGTGCCGTTAACATGGAACTTTGTTCATTCACCTTAACCGCTATTTTGGTGAGCTTCTTAATGAAGTACTTTAACCAAAAATAGACAATAGGAAACACCAAAAAGGTGTATAAGGCAAGTCTAAAATCTAGGTAGAACATCCCAATATAGGCAAATATTACCGCTAAAGACGCATTGACTAATAAGTTCATGATGGTTGAAAATAAGTTCATCATGCCTCCGACATCCGAGATGATACGGTTGGCTACCTTCCCAGCGGGTTCTTCTTCAAAATACGTCATTGGCATGCGGTAAAGTGAGCTTACCGCATCTTTTCTCGCATCCCTGACGATATTAACGTTGATCATTGAGGTTGAAATTCGCTGTATGTAGGTAAATAATATGGATAAGAAAAATCTTGCGATTAATAGAATTAATAAGATACTTAGTGGTTTAACCACTGGTTCATAAAACGTTCTTACTTCTTTACTCGTTAATTGTTGCACCTCAAATGTTAAGGTTCTTCCATCTTGGGTCACAATGGTCATTTGATTGCCTTCTAATGATTTGTTTCCATTTTCTGCAAGTCCATCGGTAATGTAATACTTGCCCTCGTAAATCACAACAGAAATTGGTGCGCTGTCATTTTTTGTTTGAGTATAGTAACTGCCCTCGTAATACACGTTGGTTTTATCGGTCGTTTGGTACCATGGCTCTTCAATACTGACTAAATAATCGTCTAAAATTGTTTTGACAATGAGTGGGGCAACCAGTCCTAAGAACTGTACCACCAACATCGCAATTAACGTGATTGTTAATAACTTTTTATATTTAGAAATGTAACGCCATACTTTTTTCATTGTTTTCATACAATCACCTACTTCATTGTCATTTGCTGGATGTATTGATGTTTGTACCAGCCATCTTGTTTTAAGAGCTCTTCGTGAGTTCCTTTTTGTGTGATTTGTCCATTTTCTATGACTAGAATCACATCGGCATCTCTTACCGCACTAAACCGGTGAGCGACGATTATATTGGTCTTACCTTTTCTAAAGTCTATTAAATGCCCAATGATGGTGTCCTCTGTTTTCGCATCAACCGCTGATAATGAGTCATCTAAAATTAATATCTCAGGTTCTTTAATCAACGCTCTAGCAATGGATAAGCGTTGTTTTTGCCCACCAGAAAGTGTTGTGCCTGATTCACCAACCATGGTGTGAAGCCCTTGTTGTAAGAATAATAAATCTTTTTCAAAATCCGCTATTTTAATCGCCTTATTGATCATATCAACGTTGGCGTTTGGTTTACCAATTAAAATGTTCTCATCAACCCCACGTTTAAATAAGATATGGGTTTGAGGCACATAACCAACTAAGTTCCTGATGTCTTCAATCTTGTAAGAATCGATTCGTTGGTTGTCGATATAGATTTGTCCTTGAGTCACATTAAACTCTCTTAATAATTGTCGAATCAATGTGGATTTTCCACTACCTGTGGGTCCGACAATCCCAATGGTTTGTCCGTTATTTATCTCAAACGTTATGTCTTTAATTACCGGTTGTTTATCAAACGGATATAAAAAGGTAACATTTTCAAATCGAATTTGTTTAAAGTCAATGATGTCTTTTGACGTGAGGTCATCATGAACCTCAGGTACTTGAGTCATAATTTCATCATAACGATCGATCGAAATGGTTGCGTTATTGATTTGAGTAAAAATAGTCGATATGGCGATAATTGGCCCATAAAGCATACCAACATAAGAAACAAATGTAATTAATTGACCAAGTGACATTTTCGATTCTAAAATGAAATAGACACCAAATACAAATGCCAAGACATAAGCGATGCCATAAACCACTTCAAATAATGGGTTAAACCAACTTTCGTATCTAACGATGTAACGCCACGATTCAATGTCAGCATCAATTGCGTCTTTCAATTTGTCCAAATCATTTTCTTCTTGGACGTAGGCACGAATGGTTTTTTGACCTTCGACTGACTCTAACACTTTTTCGGTCATTTCTGCGTAGATTTCACGGTGAATTTTGACGTACTTTCTCTTTTTACTTCGAATGATGTTTAAGATAGTTAATCCAATTGGCATGATTGTCACTGAAATGATGGTGAGTTCCCAAGAAATCGAAAACCCCATTACTCCAATAGCAAACAAAATCACACCCACATTAAATATGATCCCTTCCATAATCGAACTTGCTGCTTGCGTGATTGAATCCAAATCCGCGGTGACTCTCGAGATTAAATCACCTTTATCGTAGAGTTCAAAAAACTTGGAATCCATTTCAAACAAATGACTCAAATATCGTTTTCTAAGTTGAAACGTTAACGTTTGAGCCGTCTTGTTCGATAAATAGTTATAAACAAAAGAAAGGGCGTACCTTGAAACTGGTAATAATACGAGCGCGCCAACAATCATTACAAGTGTGGATTCATTTAATTTCCCCGAAATTACGGTATCAATCGCAAACCCTAAGACATACGCTGGTGTTAGTGAAATAAAAGCGATTGAAAGTAGTAAAAACAACATAATGACGTAGGTCACACGGTGTTCTATGATAAACCATTTAATTTTTCTGATTATATTTGCCATAACGATACCTCTTTAAATATACTATATATTATTATACGCTCTATTCATCATATTTATCATTAATTTAGATGAAAATGATTTCAAAAAAATGAAAAGAAAAACCGAGAATTTTTCTCGGCTTGAAAAAGGTGTTTACCATAACGGATGAACACTGGGCTTTATGTATTTATCATAAATCGCTTTTACCTGATTCATTTGATCCATAGATAATGGCGCTAAGTTAATCGCCTCGATGTTTTGCTTGACTTGATAAGGCTTTGAAGCCCCTGGAATTACCGTAGAAACCGCATCAAACATTAGAATGTATTTTAAAGCATAAGGAATTAAATTATCTGTTTGAAACAAATCCTTGAGCGCTTCAACCGCTTTTAGCCCCAAATCGAAGTCAACGCCAGAAAATGTTTCGCCCTTATCAAACGATTGTCCATCTCGATTAAACGTACGATGGTCCTTTTCATTGAAGGTCGTCTTAGATGTATACTTACCTGTCAACAAACCACTCGCTAATGGGACACGCACAATAATGCCGACGTTTTTTTCTTTTGCCATTGGAAATAACTTCTCAAGTGGTTTTAAACGAAACATATTAAAGATAACCTCGATTGCCGAGACTCCTTCGTATTTCATTGCTTTTATGCCATCTTCGACTTTTTCGATTGAAACACCGTAATTTTTTATCAACCCTTCAACTTTAAATGAATCAAGGGCTTCAAATACTTTTGGTTCATCGTATAGATCACTTGGTGGACAGTGCAGTAAGACAAGATCTAATTGACTTACTTTTAATCTTTTAATTGAACCAAGAATAAACTCACGCATGTTTTCTTTTGTATATAAATCTTTGTCTTGTCTTTCTAATCGTCTTCCAAGTTTTGTAATCACAACTGGTTTTTCATCCATTGACTGAGTAAATTGACCAATTGCTTCTTCAGAAAGTCCACCTGAATAAACATCCGCTGTGTCAAAGCAATTCACTTCGTTTTTTGTTGCCTCAGTTAGTGTTTCTTTTGCAAGTTCGTGATTAAATGGCGTTCCCCAACCACCACCGAGTTGCCAAGTCCCTAAAGCAACCTCAGAGACCATAAAACCTGTTTTTCCTAATTGTCTTATCTTCATAGAATCACCTCTATTACTATTATACAACAATCTTTACTCAAACGATGATTCTCGTAGAAATTAACCCGATTTATAATTTGATTATTATGTATAAACATATATATAAACGCTAGTTTATTATGAAATATATCTACTATATTGTCTTTGTTAAGGCATCAAATCGATTTTTAATATATATATGTTATCTTAATAATGGTATTTTTTTGACAATTATACGATTAAATTATGAATGATTATGTTTTATGGTATGATTTTATAAAGGAGAGATTATAATGTCATTTACTAAAAACTTAAAAACATACTTTCTATTTCATCCAGTGAATACCATACTTATTGGATTGAATCTACTAATGTTAATCGTTACCTATCTTTTCGGTGGTTTTACAACAGCTGTACTTCTTAAATTAGGTGCCATATTCCCACCTTACATCATCGATAATCAAGAGTACCACCGTTTAATACTCGCAATGTTTTTGCACGGCAGCATCATCCATTTCTTGATGAACAACTTTGTTTTATATCAACTTGGTGCCTATTTAGAACGATTGATCGGTTCGATCAATTATCTAATCCTCTATTTGGTCTCAGGATTGATTTCCTCAATCGTCATTACTTATTTTGGAGAAGTCATGAGTATCACAATTGGCGCAAGTGGTGCTATCTATGGCGTCATGGCTGGTCTATTGATGTTGACGTTTATTCGAACGCATTGGTTCTCCGATCATCAAATCAGAAACATTAGACAACTGATGATATTAAACGTCATCTTTACATTCATTGTTCCTAATATTTCCATCTTAGGCCATTTAGGCGGACTGGTCGCTGGTTTGTTGTTGATTCTTCTACTTTCACCTAAAAGACCCGATTATCGAAACAAGTTAACCAAAGAAAAATACATCAATGTCCTAAATGAACAAAACCGATGAGCCTTCTTGCTCATCGGTTTATTTTTTTTACAATTGAATAAGATGCTAACCTAGAGGTCGTTAGTGCAATCGTGATATTAAATCCGCCAATCGGTCCTTGAAGATCAACGGTTTCACCAACAAAATACAACCCTTGATGCTTCCTTGATTCAAAAGTCGATGGATCTAACTCTTTTGTATCAATTCCACCCGCATTAACAAAGGCTTTTTCCTTATCCTCAACTCGATCGATTTCAACTTGAAAATCCGTAAGATAAGCAATAAGTTTGTTTAAATCTTTTTTTGAAATTTCTTTTAATTTCAAATTCGATAGATTTAAATCTTCCATGATTCGCTTGGAGACTTTTTTTGTTGTCACTTGTTCCAAAGTTTTTAATAGTAACTCATTCTTATCTACTGCCTCATTAAACTGGTTAATTACTTCTTCTTTTGAAAGTTCAGACAAAATAATCGATACCTTCAAACTACCCTCATGTGTTATATGTTCATGAAACAATTCAGAAGCATGTAATATTAAAGGTCCAGATAAACCAAAATGTGTGAATAATAGTCCGCCTTCAAATGTTTTTTTAGAACCGACGATTTTTAGCGTTGTGTTAAAGCTAACGCCTTGAAAGTCACCGTACTGTGAAACAACTTGTTTTGAATAAACATAGGTTTCAGCCGGTGAAAAAGGTATTGTTTTCATGTCTAGTTTTTTTGCGAAAGCTAATCCGTCCCCACTTGAACCGGTGGTAGGATACGCATTCGATCCAGTTGATATAATCACATTTTTCGACATGAAGGCGTCATTAGATGTTTTAATCAAATAATTGTCACCCATTCTTTCAATGGATTTTACGCCATGATTAAATTTGATTCTTTCTCGATTGATTTGATTTAAAAACACTTCAAGAACAGACGCACTTTTCATTGTTTTTGGAAAATATTTAAAATTTTCTTGAAGCACTAATTCAAGGCCTTGCTGCTTGAAATAATTAATGATTTCTTTAGGCCCAAACTCACTTAAAGCTTTATATAAAAATCGTTTGTGTTTAACGTTTAAGGCTTGAATAAATTGGTCATTTGACAGATTGTTCGTTACATTGCATTTTTTTCCGCCTGTCAACAGTATCTTTTTTCCTACTTTGTCATTTTTTTCTAGTAATAAGTAATTCAATTGATTTTCTTCAAACACAGAGGCACTCATTAATCCTGCTGGTCCTCCACCAATAATTATCACATCATAGATCATCTCATCACTTCCTAAGTTTCTATTATAGCACATTTCTATTTTTGGCATGTATGGCATACAAATATAAAACTGTGTTATAATATCTATATATGACTACTGAGGTGATATTGTGACCCCAAAAGAATTATGGCAAACATTTTTAGAAGCTCATCCCGTCCATAAGAAAGAGACGTATCGCATTTTTTCTTATGGGAATTTTCAGTCAAGAACGTTATTTGAACTAACACAATCAGGCTTAAAAACTGCACATTCGAGCTTATATTGTCTTTATGAATTAGAAGAGATTGATTTACCAGAGATTAACCAATGGACGATTTTATTAAACGAGGATGGCCAAGCATCATGTATATTAAAAACACATGGCGTCAAAATCTCACCATTTATTGATGTTAATTCGGCACACGCAAAAAACGAGTGCCTTGGTGATGCCACACTTACCTCTTGGCGTAAAATTCAAATGGCATTTTTTAAAGAACAACTTAGAAAATATCACTTGAGTTTCGATCACGATATGTTGATTGTGCTTGAGGAATTTGAGGTTTTCTACAAGGGATAACAAATTTGATTCAATCGTCCGATTTGGACGATTTTTTTTTATTTTTATAATGACATAATGTTAAAAATATGATAGTATTTTAATAAAGAAACATCAATAAAGGAGATCAAATTATGATTTATTTAGTATTATCCATTGGATTATTTGTTATTCTACTTTTTGTCCTAGGTATTACGGAAGAAAAGAAATGGCGATTAAACAAAAAAATGATTTTGTCGGTTTTCGCATTTTTACTCGTATTACCTGGCATGATTGTAAAAGTCGATGCCAACGAAACGGGCGTCTTATACGATCCATTTAACGGTGGTATTCAAAATAGAACGCTTGATGAAGGCATCCACTTTAAGTCATTATTTACTGAGGTAAAACACGTTTCAACAACGAATAGAACCGCCAACCTGTCGGTAGCTGGTCAAACATTCGATGCCATTTACGCGGTATTCGAAATCACACTTGTCTACTACGTTGATACGACAGATGCTGCAAATTTTTACAGACGTGCAGGCAACACAACGATATCTGCAGAACAACTAAACTCACTGACCAAAGAGATACTTCAATCGGTTACGACTCAGTTTGACATTTATGAAGTCTTAGGTAACAAGCTTGAAGAGGTTCGGTCTCAATTCGTAACCGTATTAAGTACGACGTTAAAAGAAAGATATAACGTCACAGTCGTTTCAGGCTCGTTTGATGACATTGATGCAGGATCAAGAATTGAAGAGATTATTCAAAACAAGGCAGAAGCGATTCAAATGATTGAAATCGCTGAGCAAGAAAAACAACGTGCTGAAGTTGAAGCTTTAACCGCCATCATTCGTGCAGAAAACGAAGCTGAAGTTGCGAAAATTCGTGCCGAAGGTAACGCAGAAGCTCAAATCATTTTAAACTCAGTTACCGTTAATGCCATCAAACAAATGTACGTCCTGCAATTTGAAGAATCACAAGACACCTCAACACCAGAAGTTTATGGATATTTGACAATTCAAGAAATTGCTGAAATTATCGTTAAGCAACTATACTACGATACTTGGGATGGTAAGTTACCAGAAGTCATTACAGATGGTACTGGTATTATCATTAACCCCTAGTTAATAAAAAAGGAGATTTAAAATGGCTTTTTTACAAGTTGAATTTGGCTCTGCAATCTTACAACAAAACATGCAATTATCGATTTTAATGCCACAAGACATCAAGCAAGATGAGGAACTTAAAGTCCTTTATCTTTTACACGGTTATAGCGGTTCATCCATGGATTGGATTAAGTTAACCGGGTTGGAGCGATACTTAAGAAACTACAGAGTGATGGTCGTGATGCCTTCAATGCATAACAGTTACTATTCAAATGCCGTTTATGGGTATGGTTACTTTGATTATTATACAAAAGAATTACCCACCTTCATTGAATCGACTTTCAGTGTCTCAAGAAAAAAAGAAAATCGCTACATAGCGGGTTTATCAATGGGTGGTTATGGTGCATTTAAGGCCGCACTTACTTACCCTGAACGTTACCATAAAGCAGCCAGTTTTTCTGGTGCAATGAACGTTGAAACCATGAGGAAATTAAATCAAACCGCACCTAGAAAAGGGGCATTTGATTCGATTTTCGGTTTTGAAACTTCAAAAGACACACCAAATGACTTACACTTTTTAGCATCTTCTTGTAAGACCACGCTTCCTGAACTCTATTTTTCATGCGGTAAACAAGATTTCTTATATCAAGATAATCTCGCGTTTAAAAAACACTTAGAAAACTTGGGGATTCCTTTTGTTTATGAAGAATCCGATGGTGATCATAATTGGGATTTTTGGGATACATACATTCAAAAAGCATTGAAATTCATGTTCGATAAGTAAAAAAGCCACTCGATTGTAAGAGAGTTTATCTCTTGTCAATTGAGTGGTTTTTTTATTTTTTAAGAAATACTTCTAGTATTTGTGTCGTTTCTATAAATGCTTGTATCTTTTCTTCTAACTGTATCTTGCCCATCGTAGTGATTGAATAATATTTTCGTTTAACTTGATTGTTTCCTTCCATCCAATAGGATGAAATCAACCCTTGTTGTTCTAGACGCTTAAAGGCGGTATAAAGCGTCGCTTCCGTTAATTCAAACAGATGATTTGAACGTTCTCTGATTGTTTGATTGATTTCATACCCATAGGAATCGCTTTTTCGAAGGATTGACAATATAATGGCGTCCGTATGACCCCTCAGTAAGTCTCCATATAAGTTCATATGCTAACCTATCGATACCTTTTTATTGTACGATATGACAAATAGATTAAACTTGAGGTAATACTAATTAGGACCAAGACAGCTGCACTTCCACGATTAAACATAAAATACAAATGATCGTCTATTATGAAATTGATTGATAATAAAAAAACATTAAAGACAATCGGTTGTAAACTAAGTAGAATTTTATTGTTTCTCTTTAATCCGATTGAGCTTAGAATCAGAATTGATAAAACCGAAACCAAAATAACCCCTGAATAGAATAGATTAGTCTCCATACCGATAAACGAGTTGATATAACGTGTTGAAATTTCGGTATCTTCATTCATATTTTCGATCGTAATAGGCATAATTGCTAGAATTAAAGTCGGCAATAAGCCTGTTACAAGATATAGATAGATGTATTCCATCCGGATGTGTTTGAGGATTGTTTTATGATTTTTAACGAGATACGGTATTATTTTGAACAAACCATAGAACATTGATAGGACCCCAGGTAGCAAGACCAGTGCCTGACCAATGATATTAACTGACATCGTGACTTCTTTTGCCGGATTGCTAAGCATGATAATAGAAAAAGACGTTGTTACGAACTGAATAATAAAAGCGGTTAAAATCACCCAAATGTTTTTGTTCTTCTTGTAATACCATATAAAGGAGAAAATAACTCCAATAGGTCCTATTAATAGTAGAAGTCCGTAACCAAATTCCAACGTGATCATTTTAAATATTTGTGTTATAAAAGGGTTATTCCATTGACCACTTTTTGTTTGTATAATCGTATTTACCAAATAACCAACTGCGTTAATGAAGACCCCAAATACATAAATCAACACAAGATAAATACTATCCATTTTACTATCTTCGGTGTCTTTCATAAAGTCTAAGGTGTCTTTAAGCTTTCCTTTAATTTGTTTTTCACCAGTCAAAAGATAATACTTGTATTTCAAACGCATGTATATCTTGTATGAAATGATTGTAAACACAACAAATGTTAAAACAAATGAAATAATACTAATCATGATGAAGACGCCTACTAGATTTAATAGCTGATCTGGACTTATTTGATTATCAAGCTGCATAAAGCCTGTTAAAAAAGTAGCAATCGATTGTATGATAACGGCTGAAATGAATGCTAAATTAAAGGTCCAAAATGAAAAACAAGTCTTCATGTATTTGAATATTTTTCTTAGATACGCCTTATAAAGTTCAATATCCATATCAGCTGACTTCACATGCATGGCTTTTGCATAAAGATAGTAACTCCCAACCGCGTACAGTGAAATGCTAAAAGCGGTAAAAATCGCACCAATGGCCCCATTAATTATCAGTAAAATTGTTGAAAATATGGCAAATATGACTGATGTAATCAGTGCATACTCTGGTAATGCTGGTGTTGATCTTTGAAACTCTAATGGCACATCCTCATTTTGTGGTGCTTGAAAGTCACCCATTGATTTAATTGATTCAACGTAGGCTTTTTCCTGTTTTTCCCCATCTTCGATCAATGAATTGTAACGATCAATCAAATTTGAAATAATCTCTTCTTTTAAGTCTTCTAACCCCTCTCTATGATCAAATCTAAAATAGTGGTTAACGTAATTTCTAATTTGTTTTTCCATATGCCCTCCATACCTAATCTGTTTATGTATAAATAATATCACTGTCATACCTAATCTGTCAAGGTATAACAAAAAAAAGAATGAACCAGCCAAAGGGTTCATTTTTTCTTCTTTACGATTCAATTAATTAGAAATCAAGCATGTGTCCCATTTTTTCTTTTTTGGTTTTCATGTAAAATTCATTTTTCTCATTATGATTTAATTGGATTTTCACACGATTTGTAATCTCAATCCCATAGCCTGATAACCCGTGTATCTTTTTAGGATTATTTGTCATTAATCTAATTTTCTTGACACCCAGTTCTACTAACATTTGAGCACCAATCCCATAATCTCTTAGATCATCTGGAAAACCAAGTGCTAGATTAGCTTCTACGGTATCAAGACCTTGATCTTGTAGGGCGTAAGCTCTAATCTTGTTAATTAGACCGATACCTCTACCTTCTTGTCTCATGTAGAGAATGATACCTCTACCTGCTTTTTCAATTCGTCTCATAGCGGTATGCAATTGTTCACCACAATCGCAACGCTTTGAACCAAAAGAATCTCCGGTTAAGCATTCAGAGTGAACCCTCATTAACACTGGCTCGTCTGTTGTAACATCACCTTTAACTAAAGCCACGTGATGTTCACCATTCAGTTTATTAATAAATCCGATCATTTTGAATTCGCCATACCGCGTTGGCATTTTCGCTTCTGCCACTTTCTCAATTAGAATTTCATTTTGGCGTCTTTCGTAAATAATATCAGATATTTTTAATACTTGAAACTCTTTTTTTGACTTTTCTAAGTCTTTTAAGAGCACTTGTTGCCCTTTATCATCGGTATTTAAAGAAGCTAAGCAAACCGTAGGTACATTTGCCATACGTGCAAGATCAATGATTGCTTCAGCCGGTGCAGCACGTTTTAATAGACCACCTTGTTTGGTTGCTAATAACGGAAATGAGCCTGATAAGTTAAAGGAATCAAATTTTTTACTTGAATCTAATAATAACTCAATGGTTTCTTTGAACCCCAGTGCCTTGAATCCATGATCGACTTTTTTTGCTGAGATACTTGCGTAATCTTCATCGTATTCAAGTGTACTATTTTTCTTAATATTCGTGACTTCACCAAATCGTTCATAGTCCACACAAATTCGAGCTTTATAAGTTAACCATTCAGTCAGTGCAAGTTCACTAATGTTTTGTCCGAATCCAGCGTAGTACGTTTCATTTTCCAAATTTTCATCATCTACTAAGATAATCTTGTTCTTTTCTTTCAAAATTGCTAAGCCTTCTTTAACTGTTAAAAACGTAATCATATGTCTCCCTCTTTTCTTGGCGTGGCCTTGATTATGTAATCACTGCCTCGTTTAATCACTTTGTTAAAATCTAATTTACAACTTTCTTTTAATGTTTCAAATCCAACACCTTCAACTGCACTTTTTGCAGTCATGCCTCCAATAATGATTGGAGATATGGTCGAAAACAGTCGATCAAACAAACCACTTTCAATAAATGAGAAGTGTATCGTCGAGCCACCCTCAACCAACATTGAATGAATGCCTTTTTCTTTTAGAATTTGAAGGACACGCTTTAAATCTAATGGCTTATTGTCCGTATCTAGTGAAATGACTTCATGTCCTTTTTCCGTTATTTTTCTTACTTTATCGAAGTCAACTGACTTACTTGTAAAAATGATGGTCTTTGTATGATTTAGTTGACTTAAAATAGGTTCGTTTAAATCGATTTTCAAATCACTATCGAGAACTACTTTAATTGGGTCTTTTGATTGCCCTTTTAATCGAGTTGTCAACAATGGATGATCAATCATCACGGTATTTATTCCCACCAATATGGCATCATGACTATTTCTAAGTTGATGAACAAACGTCCTTGACTTTTGACCTGAAATATACTTTGAATCACCTGTTCTAGTTGCTATTTTGCCATCAAGCGACATACCAAAACT
Source organism: Paracholeplasma brassicae (assembly GCF_000967915.1). Lineage (NCBI taxonomy): Bacteria > Bacillati > Mycoplasmatota > Mollicutes > Acholeplasmatales > Acholeplasmataceae > Acholeplasma > Acholeplasma brassicae. The sequence goes on from NC_022549.1 coordinate 1,269,456, forward strand.
AAGCGTCACGTATGGTCGATGCTTTAATAAGCCACAATACACCTCATTTAGCTCTTTAAATCTAGGATCATCTAAAAAAAATTGATTTGCGTAATCTATTATTTCTACATTACTTGACATGATATAAATCCTGGGTTTATTTAATCTTTTCAAACACTCATTTAGTTTTAAGTTGTCATATAAAAAAGAAACATACAAATCGGTATCTCTGTCCTGAATCAGGTTCAGTTCATTTATTTTGTAATAATTCAATTTGCCTTGATCGACTTCCAATATTAGAAAATAGGGCGAATCGCTTCTTTCGATGAATTGTTTTTTCGTTCTTAAAAACAACGAATTAATAAACTCTTTATTCACTGAATCGCCCCCTCTAGTTAGGTATCTGTCTTTATTTTATCTTAGCATGCTTTGATAGTCAAATAACTAAACTTGAAAATCTATATTAAGGTATTATTTTTCAATATTATCATTTGTTTATTATGCTTTTCTCTTTTTAAATATCGATAAAATTATGTATATTTAAATCTTATATATTTATATATAAAAAAATGACTATGTATGAATAGCCATTTCTTTTTTTATTTTAAAATATTTGATTGTTTTTGTGCGTACCATTGGTTATAAATATTATCCATTCTGCGATATTAACTGCGTGGTCGCCGACTCTTTCAAAATATTTAGCAACCATCATCACATAGATTGCCTCATTGGGATCAATTTCATCTTTTTTGAGTTCTTCTGTAATTTTATAAATCAATCTTGAAAATAATTCATCAACCTGATCATCTTCATCGATTACCGTTCTTGCTAAGTGTTCGTCCAGTGTAATTAATGCATCAATTGATTTTAAAACCATGGATTCGATAATTTCTGCCATTTGAGTTGTTATCGGCATGACTCGATTATTTCTTGTTTGTGTTAAATGCAGTGTCATTTCTGCAATATCTGAGGCATGATCACCGATGCGCTCTATGTCAGTAATCAGTTTTAAAATGCCTGTGACAAACCTCAAGTCTTTTGCAACTGGTTGTTCTTTCCAGATGATTTTTATTGCTTGTTTTGCAATATTTTCTTCTAAGTTATCGACCAATTCATCATTTTTCATGACTTGTTTAGCTTTATCAAAGTCATTTTGTTTAAATGCAATTAAACCTTCTTTTAAATTTTCTATGGCAATTCTGGCCATTTCTTTTACGGATTGTTTTAGCTCTTGAAGTTCTTGTTCGAGTGTGATTCTTGCTGTCATATTATCCAAACCTTCCTGTAATGTAGTCTTCCGTTTTCTTGTGTTTTGGTGATGAAAATATTTTTTCAGTTAAATCATGCTCAACTAAGTCACCATTTAAAAAGAATGCCGTTTTATCAGAGATTCTCGCCGCTTGTTGCATATTATGCGTTACGATGACAATGGTGTATTCTTTTTTTAACTCAACTATTAACTCTTCTATTTTTGCTGTTGACACTGGATCGAGCGCTGAGGTTGGTTCATCCATTAAAAGGACCTCTGGATTAATCGCTAGTGCTCTTGCGATACATAGTCTTTGTTGCTGCCCACCAGATAAACTTAGCGCAGAATCCTTAAGACGATCTTTTACTTCCTCATAAAGTGCCGCTTTTTTAAGTGATTCTACCACAATACGGTCAAGTTCACGTTTGTCTTTGACACCCTGACATCGATTGCCGTAACAAACATTGTCATAAATTGACATCGGAAACGGGTTTGGTTTTTGAAAGACCATCCCAACTTGCTTCCTTAGATTAATCACATCCATTTTTGAGTGATAGATTGGTTCATTTCGGTACATGATGTCACCTGTGACTTCACAACCTTGAATTAAATCATTCATTCGATTTAGTGTACGTAAAAACGTGGTCTTACCACAACCCGATGGTCCGATGAGTGCAGTTACTTCGTTTTTATGTATGGTCATATTTATATGTTCAAGCGCTGTTTTCGTGCCATAATCGACTCTTAGGTCATTTACTTGAAATAAAGCATTAGACATGGTTATTTATCCCCTTTAGTGTGAATTTTCTTGCGATCAGTTTGATTAGCAAGTTTAAGGTTAATACAATTAATAAGATGATGAGTGCGATTGCCGCTGAAAGTTCAACATTGGCTGGTTCGTCACTCATCATTTGCCATATATGAACCGATAGTGACGCACTTTGTGTTGTCAAACTTACCTCATCCTTGATTGTTGCACCGATGGCAAATACTAAGGCTGCAGATTCACCAATGATACGGCCAATCGATAACAGCGTTGCAGTCAGTATACCTCCAAACGCATTTGGAAGAATAATCTTAAATGTGGTTTGATGTTTCGTTGCCCCAAGCGCAATGGACGCTTGTCTGTATTCATCAGGCACAACCTTAAGTGATTCTTCGGTTGTTCTAATAATCACTGGTAATAGAATAACTGACATCGTCAATGCACCTGAAATGAGGTTTCCACCTGTTGCACTAGTCAACCTAATTGTTAAAGGTACAAATACGGCTAAGCCCATCAAGCCATAAATGATTGATGGTACACCAGTCAACATTTCAATCAATGATCGTAACACCTTATTTACCCTGTTCGGCTTTTGGTACTCATTTAAGTAAATCGCTGCCCCAATCCCAATGGGTAAACTAAATACAAGCGACCAAACAATTAAATACAACGTCGTCACAATTGATCCTCTAATTCCACCACCAGGGACTTGAAACTCGACTTCTCTAAAGTTATCGACTAAATCCAAATCCTCGATCATTTTTTTTGCACCATATCTAGACAATGAAGATCCTTGATCGTAATAAGCAATACGCACAATGGTTTGATCAACCTTTAGCCTTAATGGTTGTTCACTAATGCCTTTATCAACAAGCTCGTTAAACACGGAAGCTTTATCCAAATAAACCACACGTACAACTGTTTTGCCCATTAAATCCGTGTCATCGGTTAAACCAATACCCCATTTTTCTGAATAATAGACACGCAGGTCTTTTGTCTCATAAGAACAGTCACAATTAACCACAGTCTCACTTGGTCTACCAATGTAGGTTACTGATTCGTAGTTGTTTTTAATTAAGTCTAAATTGATGAGTGATGACCCCTTTACAAGGGCATATAAGACAAGTGACAATAACGTAAGAAACGTAAAACCAATCGAGACATAGGTTAGGCTATAGTAAAATCGGTCGTGTGTTTTTCGTTTTCTAAACATCGAGATTACCTATCCTTTTCTTAATCTGATTTAAGGTAATGTTGGTGATTAAAATCACTACCATTAATACAATCCCTACGGAGAACCTGATGTCATAGTCTAAGCCGGTGGTCTCCTTAATACCTTGAAGCATCGCGGTTGTTAGAGTCCCCGTTGACTCAAAAATATTAAAGGTAATCCCTGATTGTCTACCACCAGCAACAATTGAAACCGCCGTTGCTTCACCTAAGGCTCTTCCAACGCCTAAAATCGCACTTGAAAATATACCTGACTTTGCTTTTTGAAGAACGACTTTAACGTTGGTTTGCATTTGAGAGGCACCTAAAGCAAGTGAACCCTCAACCAACTTATTATCCACAGATCGAATCGATACCTCACTTAAGGTAGTGATGGTAGGAATGATCATTAAGGCTAAGATAATCACCGTTGCTAAAATACTATTGCCGCCTTTTGATTGAATGCCAAATAATTTACTAAAATTATAAACCAACTCTAAAACGACCCCATAGCCAAATAGACCATAGATAATCGACGGTATACTCGCCAAGATTTCGATGATTGTCCGAAAGAGTTCTGCAACTTTCCTAGGGGCGATTCGAGCAATAAAAAGGGCTGTAAATACGCCAATCGGAAACGCCAGCAGTAATGCTAAAAAAGCAATGTAAACGGTCGAGATAATTAAAAATCCAACGCCGTAAAGATTTGATTTGAATGCTTCACCAACCAGCCATGTATCGTTCATCAAAAATCGCAGTAAGGAAACTCTACCAAGCCCTGCATTTGATGAAATAAACGGAATGAATCCTTTAACCAAAATCACGGCCATAATAATAAAGATGAACGACGCAGATAGATACGTACATCCCCTTAGAATCCATGTCAGTGACTCATTACCTATTTTTTTAATTGTTCGATTATTCATATTTATACTCCTAAAAAGAAGGGCAATCTTTCATGCCCTTGTTTGTCATTTACTTGATTGCATCACTTACTTGTTGCCAAGTAGTAAACGCCCCACTATACATATTTTTTAAGATCACCGCATCCACATCGTTAATCGGGTTGTCTTTGTGTACAATCGCTACAATTGCATCCCAAGCCAACTGACCACGATTTGTTTCTGCCACGTCTTTGGTTTCGCTTACTGTGAAATATCTTGATGCAAAACCAACGTCTTTTCCAACAGAGGTATCTTTAATTGATGGGTCATTGGTACGCTTGTATCCATCCGAAGAACCCGTATGATCGTGTTCAGCGACGAAGTTACCCGCTTTTGCCTTAAAGGCACTCGTTAATGCTTCTGCTACTTTTTGAATTGAATCCGATCCACCAAAACGAATTGTTACCGCACGATTGTCTTCTAAGGTAATCGGGTATTGTGATTTAATGTCATCCCATGTTTTAGTTGCACTTAGACCAATCGCACCTGCGTTATTAATAATGTCTTGTGCATCTGTCGTTGTTAAGAATGCAATAAATGCGTTCACTAATTGTTCAACTTTTTCACTCGGATAGTCACCTGCTTGTCTTGTCATCCACATAAACGGACGCTTAAGTTCATAGGTGTTATTCATCACGTTAGCCTCGGTTGGTTGAACGCCATTAAATTTTAACCCTTTAACTTCCTCATTTAAACTAGAAAGTGAAATGTAGCCGATGCCATATTCGTCAATCTTCATTGCATTGACAATTGCTGTGTTGTCTCTAATTAAGAAATTAGGTGCTAAGACGCTGTCGGATTTAGCTGCTTCTGAAAACCCGATACCATTCATAAACCCATCTCTAGTACCTGATGAGGTATCTCTTGTATAAATAGTAATTGTACTTTCGTACTTAAATGAATCGTCTTTAGACGTACAAGACGCCAAACTAAACACAATGCTCACTAACGCAATTAAAATCAGTTTTTTCATTTTTGATGTTCTCCTTTTTTCTTTTACGGCTTCATTGTATAAAAAAAAAGATGTTCAAAATACCATCCTTTGAAAAGTTATTGTAAAGGTCTTGTAAAAAACAAAAAAGACAACGATTATGTCATTGTCTTTTTAAAGTTGATTACTCGTAGTCTTTTAAACTATTCAATTTATACCCAGTTCCCCAAATAGTCTCGATAACTTCAAATTCACTTGAAAAATGAAGTTTGTTTCTTAACCGTGTAATTTGAATCCCTAACGCATTGTCAGTTGCCGAACGATCGTTTTGCCATGCGTAATTAATGATTAAGTCCTTTGGCACAACAGACCCAATGTTTTCAAGCAAAATCTTTAATATCTTACTTTCAACGATGGTCAATTTCATTTTCTTGTTGTAGTTGTAAATGGTCCGGTTTCTAATGTCAATTGATAGTGGTCCAATTTTAAAGGTGTAACTGTTGTTTCTTTTTTTATCCATAAAGTCAACAATCGCCTTCACTCGCGCGCTCACGATTAATGAGGAGAAAGGGATTTCGATATACCCTTCGGCACCTTGATCGTGATAAGCTTTCTTTTCTAGCTCGTGATCGTCTCTTGAAAAAACGAACAAGGGAGCTAAATATTCATCGTTAATAAAACTAATCATCTTGATGTTGTCATCGTAGGTTTCATCTAATTCTAAAAAGACAAAATCATATAGTTGATCATCTTGAAGTAACTTTTCGATAAAAGAATAATTCTCAACTCTAAATTGAAACTTATCTTTTTCAAAGTGATCAATGAGCGCTGCGAAATATCTGAAATCTCTGCAAATTAATAGAATATTCTTCATATATGCTCCTTATATATAATATAGCTAATTCAGTTGGTACAAAAAGAACATAAGCTCTAGAGTTTTAGGGTAATTGGGGATTACTACTATAAGTGTTATGTTCTTCTTGCATTTTCATTATAACAAATAAATCCTTTCGTAAGTCTTTCAATGTAGAATATTTTTAAAGAAACATTTAACTTTATGGTATCGTTTTTTATAAACTTCATTCGTTTTTAGTTTACAAAATGAAAAACATTCAGTTAGAATAAAATGAGACTTTAATCATATTTCTAAGATTCCTCAGGATGACTTAGCAAAGGGCTTAGATGGTTCTTGATCATCTTTATGTCCTTAACCCATTAAACGATTGGATACAAAATCCAAGTAGTGACCACTTGCTTCATTTATGACAATAACTTATGCGTTATCAACACTTGAGAAAAAAGTGAGATAACCTCACTTACTTTCTACTTATTCTTCTTTAAACTTTGAATGATAAAGATAACCCCAGCTACAATACCAGAGAGTATGGTTGAAACCACAGCAAATAAGACGTAAATTAAATCCGCAAAAGAACCTGGCTCATCCTCACCTAAAGTTAACAGAAACAAGCCGATCGCAAGTAGTAAAAAGATTAGTGACAAAACATACTTATACGCTTTTTTCTTTATCACAAAGAAAACACCAATCAAAAAGATAACGGAGATTACTGCTGTAAACCCAATACCAAAACTATTCATTATTTCACCTCATTTTTAACCATTTTACATACTTATAATTTGAATGTCAAATAAATCATCGTTAATATGAAGAAAAACCGGCAAATAGCCGGTTAAACTTCTTAATAAACGTCGATGATTCGTAACGTATTGGTCGATCCGTGTTTTTGAGCCCAACCTGAGGTGATTATGATTTTATCTCCTTTTCGTAAGCCGAACTCACGTGCGACTTCCTTAGCGACTTTATCATAAGAACCAAAGTCAGTAAAGTCTTTTCTTAGTGCAGCAAAAATGCCACAATAATACGTTAACTTACGACAAGTCTCTTCGTTATTTGCAACCGCAATGATTGGTACCGATGGTCTAAATTTACATAGACGTTTTGGTGTTCCACCAGTTTCTGTAAACGCGATAATTGCTTTGACTTCTGGTAAGGTTTGAGCGGATTGACTCACTGAAATACCAATGGCATCATTTACCGTCGGTTGACTGGTCAATATGGCCTTTTGAAGTCGTTGATTATAGTCAATGTTTTGTTCAATTGCTTTAGCAATTAAATCCATGGTTGCAACCGCTTCAACTGGGTAATCACCAGCCGCTGACTCACCGGATAACATAATGGCGTCACTACCGTCTAAAATTGCATTTGCGACGTCAGAAGCTTCCGCTCTTGTTGGTCTAGGGTTTGCCATCATAGACTCTAACATGTGTGTCGCCGTAATGACCGGTTTACCTTTTTCATTAGCAACCTTGATGATTTTCTTTTGATAGACTGGTACTAAAGACGTTGATACCTCAACCCCTAAATCACCTCTTGCGACCATGACGCCATCGCATTCATCAAGTATATGTTCGAGTTCATCCACACCTTCTTGTGATTCGATTTTAGCAATCAGTTCAATTTTAGGTGCGTTTAGGTCGTGAAGAATTTCTTTGATTTCTAAAATATCTTCTCTTCTTCTAACAAATGATAAAGCGAACATATCAACGCCTTGCTTCACGCAAAACTCAATGTCTTCTCTATCCTTTTTAGAAACAAATGGCATTGATAGCTTCACGTTTGGTACGTTTACACCTTTTTTAGTCTTAATTACGCCATTATTTTGGATTTCACAGGTTAATACATCCTCCGTCGTCTCTAAGATATTCAATCGAATTTTACCATCGTCGATTAAAATGAAATCGCCAACGCTGATGTCATCAAACAATTCAACACAATCGATGTGGAAACGTTCTTTGTTTCCAATGATTTTTTCTTTGTGGACTTTAACGATGTCGCCTTTTTTGAACATCGCAGCGCCATTTTCAAATTCGCCAGTACGTATCTCAGGCCCTTTTGTATCTGCCAAAATACCGACGTATCGTCCAAGCTTCTTAGAAACACGTCTGATTCGTTCGATTCTTTCTTGGTGTTCTTTGTGGTTTGCATGCGAGAAATTCAATCTTGCCACATTCATTCCAGTCAAAATCATCTTTTCAATCATTTCGTCTGTGTCCACCGCGGGACCTAGCGTACAAACGATTTTTGTTTTTCTATCCATCGTATAACCTCCCAAGTTTAACTGCGATCGTATAAAATACAATCGTCTCTTATATAGTTATTCTACCATATTTATTTAGGTTTGTTTGAGTGTAGGTGAAATTATCTCAGAATTAACACACTTGATTTATAATTGTCAAAAAATAATTTGGCATGGACCGACATCGGGTGTATAATGAAAGTGACAACAGTGTCACAAAAGGAGATAAAGTCATGCCAAAAGAGACCTTTATAAAGTTACCTCAAGAGAAAAAAAACACCATTTTGAATGCGGCAGTAAAGGAGTTTCAAGAACGAAGAGTCGAAGACGCAATTATCGCTAACATCATCAAAACCGCAAAAATCCCTCGTGGCAGCTTCTATCAATACTTTAATGACATCTATGATTTATACGAGTACATTATCGGTTATATCGAGGACATCAAAACAGATCACTTCCAAGGTATCTTTTTGTCCTATCATCTTCCTTTTTTAGATCGAGTTCGGTTATTAATTGATAAGGCCATCGACTTTGCCTCTCAAAACAAAGCCTTCGTTTTCATCGGCAAAAGACACAGTGAATCGGTCTACGTCAAATACAGCATTGACTTACAAAATCGGATGAATGACCTAAAAACAACGTTTGATTTATGGATAGATACCGATAAAGAAAGAAACTTAATTCGAAAAGAAGTTGACACTAGAACCTTATCACACGCGGCCGTTACTTTCTTTACACAACTGGTCACCGAGTTCTATTTATATGAAAAATACACCAAGAATGAACTTAAAGTTAAAAATGAATGTTTAATTGACATCTTGAAAAACGGGGTGAAGTTCAATGTTTAAAATCAAAGACTTATCTTACCGATACCCAAAAAATCAAACCGATACAATCAAAGGGATTTCCTTTGAAGTCAAACAAGGCGAGATTTTTGGCTTCTTAGGGCCTTCAGGCGCAGGAAAATCAACGACTCAAAAACTCTTGATTAAACTACTTGAAGGTTATGAAGGCGAGATTTACTACCTAGATAAACCCTTAAATACCTTTAAAGAATCGTTTTATCAAGACGTCGGTGTTTCATTTGAAATGCCGATTCACTTCTCAAAACTAACAGCGAGTGAAAACATCGAGTTCTTTAAACGATTTTATAAAAAGACCATTGATACCGATAAACTCTTAAAACAAGTAGGGCTTTACGAAGACAAAGATAAAAAAGTAGGCGAGTACTCCAAAGGTATGAAGATCAGATTAAACTTTGTGAGAGCTATGATCAATGACCCGAAAATTTTATTTTTAGACGAACCAACCAATGGCCTTGACCCAACAAACGCTAAAATCTTAAAGGACTTAATCCTAGATTTTAAAGCACGTGGTGGTACGGTCTTTTTAACCACACACATCATGAATGACGTCGAACAACTATGTGATCGGGTCGGCTTTATCAAAGAAGGTAGGATCATCGAAATTGATACCCCTAAGAATTTGAAACTCAAATACGGGAAGAAAGTCATTACGGTTGAGTATAAAGATGATAATCAACTTACGCTTGTTACATTTGATCAATCCACGATCAAAACTAACGAAGCCTTCTTTGACTTGATGAAACATAAGGAAATCGTCACCATTCATAGTGGCGAAACGACCTTGGAAGAAATTTTCATCAAAGTCACCAAAGAGAGGATTGTCTGATGAAATCGAACTTGTCCTATCTCATTCTTGGCGAACTTGTTAGACTAATCAAATATAAAATCCACCTAGTTTCGCTTCTTTTATTGTTCTTGTGGTTTGTGATTCTATCGATCATCAAAGACAATCAACTGTTTAATCAATTTTTACCAATGATATTAAGTGTGGATGCGACCATGATGGCAATCTTATTTATTGGATCAATTCTATTTTTTGAGAAGTCAGAACAAACCGTTTCGACACTCCTTGTAACACCAATCAAAAAAAGACACTTAATTGAATCAAAAATCATCACTAACGTCATTCACTTAACAACGACATCGCTTTTATTAACCTTGCTTTTTGTGATCATACGAGGAATTGAAATCAATTTTATTATTTTGATTACGGCATTGATCCTGTCAATATGGCTTCATAGCCTCATCGGATTTTTCTTTTCATTTTTAACGAAGTCGTTTACCTCTATGCTTGTTTTTTTGATGGCTTACTCACTACTTTTAATGATTCCTACCTTTTTAAAGTCGAGTAATTTGTTTTTTACTAATGCACTCTTTGATTATCTCTTTTTGATTAATCCACAATACGCCGTTAGTATTTTGATTGAGGCAAGTCTAACCTCAAAAGATGTACTTCTTCCAATCCTAGCCTACCTATCTATAATTTTATATATTGTATTTTTTTCCTTGGTCGTGGTCTATCCAAACTATCAAAAAAGTGCCATTAAACAAAGTGGGGTGTAATGATGTTCTATCGTTTATTAAAAACCGAGTTAAAACAAGCCTTTAGAGACCCACTTTACCAAGTGTTCCTATTTTACCCGGTGATACTAGCCTTGCTTGCTTTACTCTTAAAAGACGTCTTAAGTCAACAACCAAAAACGGCTTATTTACTCGTGCTTTCTTTATTTGTATTGATGGGCGGTTTTATCTTTGGTGCACTCATTGGGTTTTCACTACTTGATGACAAAGACGACTTTGTCTTAATTAGTTTAAAAACAAGCCCACTCGGTGTAAATACCTACGTCATCTATAAATTACTCATTGGCTATTTCTTTGGCCTCATTAGTACCTTAATGATGATTGCTTCATTCTCTTTGTTTGAAATGCCTTGGTATACCATTATCTATGTCACCTTACTAAGCAGTTTACAAGGGCCGATAATCGCTTTAATCATTAGTGCTTTTGCCTCTAACAAAGTCGAGGGCTTTGTCATAATGAAAAGCGCTGGCTTGTTATTGATAGCCCCGATCATCAGTCTATTTGTTGAAGGCTGGCAAGAAGTATTTTTATACCTCATTCCCGGTTTTTTCCCACTCAGATTATTACTAAGTGATGTCACAAGTACCGTCTTATTTTTAGGTAACCCTTTATACTATTTTCTATTAGGACTGATCGTTGAGTTATCGATTTTATCTATCTTGTTTATACTTTATCAAAAGAAACTAAAGAAAATATCGTAAATAGTTTAAACGTCCTACAATAAAGACCTAATGGTTGGTATTAATCAATTTAGATGGTATGAATACGCACTATCCTCCTCAGTGATGATTGTCTTAATCGCGACCTTATTCGGCGTCTATGATTTAGCATAACTTCTGCTCATCTTCGTTGTGAATGCTTTAATGAACATTTTTGGCCTTGTGATGGAACAAATGAATCAAAACAAGAAAAAAGGCGATAAGATCGACTGGAGTCCATTCGTGTGGGGGACTGTCGCTGGGCTAGCGCCTTGGATTGTTATCTTAATGTATATGTTTGGAACCGGTAACTTTGATATGGTCCCTTGGTTTGTTTGGGCAATTGTAGGCACCTATTTCGTTGCATTCAATACCTTCCCAGTCAACATGATTTTACAATACAAAAAAATTGGTAAATGGAGTAACTACCTATATGGTGAGCGTACTTACATTGTCTTAAGTTTAGTTGCAAAAACAATTCTTGCTTGGTTAGTCTTGTTTGGTGCCATGCAGCCTTAACCAATTAAATCAAATAAAAAATCCTCGTAATGAGGATTTTTTCATATTATTGTAGTTCTAATTTCTTTTCAATCGAAACATAAACAAGATAGAAAAATATGCTAGCAAGTGCAAAATAGATCAATGTAAAATACCAAATGAAGTTCATTGCATTTGTATTACCAAGACCACTGAATAAAAATAGTGGGCCAACTGTAAATATCGAGGTTAAAATGCCTGTTATCTGAGAGATAACAAAATAGACGACAAAACCAACAATCACTTTATGTTCACCCTTATATAAGGCGTTTGTAACAGCAAACGTCAACATAATCAGTAGGATGGTGTAAGTCATATAGAATAAAGCTAACATTAAGAATGAGAATATCTCAAATGTGTTTTCAAACACAAACAACGTCCCAATCGATTGATAGAATCCAATAAAACCATCAAGTGAAATACTAAGTAGGAACCCACTAAAAGCCAAAATGGCAATTAGGATAGAGCTAAATCCCCAAAACACATTAACAAGGACTTTTGATAAGATAATCTGTAAAGCTGATACCGGTGTTGCAAACAATAAATACCCTGGTTTACCATAAACACGCTTACCAACACTAATGATAATGTTATAAAGGGTTAAAAATACAAGTGCAGCCATTAACAAACCAAGCACACTCATTAATAACGTGCTTACCTCACTTAGTTTGATTTGTCTAGTTAAAGGCGTAATAATCGAAAAAACAATAACGGCTACGTATACCGGTAGATAGCTACGATAAGACGCCAAAAACTCATGTTTGACTAATTTTCTAAACATATCTAAATACCTCCTTGAAGGTTTCTAACAAACTCTTACCTGAGGCTTCTAACACCTTATCTAAATCCTCATGTAATAAGACTTTACCTTCTTTTAAGAAGATCACTTGATCAAACAAGTTTTCAACGTCATAAATTTGATGCGTTGAAAGAATAATCGTCGACTCTGGTGTGTGGTGTGCCATAATCGCATTTAAGATGGTATCTCTTAATGCCGGGTCTACCCCACCAATTGGTTCATCAAATATGTAGATTTTTGCTTCTCTTGAAAGGATTAAGGCTAACTGTAATTTTTCTTGATTACCTTTGGATAGTTTTTTAATGTATTTACGATCCTCAATTTTAAATGTGGTCATTAGCGAATCAAATTTATCAACGTTAAAATCACTAAACATGTCTTTAAAATAACGTTTGACGTCTTTGATCTTCATCCAAGAATCAAAATACAATTGATCTGGTAAGTAACTAATCACAGACTTTGAGTCGTAACTAATTAATTTGCCATCGATATAGACTTTTCCATCGTATTGTTTTAATAACCCTGTAATGACTTTAATCAGAGTTGTTTTCCCAGAACCATTCGGACCAAGTAGGCCAATGATTTTACCTTTTTCTATTTGCAGATTAACCCCATCAAGCGCTTTAAATCGTTGATAGTTTTTAGTTAATGCTTCAATCTTGATTAATTCATTCATTTTATTTTCCCATCCTTTTACTGATTCGGTAAGTGGTTAAAATCAAAACGCCAACGGCAAGTAAACTACAAAGACTGAGTAACACCGTTAAGTTGACATCCAAACCGAATAACCCAATTTCATTTGTCCCATAATAAACTGCGATGTCATCAACGACTTGTTGTGCATCAGTGTCACCAAAGTTTTGTTTAAGTACCGCCTCATAAGGGACTTCAAGCATGACTCGTTTTAATAAAATCGTCATGTGCGTAAACGGGATGACCGAAGCCACCTTTTGCACAACTGATCCAAGTTGTACCAAAGGCATATAAATACCAGAGGCAAACCCGACAAATGTACCAAGCACCCCCGATAACGTACCAAATGCATTGACACTCTTTAAAAATGAAATGATAAATATCATAATCGAGGTCGAGATAAACGTGTAGAATACCAACAACCCACTAACCTTTAAAATAATGCCAATACCATAAAAATAACCCGTGTTCACGTAGACATATAATATTGTCACAAGCCACATAATAAAACTAAAGAATAAGGTCACAATAATCGCACTAAAGTAGTAACTTAAAATGATTTTATAGCGTTTGACCGGTGTGACTAAAAACGCATCTAAGCGACGTTGTTCCATATCGACAATAAAACTACCTACCACACCTAAAGAAAGCGTTAAGGTATTGATGACTAAGACCCCACCCATCATTTGTGAGGTAACTAAGAAACTAACGAGCTTTGGATCGATAAAATCAAGACCACTACCATAACTTTTTCCGATGAATAGAAAATAAAGCGCCAGTAAGATAATGATGCTTAAAAACGAAAAGAAAACCGCGGTTTTATCCCTAATAAATATTTTAATACTTCTTAGGGTTAAGTTTGTTATTTCATACATGATTCTCACCAATCACATTGATGAATACATCATCAAGTGTGCCTTTGACTACTTCAAATGATTTTATGTTAGTTCTAATTTCATCAATGACTAAAAGTGAGTCAGTTGAATCATTGATTTCGATTTGATATTGTTGACCTGATTTAATATAGTTGTGCTTTTTCTTTGTGAAGTAAGCCTCAAGCGCGACTTTATCGTTAGGAACGACGCGAAAGTAGTCTTTCGAATACGTTTCTTTAAGTTCTTGTGGGCTACCTTCAACTTTAATTTTACCTTTATCAATAATGACAATGTAATCCGCGTTTGCCGCTTCTTCCATGTAATGCGTCGTTAAGAAGACTGTGATGTTTTCTTCTTTTCTGAGTTTTTCAATGACTTGCCAAACCATCTTTCTGGTCTCTGGGTCAAGACCGGTGGTCGGTTCATCAAGCAATAACAGGACTGGGTTAGAAAAAAGTGCTCTTGCAATTTCAACCCTGCGTTTTTGACCACCAGACAGCGTTTTGAAACGTTGGTTCTCAATTTCTTTTAATTGCAGTTTTTCAACCAACTGGTTGTATCTAACTAAAACGGCCTCTTTTGTTTTTAGATACAAGGCCCCTCTCAAGATTAGATTTTCTCTTACCGTTAAGTCTGGATCTAATACATTTTCTTGAAACACCACCCCGATTTGTCTTCTAAGTTGCTCTTTATCATCGGTGCCATTTAACAAGAATTTACCCCCATCTTTTTCTAATAACGTGGTAATCATCTTGATGGTGGTCGATTTCCCTGCCCCATTTGGACCTAAAAAAGAAAATAAACTACCTTCTAAAACAGAAAATGAGACATCATCGACTGCTTTGATGTCTTTGTAATACTTCTTTAAGTTCGATACTTCTAGTAAAACCCTTCGTTGCATATAAAAAATCACCCCTACTTTTCTATTATTATCATAACACATGATTTCTTTAAATTAAAGATTTTTTTAGTAATTCACTAAATTTACAATTCTTACAAAAAAATGACACCTATTTGGTGTCATTTTTGTATTAGATTTTGTTATTTTGATGTTAGACGATTTCGCATCGCTAGTAGTCCAAATCCACAAATAAAGCTAAGCATCGTAAACATACCATAAATTAGCGTATCAAAACTCGCCATGATTTGTTCTTGATCTGTGCCATTAATTGAAAAGAGTTTTAAGAACGTAACAAGCAATAAACCAACACCTACAAAATTAAGTAATGAACCGACAACCGTTAAAATATAGTCTCTCATGCTTTCTCTCCTTGCTTTTGAAGACGATCTATTTGTCTACCGACACGTCTATACTAATTATAATATAACACAATTTAGAATAAATTACTATTTTTTTTAAGATTTATGGAAAACTGACGAAAAAGACTTGGAAATTGAAGCTTTTTATCAATAGTTTTGTTTCGCAGGAATAACGCCTCTAACCCCACCACGTGGGTTATCAACATCCCCGCGATAGCGTGGAATCACATGAACATGAAAATGAAGTACCGATTGACCGGCCGCATAACCGACGTTTGTTCCAATGTTATACCCATCAGGCATGAACTTACGATCGATTATTTTCTTTAAATCAACAACGGCATCGTCAACCGCAATACGCTCTTCTCTTGTGCTATCAAAATAATTTAGGATATGTCTTTTGGTTATCACGAGCATATGTCCTTTTGACACTGGGTAGTAATCTTTAACAACAAACACTAAGTCATTCTCATAAATGATTTCTTCTTTGTTTTTATACTTATCACAAAATAAACACATAGACTTACCTCCATTTGATATCACCTTCAATTATTAGTGATATGATGTTATATTTTACCCTATTTTATGTTAAAATAACAATGGAATTTCAATTTTTCTTTCATATTTTTGATTGTTATTTCATTTTATTAACTATCTAAAACAAGAAATGGAGTGGATTTTGATGTACCGATTGATTAAACCAACGATTGAAATGAAAACAGCCTATGAGGCTTACATAAACGACTGGAAAGACGAATCATTAACGCCAGTCACTTCGGACTTAAAAGATAAAACATACGAGCAAATGCTTGATGAGTTTTACCGTGCAGAACATGACATTAATTTACCAAAAGGCTACGTGCCTGATTCAAACTACTTTTTTGTCAATGAGCATAAGGAATTATTGGGTTTTGTTAACATCAGACACTACTTAGACGACATATTATTTAAAATACGTGGTCATATTGCCTACGGCTTAAAGCCAAGCGCTAGAGGTAACGGTTTAAGTAAAATCATGCTTGACCTCGCAATCGAAAAAGCAAGAGAAAAAGGCATTAAGAATATATTGATGGTCTGTGATAAATCAAACATCGCATCAAGAAAGACCATTGAAGCGTGTGGCGGTGTGCTCAAAGACGAAGTTTATGACGTCACCGACCACGAAATCATCCAACGTTTTTGGATTAGTTATGAGGAAAAAAAACATGAGTAAACCCTTTTACATACTCGCAATAAACCCAGGATCAACCTCAACTAAAATTGCTGTATTTAATCATGACACACTTCTATTTAAAGAAAGCATCTCACACAAAGAAGAAACACTTAGGACATACAAAAGCATTGTTAGTCAATTCCAGTTTCGTTTAGAAACCATTAAAGATGCTTTGGCAAAACACCAGTTTGATTTAAGATCACTTAACAGTATTGTCTCAAGAGGCGGCATGTTAAAACCAATTGAAAGTGGCACCTATTTAATTAATGACGCCGTCATCAATGACTTGAAAAACGCTAAATACGGCGAACACGCATCAAACCTTGGTGCTTTGATTGCCTATGAACTCTCTAACGAATTAGCAATTGATGCTTATTTTGTTGACCCTGTGGTGGTCGATGAAATGACCGGTATTGCTAAAATGACGGGCTTAAAATCCCTCAAGCGTCGTTCGATTTTTCATGCCCTTAATCAGAAAATGGTCGCTAAACGTTATGCAAAAGAGCATAACAAACCCTATGAGTCACTAAACTTAATTGTCTGCCATCTAGGTGGTGGCATTAGCGTTGGCGCACACCATTTGGGTCGTGTCATTGACGTTAATAACGCTCTAAATGGGGATGGACCAATGTCACCTGAGCGTACTGGAAGCCTACCTGTCATTGATTTAATTGACTACATATATACCCAAAAACCATCCAAAGAATCACTCTTAAAATTGATTGCTGGGGGTGGTGGGTTTGTTAATCACCTAAATACCAATGAAGGTTTGAAAGTGATGGAAATGATTAACGAAGGCAATACCTACGCAAAAAACGTCCTAGAAGCCATGTGTTACCAGGTCGCAAAAGAAATTGGTTCAATGGCTTGTGTACTCAGTGGAAAAATTGACGGCATCATCCTTACAGGTGGTCTTTCTTATAATGCTACCATCGTGTCCTTAATTAAATCTCGAATTGACTTCTTGGCTCCCATCACAGTTTATGAAGGTGAAGATGAAATGCTTGCCTTAGCCCTAGGTGTCTTAACTTGTAAGGATCACAAAGACCAAATCAAACATTATGGAGGATAACATGCAACTTCTAGAAAACTTACTAAGTCAAACAAATGATCGTCCAAAAACGGTCGTCATTCCTTGTGCCTGTGACAACCACGTTCTTCTTGCTGTTGAGATGGCTAGAAAAAACGGTTTGATCAAGGCCATCCTAATTGACGATAAGAACAAATTACTCCATTTGATGTCTTCTTTATCAATTGATCCGACGTCTTATGAAATCATTGACGAATCGGACGTCGATTTCGCTTTATCAATTTCGATGCTTGTCATTCAAAACGGACGTGCCGATTTCTTAATGAAAGGCCTAATTGATACAAAACTCATCCTAAAAAAAGTGCTTGATAAAAAATATGGTTTTCGTAAAAGTAACCGCATGACACATGCCACACTCGTTGAAACTGCTTTTTATCATAAACCTTTTTTACTCTCTGATGCCGCAATGAATATTGACCAGTCATTTGAAACAAAAATCGAAATCATAAAAAATGGTGTTGGTCTCTTACACAAGCTTGGCATTAATCAAGCAAAGGTTGCGGTATTATCCGCTGTCGAGAAAACAAACGAAAAGCTTGAATCTACCCTAATTGCACAACAATTAAAAGAACTCAGCTTAAATGAGGATTTTTACGGGGCGATCATTGAAGGCCCACTTCAGCTTGATAACGCGATCAATAAAGAATCAGCAACGCACAAACAAGTGGATAACCTCGTTGCAGGTGATGCGGATTTCTTAGTCATGCCGAATCTAGAAGCCGGTAACATCTTTTACAAATCACTGATGTTTTTAAGTGAGGCAAAAAGTGCTTCTGTTGTCTTAGGTGCTTCTTTTCCAATCGTTGTTACCTCAAGAGCCGATTCATCAGTTACAAAGTATCACTCCATCTTACTTGCCTCATTATTATGTGAAAAAAAGGACATTTAGTCCTTTTTTTTCTCCATTTCTAGCCAAAAATCACTTAATACCATTTCAAGCGCTTCTGGTGTTTTACACACCTGTTGGTTTGTCCAATGAGAAGGCATAAGCTTGCGATAAACCGATTTTGAGAAGCGATCATCAATTAGTATCGCAACCCCGTAATCGTCATCTCTTCTGATCACACGACCAACCGCTTGAATGACTTTATTCATCCCAGGATAAGTGTAGGCGTAGTCAAATCCTTTTTGAAACGTCAGGTCATAATAACTTTTCAACTGATCATTTTCGTGGTTAAGCATTGGCATTCCAACCCCAACAATAATTACCCCATTAAGCATATTACCCACGTAATCAATGCCCTCTGAGAACACACCGCCCATCACAAAAAATCCAAGTTGAGAAATTGGTGAGTCCGCCCTAAATTTAAGCAACGTTTCATCCCTTGATTGCACATTCATGTCACGTTCTTGTACGATTATTAGCGCATCAAGGCTCTTAGGTAAGACTTTTTTTACCGCATTTAAATACTGATAACTAGGGAAAAAGACAATGTAGTTTCCCTTTTTTTGCGCAACTACTTTTTTGATGACTTCAACAATTACATCTAAACTTGCTTCTCTGTGTTGAAATCGTGTATTGATTTGGTCCATCACAATCACTTTTAGTCTTGATGGGTCAAATGGGGAGGCAATCGTTAAATCGTAGCCTTCGTTTTGATTGATAAGCGTTTTATAGTAATCTAGTGGACTTAAGGTTGCACTAAAAAACACCGCAGATTGAATCTTATTATTAATTGTTTGTTTCAAATATTCACTCGCATCAAGACAAGAAAGACTAACGACCAAGTCATCACCTTGTCTCATCACGTTGGTTTTATATGCTTGATTGTAATACTCCATAATCACCGAATAGTTTAGTAGTTTTAAATAACCTTCCATCACTTCTGATTTTTTAGGATAGTCTTGATTTTCTTTTAATGAACTTTGAATCTTTTTCATTAAAAAGGTCACTTTTTCAGAAAGCGTATAATCCGGTAAATCATTACTAAGTAGATGCGCTTCTGCAAGTTTTTCATCAAGCGTGTCAAAATACTCAATGACTTTATTGACTTGATTTCGAATGGAGGGTTTTAATTTACTGCCTTTTTTTCTAAGGTCAATCAAATCTTCTTTCGATAGTTTAGCCGAATACATATCTCTTGATCGGCTAATCAGGTTATGTGCTTCATCAACAAGGACAATCGGTTGATAGGTCTCATCATCAAAGTAACGAATCAAATGAACTCTAGGGTCAAACACATAATTATAGTCACAAACGATCACATCGACAAAGTAAGAAACGTATAAGGAATATTCAAAGGGACAAACCATGTGTTTTCTAGCGTACTCTTCAATAACCTCTTTTGTTAATATGGTTTCATTCATAAAGATGTCTTGCATCGCCTCAGTCAACCGATCAAAGAACCCTTTCGCAAACGGGCATTTTTTGGGATCACAATCTCTTTTTTCTAAAAAACAAATAGTGTCTTTTGATGTGATTTCGATCATTTTGGTTTCTAATCCGTTTTGGTGTAGCGTTTGAAGTGCTTCAATAGCGACGTCCTTACCTTGATTTTTTGCCGTTGCATAAAAGATCTTTTGCTTGTCATTATCCAATGCTTTAATACTTGAAAATAATGCGGCCATTGTCTTACCAATCCCCGTTGGAGCGACTGCAAATAGGGTTTCTTTTTGTTTGACACTACTATAGACATAGGTCATCATCTCTCTTTGACCTTTACGATACTCACCAAAAGGAAACTTTAAGGTTTCAATTGAACCTTCTTTCTTTATCTGATGCGCTTCAAGAATTTGTAGCCATTGTAAATAATTTGTTAACGATTCGATATAAAATGGTTCTAATTCTTCAAGTGTAAAATAGAATTCGAATCCTCTTGTTTTATAATCACTAATTTGAATGTAGGTGAGTTCTGTGTTTAAATCAAATAGGTGATTGTTCTTCATGAACATGTAACTGTATAGTTTTAATTGAGCTAAGTGTTCATTTGAATAGAAAAAATAATCGTCAAAGATGTTCTTCTTTGTTGATTTTATTTCTTCTAATCGATAGTCATTTAGTTTTTTCTTTACCCCATCGATACGTCCTGAAAGCGTAAACTCATACCCTTCAATTTTACTCATATATTCAATTGGGTATTCACTGATGTCATCGATTTCGTACTGCCCTTGAATGTGCTGATGGGCATTTATTCCTTCAAGTGCAACCACATTTTGGAAGTTTTCACTTGATAAATCCCCACTTTGATACAAGAACGTGACTAAATCTCTAACACCGACTTTGTATGTTTTATTCATCTAATTCACCTATTTCAATTATACCTTATTTGATAAAGAATAAAACAAAAGATCCCTAAGGACCTTTATTGTTAGTTTAAGATATCAATAATTGGTAAATCTGCTGCTGCAAAATCAAAAGCGGCCATTTCTTCTTTTGTTAACCATTTCTGATCTAAATGCTCTGTAGTATCAAGATCTCCCTCAATCACTTCACACTCATAAGCGTGCATCACTAAATTAAACGTATTATACTCATGATTCACTGTAATTAGAAAATCTTTTACCTCAATAATGGTGTTTAACTCTTCTTTTATTTCCCTCTTTAGTGCCTTTGCTTGGGTTTCCCCTTTTTCAATCTTTCCGCCTGGAAACTCCCACTTTCTTGCAAGTTCTCCCTGATCTTTACGTTGTGCACAAAAATACGTGTTATCCTTTTTGATTACCGCTGCGACTACTTCTATTCTTTTTTTCATTTTCTTCACTCTTTTCTATTTTTAATGTCAGTTTTCTATACAAGTCGAAAGGGACTTCGTTTTCTAGTTAAAATTGGAACGTGATCGGGTTATTCCCTTCGTAGTTCAATACTTTTACTTTGCCTAAGTAGATAAAATTCTCACTATAGCCACTTCTAAGACCACCATTTAGTGCGGATTTACGAACCAGTAAATGTAAGTTAAATCCACGCTTAACGTGTTCAATCATGTTTTGACCATCCTCACTCATTTGAGTTGTTCGATTCATTGATTGCCACACTAAAAGAAAATCGTTTGCATCCTTCTAGTGAATTAATTAAATGATGATAGAATGACTTATCACGATCGTTTTTTATAAATTTTATCTGGTTTTGTATTAGATTCATTTGTTCAGACCTCATCTCTTATAAACCATTGTACCTCACAATAATCTATTTAAGACCGAATAATTGATATCTAACAAAATAAAAAACCTAAGCTTTCGCAGAGGTTTATTTGTTATCTTACATTTCCCCAAACAACATATCGGCTACTTTGCTTGAGATAATCATCTCTTTATCATTGACATCAATCTTCAACAAATCTTCAAATGCCATTTTTTCTACCACTTTGATGGTATCACCTAAATTGATTTGGTTTTTATTTAAAAAGGTTAAAAGCTCTTTATGGTCTAACACCCTTATTAATTTAAACGATTCATTCTGATTTAATGACAGTAAGGATAATCTTGCCGGATTTTGTGTCGGGCCTTTGATGCTTGGGATTGGATTACCATGACTACAATGCGTCGGTCTACCCAAGTAATCAAACAGTTTTTCAACCAGTCTTGGTGAGGTTGCGTGTTCTAAACGTTCGGCTTCTTCATGAACGTCTTGCCATAAAAAACCGAGTTTTTCAGTCAAAAAAACTTCCCAGATACGGTGACTTCTAGTCATCCTTATGGCTTGTTCAAGGCCAGTTTCTGTCAGTTTAATTCCTTTATAGGGAATAAAGGTTACTAATCCTTTTTGACTAAGTTTTTTAATCATTTCATTGACGGACTGATCGGTGTAGCCAAACTTAGAGGATAGATCGGAAGTCTTAATGAGCTCAACGTCATTTTCAATCGCAAGTTCGTATATTAACTTAATATAATCTTCTTCTGCGTAATACATAACATACCTTCTTTTCAAGTCTTTTAACTATAGTATACCAATTATTATGAAGTTAATCCAAATCAATTAAGAATTGTTTGTACTTTTGATAGCCATCATCTAAAAAGAACAGATGTCCTTGTTGGTTTATAAAATACCCTTTTTTGATGCCTTCGTTTAAAACACTTAAAAAACGTTTATCACTCCAATTCAGTTCTATTGGTAGTTTCGTCAATTTTGTTCTTGAAGGATTGTCTTGGTGATTATCCAAATGAAGCATTAATGATAACATCAAAAAACGTTTTTTCTTTTGATATTCCTTGTAGCTTCTTGAAATCGCACCGGATTCTTTTTGGAATAACAAGACGAGTAAAAAGCTAACAAGCGTGATTGTTGCTACGACGCCTGAGACATTGATGTCAAGCAAATAGGCAACCATAAATCCAAGGACGGCATTAAAAATAGATACCCCCATCGCTACTAAAACCATTGGCTTAAACTCTTTAGTGATTAATCGTGCGGTGGCCGCTGGTCCAACCATTAAGGCCACAACCAGTATTGATCCTACCGCATCAAACGCACTCACAGCCGTTAATGATACAAGCGTCATCAACAAATAGTGAATCAACACCACTGGAATCCCAATGGTTTTCGCAAATAACTCATCAAATGTAATTAGCTTAATCGATTTGTAATTTCGAATGAAGAATAAGACATTAATCAATGTCACTACGCCCGTGACGTATAACAGTCTGGGTCCTAAGTTGACTTGATTGATCACAAGTTCATCAAAAATGGACAATTCAAGCTTACCTAAAAGCACCGCATCGATGTCTAAATGAATGCCACTGAATTTCGTCGAAACTAAAATGATTGCGACACTAAATAAGAGCGGGAAAACGAGCCCGATCGCAGCATCCTCTTTCGTCTTTGATGACTTTATTAGCGCTTCGGTCAAATAAGTGGTAAATAATCCCATCAGAGTCGCTCCGATGATTAAAAAAGGCGAATTAAGGTCTTTTACAAGCATGTATGCCAACACAATCCCTAAAAGAACCGTATGAGAAATGGAATCAATCATCATAGCGGTTTTCTTAAGAACCAAGTAAACACCTAAAATGGATGTTGAGATTGACGTTAGTATGAGAATGATTAAAATTGAAATGGTCATGATACCCCTCCCATCAATGAGTCAATCAATCGGACGCCTTCTTTACTGACGACATAATCGTCATTTCGTTTGATCACATAGCCTTGTTTTAAGTAAGTCGGACAAGCAAGGACAAAGGGGTGACTATACTCATTGGTTTCATAAAACAAAATGAGTGGCAGATACACTTTAATCTGTTTTTTAAATCTAAAGTCTATATAAATTTCTCTAACAAGTCCATTCTTTGAGAATAACAACATCATCAGGGCTACCGAAGAGGTAATTACCACGATCACAGGGCCTGTTGGTAATCGTTGTCCTAAAAACGTCCCTATGACTGCAGATAAAATCCCAATCATCATGGCTAACACTAAGTTATTTTTAAACTGATTTGATAATAGCCTTGCTGCGATGGCTGGGGCGATTAAGAGCGCACTCATTAAGATAACACCAACCATTTGAATCCCTGAGATGACGACCAAAATAAGCAGAAAGTTGATTAATACCTCGGCTAGTTTTTTTTGATAACCTAAGCTTTGATAGAACACCGGGTCAAAGACATAAAGCTTCATCGGTCGGTAGAATACGACAATCACTAAAATCACGATAAATAAAATCCCATAAAGAACGAAAACATCGGTTTGATTGATTGTTGCTGCTTGGCCAAATATAAACGCATTGAGTCTGGCTTGATTACTTCCTGCTGTATCTCTAATTAGTGATAATAGCACTTGTCCAAACCCAAAAAATGACGATAAGATTAAGGCTAGACTTGTATCATTCTTAATTGGACTATATTTCTTAATAAAGTCAATTAAGATTAACGCAAACACGCTTGCAACAAACGCACCAAACATAAAGACCAAACCACTCGCTTCTTTTGTTATGATGAAAGCCAACACCACACCAGGTAATGCACTATGAGATAACGCATCACTGACCAAACTTTTTTTAGAAAGTGTTAAAAAGACACCTAAGATGCCTGAAATAGCACCAATCATTGCCGTTGCAATCATGACCAATCGAAAGGTATAACTAAACTCAAACATCGATTTTACTCCTTGTTTTAGTGCCTTTAAAGGTCTCTGCAATGTTTTCATTTGTAAATACGTCCTTGACATTCCCATGGGCAATTAGTCTTTTATTGATCAAGATAACCTCATCAAAATATTCACTAACCGTTGATAAGTCATGATGCACAACAAGGACGGTCTTCTTTTCTTGTTTTAATAGTCTTAAAACGTCAATGATTGCTTTTTCAGTTTGATCATCTACGCCTTGAAACGGTTCATCCATTAAGTAAAGTGAGGCGTTCGTAAAAAGCGCTCTTGCTAAAAACACTCTTTGTTGTTGCCCACCAGAAAGCTTGCTAATCTGTCTATTTTCAAACGCCAACATACCCACTTTTTCTAACGCAGCACGTGCCTCGCTAATGTAGGTTTTACTTGGTTTTTGATACCACTTGAGTTCATGATATCGCCCCATGAGCACCACATCTTTTACCGTGGTTGGAAAATCCCAGTCGACGGTATTGCGTTGTGGCACGTACGCGATATTTTTTTTATAGTCTTCGTATGTCTTTCCATCAAAAAACACATGACCCGTTGTTTTTATTACTAGATTAATCATTGCTTTGATTAACGTCGATTTACCAGCCCCATTTGGTCCAACAATCGCAATCAATTGCCCTCTATTTATTGTTAAATCAATATCAAACAGTACGGGTTTGTCTTCATAAGCCACGATTAAATTTTCGATTGTAACGTGTGTTTTCATTTGTCTTTCAACCCCTCAACAATTAAGTCAACGTTTCGTTTAAACGCTTCAATATAGCTTTGATAAACCCCATCACCTAATGAGTCGCTATAAAGTGTCCCACCAATTGATAGTTCATAACCTCTACTCTTTGCCTGGTTAATTAAAGCTTCTACGGTTTTAGAAGACACAGAAAGTTCAACAAAAATCGCTTTTATATTTCTTGAAATGATTAGATTTACCATAGCGTTGATGTCTTCGATTGTGGCCTCTGACTCTGTCGATATCCCTTGTACACCGTGGATTTCAAACCCGTAAGCTTTGCCAAAATAGCCAAAGGCATCGTGTGCCGTAATTAACACACGACTTTCTTCATTGATTAATGACACCTGTTGTTTAATGTATTGATCAAGACTGGCCAGTTTAGTCAAATAGGTATCCAGATTTTTTTCATAGTTTGGCTTGTTTTCCTGATCTATTCTCATGAACTCATTGGCTAGGTTCTCAGCCACAATCATCCAGTTTGAGACATCAAACCAAATGTGAGGGTCAACGTTATCAAACGCGTCTGTCAATAGAGAAATCCCGCGTTCTTCAATACTTTTAGCTGCGTCTAGTCCGTGCTTATCCTGAATAATCGATTCAAGTATTGTCGTCATCTTACCTTCTAAATGTTCGCCATTAAAAAGCACAAAGTCTGCTTTTTTGAGCGCACTCGTGTCACTAGGCTTTGGTGTGTATAAGTGCGGGTCAACCCCAACACCCATGAGCGTCGTAACACTAACGTCCTCACCACCGATTTGTTTTGCCAAATCGCCCAGCATCGTTGTGGTTGCAACCACATTGATTTTACCTTCTTGGTACTCATAGCCCTTCACACAGCCTTGTAAAGCAACGATCGTTAGTATTAAATTGATTAGTATCAAATATCTCTTCATCATGTTCTCCTTATTTTATGGTATACCTTAAAACTATTTTTAGTATATCATTATTTTACAAGCATAATCAAGCTAATATATTTTAATTCTAAATAAGATGTTTAATTAGAATGCGTATTTGTTGTGAAAAGTACAAACGTTTGTCATAATAGAGTCGATCAAATACTTAATGGAGGTATATCAAATGAATATTGAAGTATGGTCTGATTTCGCATGCCCTTTTTGCTACATCGGTAAAAAGCACTTCGAAAAAGCTTTAGAAAAGTTTCCTCACAAAAAAGAGGTTAACCTCACCTATAAAGCCTATCAATTAAACCCAAATGCACCAAAAGAAATGAAGGAAGACGCGTATCATAGTTTTGCTCGTTCACACAACATGAGTGTTGAACAGACAAAAAAACGCTTTGATTTGTTTACACAAACAGCCAAAAGCGTCGGTTTAACATATCGTTATGACTTAATTCAGATGACAAACACACGTGATGCGCATCGTTTAGCCAAGTGGGCAAACACATTTAATCAAGAAGCGAGCCTAACCGAACGCTTCATGCACGCATATTTTACCGAAGGAAAAAACTTGGCAAACCATGAAACGTTATTAGAACTCGTCGAATCACTTGGTTTCGATGTCTTAGAAGCGAAAAACGTGCTTGAATCTGATTTATTTGAAGATGAGGTAAACAATCAAATTCTTGAGGGCAGACAAATTGGCGTTCAAGGTGTCCCCTTCTTCGTCTTAAACCGCAAATATGGTATTTCAGGTGCACAAGATGAGGCATATATCCTTCAAACACTAAACCAACTTTGGCAGGAACAAAATCCAATTCAACCATTAGATAGTCAAAATAGCGGCTCGTGTAAAGCAGACGACTGTGACATCTAAAAAAAGGAAGTCTCAACTTTGAGGCTTCCTTTTTGATTAATTTACAATCCTTAATATTTCTTCAATGAAGAATTTTCTAAACTCTAGATCACTTAATAAGGTATCTTTTTCCTTAGTCTGGTTTTTTGAGATTGAAATAAAAAGAGGCATAGCAAAACTAGAGAACAAAACCATATATCTGGCTTTGATTTGTGTTTGATTGAGCAGTTTTGAGGTTAACCCGACCTCTTGGTAAATGAATCTTGTGAACTCGTTATCACTAAAAAATGTATCGATTAGCAAATTTGAAGATGAAATCTGATAATCCGTAGACAAAAACAAGTAAGAAATAATGCCGATATTCTCTAAGCAATAGGTGTAAATATAGTCGATTATCTCTTCTAATAACTGATGTTTGTTTCGATTTTCACCTTCTTTTAACAAAATTGAGACCACATCATTTTTTAGTACATCAATGGCTTCTTTGGTTATTCGTTCTAATAACGCTTCTTTTGAGCCAAAGTGGTAATTCACACTTGCAATGTTGGTATAGCTAGCACTTGTGATGTCTTTGATTGTCACTTGTCCTTGTTCAATCAACAATCGCTTGGTTGTTTCTAAAATACGTTCTTTGATGTCATTTGCCTTCATTTTTCTCACCTTCCATTTTCAAACGTCATTTCATATCTCATTTATATCATATTTCGGTTAAAATTAAAATGTCTATTTAAAATGTCTATTTGATTTGAAACGAGGTGAACCAAATGAAGTATCAGTTAACCAAAAAAGGTGCTTTTATCACGGTATTTGTAACGTTAGTCCTGGTTGTTTGTTCGCTTTTTTTAATGTCTAACATCAAGATTAACTACGATTTAAGTACTTATTTACCAGAGGATTCGAACACCAAACAAGGTTTAGTCATCCTTGAAGAAAACTTCGCTAATGAAGCGGCCATTCAATTAATGCTAAATCAAGTGACTGCAAGTGACGTCATCAAGCTTAAAACGGATTTGACGAATGTCTCTCATGTCTCATCGGTCGTGTGGTTAGATGATTTTGTAGATTTGAGGGTTGTTCCGATTGAATTCGTTCCTAAAGAGATTAGAGAACAATTTTATAAGGATAACCACGCATTGATCCAAATCACATTTGATTTTGATGGTTATGATATTCGTCTACAAGATAGCATTGATGAAATAAAAACCATTTTAATCAGCAAGGATTTTGACCTCAGAGGGGAAGTACTAACAAACATAGAGGCAAGGAATGTCGCAAGTGGGGAAACCTTTAAAATTTTATTTATCATATTACCCATTTGCTTACTCATTTTACTGATCGCATCAAAAAGCTATCTTGAACCAATTGTGATTTTAATTGCACTTGGTGTAGGTATTTCTCTAAATCAGGGAACCAATGCGTTTTTGCCAAACGTTTCTTACATCACAATGACGATGGCGCTCGCCTTACAACTTGCTATGAGTCTTGATTATGCGCTGTTTTTAATTCACCGATTTTATGAACATCATGAAGCTGGTTCTTCTATAAAAGACGCTATTTCTAGCGCTTTTAAAGAAAGCTTACGTGTCATCAGTGCATCGGCACTAACCACGATCGCCGGTTTTGTTGCTTTATTCTTTATGGACTATAAGATTGGGTTTGACATCGGTTTGGTCTTATCAAAAGGTATTTTTCTATCCTATTTAGCTGTTATCTTAGTTTTACCCGTTCTTCTGTTTTTGTTTGGTGACTTAATAATCAAAACAAAGCACCGCACGTTCTTACCTTCATTTAAACCAATTGGTCAGATGGTTTATCGACTTAGAAAAATACTGCCACTTGTCTTTCTCTTGTTATTCCTTGTGGTTTTCATTTTTTCAAGAAACGTAACCTATCTGTATGGTAATCAAACAAGTAGCCACGCAAAGACAAACCTAGAGCTGCAAGATGAACGTATCACTGAGGTCTTTGGCTACTACAACCCAGTAGTAATCCTTGTTAAAAACCAATCGATTGAAGATGAAATCGAATTAAGTAATCAATTAAGCGAGCTTAAAGGCGTTACCCAAGTACTATCACTCGTTACAAGCGTTGACCCAGCCATCGATCGCAGTTTAATTGACCCAGCCATCAAAGACAATTTTCTTTCACCTGATTATAGTCGATTTATCATTTATACTTCCATCTATAAGGAATCCGATGAACTTTATCAATTCAATGAGTCATTAAAAGACGTGGTTAAAGAGGTCTATGATGATTTTTACTTCGTTGGTCTATCCACATCAATTTACGATATTAAAACATCGGTATCAAATGATCAGACCTTCATCATTCTACTTAGTGCGTTAAGCGTCTTAGTTGTCATCCTGATTTTATTCAAATCCTTTTTAATCCCTATTCTACTTGTTTTAGTCATCGAATTTGCTATTTTTACCAATCTATTTGTCTTATATGTCACTGATACCCCTATTCTATTTATCGGTTATTTAGTCGTTATGTCAATACAATTAGGCGCAACCATCGATTATGCGGTGTTAATTGCTGACCGATATCAATTAGAGCGAAAACATCGAACACCTAAGAATGCGTTTTTAGTCAGTTACCACCAGTCCATACCAACCGTCTTTGTTTCGATGATTATTCTATTTTCTGCTGGGTTGGTTGAAGGGCTATTTTCAGACATTGAATCGATCCAATCGATTGGTCTGTTTCTTGCCAAAGGCACCCTAATCTCATTCTTAAGTGTGCTATTTTTTACGGGTCCACTACTTCTACTTATCACAGAGCACTCACGAAAAAACAAGCAAAGCACTTAACCTGCTTTGCTTGTTTCATATTGATTCATCAGCTCATTCATTTGTATAACATAATTTTCTATATTAAACTTTCTAGTTAACCCTGAGGCGTTCATATACCTTAGCTTACCAAAGACGAATCTTTCTGTCCAAGCGCGATCGTGTTTACCAAAACACCAAGCAACACCGGCGTAAGAATTAGGGTCTCTTCCATCAATAAAATACGAGTTATTTAACTCAAGTATCGTTTGATAAGCTTCTTTGTAGGTAGGCTTCCATTCAATTATTTTTTTTGCCCAGTACATACGCATATAATTGTGCATGTAACCTGTGATTCGCATCTCTGCCATGGCGGCATTAAAATACGGATCGTGTGTTAACCCAAGTTGAAGCTGTTCTTTCGTATATAGAAATTCTCTAGGGTCTTGTTCATGATTTTTCATGGTTTCGTATGCCCAAGGTTCAGTCATTTGTTCAAATGAATCATAGCCTTGATTAAAGGTCACGTAATTAAAGGCAAGCGTCCTTCTAACTACGAGTTGTTCGATGTAGGCATCATAAGGCGTTTGATCGATTTTTCCTTCATTTAAGAGCATGTTTAATTTGTCAATTAATTCTAAAACAGATATTTGGCCAAAATGAAGATACATCGACATCTTAGAGGTCCTGTTTTCAGATGGATCATTTGACTCATGATATCGATTCATACCATTGGTCATAAACCGAAACCACCATTTTTGTGCTTCTACGTACCCGCCTTTGTATATCGGACTACGTTTGATTGATCGATCAATCGACAATGACTGAAGAATTGATTCAATTTCAAAGGGTTGTTTTTTATAGACATCTGTGTAGCTAAATGGTTTATTGACTTCATAAATGCGTTTATAATCTAAATAGGACGGGTATAACTTCATCAATTTCGGTCTAATGGTATATGCCCCATATTCGAGTTTATTAGAAATGCTTTTAATTGGCATGACCATATCGGAATCGATCTCAACAATCATCAAATCAGGGGCTTGATGATTAATTACTTGTTTTACATGATCTCTAATCTCTAGTTGATATTTTTGGTATCCCTTATCAAATACCACATAAAAGGCATCCTCAATTAGTGGTTTGATGCCCTCTTTC
This sequence comes from Paracholeplasma brassicae, assembly GCF_000967915.1. Classification (NCBI taxonomy): domain Bacteria; kingdom Bacillati; phylum Mycoplasmatota; class Mollicutes; order Acholeplasmatales; family Acholeplasmataceae; genus Acholeplasma; species Acholeplasma brassicae. The sequence continues at coordinate 1,300,700 of NC_022549.1, forward strand.
GCTGTCGATTGTGCGTAATGAAAACCAATCTTAAAGGTTTCAAGCGTGTTTTTAACCTCACTTAGTCCTTCTAATAAAAACGAAAAATGCCGCTCATTGGCGTTGTAAAAAACGTCGTCAATGAAAAAGCACACCAGCACTTCTAAATCATAGAGATTGGCAACGTGAATCGCATGATTGAGCGCGTGGTTGTAATGCACGCGTTGTGATTGTTGCATCCAATAAAGGACGTACTTTTTGTTTGATTTCTTAACCCCTTGTTGAAGAACCTCTAATCTCTCTTTGTGCATATAATCAACTCCCATATCATTATTCTATCAAAAAAGTCATAAGATATCCTATGACTTTTTACTTCGTTTGTTTTTATACATTTTGATATCGGCTTTGTGAATCACGTCATTGACTAAATCGCCATTGGTTAAACGTTCAATACCGTAGGATATCTCCACATCAAATAAGTAATGATTGATTGCTTTTACTTCACTAATGATACGGTTTAATATTTTTTCTGCAATTTCGATTGGACAGTCTTCAAGGATTAAGACGAATTCATCGCCACCAAATCTGAAGAATAAATCGTTTGCGCGTAATGAATTTTGAATCCTAGATCCAACTTCTCTTAAGACGTCATCACCTAAGACGTGCCCGTAAACGTCATTGATTTGTTTGAGGTTATCCACGTCAATCATAATCAGTGAGGCAAACCATCCTTCTTCTTTTGCTTTTTGATGAAATTCCTTTCGCCATCTTTCAAAATAGGAGCGTGAAAGTGCATAGGTTAAGGAATCATAATCCGCGATTAATCGATACTCATTGGTCTTTTGTGCGGATTTCAACATTGCTTTTTTTACCTTATAAATCGTCATTCCATTGAATATAAAGAAGACCACAAAGACAAATGTAATGATCACTGCCACATTGTAATAAATGCGTTCTAAATGTGGTTTTAACAGCGTTTTATCAATTGAAATCATATAAAACCCGTAAATGTCTTTGATTTGTCCTACTACTAAAATTTTTGAATTTGTTTCATAAACAAGCTTGCCATCCAGTGTATAGTAATCGTATGCTTCTAGGTACTCAGTCACTTCATTTAATGTCGAAAATAGCTCGTAAGAAATCCCTTTTTGATTGTTTTCATCGACATAGATTGACAAATCAAAGTAGTACAGGTCGTGCCCTAAATAAAGACTCTCATGGATGATTGGTTGATAAATGATTAAAAATGTTTTTTCTTCAAACGTGACTAACCAACTTTGTTCGTTAAACGTTTGTTGATAAACAAATTCAAACAATTGAGTCCCTACCTCATCTAATAAAACTTGATTGACTTCTCTTCTTAAGTAACATGCCTCACTAACTAGATAGTTTTGGTTAAAACGAATGGCAAGTTCTTCTTTTAGTTCACTTCTTGTTTTTTCATCGTTCAGATATTCAATGATGCCATGACCATTATGTGAATCACTCGTCATCACATTTGATAATTTGGCTAAATTTTTAATGTAGTGATTAATTGAGGATTCGTAGGCGTCAACACTGATAACAAAATTTTCTTTGTTACTTGTTTCAATTTGACGATCAAGCGGAATGAATAAACCGAAAAACATCATGACAAATAGCATGATGATTAATCCTAAGCCCATCCATTTAATTCGCTTAACTAACGATTCCATGTGACCTCTTACTCAAAGAGAGTTAAAAATACCTCGACCAAATCAGGATCAAACTGTGTCCCCTTACAGCGAATAATCTCATCAAGTGCCTCTTGCTGAGTCATTTTTTTTCGATATGGTCTATCTTCAGTCATTGCATCATACGCATCGATGATGCTCACTATTCTTGATAAAAGCGGTACTTGCCTGCCAATTAATCCTTGAGGGTATCCTTTGCCATCCCATCGTTCGTGATGCGATAAAATACCTTCTGCGATAGAGTGCAGATCAAGTGAAGCCTTTGCAATATCATAACCAATCATTGGATGCTTTTTCATTTCGATCCATTCCGCATCCGTTAATGGTCCTGGTTTTGTAATAATGTGTGTTGGTATACCAACTTTACCTATGTCATGCAGCATGGACAACAAATAGAGATCATCTGTCGTGGATTGCTTCATTTCCATTTTTTTTGCGAACAATAAGGCAAGCTCTGCCATTCGGTTCATGTGATCATCAGTCTCATGAGAATTATTGACCATCATCGCTTTAATCGATGCTAGTCCATCTTTTCCTGAGTGTTTGTGTGCGATGAACTTTCGTCTCATCATGTAGTCTTCTGCTACTTTTATAATTGCATTAATATCTTCTGTTTCATGTTTTTTTATGTTGTATCCAAGACTGACTTGAAGTGTAAAACTTGAATCAAACAATTCGTGTTTTATGCTTTGAAACTTTTCTTGTAATTCTAACATTAGTTTATAGAGGACATCATTTGATGTGTTTGGTGTAATAATTCCAAACTCATCATCGCCAGTTCTTGAAATAACATACCCATAATCTTCATAGGGTCTCAGGATTTCTGATACCGATTGGATGACATAATCCCCCGTTGTTCTACCAAAATTGCTATTGATTTGTTTCATGTCGTTGATGTCACAAATGATGATCCCTAAGGGATAATAATTTAGGTTATCCATCGCTTTTAAAACTTTATCAAAATACGTGCGATTTGAAAGCCCGGTAATGACGTCATAGTAAACTGCCTTTGACTCCTCAACAATCAGGGGGTCACCATAGACCTTTGAAGAAAAATCACATTTGGTTAAGTATACCGCTACATCATCTTTTGAAAAAGGAAAAAAACTAAATGTGAAATGTTCGCCGCTGATGCGAGAATACTTCGTTATCGTATAACCTTTATTTGATGTGTATAAATCATAACTCTCAATAAATCGTTTTTTATCTAGGTTAAACCCCAAATTTACGTCATTAAATTGTTGATTGATAATCTCTCTTTGATCTTTTTTTACTATGTTAGAAAACACTTCATTCACTTCGACAAATAAAAAATCATTCAAACGCCCCAAATCATCATAAACATGTTTAAGATGAACATACCCTATTGGACCATTAAATATCAATGACTTATAATGCTGGTCATTCAAATTGATCCCTCCAACTTATAATCGTTACTATATGCTATTATACTTAAAACGGTCTTGAGATTCAATGAAATATCGATAATTTATATCATTTTCGTTATTTTGCTAAAATCGCTTTCTTAAAATAAATGATGATTAGTTCAAATTATAGATATTTAGAGATTTAATTAGAATAATTATGATATCTTTTGACAATAATACTCGAATTCTCTATCATATAGATGAAGATTGGACGGATAACTATGAATCAGACAAATAAAAAAGAAGTCACACTTGATACTCTAAAAATCGGACAGCGTGGTGTTGTCGTAAAACTCTTAACCACCGACAAAGCCCTACGTAGACGCTTACTCGATATGGGATTAACCAGAGGCGTTCAAGTGCTTATAAAAAAAGTAGCACCACTTGGAGACCCCTACGATATATTGATTAGAGACTATGAACTGTGTATTAGAAAACTCGACATGAAAAACATTTTAGTAGAGGTAGAACGATGAAAGTCGCGTTAATCGGAAATCAAAACAGTGGTAAAACCACATTATTCAATGCCTTAACTGGTTCAAATCAGAAAATCGGAAATTGGCCTGGTGTGACGATTGAACATAAGTCGGGTATGATCAAAGGCACGCAAATCGAGTTGATCGATTTGCCTGGGATCTATTCGTTAAGTCCTTATACCATTGAAGAATCAATTTCTAGACAATTTTTGATTGAAGAAAAACCAGATTTACTCATTAATCTGGTTGATGCAACCTCGATTGAACGCAGCTTATATTTAACCACACAACTAATGGAACTTGAAATTGATATGATTCTTGTGCTTAACATGCAGGATCGTTTCGAGTCAAAAGGTTTAAAACTAGACACATTAGGTCTTCAAGAACGATTAAAAATGAGTGTCGTTAGCATATCTGCACTAAAAAACACCAACTTACAAGAACTCATCTGTATGGTTCAAAATAAGACTTATCAAAAACACCAAACCATCGAAATTTTTGATGATAAAACCGAATCACTCATTAAGGCTGTTTCTAATGAACTAGAAACAAAACATCAACGTTTCTTAAGTATTAAACTTTTGGAGAAAGACCCTTTAATTGTTGATTATCACTCAGAAATCTTGAGTTCATCGATCAATGAACTTGAAAAAGAAATGGACACAGAGGAATTATTTGCCTCAAAACGGTATGACTATATAGAAGCATTGAAGAACGATACCGTCATCCAGAATAAAACTGAAATTGAATTTACAGATAAACTAGATAAACTTCTACTTAATCGCTATTTAGCACTTCCGATTTTTGTTGTGGTCATGTTCTTAATCTACTACTTATCGGTTGGCGTTGTTGGCTCATTTACCGTGGATTTAATCGACGGATTGGTAGGCTCTTTTAGTGATTGGACCAATGCTTTTCTTGAAACGGTTAATGCCTCTAGCTGGTCAAGATCACTGGTAGTTGATGGCATGATCGCCGGTGTCGGTGCTGTACTCAACTTTGTGCCTCAGCTAATCATCTTATTTTTGATGATTTCACTTTTAGAAACCAGTGGGTACATGACGAGAATCGCATTTTTCCTCGATCGCTTGTTTAAAAAATTTGGTTTAAGTGGAAAAGCACTCATTCCATTTATCGTTGGCTCTGGTTGTAGTGTACCAGGTATTATGGCAACAAGAACCATTGAGTCACAAGACGAAAGACGTATTTCAATTATGGTCACCCCATTTATCCCTTGTAGCGCAAAATTACCCATTATCGCTATGTTTGCCGGTTATTTCTTTAAAGATTACGCGGGATTTATTTCATTTTCACTCTATTTTTTATCTATCATCATAATTGTCGTATCCTCAATCATCATGAAGAAATTCTTCTTTAAAGGCGTTCCTTCATCGTTTATTAGTGAGTTGCCTAGTTATCAAATACCAAACGTTAAATACGTACTAAAAGACGTCTACTATAACGTTAGTGAATTCATCACAAGAGCTGGAACCATTATCTTATTTTCATCAATCATTATTTGGTTTATGGCATCTTTTTCATTTACACTTCAGTATGGCGTAGACATCAATCAATCCATACTAGCTGGCGTTGGAAATGTATTTTCTTTCTTGTTTTACCCAATACTTGGTGAATTATCTTGGGCTGCTTCTGTTTCAGCTATTCAAGGGCTAGTTGCCAAGGAACAAGTCGTTTCATCAATGGCGGTGATTGCTGGTTTATCATCAGATGTTTCTGATGGTAACCTCATCTTTGGATCAACTGTATTTCAGTTCTTCACACCTGCTTCAAGTTACGCTTTCATGGTGTTCAATTTGTTTTCTGCCCCATGCTTTGGAGCAATTGGCGCAATGCACAGAGAACTTGGCAGTGCTAAGAAAACTTGGTTTGCCGTCTTGTTTCAAACAGGCTTAGCCTACATTTTAGCCAGTTTGACCTTTATCATCTTAAGTGTTTTGGGAGGTATATTATGAGTATCGCTGACGTTGTTATATTAATATTTACTACTCTAATATTAGGCTCTATTGTCTATTTCAAATGGATAAAAAAGAGCGATAAACTCTCATGTAACTGTTCTAAGAATAAAAGTTGCAATCTTAAGATTGAAGAACTGCGTGATTTATTTAAAGACATTAAAAAAACGTAAAAAAATAAGGGCTTATGCGATTGCATGAGCCCTTTCTTTTTGTTATAAAATTATGTAATTATTCGGTTAAATTAATAATGTCATCAATAATTAGTGAAATCTCTTCAATGACTTCAATCAATGGTTTATAGGTTGATAGATCGACATTGACCATTTTTGCAAGTTCAAGTGGTGTTTTTGTCCCACCTGCTTTTAATACCTCAATCCATTCTTGTGGTTTAATCTCTTGATTTTCAATCATCTTAGACACCTTAGTACCTAATGTTAAACCAGCTGAATAAGTATATGGATAAAGCCCCATAAAGTAATGTGGTTGTCTCATCCAAGTTAATCCAGCCCAAGAAGGAATCGTCACTTCTTCTCCCCAAAACTTGGTCAACATTTCAAGTTTTATTTCATTTAGTGTATTTGCTGAAAGTGGTTGTTTTTGATCTACTCTACGATACACTTCTCTTTGGAATGCTGCCTCAAGTAGATGAGTAACAAAATTATGGTAATAGGTTCTTGATATCATGACTGATTTTAACCAGCGCTTTTCACGAGCAGTTTTGGCTTTTTTAATTAAATGATTTGCCATTAAAAGCTCATTTGTTGTTGATGGAGCCTCAATAAAATACATTGAAGGTCTGGTATTTAAGATGGCTTGATTTGCATTTGCGTATTGAAAATGACCCGCGTGTCCAATTTCATGAGCAAGGACCATCACTTCATCCATTTGACCATTCCAGTTAAGTAAAATATAGGAAGGGGCGCCATAAGGTGATGAACAAAAGCCACCCGTTGATTTGCCTTGGTTTTGTGGAAAATCAATCCAGCATTCGTCAAACGAACGTTTGACGATTTGATTGTATTCATCGCCTAAAACGGATAAGCCTTCAATCAAAAGTTCTCTTGACTCTTCAATCGAAACTTTTGGTTCAAATTGTGGGTCAACTGCAATCTTTAAATCCGCATAAGTCATTTCATCTAACCCATGAACTTTTTTTAGTAGTTTCGCATAACGTCTCATGGCTGGTGCGAGTTTTTCCATAATTAAGTCGATTTGTCGATCTAAAAAATCAATACTGACTTTTTGATCATGTAGTAGATAGTCAAATACACTATCAAACCCTCTTAACTCTGACATAATTTTTTCTTTTTGAACGTGTGCTTGATAATTATTTGCGAAACCATGTTGGTATTCTGCTAATTTTTCATAAAACGACTCATATGCTTGACGTCTTATTTTTGTGTCAATCTCATATTCATACTCATTTTCAAAGAGTGTAAATGAATTTGGGTAAATATTTCCATCTGCTTCAAAATCGTTAAATTTCATATCAGCAAGCTTAAAACGGTTATAGTTTTGATAAGGTACAGATAAGACAGGTGATAAACTCACAAGCGCTTTTTCGACCTCAGGGCTTAATGTGTGGTCTTTATCCTCAATTAATTCTTTAATATAATAGCCGTTACTATTTGATGCTTTTGCTGCTTTTAATAGCGTTTCATTATCGACTTGTTTTAATTCATTTGATAAAAATGTCAATTTTTTGGAGAATTGTTGAAAACGCATCATTGCTTTTCCATGTCTCATTTGGTTTTCTTCTGATAATGAATCTGTGCTAGTTTGAAGTGAGCTGTACGCACCTATTCTTGAAAGATTACCTTGAATGACTTGATACGCATCAAGTGCTTTATTGATAACTTCACTTGTTGCTAATTTGCCTGAATAAGTTGATTCAAATTCATCAATCAAACTGGTAACCTCATCGAATGCTTTTAAATACTTTTCTTCTGTTTCAAACAGATTGGTCATCGCCCACGTATGGTTGATGTTTAATTCATTTCTTTTTGGTAGTTGTTTTTTCAATATTATTCACTCCTTTTTATGATTATAACACAAATGAGATTAATGAAACACATTTACTTTAGATTATCAAATTCACTGAAGAAAAAGCACTTGCTTTCACAAAGTCCTTTTAACATCACATATACCGTAAATACTTTGAACGTCAATAATGTTTTTTTTTCTTAAAATAATATTAGATACTCAGCTTATGTTTTCTTATAGTACATACTAAATTGAAATATGCTTTTTAAGCCATTAGTGATATCTTTTTATCTTTGCTTGATAGTGCCAAATTTAATGAATTACTTGTCGGTATTACTTTAAGTTTTAAGAAAAAAAAGACTTAAGATTTTAAACTCTACCTTAAGTCTAACTACTTACAGTGAATATGAAAGTGCTATATTCGCTTTTTATTTGTTATTAATTATTTGTGAAATGTCATAGCCTGAAGGTTCTTGGAATATTCTTAGTTCAAAATAATCTGTAGTCGCGTAGATATGATCAAATATATCTGACATAGTATCTTCATAGTCTGCCCATGCTGTTTTATTAGAGAATGCATATACTTCTAATGGTATCCCCATATTTTTATTTTGAAGTTGTCGAACAAGAATAAACATGTTTTGATTTACGTTAGGGTTCCTTTTTAGGTATTCCGTCAAATATATTCTAAAGACGCCTAAATTGGTCAATCTTCTACCATTTAAATCAACAGATGTGTCAATCTTACCTTCTTTGTTATATTGATCGATTTCAATTTTCTTACTTGTCAAGTAAGCCTTAATAAAATCCACTTTTAATAATTTTTCATATAACTCATCATTTACTATCTTAACACTTTTACTATCTATATTGATTGAACGCTTTATTCTTCTTCCACCAATGTCAAAAACACTCCGCCAATTGACAAATGACTCAGATATTAATTTATATGCAGGCACCGTTACGGTTGTTTTATCCCAGTTTTGGACTCTAACAAAAGTCAAGGTGACATCGATAACGTCCCCGTCAACGCCATAGTCTGGCATCTCAATCCAATCACCGATTCTAATTAAGTCATTGGCTGACATCTGAAAACCTGCAACAAGACCTAAAATGCTATCTTTAAATATCAACATGATGACTGCAGAAAGTGCTCCAAGTCCTGTTAAAATTACAACCGGACTTTCTCCAACAAAATGGGCAACAACAATAATAACAACCACCATGAAGATGATAATTTTAATGAATGCCAGTACACCTTTAATCGGTTTCAAACTGGATTGATCATTGTATTCAACATAGAGTTTGTTGACTAAATCAAGTGCGGAGCTAATAATCTTAAGTATTAAAAACGCTATATAAAGTATTAAGAAAAAATCAAGTAAACTCTTTAAAGTTGGTAAATAAATAATCATTTCAAACAAAAATAACGTTGGAATCAATTTAATAACATTCGCAATTAGCGGGCTTTTTAAGAGCGTCACAATAAATTTGTTTCCTCTTCTTAGTCCAACATTTTTAACTGTTACATTAAATACTATCTTAATAATAAAATAGCCGACAATACTTGTTAAAAGCAACAAGGCAAATATAGCAACATCTGATATAACTGGTACTAATGTTCCTTCAAATCCTAACTTTGTTAAAAATTCAATAAACTTTTCTCTTAAAATTTCCATCTCATAAATTCTAACATCTAGGCTTTCTCATAAAAAGATTAGTTGTTAGTTCTCCTTTCAAATAATAAGCAAGACTTACAAAACTACTTAACGATACCATAAATAGGTTCGTTCTTATAAATGCGTTAAGTTTCCTGATACCATAGGACCACATTAATAATCGCATGACCAAACATTAAATCATAACCAGCAAGTCCTATATTATAATAATACACTTACTGTTACCTAACTAAATCTACGCCTATCGGTTAAAAATATCATTTTGTGTGCGTTGTTTCTTCATAAGCAATTTCATATTCTGTTTTATTTGCTTTACTAACAACCCGCATTCTACCTTTAATTGGTGTTTTTTGCAAGGCTTGATAGACGATTTCACCTTTGTTATTCAGTATTTCTACAAAGGTTGAGATGTCTAATATGGTTATAACACCAATATCTGTTGCTGTAAGTTCTTTTATATTACAAATCGCTCCAACAATATCAGATGGTCTCATTTTCGTTTTCTTACCTGCATTGATGTGAAGTTTCATAATTTCTTGCTTGAATTCAAATCCTTTGTCCATTTTGATTTGTTTTGTTTTTTCTTGTTTGTTATTAAAAGCTTCTAATGCTTGTTTAACATCTAATTCAGTAGGAATTTTAAGTTCCTCTATTTTTTGATTTGTTTGTGCTGTGATTTTATCTAAATATTTGTATTCTCTATTACTGATAAATGAAATGGCTTTACCACTAGCACCAGCTCTTGCACTTCTACCGATCCTATGGATGTAATTATCAATGTTTCGTGGTAGATCAAAATTTATAATCAGCGAAACTTGATCGATATCAAGCCCACGAGCAGCAACGTCTGTTGCTACCAAATACCGATAAAGACCATGTTTGAAGTCGTTGATTACTTTAAGTCTATCTTTTTGATCCATATCACCGTGAAGTTTTATTGGTGAAAAAGACTTTCTATTTAAAATCTGGTAAACCTCGTCAACCGACTGTTTTGTGTTACAAAATATAATTGCGCTGTTTGGGTTTTCTACAATAAGAACTGAACTAATCAAATCTGATTTTTCCTTATTTTCTACTTCATAGTAATATTGAAGCAACTTATTTTCTGTTTCTATCGAATCTTTTGCAACTATTAATTGTGGATTTACCATGTGTAAATTAGATAATTCGACAATGTCTTGTGGCATCGTTGCTGATAAAAGAATCATTTGTATGTTCATCGGTACATGAGTCAATACCTCTTTGACTTGATCGATAAAACCCATTTTAAGCATTTCATCAGCTTCATCGATTACTAGATGAGTAATCGCTGTTAGATCAATTGTTTTACTTAAAATATGATCAATTAGTCTTCCTGGTGTCGCTACAACAACATGTGTCCGTTGTTTTAATTGTTTGGCTTGATTATCAAATGATGATTTCCCGTGCACAGCTTCTACCTTAATTCTTAGAAATCTACCAATATTGAATATGTCGTCTCTAACCTGAGTTGCTAGTTCTCTTGTCGGCGTCAAGACCAAGACCTGTGGTTCCTTTTTATCCCAAATGATTTTATTTAAAACCGGAATAGCAAAAGCTGCCGTTTTACCACTACCTGTTTTTGACTTTATAATTACATCCCTGTTGTTTTTAATCGCTGGTATTACTAAACTTTGAACGTCGGTTGGTGATTCATACCCAAGCACAGTTAAAGCTTTTAATAAGGGTTCGATTAACTCGAATTGTTCAAATGATTTTACCATATACTCATCTCTTTTCTTTTGTACTTATATTGTATCATGTCTGTGTTAGAAAAATGTCTGACTTATGCATTTCAAATAGAGCAAGACCGATAAAATGACCTTTCATCGCGAAATGTTCGGTTCTTGACTTGTTGTCTTAAGCCTTTATGACTTCGATTAGGATACTCTTTAATATTCTACCTTTATTTTCTTATCGATCCTAACAAATAGAAATGCTTTATCGATAGAGCTATTAATTTTGTTATCATTTGAATTTAACTGCATACAACACGTGTGCGATTGATAAAACACATATGGACATAAAAATTTGCGACAAAATTGAAGAAAAAGGGCCTTGCATAGGCAAGGTCCTTTAACGTCATTCATCAGTTAAACACTTACAAAATAAGCAACAATTGCAGCTCTTGTAAATCTTGTTCTACTAACATCTGTGAAGTCACTTTGTGGTAGGTCATCAAGATATAGTTGCGGTAAATCATTGATTAACATATCCGATACAAGGTGATAAACAATTGTATTTGGTGCTGCAACGAGTAATGCAATATCCGCATCGTCTAATGATTGAAGATTAGTTAATGTGATTGAACTAGCGATGTCACCAACGTTAGTAACACTTAAAATCGTCATTGCTTGGACAAGTGCTTCTAGTTCAGCAACTTTAATATCGTCACCGATTGCATTTGCGTCATAATTTGAATCACCACTTACAGCTAACGATTCAGTCGTATGGATGTTTGCACCCTTAACGCCACTAGCAACTAAGCGGTAAACAATTAGTGAATCTACGTTTAACAAGTCATCTAACTTCGCAGTTGTTAAATTAGCTGGTGCGATGGTTGTTAATGTAAGATCATCCATTGTTTTGCTTGTGTCAGTATCAGCTAGAATCACTAATGCAGCGATCATACCTGTAATTTCACTCTTAACTAAATGTTCATTTATTACTGTGTAAGCACCGGTTGGCACATCCATAGCGCTAATAATAGCGCTTGATAGGATGCGGTCAACGATACTTGAATTTAGGGCATCAAGTTGTTGAAGTTGTGCGATTGTGATGGTTTGGGCATCCATTGATACGGTAATGTCTGAGACAATCATAATACCCATTGCATCAATTAAGGCACTTAGTTCACTACGTTTGATGTCTTTGCCTGGGTGGTTCGAATCAAAGTTTGAATCACCAAGGACTGAAATTGCTTCGGTTGGAACAGTAATTGCAGTTGAAGCGATTAATTCTTTAGAAATCATGCGATCTACTAATCTTGAATCTAGGTTGTATAAGTCATCTAACTGACCTTGTGTTAGAGACGTTGTATCAATACCAGCAGATAGGTTATTAACACCTAAAATACCGAGTGTTTGAACAAGTTTCTCCAATTCAGCGTTTGTGATGTCTAATTGATCATTGTCTACGTAACTTGATGTTGGTACATCAACAACAATTTCGATCACACGTTCAGAAATGATACGGTCAATAATTCTTGAGTTATAGTTAACTAATACGCTTAGATTTGCTCTTGTTACTGCGTTAGGATCAACGCCGTCTGTTAAGCTAATGTTCAATGTTTGCATTGTGTTAGATAGTTTCGTTAATTCACTTCTTAGAATGTCACTGCCTACTGCGTTACTATCAAATTCGATGTCACCAGAGACTGCAAGTGCAGACGCTGGAACGTCGATTGTTGAATCTAGAATTGATTTAGAGATCAAGCGATCAACCAATCTTGAATTTAATGCAAGTAACGAATTGAATGTCATGTACGTGATTGCATCCACATCGATTGGTGCTGACAAGTCAGCGTTTAATGCGATAAGGGCATCAAGCACATTAATTAATTCTGCTTTGCTGATGTCTAAGGTTGATCCGACTTCATAAGATGATGTAGGAACGCTTGAGACATTGGCAATTACTTCTTTAGATACTAAACGGTTAACGATGATTGAATCTCTAGAAACCGCTGTCTTAATCACACTTGGTGTTAAGCTAGCTGGATTAATACCGGTTGTTAAGTTGACGTTTAGATCGCCTAAAGCAAGAATGATACGTCCAACTTCTAGGTAATCAAGGTCTAACTTGTTATTTAATTCATCTTCTTCAGAGGTTGCACTAAATGCGTCATCTCTAATATTTGCTCTTCCAACGCTATCGATGATACCTTCAGATAGTAAGCGGTTAATGATATCTGAGTCTAGTGCATGTAATTGTTGTAATTTAGCGGTTGTAATTGAATCGACACTAATATCATCTGCTAGTGAAGCCACATTAATGATACCTAATGCATCAATTAATGATTGAACCTCAGTTCTAGCGATGCGAGTACCAGCGTATGAAACGGTCGGTACACTTGTTAATGCATTTTCGATTTCATCACTAATGATTTGATCAATCACGCTGCTGTTTAAATCATGTAATTCTTGTAGTTTAGCTACAGTAACTGTGTCAACAGTAACGTCTGCAACATCAGTTACACCTAAGACACCAAGTGCATCAAATAGGCTTGTGATTTCAGTTACCTTAATCATACCATCAAAGTTTCCACTGGTTTCTAATGCGTCTGCTGGAATTGTAATATCAGTTTGACCCTTAAGTACTAAGTCAACAAATGCGTATAGATAAGTCGAATCTAAGACTTGATCAAGTTGAGTTTGAGTTAATCCAGTTAATGTAGATACACCTACATTTGGATTAGCAAAATCAGTAATACCTAAGACATCAAGTGCAACAAATAGTTTTCTAAGTTCAAGCGCGGTTAAGCGTTGTCTTGTGCCAACGGTTTCAGTTGCAACACTTGGAATGTTAAATAAGTTTGGATCAAATAAATCGTTCGCCAATAAGTCGATAAAGCCTGGTGCTTGAAGTAACAAGTCAAGTTTATCAACAAGGTACTTAGACTCTAATACTCTGTCTAAATCATCTTTAGTTCCCACCACGTTTTGACCAATTAGGCCAGTTAACATGTCTGGAGAAACTGAGGATAAATCGGTACCAATGTTTAGTAAGCTTAAGGAAACCATTAAGTTTCTAATTTCAGCTTTAGAGAATCGGTTTAACTCGATACCTGAGGTACCTAGTGTGTCTACTGGTGCTGAAACATCAAAGGTGTCTACCACTTTAACAAGGACTTGAGTTAATTGTTCATTAGCAAGGGTATCAAGCTCATCCATTTCAAATACTTTAGCTAGAATAACGTATAGAATACCTGAATCTAAGACTCTGTCTAAGTCATCTTTCGATCCTACTAAGTTACGTCCGACTAAATCAGTAAATGTATCTAGATTAACGGCTTGTCCACCAGTTAATGTATCTAATCCAATGGTATCAACGGCAACAACTGCGTTTCTTAATTCAGAAACTTTAACAAGCGTTCCATTCATTACGGATGGATCGAATGCAAATAAGTCAGAAGTTGCAGTAAATGTGGTTTGAATTTCATTTGCTTTTGAAACTAAGTAGTCAATCACATTAGAATTTGTTAATGCGTTAGAAATTAGTGAGTGTACTACTTTTGATACTAATAATTCATCAAAATCGTCATAGACGTTGTTGTTTACATTTTGACCAACTAGATTAGCAAATGAATTAAAGTCCACTTGAATACTCCAGTCGATTAATGAAGCTGCCCTTACGATTGCGATGACTTCAGATGCTTTTAACACACCATTTGCATCAACTGCATCTGGATGAATATTGAATAATGAAGCAGTCACAGTTAAATCAGCGAAGTCCGCATTTTCGCTAGCAAACTTATTAATATAGTTTACTGCAAAGTTAGCGACAACTGCGTGTTCGTTAAAGTTTAATACCTTATCAAAGATTGCAACTAAGATATTTGATTGCATCATGTAATCAATGTTGGTAGTAAACTCTTTTTCGTCATTTAAAGCTGTGATAATTGCTTGTGGGTTACCTAAATCGACATCTAACCAGTCCACACGTGTCAAGCTTAATACAAGTTGAACAAGTTCTTCTCTCTTTAATAAACCTTGGTCGTATAGATTGTATTTAACGTCATTGAATAAGAAGAATTCTTTGCTTAGATTTGGACTAATGCCAAGTTGTTCTTGTGCAAGTTCGTTAATTTCGTTTGCTGCGTTTTGAAGTAATTCGTCATTTGCATGCGTTTCAAGTACTAAATTATAAGCAAGTTCTGTATCGAATAACTTTTCAACCGCATCGGTGCTATGAATCTTAGAGTACATTAATTTTTGATTACTTAGATCTCCAAAACCATCTAATTCAAGCGAATTGAATAGAACCACATAGTTCATTAATTCATCTTTCTTAAATCGGTTTGTGTTGTCGAGTAAGTAACTTGGAATTTCCATCTTAGTTTCATCGATTTGAATATTGAAGTCAAGTTTTGCTGCTTCGGTTTCAATCACGTAGGCAACAATCGACATCACGTCTTCTGATTTCACTAAACGGTTAATGTAATCATAAATAATACCTGAATCAAGTACTTGGTAGAAACGAGCCTTGGTTTCACCATCAAGTAACATTGGTGCTTCCCAGCTTGCAATGGTATTCACGTCAAATGCTTTATCGACATCAAAACCAACGGCATAAGCGCTAAGTAGTAATTCTGCAATGTCAACGGCTAATAGACGTTCGTTGTAAACAAAGAGGTCTCGGTTGATTTCAAATAAGCTAGCATCTACTTCTTGATTGTAATTATTAAGTACTTTAGTGTTCACCAAATCAGCCACAAGTGTTGTCCAAATGTCTGATAATAAGACTTGATTTAACATGTGAAGAACGATTGGTGTATTTAGAGCTTCTACTAATAGGTCACTTGAAGTTTCAACATCAAAGAGATCCGCGTAGGCTTTAATATTCTTTAATTGTTGCATGTCTTCAAATTGACTAATGCCTAGCTTGTTAAATGCAACGATTAAGCTTCTTAATGAGGCTTCATTTACAAGTTCGTATGAGATTGCTAGGTCTTCTTTTGTGATAACACGGATGTCAACACCTAATGAAGTAGCGAAACTTGGGACTTGTTCGTTGATCAAATCTGCTAGTTTTTGGCTAGTTGATTCATGGTTGGCTAATTTTTCAATTAAACCATTAATAACTTCTGAACCAAAGATTAAGCCTAAACGGTCTTTAGTGACGTTAGCGTTTTGTTTTTCTAGTAGATTAACTAGGAACGCCGGTGTTACCATTTGATCCATAATTGGTTTAAATTCGATAGCTGAGGCTGCAAATAAGATTTCAGCCGTTGCTTTTACAGATAGTCTACCATTTGTATCTTCATAACCTTCGATTCTTAAATCTGAAGGTGAATAGAAGATTTGGAATTCATCAAAAATGAAGTCTGAAGCAAATTCATAAAGACCATCTTGTTTAAGCGCTGCGTCGATTAAGTATCGAACAAGATTCGTATGAGCGATGTATGAAAGGTAATTAGAACCTTCAATGGTCATATTAGATAACGTTGTTAAGCTATTGACATCAACGTTTTCAAAGTCGTCTTGACTATTGATGTTAAGTGCCTTTAATACGTTTCTAACTCTGACAAATTGTTGGTAATCAAATAGGCCATTTTCATCGTTTACTTCACTAATTGCGACTAAGAATTCTTCAACGTCTAGTGATAAGTCGTTTAATACTTCGATGTTTTGATCACTAATCAAATCATTAATGAAGTTAACAGCAAAGCTACGAACACCAGTATCTACTAAAACATTCGTTAGTAACGAGTGAACAATCTTCGACTCAAATAAATCATCAATATCTTTTGAACCATTAAAGTTCATGTCTTTATCAAATAGATCAAAGGCGAATTGAACGTTAAGGTTGTCTAAATCGATGACTTGTGCAAATTCTAGAATACTAATTAAGTGTTTAACTTCAAAGACACCCTTAGCATCTGAAATATGATTAAAGTCAAATAAGTTTTCTGTGACTTGTAAGCCGACAAGTTCGCTTGAAATTTCTGGTAAATACTTGTTTGCTAATTCTGCGTATAAGACATTTAAGTCAAGCGCAGGATTGCCTTCTGTATTTAAAAGTTTATCGAATAATGCAACTAGAATATTTGATGAGAAGATGTAATCAATATTCTTAACGTTGTCATTACCTTCTTCAAGTAATAAATCAATTAGATAGAAAATATCGTCGGTCGTATTAAAACTTAACGACGTATAATCAATTCTTAGACCTGATTTAATCAACTGTTTGATTTCTTCACGTTTAAAGTAGCCATAATAATCTTCATCAATGCTGACAAGATCATATTTGAATTCAGCAAACATAAACGTTTGTGCTTTAACTTGGTATGAAATACCGAGTTCATCGTTTAAAACAGTCGTTAATGCTTCTGCTAGTGATTCACGGTTATCTGGTGAAGCTAATAAGCCACCAATCACGTAATATAACCAGTCAGAGGCTAATAGGTGATCAACTACCATGGTTTCATTAACTTTTTTTGAGATGAATGATAAATCACTAAATTGATCAAAATCATTCCATGAAACTAATTCTAATGAAACAAAGGCATTTAATAACGATGTAATTTCCGTTTTCTTTAAACGTCCATTTTCATCTAATGCTTCTTTTGGTGCATTTAATAGTTTGTAGTCGATTTCTAAATCAAACCCTTGCGCTTGTGCTTGATCCATGATTAAGTCAGCAAGTGCTTGTTTGATTGTCATATCTGCAAACAATTTATCGATGTAAGTGAAAAGTACTTCAGAATTAAGAACTTGATCCACACGGACGACCATTTCACCTGCGACCATGGTTTGTTCAACCATTTGAGCCACAAATTCAGGGTTCAATTCCGCATCAACGTCATAACCCGTTGCGTAAAGTGCTTTAACCAAATCAACGATATGAACAGTGTCAATGACGCCGTTAGTAAATAATCTTTGATCGAGCATAAATAGTTCTTCATCTAATGTGATGTCGACTAAATCCACATCAACTAATAAGTCATTAACTAAATCGGTTACAAATGAGCTCCATAAATCACTCACTAATACCGTATTTAATACGAACTTAACGAGTGGCGTGTCAATTAATGAAACAAGAATGTCATCGGATTGATCCAAACGAACAAGACTTGTTACGTCACTGATTGTCTTAATCGATGTTAGTTGATCAACGGAATAAATACCCGCATTTTCAACCGCACTGATTAAACTTCTCATGGCGTCTTCATCAATTAAATCGTAACTTAAATTAAGGTCATTTGAGTTAAGTTGTCTAAATGAGTAATCCATTTGTTCAGAAACGTTTGCAAGTTGTTCATTTAATAAATCAAGAACTGCAATTTCTGTTTCTTCATTTTCGATGACGTTTTGCAATAAAGCACGAACGTATCTTGAACGGTAAATAAAACCTAAGGCATCTTTACTATCATTAGAGAACGATTGATTGTTTAATGAGTAAACATAAGCAATGATGTCGTTGGTTGTGATTTCTTGGCCTTCAACAATCAGCTCATGAATCTTGAGTGATGCCGCAGCAACCATTAAATCATAGAAGTCTGCTTGTTCTAAGTAACCTTTTTGGTCTAGGTATTGAGGATCAATTTCTAAACCAGTTAGGTCTGATTTTAACAGAACATCTGATAGAACCATATCAAAATCAACTAAGATTGGGTTTAGTTCTTCTTCTGCTAAATCATAAGCCCATGATAAGACACCATTATCTTGGAGTAGGGTTGTAATCACACCTCTTAAGACATAAGAACCTGAGACATAATAATAGACGTTTTTACCATCAACTTCGTTGTAGTAATAATCCGTAATCATGCGAAGTTCAAAGTTAGTTAATTCATCAAGGCTTGAAATATCAAGTGCGTTAAACGCATTTAATAAATTTTTAATTTCGACATGGTCGAATAGTCCATTGTCGTCTTTGATTGAAGTCACTACAGCAAAGAGTGCTTCAAAATCAAGAGTTAATCCTTCTAACATTTCTTCTTGTGCAACGATCTTATCAAATTCTTCATTTGCTAGATCAATGACGTAAGTTTCAAGGTTTGGATGATCAACGACGTTTGTAATGACTTGGTGTAGAAGTTTCGATCCAAAGACCGCATCGATGGTTTCATCGTTAATTGTCTTCACGTAATCAAGCAATACATCGACGCTAAAATCAGTCACTAAGGCTGAAGGAACTTGTAGTGCAAGTGCACCTAGTAATAACTTAGAAATTTCGCCTGCATTTAAAACACCATTAGTGTATGCTGCATCAAATCTTAAGCTACCTGTAATAACGTCAACAGGTAATTCGATACTTGATAATTGGTCATAAATGTAGTCAATCACCACTGGATTAACTAACGCTTCACCAACAATACCTTCTAATATCGCCATGCGACCAAACGCATCAAGTGTTTGTGCATTCATTGTATTAAAAGCAGAAAGGTATTCGTCAATTTCTTTAACGTCTAACGCGTCTTCAATTGTTTGGAATGCCAACTGTTGGTTTAATTCATCAATCACAGCCGCTGTGTTTGTGATTAGTTCGCTTAATACGCCCACTTTTAATCCATTTTCGTCGGTTGTAACCTCAGGCAAGCTTAACACATACCCTGGAATTAATTCATCAAGTGCGTCACTAAAGTTATTAACAACTTTTGGAACAGAGGCACGGAAGATAAATGAACTTTCAAGTTGTCCAAAAGCTCTTGAAGTTAACGCTTGATCTTTAAATTGAGTCACTAATGAAACCGGAAGTGCTGTTGGCTCATCCGCGATTTCTTTAATGCCATTGATTGATAAGGTGATGTTTGGATTTGCACCAACTTCAACACCTAGGTTAAATGCACCATTAATTAAACGATTTAACTCAGATTCCCATTCAGCAGATTCTGGGTTCTTGTTCATTAAGTCGGCAGGAATTTCTACGTAATCAATGAGCACTTGTTCATTTTGAGCAAGATCCATTAAATTGTATGCGATGTTTGCCATCAACAAGTTTGAATGTCTATTTTGATTGGTTATGGTTAAATAACTTCTAAAATTGTCATTAGACAGCAGTGGTGTGAAGTCAATGTCTTCTAATTCTTTACCTGCTTCTACTTCTTGATTGGCAAATTTACCTGCTTCATAAGCCACATTTAAGATGGTCGTAAGATCCTTCTTAAGTTCGACTTGACCAGGTACGTACAAGAAATCAAGTGACATCGCTTCTTTAACGTAACTTAAAATGTCGCCATTGAGACGTGTAACCATTTGTAAGTTCGTAAGTTTAGTCACCATTGTGTTAAATTGTTGAGTCGATAACCCACCAAAACCAGCAAGAACGTCTACCATTTCATTTGCGCCTAACGTTTGGTTCGTAAATGTTCCAATTGAGGCAAATTGGTAGAATACTTCAACAACACTTAAGACGTCATTGACTTCTTTACCATAGTTGAAATTTGTTTCTCCTGAGGTTGGATTAACACCTAAGCCATCTTTAATAAGTGTTGCAAGATCCTCATCATCAACAAATTTATCAACTAACGCTGGTGCTAGTATTTCTAACGCACGATTGATGGCATCTGAACCATCAAAAATAGTGGTTGTAATTTCTTTAATTGCCGTTAAACCTTCTTCTGATTTTGCCATTTCTTCTAAGAGAGCGTCAACAGCATCAATCATTTCAACGTCATCAGCAAATAAGCCTTTGATACCTAAGGAAAGAACTTGGCGGTAAACATCAACGATGTTTGTTAACTCACCTTTCCAAGCAGTACCATCTAATTCGGTTGCTAATTTATCGACTAAGGTTTCTTCAAAATCTTCACCTAAGAAGGTGTAAATTGAATAGTCTGCTGCAATTGGCATTGCTTGAATGACTAAATCCAAATCGATAACCGCAAGTAACACTTCATTAACCCATGCTGAATAAACCGGATCGTCACTTAAGAGCACATCCAGATTAGAAATATTATCAACAATGTAGGTTAAATCCAAGTCACCACTATATTCTTCACTAAATACGGCACGAACAACATCCGATAACTTACCAATTTGATTTTGAAGGTATTTTAAATCTTCTGTCATAAAGGCAGAACGGTTATTAATGTAGTCTTGTCTTTCTTCTTCTGGTAACCAGTCGATGAAATCAAGAACCATTTCATTAGAACGCGCGTAATCCACGCCCGCATTAGCAAGTACTAACATCTCTAACTTAGATAATGCATCAATCGCGTCTGCAACAAGTGCACCTTGCTCCGGTGTTAACTCAAGTAGCGCTTTTGGATTATCTGCGTAAACTAATAAATCTTTGACTGATGCGAAGTTAAGTGCAACTTCGAGAACGTCATAAATTCGATCAAATTCTTCATCCCAATTAATTTGATCAAACGCATCAAGTGCACGCTTTGAATCTTCACTACCATAGAAGTCAAATTCGAGTTCATCTGATAAGTATTCGGTGATTAACACACGAGTGGCAATCGGAATCACTGCATCAACTAAACGTGAACGTTGTACGCCATCAAGCATTCCTCTAATGTCTTCAAGGTCTTCTTTTGAAATGTCTTCGTAATCAAACGAATTATCAAGAATGCCTCGATCAATCAAGAAACGACCAACGCCAACAAACGCTTCGACTTCGTCTGCAAGGTTAAGATCGGTTGTTTTCCCGTTTTCTTTAATCTTAGTCGTAAACACCTTATCGAAGATGTATTTGTCTAAGTTTTGTTCATTCACTTTGAATTGTCTAGCAAACGCGCCTAAACCGAGTTCGTTAAAATCCCTTAGCGCATCAAGAAGATCATTAACCATTTCAGCATTTTCACCTGTAGTATCCGCATAAGGTGTTGCTGAGGTTGAACCGGTTGCTGCTGTTGAAGAGGTTTCAACAGGACTAACCATGTTAGATAAGACCATGATTGGTAACAAGAAGATAAAGGCAACAATTACCCCTCTTACTGCGCCAATCCCACCGCCAATAAAACGACTAGAAAGTTTTTTCTTCTTCCCTGAGCGTTGCCCTACAGGAACAAGATCATAACTTTTCGCATGACCATTGACTAAAACAACACGCTTTTTACCTTTAACATTCTTTTGAAGTCTTGGCTCAATTAAACGTGTCCAGATCATCTTAAAGAAGATCAACGTCAAAGCGTATTTGACAATCGGGTACAAAATAAAAAATGCAACTATCTTCACAACTAAATCAACAAGCGCAAAAATTACTGCACCGACCCCAGGGTCAGACAGATATGCCTCGTATTCAGTTGGGAAGGCTTCCCATAATCCCTTGACTTGAGCAATCAAAGAGGTCGGTGTATAAAACCACCGAATGGTAAACATCGAAACAATAAACAGTGTAACTACTGTCATTATCAAGCTGACAATGAAGTAGTACAAACTCTTAGTTGTTCCCCTCTTAAAGCCAAGGAAAAAGTGGAATAATACAAAAAGCAAAATGATACCCCACTGTGCAAGTAGTACAATCGAATTCAATTCCATAACTTTTATCCCGCCTTTTTATTTAATTTCTAATGTCATTCTAACAAAAAAACGGTTACATTTCAATCACATATGTGCACACACCTATCAATATATGTCAAAACCAAGCTTCTTCTTTTTTCACATTTTTATGGTTTTTTTCACATTTTTAGATTAAAACAACTGAAATATCGTGATTTATCGCGATTTTTTTTGAAATTCAAAGCATTTTTATAATTTTCACTATTTAAAAAGATTATAATTTGCAACACGGTAATTTCTTTCATTTTTCCTTATCTTTACAACAAACCTACTTTTTTTTACAATTTTATCTATTTTAGCACACTTACGCAATAATCCATCTTTTGATTTTGGCTTTAAAATTCGCTTTTTTTAGCGTATTTTGATACAATGTAAAGAGTAAAAATTAGGGAGTGTATAAAATGATGCGAATCGATAAATACCTTGCGCATTGTGGCTATGGTTCAAGGACTGAAGTCAAGAAAATCATCAAAAATAAACTCGTATTTTGTAACGAAATACTCGTGACGAAAGACGATTTAAAAATTAACCCAGAATTAGATGAAATCATCGTTGAAGGTGAACGTTCTAGCTATCAACAATACGTCTATATTATGTTAAACAAACCCGCTGGCTACATCAGCTCAAACTACGATCCCATTCACAAAGTAACCAAAGAACTCATCAAAGAGTTCGATCACTTTCAAACCTTTCCTGTGGGAAGGTTAGATTTAGATACTGAGGGTCTTCTACTTTTATCTAACGATGGGAAACTTGCTCATGATTTATTAAGCCCCAGGAAGCACGTTGACAAAATGTATTACGTTGAGTTTAGTGGTACCTACCGAGAAATTTACACTTCTTTGTTTGAAAGTGGCATTACCCTCGAGGATGGCTATTTAACGATGCCAGCAAAAATTGAGTTACTCGCAGATAACAAAGCCAACCTCACCATCCAAGAAGGAAAATACCACCAAGTTAAACGCATGTTTGAAGCGCTAGACATGAAAGTGACCTACCTTAAACGCATGACTTTTGGACCGCTTCACCTCGATCCAAACTTGAAAAAAGGAAGTTACCGTTTGTTAAGTGATGATGAAGTGCTTTTATTAAAAAATCACAAGGAGGCTTAATATGAAATACTTAAAAAAACAGGACGATTATTTCGGACAAAATTTCACAAGAAACAATGGTTTTCGAAAAAACCAACTTCGTAAACTGTACTTCGCGATTGAAAAATACGAAAAAGAGATTGAAAAAGCACTTTACCTTGATTTAGGTAAAAGTCAAACCGAAGCACAAATGACCGAGATTGGACTAGTCAAACAAGCCATACGCTTTAACATAAAAGAAATTAACCGCTTTTTTAAGGTAAAACGAGTAAAAACACCGTTAAGTAATCAACCTGGTAAGAGTTACTTTTTACGACAACCTTATGGCAAAGTCTTAATTATCAGCCCATGGAATTACCCTTTTTTACTGACTCTAGAACCACTTGTTGGCGCAATAGCTAGTGGAAATGTTGTTACTTTAAAACCATCTGAATATTCAGAGAACACCTCTTTGATCATTAAAGAAATCATCAATGAGGCTTTAGATCGTACGGTTTGTGAAGTTGTGCTCGGTGATTATAAAGTCGCCGATCATCTACTAAACCAACCGTTTGACTACATCTTTTTTACTGGTTCTACTGCCGTTGGTAAGATTGTCATGGAAAAAGCAAGTAAGCACTTAACACCCGTCACATTAGAGCTTGGTGGTAAGTCACCCGTGATCGTAGATAAATCGGCCAATCTAAAGTTAGCCGCTAGACGCATTGTTTTTGGTAAGTATTTAAACCTTGGACAAACCTGTATTGCACCTGATTACTTACTTTGTGATGAAACCATTTTAGAGGAGTTACTCAACCTGATTAAACAAGAAATAATCAAACAGTTTTCACATGACCCACTAACCAATCAAAACTATGGGAAAATTATTAACGAAAGACACCATTTGAGATTAAGACGGTTGATGGAAAGTGGAAAAATCTATTATGGCGGAAAACTCAATGACACACAAATTGAACCAACCATCATCACCGAGGTATCTCTTGAAGACGCCATCATGAAAGAAGAGATATTTGGGCCATTACTACCGGTTTTAACGTTTAAAGACATAAGAGACGTCTATGACATCATCGAAAAGAATAAAACACCACTTGCCCTATATTTATTCACACAAGACGAAGTGGTCAAACGACTCATCATGAGAAACATCCCTTTTGGTGGTGGTGCAATCAACGATACAATCGTTCATATTGCAAATCATCATTATGGTTTTGGTGGGGTTGGAAGTTCTGGCATGGGCAGTTATCATGGTAAGTATACCCTTAAGACCTTCACACATGAAAAATCAATACACGAGAAAAAAAATTGGATTGATATCCCTTTGAGATATCAACCCTATTCAACTAAAAAAACAAAGTGGATTAAATTTTTCCTAAAATAGCCTTAACCCTAACTGTTACGTTTGTTGTAACAGTTTTTTCTTTGTTAAATCAATTAAAAATGCCCCCACGGGTGCTGTTACCAAAATCGCAAACACCGCAGCAGATAAGATTAAATCGCCTGCTTCTAGGCCTTGTTGTAGGGGTATTGCCCCGATGGCTGCTTGCACCGTCGCCTTAGGCAGATAGGCAAAGCCAACGAATAAGCGTTCCTTTTGATTAAGTTTCGACTTGATTGAAGCAATAAACACACCAACAATTCGAAACAGCAATCCAAAGACCACCATTAATAAAACCAAAAACCAAATAGATTTTAGTCCGTCAAGATTAAGTGCTGCCCCAATTAAGACAAATAATAAAATTTCGGCAAACACCCAAATCTTACTAAACTTCAGTTGTAGCCTCGAAGCTAAAATTTCGTATCGGTAGCTGATCATCAAACCTAAGCTCATCACACCAATCAACCCTGAAATCATGAAATAATCTTCCATATACAATAGGATAAAACCAAACGATAGGATGATCAGTACTTTGACTGAATCTCTCATGTGAATCCGTTTAAATAACCAAATTAGTGCCCCGCCAAGAAGTGCACCTATGAGTGCACCTAATACAATCGAAATTGGAATCGTTATTAACGAACCAAAATCGAACTGGTTTTTTTCATACATCGTAAGAAAACTCGTAAATAAAACAATGACAAAAACATCATCAACCGATGCCGCTGCTAAAACCATTTGTGGTATTTTTTTAGCTGTCCCACGTTTTTCTTCGATTAACTCAATCATTTTAGGTACGATTACAGCGGGCGATACCGCCGCAAGTACTGAACCTAAAATTAATGCCTCTAGTAACGTGATATCAAAAAGCATTGGACCAACAATTGCAATACCGATGATTTCAAGTGTTGCTGGCACAAAGCTCAGTAAGAGTGCGGTTATGCCTACTTCTCTTAATTCATTTAGTTTTAAAGACAACCCTGCTCTTAATAGTATGATGACCAGAGCCACTTTCCGAAGTTCAGTCGAAATATCTAATAAACTTTCATCGATTAAGTCCAATAAAAAAGGGCCTAAAATAATACCCGTAAATAACATTCCTAATAGCTTCGGTAACTTCATTTTTTCAAACAAACTGCCCAAGCTAAGTGCAAGCAGTAAGATTAACGCAAGACTGATTAACACGCTATCATCTCCAATAAAATGATTATATCACCATTTAATTAATGATTAAATAATTTTTCCTAAAATTCCATTTTTCTATTAGAATATGTTAAAATAGGTTTAGACGAAAAAAGGCGGGGTATAACATGATTGACAGACTCATCGAAATCTTAACAATTACATCTTTCTTAGAACTTTTCTTGATTTTTTTTGCAAAAATCATTGAGGTATCGATTGGTACACTGCGTATCATCTTAATTAATAAAGGCTACAGACGCATTGGCGTTATCTTGGCATTAATCGAAATCATCCTATGGGTATTTATTGCCTCACGAGTAATTAATGGCATCCAAGAATCACCAATGAAGGGCATCATGTATTCTTTAGGGTTTGCTGTAGGGGTTTATGTGGGTTCCAAATTGGAAGAAAAGATTGCCTTTGGAAAAGTACTTATTCAAACCATCACAAGTGTTGCCTCCGGTAAGGAAATTGCCGATTTTTTAAGAAAAGAAGGTTATGGTGTGACCATCATCGATGGCCGCGGTAAAGACGAGACACGTTCGGTACTAATGCTTTATTCGAATCGAAGAGGCTCAAATGAAGTCATCGAAAAAATACAAAAGATTAACCCAAAAGCCATGGTTATTATCAACGACGTATCAACGTTATCCGGCGGATTCATTTCACCGATGAAATCACTATTAAAATAAGCCCATTGACTATTTATGCAAACTGAAAACAGACGATTTTTATAAAATGTCTGTTCTCAGTTTGTTTTATTTTACATCCTTTGTTTGATTTGCTACAATATCGATAGTTACAAGGAGGAAATAACTAATGAAAAATATAAGTAAAGCTTTAAAAGCGGAGTTTTTTGGAACACTGTTTCTCGTCTTGTTAGGTTCAATTGCCGCACTTGAGTCTGGCGCTTTAATCTATGCCGCCTTAGGATTTGGTGGAACACTCGCCTTGATGGCCTATATCTTTGGTGGTCACTACAACCCTGCGGTTTCGATTGGTATGTTTGTTTCTAAACGCATTAATAAGAATGAACTGATTACCTACATTGCTGCACAATTTGTTGGTGCACTAGTTGCTTCATTCTTCCTTGCCTTGATGTATGGGTTTGGACAAAACATTGCTGCAAACGTCGTTTCTAGTAACGTCCCAGGATCTGATTTCATTCAATTATTCAATGGGTTATTGATTGAAGCCGTTTTGACCTTTGTGTTTGTTTTAAACATTCTTAACATCACGAAGAATAAAGAAAATGCTTCAATTGCACCACTAGTGATTGGTTTTGGATTAGTCATCTTGATCGTTGTAGGTGGTAACTTGACTGGTACGTCAGTTAACCCTGTGCGCTCATTGGCACCTGCTATTTTCCAAACAAACGCGTTAAGTCAAGTTTGGGTCTATATTTTAGGTCCATCGCTTGGTGGTTTACTTGCTGGTTTATTTTATAACCGTCTATAGTTTCTAAACGAACAAAAGGATTGATTTACTTGTTAATAAACAAGCGAATCAATCCTTTTTTTATTTAACCTAGTAAGCAAATACAAACGAATCAGAAAATCACCTTATTCTCATCATTCATCTAAGAAATCAAAAGGCGATAGTTCATCTTCGTTCGTTTCTAATTGAATGTCTTCTTCAACTAAAAATGACTTTAGCGCGGTTTGTCTTTTCTCATTTAATATGTTGGCTGATTTTTCAATCAGTCCTAAGGCACCAATCAGTGATAAATGTGACTTAGTTCTTGTAATGCCAGTATAGAGCAGTTCTTTTCTTAGCATCACCTGATAACCATTAGCTAAAGGCATTATAACAATCGCATACTCACTACCCTGTGACTTATGAATTGAAATGGCATAAGCCAAATTGAGTTCTTCTAAATCCGGTTTATGATAAAACACTTTGTTGCCATCAAACATCACCGCAATTAAATCATCGTTAGTGGCTGTTTTTGTCATGTCGTGAATATAACCAATATCGCCATTCATAATGCCTCGTTCAGGCGAATTAACCAGTTGAATGACTTTATCGCCAACATAATACGTTTTGTCTGCGTATTGAATGTTTTTTGCCGTTTTTGGATGAAAATGCTTTTGCATGACTTTGTTAATTTGATCGATGCCTATCGGTCCACGATACATTGGTACTAATATTTGAACATCTTCAATCAAATCGTAATTCGCATCTAGCGCTTGATCAACCGCATCAATGATTAAATCCATCATATCGTCTTGATTTGAGGAGATGAAAGTCAGATCATTCGAATCAGTTAGGACTTCTTTATTTAGTGACTGCTGATTAATGGCAGTTGCTAGTCGGATAATACCAGAATTCTTGGCTTGTCTGTGAATTTCATTTAATTCAATTACCGTGACAATTTGAGAACTTAGGATGTCACCTAGAACATGACCTGGTCCAACCGAAGGTAACTGATCTTTATCACCTACGATGATTACAATCGACTCATTTGAAATTGACTTAAATAGCTGATTAGCCAAAAATACATCGATCATCGACGATTCATCAATGACAATCAATTTTTGTGGTAATTGATAAACGTCGTCAAACAAAAAGTGCCCTTCGTAATTATAACCAAGTTGACGGTGTATGGTTTGAGCAGGTATCCCCATCACGTCTTTCATACGTCTAGCCGCTCTACCTGTGGGCGCAATTAGTGCGATGTGCTCTTGAATTTTATCACTAGCAAGATCTAAATCATATAACCTTGCGTAAACTTCAATGATGCCTCTTATCACCGTTGTTTTACCTGTACCTGGGCCTCCCGTAATCACTGATATCGGTGAGTTCAAAGCTTCTTTAATCGCTTCTACTTGTTTTTCTGTGTAGCTAATCTGCAAGATTTTTTCTACTATACCGATGTAGGTTGATAACTCTTGTTTTATAATTGAGGTTTGATCTCGATGAATCAACCGTTTGATGTCTTTGGAAATCGCTTGTTCAGCTTCATAGATAAATTTAATGTAGTAGCGTTGATTATTTTTGATTAATCTTTCCTGATCGACTAATCGAACAACTGCATTAATTATGTAATCTTCTTGGATTTGACCTAAAACCATTTTTGATGACTGGATGAGTTGTTTTTCTGTGATGTACGTGTCCCCTTTTTTAAACGAGTATGTGTGACAAGCAAATAATACCGCCGCTTCAATTCGTCTTTCATCCGTTTCAGATATATCGAATAATTTTGCAATTTCATCGGCTCTAACGAATCCAACACCCTCGATGTCATCGATTAACTTATAAGGGTTACTCTTTAACACTTTTAATGTCTCTGAACCGTATTTATTAAATAACTTCATGGCCATACGTGAGGTTAGTCCGTAACCGTATAGTTTGACAAGTGTTTCTTCTACGACCTGATTTTGAAAGAGTTGTTGATAAAATCGTTCAATTTGTAACGGATTAAGTCCAATGTCTTTTAGTACGTTTTTGTCTTCAAGAATTTTAATGATGGCATCATCACCAAGGGTATCGACAATTTTTCTTGCACGCATCGGTCCAATACCAGTAAATAGGTCTGAGGAAAGATAGGCTATTAACCCCTCTTTATTTTGAACGTCTGCTTTAGAAAAACTGTTGACTTTCCACTGAACCCCATATTTAGGGTGCGATACTTCTTCAACTTCAAATTCGTAACTCACATCTTTTGCAAGTTCAGGAAAATAACCTGTGATGATGACTTCTTTTCCATCTTCAATTACAATTTTTGCAATTGAGTACCCATTGTCTTTGTTCTTGTAAAGATAATGGGTGATGTTGCCTATGATTTTAGTCAACGTATTCACCTCTTAACTTAGTATAGTAGAGTAATAACCCTGCTGATACTACAAGAATTAACGATAGAATGTAGAACATACCTACGCCTAAATCCTTGTATAAATAACCCCCAAGTAGTGGGCCAATCACAGCCCCTAATGAAATTGCACTTTGTCTGATTCCCATGATCATACCAGGTGAGACCTCATCAAAGTTTGAAAGATGGTAAGTAAGTGTTGGTTCGTAGATTGCTTTACCAACAATATACATTAAATAAAACGTATAAACATAAAAGTAAATGTGCGTTTGATCCAAGTAAAAAGTCAAAAACGAGAAAACTGCTGAAATAATAACCGCTGAGATTAAAGTCGTTGTGGCCTTAACGTGTTTAATCATTTTTGGAACAACAAACCAGTTAATAACTAACGTCAATAACCCAGTCACAGCAACGAGTTGTCCAATGTCTTTTGACGAATAACCTAAATCATTGATATAAAGATCCAAATACTTTGAAAAGTTTGTGTGTGCAATTGAGATAATCACCGCAATCAATATGAGAAGCATCAACGGTTTAGAAAGTGTTTTAAACTGTTTAATTTGATTAATGAAACTTGGTCGCGCTTTATTTTGATGATTAAAGTTTGGTACATCCACAAATATCAAGAAAAATACCACCACCAGCATCGTAACAATCGCTTGGGTGAATAGCACATAGGATTCTTGACCGACAAAATAAGTACCTACCCACCCACCAAGATAATAGCCAGCCGCACCACCAATGGCGAAAAATGATACAAAACTTGAAATCGTACGTTTTCTTATCGTTTCATAATACGGGTCTTCTGAAATGTGTGCTAACCCATTTGAAATGACACCAGCAGCAAAAAAACCAGCAGCAAATCGAACCAAAATAATTAAATATATATTAGAAAAATACCCAAAAAAGAATTGCGAAACCCCATAGAAAAACAAGGTAGTCGCAATGATGTATTTTCTGTTTTTAATGTCACCAAGATTTCCCCAAACTGGCGCCATTAAGAAGTTTCCCAAATTCATTGATGCGAAAATTATACCAAACATGTCCGCGGATATCGAAAGTGTTCTTAAATAAGCAGGGGTGGCAGGATGGGCTATATTCATAGCCAATCCAACCAACCCCGAAAATAGGATGATTAGAACTTGTTTACTCATTAATAATTACGCTTCTTTCCGTCTTGATAAACCGTATCAATAAACCCACCTGCCACACAAACATCGCCTTCATAAAAAGCCGCTGCTTGCCCAGGTGTTACCGCTCTTACGCCTTGGGAATAAGTCACTCTAAGGGTCGTTTCGTCTAACCATTCAAGGTTAACGTCGTTGTCTTTTTGTCGGTATCTAAACTTAGCGGTGAAGGTGCGGTTTGTTAACTCTTTATTTCCTCTAAATACGACGTCTTTTACAATACATTCGTTTGAGTATAGGTAAGGATGATCAAACCCTTGTTCAACAAATAGAACATTGTTTTCGATGTCTTTTCCAACCACAAACCAAGGTTGTGTATCAAATTCACTATTCCCACCGATGCCAAGACCTTTTCGTTGCCCGATGGTGTAATACATTAGGCCGTCATGATCTTTGATATAGGTACCATCAAGCGTGGTCATTCTTCCTTTTTGAGCCAATAAATAGTTGCTTAAAAATTCCGTAAAGCGACGTTCACCAATAAAGCAAATGCCAGTAGAGTCCTTCTTTTTGGCAACCGCTAAGTTATGTTTTAACGCAATTTCACGAACTTCAGGTTTATCGATATCCCCGATTGGAAACATCGCTTTTTCGATTTGTTTTTCAGTTAACTGAGACAAAAAATACGTTTGGTCTTTGTTGTCATCTTTTGCTCTTTTGAGTGCTTGTTTGCCGTCAACTAAGCCTACATTGGCATAGTGACCCATTGCAATGTAGTCAGCATTTAAAGATTCTGCGTAAGCTAAGAAGGCTTTAAATTTAATTTCGGTATTACATAAAATATCTGGATTCGGTGTTCTTCCCTTTTGGTATTCACTTAAAAAATATTGAAATACTTCATCCCAATATTCTTGTGTAAAATCGACACGATGAAGCACAACGCCAAGTTGATCTGCCACTTTTTTTGCGTCCATGTAATCAACTTCTTGTGCACAAACTTCATCGTTAACCGTTGGATTTCCTAAAACGTCATCGTTGGTTGCCGAATCCCAGTTTCTCATAAACACGGCTTCAACGTCATAACCTTGTTCTAGTAAACGCACAAGTGCCACACTAGAATCCACACCCCCAGATAAACCAAGGATTACTTTTTTCTTCATAAAATCACCATTTCTTTATATCACTTGGCATACGATAGTCACCTCTTGGTGACAACGATATGTCAAGTACTTTTGGACTGTCAGGAAGTGTTTGACGTTTAAACTGTTGTTGATAAAAACGTCTTAGGAAATAAGCAACCTGACTTCTTGCTAATTCCTCATCGATATTGAAAGTCTTTTTAATCATGAATACAAGTTTTTCTTCATCATCACCACATCTTAAATGACGGTGAAGCAAGAAATCATTATAAACGTATTTACCCAGGATGTTTTCTGTCACCTGGTCTTTAATGAGTTCAGGCGATATTGGTGTATCGACCACATCTTCTAAGATTGTCTTTAGCGTTGGGTATTCTTTTGCAAATTCTAAGACCATAAAAGACACCAATGTTTTAGGTAGACCCGCATTAATGCCGTACATGCTCATTTGATCCCCATTATACGTCATAAATCCTAAGGCAATTTCTGATAAATCGCCCGTGCCTAAGACAATACCATTGTGCATGTTTGCAAGATTCATCAACACCATCGTTCTGATTCGAGCTTGTGTATTTTCGTATGTAATGTCGGTATTGAATTTATCATGTCCAATCAAATCAAAATGTAGGTTTGTCTCATCTATGATTGGTTTTTCCATGTGAGTAATTCCTAATTTTTTCATTAGCTCAAGCGCATTGTTTTTGGTTCGAGACGATGTACCTAACCCGGGCATCGTCACACCAATAATGTCTGCTAGAGGACGTTCTAGTCTCATCATTGTTTCATATGCAATCATAAGTGCTAGGGTAGAATCTAGCCCCCCTGATACACCGATGATTAGTTTTTGATCACCTAAGTGGATCAATCGTTTCATTAATGCTTGAATTTGAATGCCTTTGATTTTCAAGAAGTCTTTCTTGATATTCTTTTTTGGTACAAAAGGCGTTTGGTCAATTGGTTCTGTAAAGGTATAATCGCTTGATTCATCAAAAGATACATTGATGTAAGTGATCTCAGATTCTAATCTGTGAAGTACGTCTTTTAAATTGGTATCTCTTCTTCTTTTGTAGTTAATTTCACCAAAGTCAATGTCTGCGTAAAGGATTTGCGTTTTAGGCTCATTAAAAATTTCTTCTTTAACGAGTGTCCCTGCGCTTGCAACCATATTATGACCACTAAAAACCGTGTCTGCACTGGATTCCATCATTCCAGATGAGGCGTAAAGGTACGCGCCATTATTTCGTCTTGAATGGTCAACCACAGCCGTCCGTCTTGTTTCTTCTTTGTAAAGGTATTCATTGCTCGCGCTCAGATTAAGAATCATATTTGCACCAGCTAAACTTAATAGGTTACCAGGTGAAATAGTTGTCCACATGTCTTGACAAATCTCTACACCAAATTTGATGCCTTTTTCTAAATCTTGGAAAAGCAAGTCACCAAATGGCACGTTCATACCAAACAGTTTAACCTGCTTGATGTGTGTGTCAAGTCCCGAATTAAACCATCGTTTCTCGTAAAATTCACCCGTATTTGGTAAGTACTTCTTTGGGATCATCCCAAGCACCTGGTGTTTTTTGATCACCACGGCCACATTATATAAAACACCATCGATGTCAAAAGGCATACCAACGGCTAAAAAGCCATCGAATGGGTTTTTTTCTAGCAATTCACTTAAGGCTTTAAGCGCGTCATCACTCAGTGATTCTTGATAAAAAAGATCACCACAATTATAACCAGTAATTGCTAACTCAGGAAAAAGTGCAATCCCCGCTTTAATGCTTTTTAAAGCATCAATCATCTTTGACACATTGAATTTAGGATGCCCAAGTTCTAAGTCAGGCGTGACACAAGCCACTTTTAAAAAACCTTTATTGTACATAACTACACCTCATATAAGTGATTTTCTTTGACATAGGCAAGCACCTCATCGGAAAGAAAATCTTGATATTTATTTAAATCTTTACGAACTAAGCTTGAGGCTTCTCTTAAAGATAATTTTACGTTTAAAAACTGTTTTTGATCATTTGGAAACTTCGAAACAATTAACCCATTGATGTCAAGACGACCACGATCAATTACAATGAATTTGAACCGTTTAATTAATTTCTCGTAATTAATCCATTCCTCGATCGAAAGAAGGTTATCCGCACCAATGACAAATGCAATTTCATCTTGATGGATTTTTTCTAATTTTTCTAACGCATCAAGCGTGCCTTTATAAGACTCATTATTTTCGATGTCTGAGATAACAACTTCACTATACTCTTTTGAAATCAACTTTAGCATATCGACTCGGTTTGCAAACGGAATAAGCTCTGGTTTGGCATAGTTATTGCCAACCGGTAAAAAAACAAACTGTTTTGGTTTATAAGTCTCTATTAAATGAACCATAATTGATTTGTGTGCTTTTGTTGGTGGGTTGAACGAACCCCCATAGACAATAATCATATCCATCACCCAGTTAATTATAACATAATTAGCAATTAATATTGCACTGATACATTCTAAACTTATGATATAATAATGATACTGTTAATCGGTGGGGGTGATTTCGACTATGGAAGAACATAAAAAACCAGACAATGAAAATGAGCATAGTTTCCACACAATTGAAGCAAAACCCGTAGAATTAGAAGATAACTTTGATTATTTTGGTCAAAAATGGTTTATCCGTGTCAGATCATCTATCCTAGTGTTTTTAGTAAAAATCATCATTGTTGGCATTTATGGTCGTATTTTTTTGGGTTTTCGTGTGATCAATCGAGCCTATTTTAACGAGGTCAAAAAAAAGGGGCACGTAGTCATTTCAAATCACGCACATCAGTTTGATGCTTTTTTACTTGGTGCAACGTTTTTTCCTAAAAAGTTCCACTACACTATGTTAAAAACAAACATGGGCTTGCCAATTGTCGGTAAACTCTTTTACTTGCTTGGTGGTGCTCCGATTCCAGATAAAAAAGACCATTTAAAAACATTTCAACAACAAATGAACGACGTTCTGTCATTAAACCATATGGTAGCCGTTTTCCCTGAGGCGGCGTTAATGCCTTATCACCCCAAGATTAGGCCATTCAAAAAAGGAGCATTTCGTTTTGCTTTCAACTCGAAAGTTGATATAATACCAATGGTATTCATATTTAAGAAACCGACGGGTTTATACAAATACCTGAAGAAAAAACCATGTGTTCACTTACACGTTTTAAAGCCCTATCAAGTAATTGAGCTAGATACCAAATATGAAACACTTAATTACAATACCGAAAGACTACAAAAAATCGTAAGCGACTATTATGATGAAAATAGTGATTACAAAGGGGGAAACTAAAGATGGATTCGAAAGAAGTTTATTTCAATAAATTAAGAAAAAAGAATCTTCGTATCACAGACAGCCGAAAAGCCATGATCGATGTTCTTGAAAATAACCATCTAACGTTCAAAGAAATCCAAAATGCATTGGCAAAACGCGGTTTTACTAACGTTTCTACCATTTATAATAACCTTGATTTTTTAATTGAACAAAAGATTGTTGTCGAATTATACATCAACGATACCAAATACTACGATTTAGCAATTGATAATCCGATGCACAACGCTGATAGTCACATCCACGTCGTATTAAAAGATACCAATAAAATTAATGAAATTAATAACACCGATGTCTTTGAATATATTAAGAATACGCCTGAATTAAAAGACTTACACGTTGATTATATTCGTATAACGATTGGTGCTAGAAAAAAGAAAACTTACTAACTCAACGAAAACATTTGACCTTGTCGAATGTTTTTTTTATTGCTTGATTTAATAAAGAAAAAAGAGTGTTTCCACTCTAATTTTTAATTGCTACTCTCAGCTTTGCTGAACGGCTTCTTGAATTTTCATTTAACTCTTCTTCTGTCGGAAGTATCGGTTTTCGTTGTTCAATACGAAGTGCAGGTTTTACATGACTTTGAATTGGTAGTCCTTTAGGTAGATTTAGTTCACTATGTTTTTTAAAAAAGTGTTTAACGATTCGATCTTCTAAGGAATGAAAAGTGATGATTGAAAATACCCCGTTTGGATTCATCATCTCTAATAAATCAGGCAAAGCTCTTTCTAATACACCTAACTCATCATTTACAGCAATTCGGAGTGCTTGAAAGACTTTCTTAGCCGAATGACCTTTTTGTTTATATTTGTATTGATCGGTAATTTTTACCAAATCAAACGTTGTTTCTAGTGGTCTATTTTCCACAATCTTCTTTGCGATTGGTCTGGCAAACTCTTCTTCCCCATAAGTTCTAAGAATGTAGGTCAGGTAGTCAAGGGATTGCTCATTAACAATCGTTTTTGCGGTAATCTTCGATTCACTATTCATGCGCATGTCAAGCGGTGCATCTTGCATGTAAGAAAAACCTCTAACGTCTTCATCTATTTGAAACGAGGACATCCCTAAATCCATTATCACACCATCAATGTGGTAAATACCAAGTGAATTTAGCTCTTTTTTAACAAACTCGAAATTTGATTTAATGATCGTATAGTTTTGACTACTGCCTAATCGTTCTTTGGCAATTTTAATCGCAACCTCGTCTTGATCAAAACAATATAAATGACCTGTGGTCAACTTCTTCAATAATTCCTTTGAATGACCGGCACCACCCATCGTACAATCGACATAGATGCCATTTGGTTTAATATTTAAGGCATCGATTGTTTCTTTTAATAAAACAGAGTAGTGTGTCATTTATTTGCCTCATTGATTAATTTGAAGTAATGATACCTTAAAATTGAATCATTCATCTCTTTTTGATGATAAAACTTCTGTATATATTCTTCTAAAAGCGTTGGATCATAGTCATTAATATTAATACTTTCATTAGGCATATTGATGTGAAAATCATCGCTAAATAAATCCATGGTAATTGCGTTATAAGTCCAAGTCTTAGCCCCACTTAAAATATCCACACCAAAATGATACTTCTCGTCTAGTCCAAATAAATTTGAAATGGTGCGCTTTAAGTCGGTTTGACCACGTGTCATTGTTCGGTCTACGCCATAATTCGATAAATCCATACCTGGTGCTAAAATCATGAATGGCACGTTATGACTGTATTGTTGATAGCTAAATAGATTAATGTTTGGATCTAATTGTCTTAAATCGTCCATCGTTAACCCACCCGTATGATCGCCATACATAACAAAGACAACGTCATCAAGTAACGCTTCTTCCTTTAACCCTTCATACCAATCTTCAAAGACTTGATCGAAGCGATGAGCATAATCTAGGTAATTGCCTAAATCCCCTTTAATCAGGTTTTCCCAAGGATTAATACCAGTCATCCATTCCACATCAGCGTAAGGCGTATGAAGAACGGTTGAAAGTGCAAACACAAACTTTTTATGGTCACCATCTTTTAACACATTTGTTACGTATTCAAACGCAACCGGGTCATCAACCCAACCATTGACAGTCTCTGTTAACGGATCATATAAGCCAAGCGCTTCTAATGACTCCATGTTCTGGTTATTATCCTTATTAAAACCTAACATTGGGTAAACTTCGTTTCTCCGATAAAAATTATAAGTAGAACCAAAAACAGTGTACGTCTCATACCCTTTGTCCGTAAATAATTTTGGTAAGGTCTCGAAATACTCATTAACGTAATCAAAGTATGTAACGATAAATCCCATTGGACTTAGCCCAGTTAGTGAGGCAAATTCGGCATCAGAGGTTTTACCAACCCCAATATTTGAATAAAAATTATTGTAATAGACGGTAGACTCTTCTTTTAATAATTGATTAAAATATGGCATCACTTCATGAATTTCGCCATCGACATCAAAACTCAAGTTTAATAAGTAATTGTTAAATGACTCCATTTGAAGCATCACAATGGTCTTACCTTCGAAAATTGATGAAGTCATTAAGTCGTTACAAGTCGCTTCTCCTAAGTAATTTTTAGGACAATTTTCTGTTTTTTCGTTGACGTAGATGTCAATGTTCTCATTGAGTTCTTCATCCGCTAATATTGGTTCTGGTTTTGTAAAGACAAAACTAACCAAGTCATTAATATAATAGTTGTAAACACCCATCGTTTGGACGCCTTTTTGAGCCACACGATTGGATTCATAATAGGTGTTTTTGATTTCTGTAAAATAACCGATTTGTGACCAAGAGAATAAAATCAATCCCACGACAAAGAAATTTAGAACCCTCATCATTTGTGGTTTTGTCTTATCTAGACGTTCTTGATGTAAATAACGATTTTTAAGCTCCATGATGGCTAATACAAACACTATAATTGCCGGAATGACCGCGACATACTGTGCGGTAATAAATAAATTCTTCCATAAGTGGAAAGTCAATTGTTGACCTAAGACCGGTGCAGAATTCGAGAAAGTTCTTGCGTTAAAGAAAGAAAATGCCGTACCATAATAGAAAGCATAGACTTTTAACGAAAATATCATAACCGATAAACCAATGGTTGTTAACGTCACTAAGTAGATAAACGTCCTTTTTTTCTTTGCGATAAAGTAAAATATCGTAATCAAGATGACGAGTAGACCAGAATCACCCATAAAAGAGTTCAAAGTTGTTTGTAAGTTTCCTTTAAATAAATTCATACCCGGATTAAAGAGTTCAGTTGTAATAACCAAACGATTCAATAAATTCAAGACAAAAAACAAAATAATCATCAGTAGAAAATACGTTTTCTGATTTAATTTTTTCATTTGTCTCACCCCTAACCTTTTTTATAATTGAAATACCATATTATTTTATAATAAACCCGTTTTATTG
The DNA here is from genome assembly GCF_000967915.1 of Paracholeplasma brassicae. NCBI lineage: Bacteria > Bacillati > Mycoplasmatota > Mollicutes > Acholeplasmatales > Acholeplasmataceae > Acholeplasma > Acholeplasma brassicae. The sequence continues at coordinate 1,339,622 of NC_022549.1, forward strand.
TAAAGACAAACCCCTCTAAGAATCGGTTTATGTGAAAGTATCGTTGCACTTATAAAAGAAAAAGATGCCATTGGCATCCTTCTTATCCTATTCGGATTCTTTTACACTAACTACTTTAATACCTTTGTATTCACCAGTTTTAGGTGATACTCTGTGAGGTAATACTAAATCACCAGTTTGTGGGTCAACCACTAAGGTAGGTTTAGATAGTTTATAGTGTGTACGACGTTTTCTTTTTGCTGTCTTACCAGTACGGCGAAAAGGAACTGCCATGTCAAACACCTCCTATTTTTTTAAAAGATCTTTCAAGCTTGAAAAAGCAGGATTAACCTCTTTTTCTTTATCAAACAAACCCTCAGGTGCGTCTTCTGAAACTACAGCAATTGGAACTTCAGGTACTAGTGCACCCCAGACCATTTCTGATAAATCAATTTGATCACCTTGGATTTGATATTCGGTTTGTTCAGTCTTGCTCACTTCTTCTTCAAAATCAAATGAAACTTGATATTTCACAGGTTTTAACGTAATTGCACAAGAGAGTGTTAATGTTGTCTCAACATGTAAGTTAAATAACAAATGTTCTGAAGTCAAAAATTGATAAGAACCAGTGACATGTACTTTTTCAATGTCATTGATTAAGTCTGACGTTTCTAACATCGACTTAAAATCTAGTTCTAAATCAAGCGTAGATTCGATATTCTTTTTTAATTGGTCAACACTTAAAATCATATTATCACCAGCTTGATTAATTATACACGTTTTATATATCAATGTCAATTAGAAACATTGATTATTTCATAATAAAAGAATACCCAAGTTTCGGGCACTCTTCATCACTTTAAATGTTATTGTTTTCTTCTGATTAATTTGCGAATGTCGTTAATTAAAACAAGGGTTTCATCGTCAATAGCGACGTGATCACTCTTAACTGAATCTTTTGACAATACGTCTTTTAAGCGAACACTAATTTCTGCGCCATCAACAAACGCAAGATTAAGTAGTACACGTTGGTGTACGGCATTTTCTTCAATAACTGTGTCGTTTGAAGTCTCAATGGTCACTACGTGTTTATATGGCACTTCTAAGCCGTAATCATTAGCGATTAACGCATTTTCGTAGTCAACGAGTGCACTGTAGTAAAATAGGTTGTTCTTTCCAAATAAAAGGACATTGACTCTTGCTTGGTCATATCTCACTTTATCGGCTTGTTTACCATATTTAAACTTAACGGTTCCGCCTTCAAAGAAAGCCTCAGGATAACTAATCACTAATGGATTTAATTCATTAGCTTCATTCATATCAATTCCAAATAAATTTCTGGCTCTTAAGACAGCTCTATCGTGATCTTCTTTTTGATATTGATCGAACTCTTCAGCACCCTTTGTATTCTTCTTAAAATAGTCTTTCATGAATTTCTTACGGTCCATAGTAAACCTCCCTAGTATACTAAAACTTTTGTCTTTATTAAGATTTTATCAATTTTATCGATTTTAGTCAATTAGAATTAAAAAACCACTCAAAATAGCAAAAATAGAACACGAAAATGACAAAAACAAATAAAAAAATGAGCAAATGCTCATTTTCTACTTTTTAATGATTAAGCGTTTTTGTGTAATAATAGTGAAACAAAAACCATACCAACAAAAAGTAAAGACGTTGCCATAGTTACTCTCATAAGAAGTAAGTCAAGCCCTCTTGCTTTTTGATTTTTAAATAATTCTGATTTTTCTCCACTAAAGGCATCTTGTACACTATCTTGAGATTGTTGCACAGCAACCGATAGAATTAAAATAACCGCAAGCACTAAAACAATAATATCTGCCCAGTTCATAAAACACCCTCCTAAAATACACCCTATTGTAACAATAAAATGTTTTTTTGTCAATCATTAGAAATCTTTATCTTATCGATTAAATACCTTTTGTGCATCAGCAATCATCACAAGTGTTGAATTATAACCACCTGAAACCAAATACCAAGCCGTTGAATCGAGTAAAATAACACGATTATTTTTACCTGCATTCGTTTCGTTGACAAGCGTCACATCAAGAATTTGTGAAGAGGTATCATCTGAGGTTGCTGCGGTACGGTCAACAACAAAAATAACGTCTGGGTTCAACTCTGAAATGTATTCAAAGCTTATGTTGTCGCCGTGTGCATTAGTATCGCCATTCCCGAACTTATCATCCGCAGCAACAAACCCTAGTTCGTTATGAACAAAGCCAAATCGAGAACCAATGCCATAACCGGATATCGCACTACCGTTTGTCATGACAATTAACGCTTTTAAACCACTTTGTGAGACCATTTCTTTTAGTTCACTTGTCTTTGTACTTAGCGTCGTTTTTAACGCATCAAACGCAGTATTGCCATCGAAAATTTGTTTTAAAATGTCTAAGTTGTCTAAGACGCTATTTAAATAGTCTGTGTTATCGACTGCAAGCGATAATACCGCAACGTTATTTAATTCCTTTTTCAATGAGTTATATGCCCACGCGGAACGGCCACTAATGATGACTAAATCCGCATCAAATAGATCAAGCTCATCGAAACTAGGTTCGAATAACGAGGCCCCAGCGATGCCGTAAGTTTGACCGCTGTATTTTGATAAGTACGTTGGAAGATTGGATTTGACAACCGCTAGTTTTTCGATCCCTAAAGTTTCTAAGCCGACTTCGTCTAAAATATCTAGAATGCCATAATCAAAGACGGCCACGTTTTTTGGATTAACCGGAACCACCTCACTGATGGTTTCTTTTGTTGCGTTCTCATCGGTTCTTGAATCCGCTTTGGTTACTTCTTGAGTAATTGTGATTGTTTCAAAATCATCGTCTTTATCATCAACAATGTTGACACATCCCGTTAAAACAACAATACTAAGTATTAAAATCAAACTGCTAACTATTTTTTTCATATAAGAACCTTCTTTTCCTCTTCTTGATAATAGATACAATATTTTTTTCCATTCACACCAGCAATGCAAAATTCATGATCATACACATAATCGAGTGTCTTTTTATCCATGATTTCATCTGGGCTACCTTCTTTGATGATTTTTCCATCTTTCATTGCCACAATGTGATCTGCAAAAGTCGCTGCTATATTGATGTCATGTAGCACAATAATGACGGTCTTCCCTAGTTTTTTAACCAAGTTTTGCAAAATCAACATCATATCAACCGCATACTTCATGTCTAAGTTGTTTAAGGGTTCATCTAATAACACGTATTTGGTGTCTTGAGCCACAATCATCGCAATATAAGCCCTTTGTTTTTGTCCACCTGATAAGTGATTAATCGATTTGTTTTCGATTTCTTTAAGGCGCATAAACTTAATTGCCTCATCGATTTTTTCCTCATCAATCTTGGATAAATTCCCCTTAGAGTGTGGCCATCTTCCAAACGTCACGAGTTCCCGTACCGTCAAATTCACATTGATTTGATTGGTTTGTTTTAGAATTGCGATCATTTTTGCGTAGTCAACGGGTTTGATTTTCTTTTGTTCTATTCCGTTAATAAAAACCTCACCAGAATCTTGTGATAACAGCCTTGAAACGACACCAAGTAATGTTGATTTACCAGCACCATTTGGACCAATTAGTGCCGTTACCGCACCATCTTTTATCGTTAAATTCACGTCATCTAAAACCACAAGTTGATCGTATTTTTTATTTAAATTCTTAATTTCAATCATTTCTTATTCTCCTTTAAAAGCAGATAAATCATGTATAATCCACCAATTAAATTGATGAATACAGCCAAGCTTGTATTCAGTCGGAACGTTTGTAAAACAAACTGTCCGCCAACTAGAAAAATCACACCAGCAAGCGTACTCAATATTAAGATTGGTTTATGGAAATCTGTTTTCAATCGTTCTCTTGCTAAATTCACAGTAATTAATCCTAAGAATGTCAATGAACCAACCAGTGCGGTAGATACAGAAATCATGATTGCAATATAGACCAAACTACGATTGGTCACTTTCAAGTAATCAACACCTAACCCCTTAGCTTGATCCTCACCTAAATTCATAATATCAAAGTATTTTAGATCGCGTAACATCAATACCATGACCACAAGTGTAATCGGTAATGCCAAATACCATAGGATATCGGTATTCATGTTATTTAGACTAGGCATCGTATTTGAAACGACTGTTACGAAATCATCCGGGTCAATGATACGGCTTAAAAATGAGGTAAGTGATGACATTAATGTTCTAAACACTAGTCCCACTAGTAATAACAGTGCCAGGTTATTCTTCCCCTTACGAAGAATCAATCCGTAAAGTAAAAACGAGAATAGTACCATAAACGTCGTTGTGATTATAAAATTATAATAAGGGTTAGAAATAAGCGTACTAAATCCACCAAAAACAAATACAATTACCGTTTGAGTCAAGACAAACGTCGAATCAAAACCAATCATAGATGGTGTTAAAATTCGATTTTGGGTCATCGTTTGAAACTTAAGACTCGAAATTGCCATAATTGCTGCGATCATGATCATCGCAACCACTCTAGTCGATCTTCTTGATAATCCCCTTGTTAACTGCCCTATGGTGATTTGTTCTAGACCAACTAACCAATAAAACAGATAAAGGACAACCACACTTAACGCAATCGCGCCAAAAATAAAATACGTCTTTGTTCGATTACGCATGATTTACCCTCCGATAGATGAGGAATAAGAAAACCACACTACCAATGACACCCATGGTTAGTGAAATTGGAATCTCATATGGGTAGATGATTAAGCGCGAAAAGATATCAGCGAATAACACAAATACACTACCAAACAAGCTGACGTCAAAGATGGTTTTTTTCAGATTGTCTCCATAATAAAGACTAATCAAATTCGGTACTACTAAGCCAATAAATGGTATCGAACCGACAACCACGTAGGTTGAGGCCGTAATCAATGAAATTACAACTAACCCGACCATCAGAGTTTTTTGATAATTAACACCTAAATTTTTTGCGAAATCCTCACCAACACCGATGATGTTAAACTGAACCATGTAGATAAACCCAATCATGAGTGGCACAATCACGACATAGAGAAGTTCATAATTCCCTGATACAATCGACGAAAAGCTACCTACGCCAAAAGTTTGAATGAACTGTGTTAGGTTAAATTGATAAGCGATAAATGACACAATAGAGCCAATAATTCCCGCAAACATCATCCCAACAAGCGGTACATAAATCGCGTTTTTAAATTTGATTCGACTTAAAATCGACATAAAAACAAACGCCCCAAGTACAGCAAATAAAAACGCAAATACCATTTTAAAGGTTAGTGATAACGACCCGAAAAACACGAAGGCAATCAAAATACCCAATTGTGCAGAATCGGTAATTCCAACAACCGATGGTGAGACAAATTTATTTTTTGAGATGGTTTGCATAATCAACCCAGAAACGCTCATTGAGGTAGCCGTTAATATGATCGCTACCGTACGCGGTAATCTTGAGTTAAAAACAATGAACCAAGCCCTTTGATCTAAACTTAATAAATCTTTAATATTGACATCAACAACACCCGTTGCTAAGGACAATATTGTTAATATGACAAATGCGATAACAAGCATTACTCGCTTTTTCAAAAAAACGCCACCTTTATTGTTCTATTTCATTTCTACAACGTAAATTATATACAGTTACAAAGCCTATTTCAAAAGAAACGATAACCTTTCTAAATAACGGCCTTATTCATACTAAAATACTAAAAAAGAACCCTTTTTACGGGTTCTTCTTAATTTTCGATACGTCGAAGTTATTTTTATTTTTTATTAAAATTAATTATTTTTCCATACCCATCAATTGAGAACACTTTGATACTAGCGACCTCAAATAAAAATGGTAAATCCGTATCAATGATTTCCTTACCATACATCCCACCAACGGCTTGATTGATAATCAAGTAATATGGTTTGTTAAATGGGTATTCATTTGGTGTATCCGTCTCTTTCTTTTCTAGATGAAATATCTCTTCGTAATCCACTTGAAACGACAAATAGTTTGGATGCCACTCTAAAATAAAATCGTGAAACGTATCGGATAAATCTGGAAGTTCAATTTTACCACCTAAATCCGTTTGTATTCGATGATTAAAGGATTGGGTGTGGATCGCACAAGTTGATTGTCGTGGCTGATTACCCGCATACTCCATTAAATCAATCTCACCGCATTTTGGCCAACCAACTTCTTTTATGTCCTCACCTAAAAACCAAATCGCAGGCCATGAGCCTCTGCCTTTTGGTAGTTTCGCTCGAATGACAAACCTGCCATACATAAAATGAACCTTATTTTTTGTATTAATACGTCCAGAAAGGTATTTGCAAGGTGAATCATTTAAGGTTGCTTGTAATTGTAATGCCCCATCTTTAACCATGACATTTTCTTTTTGATCGGTGTAACACTGTTTTTCGTCATTGTGCCACCGATCGCCCACTTCAATTGTCCAAATCGATTCGTTTGGTTTGCCTTGATAGTCAAAGGATTCTTCAAATAACAATTGTTTTTCTTTCATTTAAGACACCTCTATCTCTTGTACTATTTTATCACAAATCCGTTATGTAAGCTGATGATTTGTTCCATAATTACATCAGCTAGAGGAACTTTCCAACCTCTTACCCATACTACTTTTTTTATATAAGCCGTTAGTTATCGTAAGGGCTCTTTCTTTGGTCATTGATAAATCGTTTGACATAAAAAAGGAAATTCGCCTGATTTGTCGGTTTTTGATTGGTAATTACGTAATAAATACGTGTTTTATCGTGACTAATAAAAACGTATAGTGTTGTCTTTAAATTTGATTCAAGCAAAGGTTTGTAGTAACAATCATAGAAATCAATTCCACAAGTGGTTGAGTTCGAATCAAAGTCAGCGTCATTTTTATTCTCTAATTCGATTATTTGATCATAAGTAACCGCCATAGAGATTGAAAATGCGTCCTGATAACCAAATATTGAGGAAATACGAACTAAGGTGTATTCGTAAGAAAGAACGTCTTCTTTTGCAGGAAGTAGGTGACGCCAATGTATACCATCATCTTCTACTAATGGGTCATATAAGCCATAGTGATTTATGTCTCTTGTATAGCTTGCTAACGATCTTGTCTCCTTAATTGAAACAACAAGTCCACCAATTCCTGTGAAGACAAGAATAATAAAAATCATCGATCCAGTAAATAAAACATTGATGTCCTTTTTTCTTAACACGACGTAGAGTGAGAAAGCATATAAAAACAAGAAAGCTAATACGACAAATGAAAAAGTCAATCGATAGTTTCCATACCCAACCGCATACAAATAATCACTTTTCAATTCCGGATTTAATCCAAAGTAAGTCAAACGTCCATAGCTATAACACAAAACTAACACGCCAACTAATGCAAATAACAGCGCTTGGATAAACCCTTTTTTCGTCGTTGTGATTTCTTTCAATCGATTTGGTTTCATTAAATTACCCTCACACACTCTAACTTATTTAACTAATTATATCACATTTAAACTAGATAGAAAATCACCACTTATAAAATAATTATCAACCTCATCAGTTAGATATACCACTGGTTAAAAAGGAAAAAAAAACAGAGGATCAAAAAGACCCTCTGTTCCTATCATTTTATTAGACTCTATTAATGAGCCATTTTTGTTTTTGCCAGTTCGCTTGAAATCTCGCCAGCTGAGGTTAAAGCTTTCTTAGTAATTAATGGCCCAACCATTTCATAAACAAACGTTGCAGCTAAGACAACCGCACGAATTTCTTTTGCATGTTCAGGAATGACACCTGCAGCAACGATCGTCAAACCAATTGCTACCCCGGCTTGAGGAATTAAGCCAAACCCTAGGTAACGCTTGACGTTTGGACTACCTTTGGCAATGGTTGCCCCAAGATAAGCACCTGAAAGTTTACCGATCACACGACCTAGAATGTAGATAACACCAATACCGCCTACGGTTAATAAGACATTTAATTGTAGTTCTGCGCCACTTAAGACGAAAAACATAATGAAGATTGGTGGGGTGACGCGATCAATTAAATACATCACTGTATCAATGATTGATTCTTTGGTTAAGTTTGTAAATATCGCACCAAGCATCATGCAAGATAGTAAGCTCGAGACTTCAAAACCAGGTGCGAAATGATGAACAATTTCGGTCATCGCGATTGTAATAAATATCAACGCAAGTATCAGTGAGATGCGGTTTCCACGGCCTGTAAACCATCTTAGACCATAAGATAATACAAGACCGAGGAGTGCACCAATCCCAAGACTTGCTAATATTTCGATAAATGGTTTAATAATCATCCATGCAAGGTTTGATTCTCCCGTGTTTCCAATCGATTTTGCAATGGCAACAAACAACCCAAAGAACACAATTGCGGTTGCGTCATCGATTGCAACAACACTTAATAAATTCTCTGTCACTTCACCTTTGGCTTTGTACTGCTTGATTACCATAATGGTTGCCGCTGGTGCGGTAGCCGCCGCGATTGCTGAAAGTACTAAGGAGAACTTAAATTCAAACCCAAACAGGATTAAAAGGAAAAACACCATTAAAATTGCAAATAATGATTCAAAAATTGCAATGACCACCGGTAATTTCCCGACGCGTTTAAAGTAAGATAGCTGAAATTCAGTCCCAATTGAAAACGCAATAAACCCCAAAGCGATTTCTGCAATCACATGCATTTCTTCAAGGATGTCCTCAGGCACTAAATCAAAACCTGATAATGAGATCAATGGTCCAATTAATAGACCACCAAGTAAATAGCCTGTGACGTTGGGTAAATTAAACTTTTTTGCCAGCTTACCAAATAGTAAGCCAGTTATAATAACTAAAGACATGTACGCTAAAATCATTTGTGTTTAAACCCTCTAACGTAGTCAACAGGTATTGTAAACAATATCCCGGTGTTTGGTTCATCTAAGTTACCAACCACTTCTTCAATAATCTCTTCAACTCTTTCAACATTTTTTTCTGATGTTACCATCATCAACGTCTTATTGTCTTTCTTTGTATCTTTTAAAATTTGTCTTAATGAACCAAAAATATTGCTTAACGATTCATCGTTTGAACTAATAAGGCTTGTCGCCATTCCAGAGGAACTAAATACCGTTGCACCCGTTAAGTGCTCTTCAGCTAAACGCTTGAGTAAGCGATCTAGTTTTTCTGGTTTGTTTAAAATAAAAACAAGTAATTTCATAAACTCAACTCCTAACGATTTTTAATTATACGCTCATCTTGAAAAATTTCAATACTAAATTAGAAAAAACCGCTTTCTAACTAACGGTTTGTTTTAAATGATTCAATTCTTCCTCGAGTATTTTTACCCGTTTCATCAGTTCTTCTAAGGTTGGTTCTTGACTGATGACTTTTTTCCCATCTTTTTTGATTAGTCTTGCAGGATTGCCATAGACCACACTATTTTCATCTACGTCGTGTTTGACTACGGAATGTGCACCAATAATCGAGTTCTTTCCAATTGTAATGTTTCCGATGACACTGGAATTCGCATAAATCGTTACCCCATCTTCGATGTTCGGGTGTCTCTTACCATACGTTGTTACACCATTTGATCCTAGTGTAACCCCGTGGAATAACACCACGTTATTCCCAATAACCGCGGTTTGACCGATCACAACCGATGCCCCGTGATCGATAAATACACCTCGACCAATTTTTGCCTCAGGATGAATGTCGACGTTTGTAAAAAAACGGCCTAGATTAGAAATAAACCTTGCCAATCCTCTTAAACGAAGCAGACTGACTGCGTGGGCAAATCGGTAAAACATCAGCGCATGAATGCCTGGATAAGTTAGTAAAATACAAAACTTTGATGGCGCTGATGGGTCGTTTTTCTTTGCCATTCTAATATCCGCTCTTAAATGACTAAACCACATGATTAAATACCCCGGTCGATAAATAGCGTTCCCCTGTATCAGGTAGAATAACGATCGCACGTTTGCCGTGGTTCTCTTTTTTCTTTAACGCCATTACCGTTGCGTGCAGAGCAGCACCGGATGAAATTCCAACAAAGACCCCTTCGAGTTTTGCTACTAATCTAGTCATAATCATGGCGTCTTCATCACTCACCGTCATGATCTCATCAATGACGTCTCTTCTAAAAATCGGTGGTACAAATCCGGCACCGATGCCCTGAATCTTATGTGATCCACTTTGATTTCCAGACAAAACAGCTGAGTTTGAAGGCTCTACCGCAATCACTTTTACGTTTGGCAACTGTTCTTTTAATACCGTTCCAACCCCACTGATCGTGCCACCCGTACCGACACCTGCTAAAAATAAATCAAATTGCCCATCGGTATCTCTAATCACTTCAAGTGCGGTTGTTTTCTCATGCATTCTAACGTTCGCTTCATTATCAAACTGCTGAGCCATGACGTAACGTTTGTCTTGTTCCAGTTGATTATTACAATAAGCTATCGCGCCTTTCATTCCGTCCTTCATATCCGTTAAAACGACCGTTGCACCAAACGCTTCGATAATTTGAATGCGCTCTTTTGTTACTGAACTTGGCATCACAATGGTTAATCGATAGCCACGTTGTGCACAGACAAAAGCTAGTCCCACGCCTGTGTTACCTGAGGTGGGTTCAATAATGATGGTATCTTCTTTAATTAAATCTTTTTCCTCTAAGTTTTCAATTAATGCCAAACCAAGTCGATCTTTCACACTTGATAATGGATTGAACCTTTCAACTTTGGCGATAATTTCGCCTTCGATGTTAAAATAATTGGCTAACTTGCAAAGCCTAACAAGTGGTGTATTTCCGATTAATTTCGTATAGTCCTCGTGTATTTTCATCAGATGACCTCATTTCACACCTATTTTATACAAATTCAAAATAAAACGCAAATAGATTCATCTTTTTTCCTTAGGATATCTCTTTTTGATGTTGTATAATAGATAAGAGGTGCTATTTATGACGATTAAACGATTTACACTTGGAGCTGTTCAATCAAACTGCTATATTCTACACATCAATAACAAAGCCTTAGTCATTGATCCTGGCTACGAATCTGATCTTGTGCTTAATTACTTAACTAATCATTCACTTGACGTCGAAATCATTTATATCACACACGGTCACTTTGATCACATCGGTGGCGTTAATCAATTAAAAACCATTTATCCAAATGCGAGCGTCTATGCCCCTTTATTAGACGCCGAATTGATGGATAAAGACTACGGCATTCAAACGATTGAGAAGGTCATGGTCGATTTTTATATCAAGGAAGCGGATTTTCAAGTTCTTCCTTTTTCACAAAAACCATTTAGAGTTCTTTATGTACCTGGTCACTCAAAAGGGTCTACTGCACTTTATGCACAAGGTATTTTATTTAGCGGTGACACGTTATTTCGAGGCAGCATTGGTAGAACCGATTTATATTTAGGCAATTTTGATGAATTAATCCATTCCATCAAAACTTCCTTTTATACCCTACCTGAGGACACCATTGTCTATCCTGGTCATGGGTTTCAAACAACCATCAATCAAGAAAAAAAATATAACCCTTTTGTTAGAGGGTAGTTACTAGAGGAAGTACCTATGAAAAAAATAGAGCGTTTTTTAAATTCAAATTATTATCTCATTCTCATTACACTTATCGGGTTTTTAACTTGGGTAATGAAGGATGATTATCAACAATATAACGAGTATGGTATGCTTTTACTCTTAATTCCAATGTCACTGATATTCATGTTGTTTGAAAACACCATGTATACGATGCCATTGTTTGCAACCCTACTCTACATCTACAACGTTCAAGGCATGAATCTTGAGACAATCAGTGGTTTTCACTTCGTCTATGTGTTGTTCTTCTTTTTAGTGATTGGTCCTATTGTCCACTTGATTCGGTTTAAACCAACGTTCAAAAAAGGCGCATTATTCCTTGCCTTCTTCTTATCTGCACTAGCGCAAATATTATCAATTTTCTATGTGAAGGTCACACCAACCTACCTACAAATCTCACTTTTCGGTTTCTTTTATTTGTTGCTTTATGTGTTTTTTGTGAGCACATCAAAACCATCTTTAGCGTATGTCATGAAAATCATGTTTTTCATGAGTTTACTCTTAAGTGGGGAGATTTTATTTAATATCTATCAAGGATTTCAATCCTACGGCATTGAAATTGGAATTAAAGAACGCATTAAATTAGGCATGAAAACGTCCTGGGGTCGTGGCGATTACGGTTGGGGCAATATCAATGACGTTGTTATCCACCTCGTTTTAATGATGCCTTCACAAGTGTATTATCTCCTCAAATACCCAAAACGCTTGGTTCTGTGGTTTTTCCCGCTACTAAGTAGTTTTACCATCTTCTTATCTGCTTCAAGAGGCGGCTATATTTCACTAGGTCTTTCCATCTTATGCTTCGCAGTCATACTCATTCGCTACGGTAAGAGACACACCTATTACAACGGATTGATCGCTCTTGTTGTCACAAGCCTAATTCTAATTAAATTTCCTGTGCTTGTTGAGACCGCTGTTGAGGTCTTTATGCAAGGTGGTCTTGATGATTTAGATCAGTTCTCCTCTTCAAGAATCACATTATACAAGCACGCTGTTGAATTATTCAAACAGTACCCGATTTTTGGTGCTGGTTGGGAATCAATGACCGACATTGGTAATCCAAATCGAATTCAAGTCTTTCATTCAACGTTGTTTCACACCATGGCGGTCATGGGAAGCTTTGGTTTAATCGCACTAGTTGTCTATTTCTATCAAACTTACCGATTAATGATTGAAAAAAGAAAATTTGAAGTCCTCTTTATTATAATTGGTGTAACTGTGACACAAATTCATGGCTTAATTGATAATACACAGTTCATGCTTGTTTACACATTCATCACGATCATATTAATGGTCTCAATCGAAAATAACACCCAAATAGAAACAAAAACCGTGCCTATCCTGAATTAATCAGAAGGCACGGTTTTTCTTTATTTTAATTTTAAAACTACGACTGTTTCATTTTCTACGGTACGATAAAACATTTTTACTGGTTGGACACTTTCAACCTCATAGACTTCTTTTAGATACATCAAATCTCTTGAAAGTGATTTAAGATCACAAGAAGCGTAGATGATTTTATTGACAGGGTTTTTAATTAGTGCATCAATAATCGTTTGGTTAAGCCCCGCCTTTGGTGGATCAAAGACGATAACATCCGCTTTTAACCCATCTGTTTTCAATGCATCTTCAACGGTTTGTTCAAGTATTTCTAAGTTCTTGATGTGATTTACCTCAATCGATTCTTTTGCGCTAATTACGGCGTCGTGATTAGATTCAATCGAAATCACTTTACTAGCGACATCACTAACGTATTGTCCGATTGAAGATACACCTGCGTAAGCATCAATAACAACGTCATTATTATCAACATTGGATTTGATGTAATCATACATTAAAATGGACGCTTCAAAATTGATTTGAAAAAATGCTTGTGGGTATAATTTAAACTTTAAGTGTTCAAATTTAACGTCTAGTGTTCGTTTTCCTTTTAAGAAAATATTTCTATTTCCTAAGTTTTTGGCTGAGTCTTCTTTAATATTTTGATAAATCGATGCTGATTCATAGTTTTCTAAGAAAAACTCTTTTTCTTTCCATTGTTTCTTAGAGGTAACAAAAATGGTAAGCACTTCAATCCCATTGGTCCTAAGAACGATGTGTTCTAAACTACGATCGGTTAATGTGACGGTAGAAAACAGTTTGTTTAATTGCTTGATTTTCTCATTTATCACTGGTAAAGCCAAAATGTCTTCATCAATTTGATTTAATTTGTGCGATTTATTTTCAAACACACCTAAGTTTAGGCGATCATTAAAAAATCGAACATGAAGTGTCACTTTATTTCGGTAGTTTGTTTCTTTACTTCCGGCTAACGTCTGATTCACTTTCACGTCAAGGTCGCTGATTTTTTTTATCGTTTCTTTAGTAATGCGTTCTTGCCATTTTAATTCCTCTTTTGGATTTAGATGATAGAGTGTTGCATTCGGGTATGTCAACGTCGAAAATCGATCAATTGAAGGTTCAATTATCGAAACAATCTCACCTTCACAATAGTTTTTTTTGACCTTTTTGATGCGGACAATCGCCTTCTCATCTTTAAGTAACTTGGGTACAAATACAAGTAAATCATTTAATTTACAAATGCCTTGTCCTTGATAGTCAAGTTCAAAAGCGGTTAATTCATAAGTGTTATTTTCAATCATTTATTTTTTCCTTTATAGAAGTAAGCCATGCCTGCCTCTGCTGTTTCTTTGTATTTTGGGTGCATATCTAAACCAGTTTGATACATGGTTTCTACTATCATATCGAATGATATTTTCCTCGTATCGCTTAAGAAATAAGATAACCCTGAGGCATTAATTGCACGAATCGCAGCCACTGCGTTTCGTTCAATACATGGAATTTGCACATAACCATCAATTGGATCACAGGTTAGCCCTAGATGGTGTTCCATTGCAACCTCGGCTGCGTATTCAATTTGGTCAATGGTTTGTCCTTCAACGTAAGCGTGTGCGCCAGCCGCCATGCTACATGCTGAACCTACCTCAGCTTGACAACCACCGACTGCCCCACTAATGGTGGCGTTGTGTTTAATCAGATTACCGATTAACCCCGCGACCGCTAGTGATTCAATTAGTTTTGATTCATTAACTTGCTCTACTTCTTTTAAAAAGTATAATACGGCTGGTAAAACACCTGAGGCCCCACACGTTGGTGCGGTTGTAATAATACCACCAGCGGCATTTTCTTCACTCGCAGCAAACGCGTAAGCAGAAACCAAACGATTTTGTTTAACCGAGTGACTTTCGGCTTCATTTCGTTTCTTGATTAACGTTGATGCTTTTCTCTTTACCTCTAAATCACCAGGTAAAACACCTTCAGTCACTAACCCTTTTTCGACTGTTTGTTTCATGGTTTGCCAGACAAAAGACAAAAACTCATCAATTTCAGGTCCTTCAACTTCCCTAACGTACTCATACAAACTGATTTCTTTTTCTTTTGCATAAGCGGCAATATCTAAAAATGTGTGATGCGGATAAATTGATTTATTTCTAGAAATCTCATTGCCATAAATAATATCACCACCACCCACACTTTTAACTTCGATTTCATCTAGTAAGTCGTCGTCTTTAAAGACTTTAAATACCATTGTGTTTGGGTGTTTAGACACATCAATGTGAAACAAAAAAGTAACCGGCACTGGATAAAGTGTTTGTTTTATGATGTAATCCGTAAGATGACCTTTACCTGTTAAGGCAAGTGAATTAAGTAGTGTTACCTCAACGTGAGTCATCTGTTTGTATTTATCTAAAATATCTTGTGCAGCAAACGCAGGGCCCATGGTATGACTTGATGAAGGTCCATGTCCCACCTTAAATAAGTGCTTGATTGATTGCATAAGTTAGTCCTTTAGTATGACTTTGTATTTTTCAATTAAATAATTGACGTAATAATGTGGATCAAACGGCTCTTTAGTTGCGATCAGCATGATCTCTTTTGGTGTTTTAAGACCACCAAATTGGTGAATCTTTTCTTTCGACCATTCGTTAATTAAATGGATTTGATTGCTAGAAATCGCTTTTGCTATGTCGATGTCTTGATTCATCGCATGATAGATTTGTGCTGCGTAAGCCGTGCCTAGTGCGTAGGTAGGAAAATAACCAAATGACCCGCCTGCCCAGTGAATGTCCTGAAGGACACCTTCTGTGTCTGTTTTAGGCGTTACACCAAGGTATTTTCGATAAAGTTTATTCCAAGTTTTTGGAAGGTCTTTAACCTTTAATTTTCCATTAAACAATTGTTTTTCAATTTCGTACCGAATCATCACGTGTAAAGAATACGTTAGTTCATCCGCTTCGATTCGAATTAATCCTCTTGAAACACCGTTAACGTAAGCATAGAACTCATCTAATGTGACCTTTTTAAGTTCTTTTTTAAATATCTCCTGTAGTTTAGGGTAGTGCTGAGCCCAAAACTCATAGCTTCTACCGATCATGTTTTCATAAAGTCTCGATTGTGACTCATGAATGCCCATAGATGTCCCACCATTTAGAAGTGTTTCATCATAAGATTCGTTGACTTGTTGTTCATAGATTGCGTGCCCCATTTCATGAATGGTAGAAAAAATAGATGAAATCAAGTTGTCTTCATGGTAAGCGGTTGTGATTCTAGTATCGGTACTACTAACCCCACTCGTAAATGGGTGGACCGATTCTTTTAACACACCTTTTTTCAAATCATAACTAAACACATCGAGTAGGTACTTAGAAAATGCACGTTGACCTTCGATTGAAAATTTATTTCTTGTTAATGCTCGATTAAACTTTGGTTTTTTCTTTGTTTTTTCTAATACAAATGGAACTAAGTTCTCTTTTAATGTATCAAAAAATTGATCGTACTCTTTAATACCCATTTCATCTTCGTACATATCAAGTAAGACATCGTATCCCTTTAACGTGTCTGTTTCGTATAATTTGACGACTAAACGGTTAAATTCAACGATTTTTTCCAAGGTCGGTAAAAAGGATTCAAAATCATTGTTATGTTTTGCCTCAGCCCAAACCTTACTCGATTTCGAGAGTAAGACTTGATAATCAATGTAGCTTTCTTTTGGAATCTTCAACAGACGATCAATCGATTTTTTAACTTTTTTAATTTCGATTTTAATCTCGTCATTTAAATCATTTATTTGATCGTACAGATGGTTGATGGCTTCTAATCGCTCTTCTGCCATCTCTAAATCGTATTGTGCAGATGCAAGCACTTCTAATTGATTACTTGCATAATCATTAGAACGTTCTGGTGCTTCGGTTTCTTGATCCCAAGAAATCAGCCACAACGCATAGTCGTACGCTTTAATCTTTTTTCTGTATGTTTGATATATATCTAAATAATTCATATTCATACCTCTTTTCTTTCATATTGAGTAAATTATAGCATAAAAGGTGATAAAAGCATACAGAAACAAACGGTCTGTATGCTCAAATACTAAATCAAAAACACGGTCGCAAGTGTAAAATACACAATCAGTGAAAAGACGTCATTTAGCGTCGTCATAAATGGCCCCGATGCGACCGAAGGGTCAATCTTAAGTTTTTTAAGTATTATAGGGACAAATGCACCTGTAGCCGCGCCAATTAACAAGGCTATAAATAGCGTTAGCCCGATCACCAAACTAATCTCGATGTTTCTAGGTTCATTTTTCGCAAAGACAACCAAAAAGAAGTATGCGATTGCAAAACCAATCATCGAAGAGAATAATGAGTTAATTAATCCAATTACGAGCTCGTTTTTTATGTGCTTATTTATATTTGCATCTGGCTCGTGATTTAACAGTAAAATTGTTTTTGCCAACGATTGGGTAGAAATATTACCGGCGGCGTCTAGAATCATTGGTTGAAACAAGATGAGTAAGACAATTTGCTCAATCGTTGCCTCAAAAAACGAAAGCACCGAAGCCGTAATTAAAGATAAGCCCAAAAGTATCACTAACCATGGTAATCGCTTTTTTGAACGCATCAGTGCGGATGCATTAACATCGTATTCATTAAGTGAAGCCATTTTTCGATAATCTTCTAGTGATTCTTCCTTCAGTAAATCAAGCGCATCCTCGGCGGTTATGATCCCTTTTAACGTGTTGGATTTTGATACAATCGGTAGGGCGTTCGTGTCGTACTTTTGAACCATATCGATCGCCTCTACCACACTTGATTCTTCAAATAATTGAGGGTATTTTGATTTCATCAAGGACTCGATTCTTGCAGGACTTCTTGCGATAATCAGTGCCTTAAGTGATACAACACCAATTAACTTGTTCTTATTATCAACAACGTATAAATCATCAATCATAGTCTCATTTGTGACATTATTTATGACAATCCTCATCGCATCTTTCACATCAATGTCCTTTGATAGTGTTAAATAGTTCGTTCTTTTGAGTTCTTTAAGTGATTTGATCATCCTAACAGCCCCCCAATCACAAACGAAGCGATGCCGTAATAGATGCCGATGGTCGCAATATCAATGACGGTTGTGATCAGTGGTCCTGACGCACTTGCTGGGTCAAGTCCTATTTTATTCACAAGGACTGGAATAATGCTTGATGCAAACGTACCAAAGGCTAAGGATAAGAACACCGATAAAGAAACAATCAGTCCAAAAATAATCGGATCTTCACTTAATGACGGATTAAATGCGATAAATAGATTCGTTACGACAAACGCAATAACCGATAAAACCAATCCAGTCGTTAACCCGCTTAAAAATTCTTCAATGATGTTGTTTTTGATGACGTGTTTTTCTTCTTTGTCCGATAGCATGATTAAACTCACAGTTAAGGTTTGTGTGCCTGCATTACCAACCATTGATAAAATCAGTGGTTGTAAAATGATGATAATGGTATACGCACTGATGGTTGCTTCAAAACTCAAGCTGAGTCTTGCAATCGGAAGCGATAATACCATTAATAAGGCGAGCCAAGGTAAGCGAGTAATCGCACTCATCAAAGGTTTTGTTTGTGAATCCTCACTAAGCATGGTTAACTTTTGAAAGTCTTCGATGATTTCTTCTTCATAAGCATCAATCGCGTCATCAAACGTAATCATGCCGAGTAAGACGTTTTGGTCATTTAATACCGGCATTTCATAGATACCTTCTTCTTGAATTAAATCAGTGACTTCTTCAAGGTCATCGGTATCATAGACAAAAAGTGATGTTTCATAAAGTGCTTCAACCTTCATTGGGCTTTTTGCTTTTATCAGTTTTTTTAAAGGTAATACCCCTAAAAATGTGTCGTGTTTATCCACAACAAAAAGTTGATTAATACTTTCAACCTCAGGGGCAAGTAAAACCAATTTTTTCATCGCATCCTTTACATCCATCTCAGCCGTCACACTGATTAAATCAGGGGTCATGATAGACCCTGCTTGATCATCTAGATAATCAATTAGCTGTTCAATGTCTTCTTTGGTTTCATCATCAAGAAGTTCTAAGAGTTCTTCTTGCTGATTCTCTTCTAGTTCATTTAATATGTCTGTGATGTCATCTGGTTCCATATGATAGAAGATGTCTTTTGTTTCTTGAAGGTTTAACTCTTCGATCACATTCGCAGCATCAAGCGGTTCTAGATAGGCAAGCAAATCCGCTTTTTGTTCATCGGTTAACAGTTGAAACAATGCTTCCTTTTCTACCGTTTCTAATGATTCATACAATTCAACTAAATCGGAGGCATGTAGACCAACTAAGTAATCCTTTTGCTCTTCAATCGAACGATTAAAAAATGCTTCTTTCATGTTTTTCCCTCCCTCATATAAAAACAATCTGGCTAGTTTTATCATAGCACAGATTGTGATTATTTTGATTTAATTTAAACGTCTTATTATCGTTATTTAAATCCTTTACTCGTATTGTAGTTGATATAAACTATAATAGAGACCTTTTCGTTTTAATAACGCTTGATGGTTACCCATTTCTTTGATTTCACCTTTTTGCATCACAATGATTGTGTCTGCGTGCTGAATGGTGGATAATCGGTGAGCAACAACGAGCATTGTATTGACTGCCATCATTTTTTCTAATGAGGTTTGAATGAGTGATTCCGTCTCTGAGTCAATGTTCGCCGTGGCCTCATCTAAAATCATTAACGACGGTTTATAAACAATTGCTCTTGCAAAACTTAAGAGCTGGCGTTGTCCTGTTGAGAAGTTATTCCCACGTTCTCTTACAATGTGATCATAACTATCATCAAGTTTATCAATAAAGGAGTCTGCACCCACATATTTTGCTGCTTCAATCACTTCTTCTTGAGAAATTGAATCGTCATTTAATGTGATATTTGATTTAATAGAGCCTGTGAATAAGAAGACATCTTGTGGCATTTGACCAATGAATTTTCTTAGACTTGAACGTTTAATCTGTTTGATGTCAATCCCATCAATCAAAATTTGACCTTGATTGATTTCATAGTTTCTAACAATTAAACTCATGATGGTTGTTTTACCACTCCCTGTTGCACCAACAAATGCCACAGTATCATTAGGATTCACCTTGAAACTCACGTCTTTTAATACCCATTCATCTTCAACGTATTTAAACCAAACGTTCTTAAACTCGATTTGCCCCGAGAACGATTCTAATTCAATCGCATCTTCACTATCACTAATCTCAGGGGTTGTGTCTAGAACATCAAAAATCTTTTCCGCCGATGCCATAGCACTTTGTAAGACGTTAAACTGCTCTGCGAGTTGTTGAACCGGTTCAAAGACGTCCTTAGCGTATTGATATAACATAGCAAGCAAACTAATTTGTGCGACCACAAAGATTAAACTTTGACCAGCTGCGATTGATTTGATGATTTCTTGAGTCATCAAATAAAGAACCAAGATGGATGCCAATGAGGCAAACAAAAACATGATTGGACGGTAGATCGCAAATACAAGCAATTCTTTGTAATAACTCTTCTTAAGGTTTCTGTTTTTCTCTTTAAATTCATTCATCTTCTTCTCTTCTTGATTAAAGATTTGCGTCAGCTTAATACCTGAAATGTTCTCATTTAAAAACGCATTGATTTCAGAGACATTATTGCGAACGGTACGATATGAAAGACGAGAAACTTTTCTAAAAATCATTGTAGCGATAACAACAAAAGGAAATAATAACGCCATCATAAGGGCAACCCTAAAGCCAATCGCAAGCATAATAACGTAAAGCGTAATCATTAGTAGGGTGTTTCTAATTAAAGAAACGATCACCGAGGTATACATTTCTGATAACGTATTGGTGTCATTGGTTACACGAGTGACAAGTTTACCAACTGGAATGCTATTGATTTGGTTATTTGATAAACTTTGAATGTGCAAGAATACCTCTTGTCTTATGTTATAAACAATCTTCTGGCCACTGGTTTGTAAGAGCCAGTTTTGAAGGTAAATGACCACAGAGACCATCATGATAATCGCTAAAAACGCAACACCGATTAACACAAGGTACTTGATTTTGTCATCGTATGCAATGGGTGAACCAATCAAACGAATGATCAAACCTAATAGCACGGGTGCTAAGGATGAAATACCGACTTCAACTAAAATCAACACTAATGAAATGATAAAATTTTTCTTATAAGGTGAGGCGTATTTTAATAAACGCCCAACAATTTGTTTATCGGTCTTAAATATGGTGGTTTCATTAAAATCTTTCATGTTTAAACCCCCTCAACCACGTGTTCAAGTTCTTGGCGTTTAACCATGTCTTGATACACACTATTACGACTCAATAGTTCGTCATGAGTCCCGACATCCAGTAATCGACCTTTTTCTAGTAACACAATCTTATCCATCTTTTTAATGGTTGAGATTCTGTGTGCAATGATTAAAGTCGTTTTTCCTTGACGTACTTTCTTTAAATTAGATAAAATCGCTTCTTCGGTTTTAGTATCTACCGCTGAGACACTATCATCTAGAATTAGAATTGGTGCGTCTTTGGCAAGTGCTCTTGCAATTGAAACACGTTGTTTTTGACCACCGGACAATGTAACACCACGCTCACCTAGTACTGTATCAAACCCATCTTTAAAATCCATGATGTTCGTAAAGACATCAGATAACTTAGCGGCTTCGATTACTTGTTCTTTTAACATATTATTTTCGCTAAATCCGATGTTTTTTTCAATTGTATCAGAAAATAGAAAGTTATCTTGTGGTACATAAGCGATGTTTCTTCTTACGTCCTTAACCGAAAGTCGCATTAAGTCATGGTCATCTAGAAAGATGCTTTGATCGTCAACGTTATATAGCCTTAACAGCAAGTCGACTAGTGTCGATTTCCCACTACCTGTACGGCCTAAAATACCAACCGTTTCTCCTGCATTAATCGTTAGCGATATATTTTCTAATACCATTTGATTCAAGTCATCTGGGTAGGAGAAGGTTAAGTTATCAAAGCGAATGTTTCCTTTTAAGCGATCAATCGGTGTGACATCTTTATCCACAATTGACGGTTTTTGGTTGAAAAATTCATCTAAACGTTTTTGTGACGCCGAAGCTTGTGAACGAATATTTGCGAACTGAGATAACGCCATGACAGGCCAAATCAGTGTGGTAAACAGTGTAAAGTATTCTGTGATTTCACCACTGGTTAACCCACCGTTTAACGCCACATATGCCCCAAAGCTAAGAATAACTAAAATCGTTAAATTAATGAACACATTAATGACGACATTGACAACAATCATTGTTTTGACAAAATCAACGTGCTTGTTGTAAAATTCATCGTTCTTATCTTTAAAGAAATACGCTTCTTTCATTTCCTTAACAAACGCACGAATCACTTGAAAACCAGAAAAACTTTCTTGTGTAAAGTCATTGATCTTTTCAAATGCGTCTTGACGAAGTTTAAACTTCATCTTCATTTTCTTTAATATAAACACCATCACGACACCCATTAATAACATTGGTACAACTGCCATTAAGGTTAGTGTGACCGACAGTTGAGTCATTTTAATAATGACCATGGTACCTAAAAATAAGGAGTCAACAATCATTAACACCCCTGGTCCAAACGCCATACGAATGGCCTCTAAATCATTGGTAAAGTAGGTCATGATACCACCGACTTTTTCTTTTTGATAATAATCTTGTCCAAGACTTTCTGCGTGTTTAAATAAATCATTTCTAATGTCATGCTCAATTGAGCGTGACGCACCAAATACGGTAATACGCCATAAGAATCTTCCGATGACCATGACGAGAATCATCCAGATGATTGTGAATATCATTTGATTGATTTCTTTGGTTGCTAATGTTTCAACAAACGTTAATTCACCAGCACCATATTCTCTTAATGTGTCGATAATATTTCCATAAATACCCGGAATTTGAACTTGAATATAGTCTACTGCAATTAGTGCAGCAATCCCTAAGATAAAAGCAATCCCATATTTAAGGTAGTATTTATTAAAATGTTTTCCAAAAATCATTTCTTACCCCTCTACAATTTCTATATAATTTACTATTCTACCACAATTTTAACAATATCGCCATCCGCAGATGTGATATCGACTAATTCACCTAATTGACCTTCTTCTGCCATTTGAATGATTTGATCTATGTCAATTTGATTCATAATGTCTTGATCGACACCACTCATCTTAAAACTACCTGATTTAAATGCTGCTTTTGCAAACTTCAATGGTAAGTTTACGTTGACTTTGTCACCATCAGCAGATAGAATTCGAATTTTTAGTGACAAGTTTTTTGGATCGACCTTGTATTTCGGTACAATCACTTCGACGCTGTTATCTTTTTCTTTTGATTGATCAAGTGCACGAAGTAAGCGATCGGCTTCCTCAATCGAAATAATACCATCTTTAACCATTTCTAATATTCTTAATTTTTCACTCATTTCCTTATTCTCCTTATGTTATTTTAATTTTTTGAGTAGTTCTTCTGCTTTTTCAATTGAAATTGCACCGGTTCTAATTTGTTCGATAATCTCACTTCTTTTTTCTTCAAGTTCTTGCGATTTTTGGTCGACTTTATAACCCATCGCGGTTGAAACTTCATCGAGTGTCTTTTTCACGGTTGGATAAGATATCCCTAGTTCTTTTTCAATCATTTTAATGTTGCCTTGATTTTTTATAAACACCTCAATAAAATACTGGTGTTCCTTAGATAAGTAGTCAAATTTGGATAATTGAAACTGTCCTCGGATAATTACCTCACTATTTTTACTTCTGACTTCGGTGACCACTAAGTCGACACCACACAAATCAAATGCTTTTGTAATATCTTTCATCTTTACACACTCCATATCTGAAACATAAATTGTTCCGTTTTACTTTCAACATCAATTAACATGGTATGTCGGTTGATGTCTTTTAAGCTTTTAACCAAATCATTAAAATTGATTTGTTCAATGTTGATTTTGCCATTGATGTTTTTATATCGATACAAAAACTTCGACAGCCATTTTAAAAGTGAAATTGGAATTCTAGGTGGCACAATGATTAAGCTTCCTTTAATGATTACCAATTTAAATCCTCTTGATTTTTTGAATCGTTTTTTCGATACAAATTGATTTTTCTTGATCGGTATCCCTTGTTTGTAATCAAGGTACTCACTGACTGTGAGTTCTTGTTTTTCGACTTTTTTTAGTAGTTTTTCGTCTTTCATCTTACCACCTCTACACATAGTATAGCATTAATTTAAAAAATTTCAACCGTTTTATTAATATTTTAAATGTTGAAATTGATATTATTAATTTTTATCAGTGAAATGATTAATTCTACACTTTTTTTACCAATGTGGATGATATTTTTGATTGAATGCGTTATAATTAGTTAACAGAGGAGTGAATATTATGACTGTATTAGAACGTTTATTAACTTATGTTTCAATTGATACACAATCGGATCCGACTTGCGATTTATGTCCATCAACAGAAAAACAAAAAGACCTTGGAAGACTTTTAGTGACTGAACTAGAGGCTATGGGTTTAAATGCTTTTATGGATGCGCACGGGTACGTCTATACAAAGATTGAAAGTAACCTAGATTACGAGGTCGACGCCATCGGGTTTGTCGCTCATATGGATACCTCATTTGATGCACCAGGCGCTAACGTAAAACCAAGGGTAATTAATAACTACGATGGTTCTGTGATCAAACTAAACAAAGAATTATCCATGGACCCAAAACATTTTACTGTCTTAAACCGCGTGATCGGACAAGATTTAGTTGTTACCGATGGTAATACTCTACTTGGCGCAGACGACAAAGCAGGTGTTGCTGAAATTATGCAACTTTGTGAGTTCTTAACCACGAACAAAGAGTTTAAACACGGTGATGTCTATATCGGGTTTACCCCAGATGAAGAAATTGGACGTGGTGCTGATCTATTTGACCTTGATTATTTTAAGGCTAAATACGCATACACAGCCGATGGCAGTGAAGTCGGCGGGATTGAGTATGAAAACTTCAATGCCGCAACCGCCAACATTAAATTCATCGGTAAATCAATCCATCCAGGCAGTGCTAAAAACAAATTAATTAATGCCATGCACATCGCTTTTGAATTCAACCAACAATTACCAGTGTTCTTAAACCCGGCTTATACCGAAGGTTATGAAGGTTTTAACCATCTGTCACACATGGAAGGTTCGGTTGAGGAGGCTAAGCTTCAATACATCATCCGTAATCATGACAAAGAAAAATTCGAAAGTCAAAAAAGAGATTTCGAACAAATCACAACGTATTTGAATCAAAAATATGGCTACGAAGCCGTCAACTTAACCATCACAGACTCATACTTTAATATGTATGAAATTCTTAAAAATGACATGAGTCCAATTGAGATTGCTAAAGAAGCAATCACAAACAGTGGTGTTACCCCTTATAGTTTAGCCATCCGAGGTGGAACTGATGGGGCAAGATTAACTTTCATGGGACTTCCATGCCCGAATTTGGGTACAGGTGGTTATAATTTCCATGGCAGATACGAGTTTGCCTCAGTTAATCAAATGGAAAAAGCCGTTGAAATACTAATCGAGATTTGCCGCCTAGTTACAATCAAATAAGCTTCCGTCAATTGAAACAAAAGGGACTTGCCTGGCAAGTCCCTTTTATTCATTTTCATCTTTCTGAAAAATAATGCTAAATAGTACACCCAGTGAAAGACCTAGAATTAGACCAGTTGTCATGTTTTTAAACAAGATACCGATAACCATACCAAGTAATACACCAATGCCTATAAACACAACACCTAGTTGATCTTCATTCATTTAGATCCCTCCTATCTTTATTATTATAACTCAATTTATTCTTAAATAAAGAAAAAAGTGGGTATTATTTACCCACGTTTTGGTTTTCTTTTGACTTATAAAAATTATCGATTGATTCTAAATACATTTTTGATGGTTCATGTCCTTGATCAGCTGCTTTTTTCCACCAATGCTTAGCCGTTGATTCGCTCTTTTTGACACCTAGGCCTTTCATATAGAGCATGCCTAGATTATACATCGCTCCAACAACGTTTTTTTCCGCTGCTTGGCGGTACAGAACCGATGCTTTTTCATAATTTTGTTCAACGTAATCCCCATTTTGGTACATGACACCTAGGTTGTACTGTGCGTATGGGTGCTTTTGATCTGAGGCTTTGGTAAGCCATAGGAAGGATTTATCAAAGTGTGGTCGACCTTTATATTGAAAATAGAGGATACCTAAGACGTATTGTGCGTTCATGTCATTTTGATTAGCCGCAAGGCTTAAATACGTGATGGCTTCTTCTAAATCTTTATTAACGCCTTGTCCATTTTTATACATAAGGCCAACGTAATACTGCGCTTCTTTATAGCCTTGATCAGCACTAGTTAAGAAATATTTAAACGCTTGTTCGTAATTGATTTTACCGAGTTCACCTTCATAATAAAGCATACCAAGTGTGTAAGCCGCAAGATAGTGATTTTGTTCTACGGCGAGTTCTAGCCACTTTTTCGCCTCAAAGTAATCTTTCTTAACCGCTTCACCAGTAATATACATTAAAGACAAACCATACTGTGCGTAAGGATGTCCTTGCATGGCTGCCTTTGAATAATAGTCAAACGTTTCTCTGTATCTAGGAAATTCATCGCTTAACTGTTCATAGATCGAACCAAGTAGAAATTGAGCTTCACTGTAACCCAAGTCTGCCGATTTTGTTAAGTACTCAATTGCCGTGGCAACGTAGCGTTTAACATAAAACCCATAATAGTAATAACAGCCCACAATGTATAAGCTAATCGGATCGCCTTCGTTGGCTTCTTCTACTAGGCCATGATACCCCGCTTCAAAGTAGTCTTTCGCTAGTCGTTCGTCTTTTAAAACGCCATGCCCCGTGGTGTGCAGTAACGCATAACCATAAAATGATTTTAAAGACCCGATTTTCATGCCTTCTTCATACATTTGTTTTGCTTTTACCACATCCATTTGATAAAACTCACCAACCGCATAAGAACGGCCTAAAAAATAATAGGCATCGGCATACCCCGAGTAGGCAAGCGCTTCTAGTTGTTGTTTGGCTTCAATTACGTCTTTATTTGATACGTTTAAATTTAATTTTCCTAACGCGTCGTAAAATTTATTTTGTTGTTCATTCATACTCTCACTTCTTTCAAATCTATGATAACATATCTTGTCCATCTTTTGGTTAAAAAGGCTCATCAACCTAGGATTCTATCTTTGCATGTTTTTCTAATTGTTTCAATAGATGGTAAGCAATTTCAATCATGCCTTGATTTGATGGGTGGATCAAATCATAACTCAACTGGTGAAAAGACATAATCTCTTCACCTTTGACTTGAATGACGTTTGGTAAATCAGAAGACAAGTCTAACAAAATGTCACGATATGAGATCACGTCATTTTGATTGCCTCTGTTTTGATCAATTCCAATCAAACGCCAGTTGTCTAGCACTGTAATTACGGTGACGATCGCGTTTGTTTGAAGACGCTTAATTTGATTCATTAAATAGGCCACACGGTCTTTAAAGACTTCTTTTGGATAACCATCGCCGATCATGTTTACTGACAATTCTAGGGTAATGTAATCGTATGGTTCTTTTAAGATAAAATCCACCATTTCTTTTTCGATGTAACAACACCCACTCATGCCATAATTAAAAACGTCTGCTTTTAGCTGATTACCTAAAATACCCGGGTAATTAAGATCTGGCATCAAAGCCACACGCCCTTGCGTGATTGAAGTGCCATAAGAAAGCAATCGTTTTGTTGGCATTTCATCAGCTTTTGGTAAACGATATTCCCCCTTGATTTGATCAAGTCTTATATTTTCTTTTAACATGATACGAATGACACCGGGGTGAAATCGTCCACGTTTTATGTCAAGTGATTCAATCACCGATTGGTTATATTTTTGTTTAATCTCGATGGTTGTTTTACCATTAATCTTAACACTTGAGTCTTGAAAGTCGCCATAATAGATTAACACCTCAGCGTTTTCTTGCGTAGAGCTTAGTGTTATTGTCACCTCTTTTAAGAGGAAAAAACGTAACTCTGACCCATGGTGAGTCAAAGACACGTTTTTTCCTTTATCTGAAAGATGATTTCTTAGTTCTTTAGGAAACCGGTGAAGTAATAACCCCTCACTTGTTTCTTCGATTTCATTAATGTTGTGAAAATATATTGAATCTTTAATCATTGTCTTTTTCCTTTACATTGACCTTGATCAAATCAGATGCAAGCTTATATCTAGTTGAGCCTAACTTCACTTTTGTGATTAAGTAGACGTAGGCAACCCCAGGCTTTGTTGCGCCTGTGATTTGATCTTTTGATGTTTGAAGTCCGGTGTTTTGATCATCAAAGACATAGACTTCTTTTGAAACATCAAGTAATTTATCACTCTTTAACTCGAAATTAAACACGTCCCCAATGTCGTAGGTAACCTCTTTTTTAGTTGAGACAAATTTGATAACTTCAGCTAATTGATCGATATGGTTCGTATTGACACCATAAAAACCTCTTAAAAAAGTAACGACCGCGTCTTTCTCTGAGACACCCCATGGTAGGACGTTGATTGCGCGTTTTCTTAATTCTTCACAGTATTCACTTCTTGAATGTTTGTAATACGGATGTATCATCATTTGATATTTATTACTTGTTTTGATGATGGATTTTAGACTCATTTTATTTAAGTTAAAATCAATCAACAAACCATTTAATAGATTAGGCATATATTTCTTCATGTGAATGATCGAAAACGGATGAAAACTCATCAGTAATACCGGTCGATTAATGGTGTTGATTACTTTTGATAATCGTTTCATCGCATGTTTAGAATCCACCTTGGATTCCACAATAAAACCAATATTCGATTCAACAAGCTTATTGTCAAAATCTTTTAAGAGTGGTAATCGTTCGTCGACTGCCTCACCTTGATACGTCATTTTGATTTTTTGGAGTTCTTTTAATTTTTCTTTTTTAATGATAAAGTCTTTTTCATAAGTTCTTCCAAGCGTATGGTCGTGATTGACAACGATTTTATTGTCTTTTGTCATGTGGATATCCATCTCAATAAAATCCGCGTCCATTTGATGTGCTTTGATCCCTGCTCGGATGCTGTTTTCTTGCGCGTCGTTGTGAAACCCGCGATGGGCAATCACAAATGGGGAAAACCCATAATCCGCATTCAAATCTGGTAGTTCATTAATATCAAGACCTACCACACCATCCACACCAGCCAACATCGATTGTGCAATGTCAAGGGTTGAATTAACCCTCGTGAAAACCACAATTCCGTGACGTTTTAATTGTCTAACGGTTTGTTGGTTAATTTCACCATCTGAAATTAAGACCGTATAAGAATGTAGCCCAAAAATCTCATTTTTCAATTTGTTAAAATCGTATAAATGAGAGATTTCATAAACCAACCGAGCGTACGGGTATAACTTATAGATTTGTTTTAATACGTTACGATCTTTTGAGATAATGAATAAATCAAAATGATCATTAAATTTTAGAAAACCAGCGACTTTCTTCGCAAGTTCCACGTCGTTAATTTCAATCGCATTTAACCCATCTAAGATTTGATGCTCATCGAACTTAACAAGATACTCTACGTCTGCAAAAGACGTATTTGAAACGACTACTATTTTTTTTAACACTGCCATCACACCTTCATTAATATGATATCTTATTTTGTTTACTTTTTCAAATGATTTTTAATCAACTATTAGTAGTAACGACGAAAGATATTCCATTTAGTTTTTGAAATTTATTATAACACACTAAACGAACATAAAAAGATGTAACCGATTTCATTTGTGAAAATAGCAAACATACGCTTTTTTCCTCTTGAACATGGTGTAAAAACGTTTTCACTTATGTTATCATAAAGACAGGTGATTTCATGAACCCACACATTCTATCAAAATTAAAGAAAGATCATAACATTTCCTACCTTGAAGACGTTCTGTTGAAAAAGGATTTTTTTTCGTTTTACATTAATTTGAATGACAAAGAAAAATCTTTTTACATGATCTCAGGCTCACCTTCCATTGTTGGACTTGAGGATAAACCCGTTTATACTGTCTTAGAGATTGTAAATCAAATCGAACCTGACAACACATTCTCAGAAATTGACGGTAAGAATTTGTACATTCAAAAACTTACTTATCAAATTGAGCATTTGTCACATGAACTTTATACGTTCATTCCATTCAAAAACAAAACACATGATAAACCAATTTGGCTTTACCTTAAGTTTGATAAAGACAAAAATAACAACCTCGTGTTTGGTCAAGTCTTAAGAATTTATGACGAAACACCCAGTGAGATTATTTATTATCAAAAGACACACCAAGACCCATTAACCAAACTCTTCACAAGAGAAACGTTAAAAGAGCATTTGAGTAAAAACACTCATCAAAATAACGCCTATGGCATGTATCTAGACATTGATGGTTTTAAACAAATCAATGACTTCTACGGCCATGAAAAAGGCGATCAGTTTTTGATTACTCTTGCTAACTTTTTTATTTCAAGATGGGAGCATAACGTGATTTATTATCGGCTCGGTGGGGATGAATTTTTCATCTACGCATACGAGCACACCAAAGAACAAATCATAAAAAGAGCTAAACAACTCATCTACGACATCGAACACCTTAACCTAATCGCACAAAAACACAACATCAGCGCTTCAATTGGAATTATTGAACTTTGTGCGGATTTAAGTGAATACAATAAAATCCTCGATTTAGGCGATAAAACCATGTATCATGCAAAAAAACAAGGGCCAGGACGATTTGCTTTTTACAACCAGTCAAATGAATAATTCTTAGATAAAGTCATGCATTATTTGTGTGGCTTTTTTGTTAATAAAAATAGGCTATTGCCAAAGCATTCGCCTACTTAATAGTTGAGTTATCTAAATTCTAAGTTGTTGGGTAATAAAACGTATACAACACAAGTGTACTTGAAATACCTGTCTCAAGATAATTCACACGAATATCATGTACATAGAAAAACGTCGTTGAGGCTTCTAATTCATCGAGTAATTTCGTTAATGTCGTTTTATTCGCAGATTGAAACGATACATTGATTAATACATACGATAATCTCGAAGGTGGCGATTTTGTCTACACGTTTCCAAAACTTAGAAATTGAATCCATTTTTGTTAATCTATATAGTCAAAAGCACTCTCCAAATAAAATGGAGAGTGCTTCTTTTTAATTACTCATATAGACCATGCTTTTCTAAGTATGGATTTAATCGATCGATCGAATCAAATGCTTCATAAATCGTAACTAAGATATTCTTCTCTGTCATTACTTGCTGAATTGTATCAACGTAGAAACGCTGTTCTTCGGTGATGTGTAATTTTTCTTTATTTACTCTAGGGTAGCCAGTTTCAGTTAATACGACAGGTTTATCATTAAAATTTTCTTGAGAAGCTTCTAGCACTAAAACCGTGTAGTCAACCGCTTCACTTAAGAACTTATCTTGATAATACGGGTGCACATGAATGCCAATGAAATCAACCAGGTTAGCAAGCTCTTTAAGTTTGGTATTCCATAAATAGAAACTATCGCTATACGTTAACGGTTGTTTGATCTTTGGTTTAACCATTTTTAAATATTTTGATAACTCGACGACTGAAATCATGTGATAATCAAAACTAGAGATATTTAAGTAACCCACGCTAACGTAGCTAATAATTTCCTCGTATTGGTTCGCTAATGAAATTAACTCGGTCACTTTTTGTTGATTACTTCTTTTATTTAATATGACGTCTTTGGTCTTTATGATTTTTTCTAGTGGTGCTTCTTGATCGATTAATTCTGGGCTAAACTTGATGCCTAGAAAAACTTCTAAGTTTATATGATGCTTAACGATTATTTCTACAACCTGACGTGAGGTATTTACATCATCGATGAGTCGGATCATTTGATAGCCCTGTTCAGCTAAAAAATCAAGTTCCTCTTTGATTTTGATTTCATCGTTACTCCTTGGTGTATATGAAATCGATTTAACATAGTGATACATAAAAACACTCCTTTCTATAAGAGAATTTTATCATTAATGCTGGAATTTTTAGAGCAATTTGATTTGAAATCCTGCCAGAAACTCAAAGATATGTTACAATAACTCATGAAGAGGTGAATTAAAATATGATTATTGGATGTGTAAAAGAAATCAAACCCTTTGAATACAGGGTTGGACTTACACCAGGTGCAGTAAATGCCTATACAAACGAAGGGCATGTTGTATTAATGGAAAAAGGAGCCGGAATTGGAAGCGGATTTAGCGATGAAGACTATGTGTTTTATGGGGCTAAAATTGTTGATGACGCTAAAGAAATTTGGGCAACTTCTGACATGATTGTCAAAGTTAAAGAACCACTTGCAAGTGAATACCAATACTTCAGAAAGGATTTAATCTTATATACTTATCTTCACTTAGCCTATAATAAGCCACTCTATGAAGCCCTTAGAGACCGTGGTGTTACTTCGATTGCTTATGAAACCATTGAAGAAAACGGTGTGCTTGTCTGTCTTGAACCGATGAGCAAGGTCGCAGGAAGACTTGCCTTAATTGAAGCGGCTAAGTATTTAGAAGCCCCTTTTGGCGGACCCGGTTTACTTATTTCAGGACTCCCTGGAACCCCTAGGGCAAACATTGTTATCTTAGGTGCTGGTGTTGTCGGAAGAAACGCTTTAATGATGGCGGTTGGTATGGGCGCGAATATAACCATACTTGATATCAATACTAAGCGATTAAGTGACCTTGAAGATTTATATCAAAATAAAATTAATACATTATATTCAAATGAAAAAAATATCATGGACGCATTAAAATCAGCGGATGTAGTTATCGGTGCTGTATTAATCGCAGGCGATAAACCACCACTGTTGATTACCGATGAAATCCTGGCTAACATGAAGAAAGGCGCGATTATTATCGATGTTTCCATCGATCAAGGCGGCATCTCTAACCACGCTAAAGTGACTTATCATGATAACCCAATTTATGACGTCGATGGTATTTCATTTTATGGTGTCGCCAACATGCCAGGTTCTGTACCTAGAACCTCAAGCCAAGCACTGTCAAACGCTACCCTAAGATACGGCTTAATGATTGCGAAAGATCCAACAAAGGCTTTAGCGCATGAACCAATAAAAAAAGGTCTACAAACAATGAATCATCAGGGTGTCTACCAAACACTCATCAAATTATTTGAATCTTAATTAACTAGTAACCTTGTTTATAAAATAACGAAAGCCTTAAGTCATATATTCGACTTAAGGCTTCTTTTTTATGTTGTTTCGTAAACGGTTTTAAGGTGTTCTGCTCGCTCAACCAAAAACTGATATAATAACTCGTCTTGACCGGTCACCGTCGTTACCTCTACCATGTGTGGTGGGTTTGGCCAAACATAATGCCCCATAATCTGCCATCGAGTAAAATTAAGTTCACGCGCCTCAAGTGTATTTTCTCTTACCTTAAGGATGGATTCTAGAAGAATTGGTAAGTACGTCTCGTAGATTTCGTTATAACGATTGATATACGCTTGTTTAAATGAATCTTGATCAAACAGCATTGTAAACCATTGATTATAACCATACGCATGAAATCCCTGTGGGGTTGAATCAAAATAATCCCCATTACCTAATGAGATATCAAAATCCCACAAGGGGCCCATGGTCAACTTCCCATTGGCATCTTTAAAACTGTAAACACTTGAGTAACCACTATCGACATTTTTTGTCAGCTCTTGAACAATAAAGTAGTCAATAAAAGACTCGACGTCAATGTAGTCTTCATAAGTGTCATTTGTAATGCTTGCCTCAAAGGCGAGCAGGTAGTCTTTAATGCTTTTTGCCTTATCTCTTAATTCATTTTCTGTGTAATCCTCTGTATCTGGAGACTTTATGACATAATTTTTATTATTGGCGCGAATCCAGTGGATATCCTCAACACCTTCCGCGCCTACTCGATCATCAGCCTCTAGTTCAATTAAAAACCCACTATCGATGTCAATCGCTGCTTCGATGCTTAGTTTGTTCTTATCGGTTTCTACTTGTTCAGTTAATAGATAAAAACCCTCATAAACACCATTTAAATAGACTTCAACAAACCGAGTATCTAGTGTATAGCCTACCTCAAGCATTGAGGCTAATTTGTGTGCCACGTAGTTTCTCATTAATGTCTTGTCCGTATATTCTGCTAAAAGTACGTATTCCTTCGCATTTTTCATCCCAAGCAGCGAAACACGTTCATCAAATTTAATTTTAAATGGTTTTTTGGGGTTATCCCAAGTTGAGTTTCCTCTGCCTTTAATTCGCATCACTACGTTTTCGTTTAACGTTTGGTTATTATTCGATAAACTAATCTTGCCTTGAACGTAGTCGTCTTTTGATGTTATTTGAACGCCATCGGTATCAATTAACAACTTTGATACAACAGCGTATTTGCTTAGGGTTGGTATTTCATATGAATAAGTTTGCCCATCATAAAGTGCAGTAACTGTGGTTGTTTGACTATAATCAAGGTATGGTTGTATTAATTGACCATCTTCTAATAGCACACCATCATAGTACCATGTGATTGGACTGCCTTTCAATTCTTGATCAAGCATTAAATCCCCTTTAATCTCGGTTGGTAGAAGCCTTTTTAGTTGATTTTCTGTTGAATTTTCACTTTGGCAACCAAATAGCGAAAACCCGATTAATACCATCAAAATCGTAATCATTATTTTTTTCAAAATATCACCTCATATATAGTATAACAATAAATCATTGAAAAAAATGAGGAAACTAATGAATGGTTTCCTCACAATCGTTAGGATTCAATTAATACCGCACGGCAAAAAGATGCCTCAACACTTTTTATTTTGATTGGTAAAGCAATCAACTGATAGTTGCCTGGTTTAATATCTTTTAGTCGAATCCCTTCTAGTATCACAATGTCTTTTTCTAATAAATACTTGTGGGTCTCGTGGTTTTTTTGAGCTCGTTCAATACCAAGCGTATCGATTCCGACACCAATAACGCCTAATTCACTTAAATATTTAGCCGCTATTTTTTCGACGTAAACGAATTCAAAGTTAAACGCATCATCAAAACTATTTTTAGTTTTGAATAACACAAAATCGCCTTTTTTAATCCCTAAACGATCAATATCTTCTTTTTTGATGCATTCATTTAAATGCGTCAGGTCATAAACACTCGCTTGCGTGATGTAATTACTTAATCGCTCACTGTCGCTAGTACTTCCATTTTCAATCATGTGAAGTGGAAAATCAACGTGGGTGCCTGTGTGAAGATTGATTTCTAAGTTCGTTTCATAATGACTCGCATTTTCATAGTTATCAACGTTGATAAACTTAGGCTTCTTTTTGTCTAAATTCTTATAAACTGGCATATCCTCACTAATTGTCATGCTAATATCGTGTATTTTCATTAAAACACCTCATTTGTTTTTTCTTTAATCAGTTTCTTTAACTCATCAAAGTTCTTGTATGTCACTAATGATTTACTGGATGCCACAAAGTCTTGTTTTATCTCGTCAACGAGTTGCCAAGAATATTCGATTTCATCCCATCTTGTAAATAGTCGTTTATGATACTTAGTGATATCTAATAACAGCTTTTCATAAGCCTCCGGCATATTACCTACCGAATTACATGCAATGCAATACTCAAGTTCAACGGATTCAACGTCATCACTTAATCCTGGTACTTTAGAATTTAGAGCAAGTGATATCCCATCTTGTGGGGCAATCTTAATATAAAGCTTATTTGTCTTTAAAGGAAAATGCCATTTGTGTTGTTCAGCGGTTTCTTCAAACTCGACAATGATGACCGATTCTTTTATATCGAGCTTTTTACCTGTTAATAGATACATAGGTACCCCTTTAAATCTAGGGGTATCGACAAAGGCTTTTAGGAAGACAAACGTTTCTGTTTTTGATTCCTTGTTCACATTTTTTTCATTTAAGTAGCCTTCGTATTGTCCCATAATCAACGATTCTTTATCGTAACGAATGCGTTTGAGGACATTGACTTTCTCTTCTTTTAAATCATCCGATTGATACGATTTTGGGACATCCATCGACACAAGTGCTAGCATCTGTAGTAAATGCGATTGAACCATGTCCTTTAATGCGCCCGAAGTGTCGTAGTAGCCACCTCTATTTAAAATGCCATCGGTTTCTTTGACAATATACTTAATGGATTTTATTGAGTTGTTATGCCAAGAATCTTCAAATATTTTGTTGGCAAATCGAACAGTTAATATGTTTTGAATCATTTCTTTGCCTAAGTAATGATCGATTCGGTAGATTTGTTTTTCATCAAAATAACCCCACAACAACTCATTAATGGCCTTCGCACTTTCTAAATCTTGACCAAAAGGTTTTTCAAACACAATCGACGAATTAATGTCCTTTTTCTCAATCAAATGAGACGCATTAATATTCTTAGATATTACTTCAAGTAAATCAGGACCAACCGCTAAGTAATATATTTTTCTAGTGTCTTCAAAAGATTCATCATCAATCAACTCTTTTAGTTTAAAATAGTCTGTTTGTTTTTCAATGCTCATATTGAAATAGATAATATTTGGTTTGATGCGATCAAGATCTTGGTTGTCAGGATATATTTTTCTTACCGAGTCAAGGTAACTTGCATGATCGTAATCTCTGCGCCCGATGCAAATGATTTTTGTTTGTTCTTCGATTAATCTATCTTTATTTAATTTTGTCAGTGCAGGTAATAGCTTTCTAGCAGTTAAATCACCGGTTGCACCAAAAATAGTAATTATCAATTTTTGTTTCATATACTTTTATCGATTGGCAAATTGCCAAACTCCCTTCATTAATTTAAATGTGACAAGATCGACTAAATTCCTAGGAAATCCTGGTTGATTGTTTTATGCATTACTATAATAATTATAACATCAAAGTATTATTTTCTTGTACTTGATGCAAAAAAAATAAAAGTCGCAAGGACTTTTATTCGTTATAAGAATCTATTTTCTCGATTGAGTTTTTTAACGCCTGCACTAATCTTGGGATTTCCTTTTCACAAATACTCGATATCGCTACTCGGATGGCCTTATCTAAAGGAATGACAAACACATGTTGATTTGCTAAATCCTCATAAATCTCAACCGGATTTTCAACTGGAATTGTTACAAAGAACCCATCTTTATACGGATAAATTGACAACTCAGACATTAATGCAATTTTTACAAACTCTGTGCCACGTTTGTTTAACGTTTCTTTCACATAACTTAGTTCGTTTAAATAGTCTTCATAATCAAGTTCATGATTCATTAAATGGTTCATTATTGATATGCCGGTAGCTGGACTGCAACTCCAGGTTGCTCTGGCCTTAAACGTTGTAATTCGTGACATTTCATCAATTAGATGTTTACTTCTAGATAGTCCAATTAAAGCGCCTAATCGAAACCCATATAGACCAAACGTTTTTGATCCACTAAAAGCAATGGCTGTGATCATATTCGACTTAATTGTCTCAAGAATAGCAAATTTTTCTCTAGACTCTTCCATTGTTTTACCAAAATAATCAATATAGGCAACATCATAAATTAGAATTACTGGTACTTTTAGAGATAAGTCATCAAGGGTTTGAATAATCGTTTTGAATTCTTTTTTTGATAACGAGTACCCCGTTGGGTTATGTGCTGGATCATTTAAGATAACGACTAATTTCTTTGTGATTTCAGCAATCATGGTTGCTTTTTGTTTAAAATCATCTAGATTGAACTCATTTTCTTTAAACATTTGGTAAGTTTGATAGGTTGCCCCAACCGACTTAATCATTTCTTTATAATTACTCCAATGAATGTGTGGCAATAAAACCATGTCACCATCGGTTACGTAATTCGATAATACCAAATAAAGCGCCCCTGATGCGCCAGGTGTTGCGCAAACCATTGACTCAAAGTTATCTTCGACAAGCTTTAATTGATTTTGAAACACAAAACGTTTAATCGCATCTTTAAAGACAGGGCCGCCATCAATCGATGGATAAGCTCGATAGGTTTTATTGTCAATTCGACCAAAAACATTTGAGATCGACTTGAATTCATAGAGTTGTCCAACATCATCCATCATTGCTCCGATGGTCGCATTAATGGTTTCATTGGCCTCTAATTTTGCTTTTTTAGCTTTTGCGCCTAAGGCCAAAATATCCTCGCCTAAATCATATTTTCTAGTTTTAATGTTTGCATAGTCCAAGAAAATCCCTCCCTATCAAGTCTTTAGTGACCGTCTTATTGTTTACATTCGCAATCTTCTAGTTTATTACCGCAATCGCATGTTTCTTCTTCATCGTCGTGATGGTGGTGATGTCTTCCACAGCCACAACCTTGTTCTTCATTTTCGTGATGGTGGTGATGCCCACCACAGCCACAACCTTGTTCTTCTTCATCGTGATGGTGATGATGACCCCCACAGCCACAACCTTGTTCTTCATCGTGATGGTGGTGATGACCGCCACAACCACAACCTTGTTCTTCTTCATCAAATTGATCAAAGCCTAACATAAAACTATCTTCATTAAAATCAAAACGATTATCGTATTCATCGAAAATACCGAATGTTTCATGCCCGATTTCCTTGATTTCATAGGTGATTCCGTTGATGTTAAATACCTTTTGTTCCCCGATAACTTCTAAATTTTCCAAATGAACGATTTCGAGGTTATCGTCTGTTTCAGTTCCTCCGAATTTTAGAGGTTTTTTATAAAGTATGCCCCAACCAAAATTATAGGATTCCTCATCACCATAAAATTCTCTAAGCGTTTCACCGTCTAAATAATCCTCTTTATATATCCAGGCACCTGCGAAATCCTCTACGACTTCGTGATCACCATAGCGTGATTCCCACAAGATTAATGCTTTTTCTTTACTTATCTTCATTATTTGTAAATTCTCCTTTTACGTCATTATAACACGATTCTTCGATGGATAAAAGAAAAAGAGTATAGTAATCTATACTCAAATGCTTTCATTTAAAATGATACGTTTTGGGTTATCCTCAAAGATCTTTTTCGCATATTCTTTTGAATACTTCTTTACCACGAATTGAAACGCCTCTTTAAGATTAGGTTTACGGTCACCTAAATTATGACTATCGGTTGCTACCACATCAACTAATTGTTTTTTTAGTAAATAGCGCGCCATTTTTTTCTTTTATAACCATCAAGACCTAAGATAGCTGAACTGTTAACTTGAATCAAGCCACCTGTTTTTTTGATCTCTGTGTAATCTTTTTTCTTTAAGTAACCATAGCGTTCAACGTGTGCTACAATTGGTCTTATCTTGAGTGTTCGAAAATTATACACAATTTCTTCAATTGGTGTTTCAAGAATCGTTGAAAATTCAACTAATACATAGGAGGTGTTCTCAATCGTCATTAAGTGTTTGTTTGAAAGGGATTCTTTCGTATAATACACTTCACTTCCTAACAAGAGTCGCACATCTAAATTTTGTTCTTTTACTTTTTCTTTTAATTGTTCAAAGTTATGTCTTATTTTTGAAACTTTTTCTGGTTTAAAACTTCTCATATGAGGGGTTAAAACAACCGTTGTGACACCATCATTGATCTGTTTTTTTATCATCTCAATCGACATCTCAATATTAGCTGACCCATCATCTATTTCATGCAGTATGTGGCAATGAAGATCAATCATACTTGTATGAGTATTTGTACCCATAAACACCATTAGTCATTTTTACTTGTGTAAATCCAATACCTATGATTTTAGCATTGTTTCTTTCAAGGGCATGGAAAGCGTCACGAACAAGTGCTTTTTTCGCTTTACCAAAACCAACAACAAAAATGACGCCATCCGATATTTTATTGATGATTAGTGTATCAGCAACGGCCAATACCGGTGGAGTATCTAAGAGAACGTAATCAAAATCTTCTTTTAATTTATTGATGAGTTCTTCTAATTTCTTTGATTCTAACAAATTGATAACTGCTGTGGTTTTCTCCCCAGCAACCATATAATATATGCCATCTTCGGATACTCTTAATAGTTGTTCATAAGTGATCTTACCAGCCAAATAGTCAGTAATTCCATCTTTATTGATTTCAGAAAACACACGATTTAGTTTAGGTCTTCTTAAATCTAGGTCTAATACGACTACTTTTTTGCCTTTATCTGCCAATAAATAGGCAATATTCGCAAATAAAGTGGTTTTACCTTCTGCTTGAAGGGTTGAAGTAAATTGAATCACCTTATATTGGTTATCTACGTTTGCGTATTCTAAGTTGAGTACTAATTTTTGAAATGATTCTGTAACGAAAGACATCTTATCTTCTCTAGCCACTAAGTAGCCATAGGATTCTTTTCTTTTTCTCTTTAAGATATTTGGAACCATTTTAGACATCCTCCTTCACTTCAAAATCAGGAATTGAACCAAGTACTTGCGTTTTTAAATCTCGTTCAATTTCATCTTTATCACGGTATGTGTTATTGGTTAATTCCATTAATAATACAAAACCGACACCAACAATACCACCAAGTAATACACCAATAATGATGTATAAGGTTTTATTTGGTGAGACGTAAACGCCTTCTGTTGCTGTGCTCATGCGAACAATTTTGTCTTTTAGCAAGTTAAATTGGCCACCACTAGCAACGGTAACTGCCGCATCAATAACACCGTTTGCGATTGTCTTAGATAACTCAGGGTTGGTTGATTCATAGCTGACATAGACGAAATAACTACCTGTGTTCGTACTTGTTGATATCCCATTTTTGAGTTCAGAAAGCGTCACAGTAAGTTGTAAATCATCGATTAATTTTTGTAATACAATTTCGGATTTCATAAACTCTTCGACGGTACCAATCAGGTTTCTAGCATCTGTTAAGTTATACCCCGTTTCAGTCGTTGAATTCGGTACCTGAACCATCACACTTGCTTTTGATTGATACTTTGGTGTGACTTTGTAAGCATAGAATGTTGCAAGTGCAGCAATTACTACGGTGACAATACCAATGAAAAGCCATTTGCGCAAGATTATTGCAAACAATTCTGCTAAGCTCAGGCCTTGTTCTTCATGTGTTTCCATTTTTTTCCTCCATAAACTCTTTTTGAGTCGTTCACGTTATTTTTTTTGAAATAAGCTAATGACTTTATCAATGTCTTTAACCACTTCATTTAATGATTGGTGCCAGAATGATTTGTCTTTAACATCAATGCCCATTGACATTGCGACGTCTTCAACACTGGCTTTACCTGTTAACATTAATAGTTTATCATAATTTCTTAAAAAATCATCCTTATTTTCTAAGTATTTAGCGTATAATCCTTTTCCAAATAATAGACCAAATGCGTATGGAAAGTTATAGAAATTCAAGCCTGCACTGTAGTAATGTCCCTTGTTTAACCACATATATGGGTGTAAATTCTCGTGATCAAGCCCCTCAAGATAGGCTTCTTTTTGAGCTTCTACCATCCACGTTTTCATTTGATTCTTCGAGATTGGTCCGGTCGAATTCTCAAATAATTTGGTCTCGAAAAAGTAACGTGATAAGATATCAATAATCACTTGCGTATCCCCTTGTAAGGCGATTTCAAGAACAGATAATATTTCATCATCGTTTGATAGTTTTGATAGTAAGTTGTTAGTAACAATTGTCTCACAGAAAATAGAAGCTGTTTCTGCTAAAGGCATTGGATAACCCCAATTTAAAGGCTTTTCATCACTTATCACGTCGCCATGGTAACCATGACCAAGTTCGTGTGCGATGGTTGAAACGTCGGATAAAGAGCCCGTGAAATTTGTTAGGATTCTAGACTGTTTTATTTGTTGTTGATTTGAACAAAATGCACCACCACGTTTACCTTTTTTCGGATA
This sequence comes from Paracholeplasma brassicae, assembly GCF_000967915.1. Classification (NCBI taxonomy): domain Bacteria; kingdom Bacillati; phylum Mycoplasmatota; class Mollicutes; order Acholeplasmatales; family Acholeplasmataceae; genus Acholeplasma; species Acholeplasma brassicae. The sequence continues at coordinate 1,381,556 of NC_022549.1, forward strand.
AACATCAATCCAATTTTCATTAAAAGCTCGTGTTGAAAAATCACCTAACCGTTTAGAAAATCCGTAAAAACTTTCATTAACAATTGCTTTGGCTTCCTCGTAAGTGTAGTTCTTATCGAGTTTACCGACTGGTGCGAATAATTCATAAAAAGGTAGTCCATTTTCATAACCAAGGTAAGTTGCCTTGGCTTTCAAATATCTTTCAAAATGTTGTCTATAATCTTTCATCGCATCAATCATTGCATCAAGTGTCTCTTTTTGCATACGTGATGAAATGAGTGTTTTTTCTAAAGCTGAGTCATAGCCTCTGAGTGTGTTCATCTCTGTTACTTCACGTTTGATGTTAGATAACGCAAGCGCAACCGCATCATCAATTTGTTCATACGCTTTTAACTCTGCCTCGTAGGCGTTCTTACGAATGTCTTTATCATTGTCGTATGCGAGATTTCTAACCTCAGATAACGTGATTTCCTTGTCACCCATTTTTACGTTCAAGTTTGACGTGAGTAACCCTTGCAACTGACTCCAAGATCCGCTTGAAAGTGGTCTTAGTTTTGCGTAGAGAACTTCTTCTTTTTCGCTTAGTAAGTGTCTCGCACTTTCTTTTTCTTCGTTTAATTGAAATAAGTATGTTTTGATTATTTCGCTATGATTGCTTAACTCTTGTAAATCAAGTGTTGCGATGTATCTTGAAACCATTACATTTTCTTTTGTAACCGATGAATAAATTTGTTGAAGTTTCGATAGATAACCAAGTGCTTCTTGATTCGTAACATCCGTTGACATGGTTAAGCTTGCAAACGCACTTAAACTTCTTGCGAGTTTTGTTGTTTCTTCTTGGGAAGTCAAGTAAGCTTCTAAAAACGCCACTGGTTTCATCGCTTGCATTTGTGATACTAATTGTTGAAACGATAACATTTGCTCTTTAAGTGTTTCAATATCCTTTAGGTATTTCTCATTAAATCCCTGATACAAATCATCTAAATTCCAATTACTCATTCGTTATTTCTCCTTTTCGACTCTAAGTTCGTAGAGTGCATCTCTAAGTTCTGCTGCTAATTCAAAATCTAGATCCTTGGCCGCTTGCTTCATCTCACGCTCTAACATGGCGATTTCAGCGTCAATGTTCTTCTTAGTGCGTTTCTTTTTATCACTTTCGATTAGCTCTTTAATTTTTATATCATCTCTAATTGCTTTGTTAATGGATACGGGTTGAACGTTGTATTTTTCATTAAACGCTAATTGGATTTCTCTTCTTCGTTTGGTTTCATCCATTGCTTTTCTCATGGCATCACTGATTGAATCGGCGTACATGATGACTTTACCATTGATGTTTCTTGCAGCTCTACCGATGGTTTGGATTAAACTTCGTTCACTTCTTAGAAAACCTTGCTTGTCCGCATCTAGTATTGCTACGAGTGAAACCTCTGGTAAATCGAGGCCTTCTCTCAACAAGTTAATCCCAATGATGGCATCGTATTTTCCCAATCGTAAATCTCTTAATATGGTAATCCGTTCAAGTGACTTTATCTCTGAATGCAAGTAGGTCACCTTTAATCCTAACTTCTTAAAGTAGGCGGTTAAGTCTTCACTCATTTTAATTGTGAGTGTGGTAATTAGCACACGCTCATTGGCGGCTATTCGTTTGACGATTTCGCCATAAAGATCATCGATTTGACCCATAGTTCTTCTAAGTTCAATCTCAGGGTCTATCAAATAGGTAGGTCGAATGATTTGTTCAACAATTGGATAACCTTTGGTTAGTTCATAATCCCCAGGTGTCGCAGATAAAAAAATTACCTTATCGAGTTTGTCTTCAAATTCATCAAACTTTAGTGGACGGTTATCAAGTGCGCTTGGTAAACGAAAACCATAATTAACAAGTGTTTGTTTTCTTGATCTATCTCCGTTATACATACCTCTTACTTGAGAGACGGTCACGTGTGATTCGTCAATAATCATTAAGAAATCTTTTTCAAAGAAATCAAGTAGTGTCGCTGGGGTTTCGCCTTCTTCTTTTAACGACATGTGTCTTGAATAGTTTTCTATGCCACTACAAATGCCAATCTCTTCTAACATTTCTACGTCATATTTTGTGCGCATTTCAATACGTTCGGCCGCTAACAACTCATTGTTTTCTTTAAAATATAGTATGCGCTCAGCCAGTTCATTTTTTATCCGTCTAATGGTTTCCGCCATCTTATCTTTGTTAGTTACAAAGTGAGTGGCAGGAAATATGGTGACATATTCGACGTTTTCAATGGCTTGTCCAGTTAGGACGTCAAAACGCCTAATCCGATCAATTTCATCACCAAAGAACTCCACGCGAATGCCTTGTTGTCGTTCATTTGCTGGAATAATCTCAACCGAATCACCTCTAACTCGAAAAGTCCCCCTTGAAAAGTCAATGTCGTTACGTTGATAAGTCAACTCAACTAAACGGTTTAAAAGTGTGTTTCGTTTTAGCTCATCGCCTGTTCTTAATACGAGTAGTGAATTCTTATAATCTTCTGGATCGCCAATCCCGTAAATACAAGAAACCGATGCAACAACAATAACATCGTCACGGTCTAACAAAGACGCCGTAGCGCTGTGTCTCATTTCATCAATTTCATCATTGATTGATGAGTCTTTTTCGATGTAGGTATCGCTTGTAACCACGTAAGCTTCTGGTTGGTAATAATCGTAGTAGGAGATAAAATATTCCACTCTATTTTCAGGAAAAAACGATTTTAACTCACTGTAAAGTTGGCCTGCTAGTGTTTTATTGTGTGCCAACACCAACGTTTTTTTACCTAGTTTTTTAATGATGTTACTGATTGTAAAGGTCTTACCTGTTCCGGTTGCCCCACGTAGTACTTGTCTATTGATTCCTTTTTCAAAGTTTTTTGTCAAGGTTTCTATAGCTTCAATTTGGTCACCCATGGGTTCATAGGGTGCTTTTAGTTTAAAATCTGCCAAAGTATCACTCCTTACAGCTTTCTATCATTATAACAAAAAAACACGCTATTTTAAACAATAACGTGTTCTAAGTTATCCATCACTAATTTCTTTTTTGTTTCTTTGTCAACTTAATCCATTCGACGATTTGTTCAATGATAAAAATCACCCACACAAAGATCACGATACCATGAACGATTTGATTTCCGATTTGTGTAATTTCCAAGATCGTTTTATTTGAAGCAGTGGCCGTAGCCTCGATGAATGATGGATTAAACACATCCATACTAACCGTTAGAATAGTAGCTGCTACTAGACTAATAAAGTCAATGACGCTATAAATAGCAAACGTAAGAATCGACGTTTTTGTCTTTATGATTTTATACGCTGAGTAGAAAAGCGAACTAGCGATCGACACAACCATGACTGGAATTATGTATGTCGTGTAATTTGTATTTAATAAGTTTCCTTTAAAGTAAAATGAATCTTCATCCAGCTGTATGTTAACATCTAGATGGTTGGTAATTAGAAAGCCGACAAACATCGAACCGAAGATGACGATCATGATGACTTCGATGATACCTTCGATTCGTCTGCTTTTTAGGGTTTGATCTTCTGGTACCTTAGGAAGTTTTCTAGGGTCAAATTCGGTTTGTTTTTCTGTGTTCTGATCAATTGCCCAAAAAATCACAGTAACAATGGTAAAACCAAAGAAGATAGACCCAAACAAACCATCGGTGAATTCTTCGATGAGTGATGAGATTAGTTTAACACCCGAGTACTCTAGAATCGAACTTGTGATTCCACTGAGCACAGTGACAGCAATAAATACGATAAGCACTATTTTAAGAACTTTGATATAGTCATCGTATTGTCTAGGTGAAATGACGTAGGATTTTTTCTCTTTGTATTCAAGTGCAAGATCCACTGGACGACCCAGTTTTTTTAATACATCAACCACGTGTGCTTCACTTAAATCATCCCCAATCATATCATAGATATTGGCCCTTAGTTCATTTTCAATGTCTTTTTTCTTACTTTCTTCTAGTCGTTTGGTTACGTCATAAATGTAGCGTTCAATTAAATCATTCATTGTTTGTTATCTCCTTTAATTAATTTCATCATTTCATCATTAATCTCTGTCCATGTTTTAATAAGGTGCTCTAAGACTTCTTCACCAAATGGACTTAACACATAGTACTTTCGTGGTCTAGATTCGCTTGTGTCCCAGTTAGATGTTAGCATCCTTTGAGTCTCTAATCGTCTAAGTAACGGATAAAGTGTCCCCGCCTCAATGTTAATTTGTCTTTCTTCTAAAGCTTGTAGTAGGGAATAACCATATTGCTCATTCTTTAATAGAAAGAGGACTTGTAAGGTTTGTGTCCCTCGTTTGAGTTCAACCTCAAGGTTGTTAATTATCATTTTTTCATCCAATTCATTCACCTCACTTTTATTATAGTGTATGACATACAATATTGTCAATAAGAAAATGTTGTGTGTTAAATATTTTTATATCGTATGGAAAAAATAGCGCGCTTTCGTGCCTACACAAACAAAAAAACTCCTATTTGTAGGAGTTTTCGTTCAATTTGCTTAATTTCGTTCTCTAATTTGTGATTTAACTTTTTCAACATCAAGTCTAGAGACCCGCAGTGGGTTAATCACATTTTCTGCGATATTAGATAAATGGTCAGCAATTCTTTCTAAGTTTGATAGAATTTCAACGTAATTTGTTTTGGTTGTGAATGCGGCTTCGCCAGATTTTAATCGTTCAATGTAATTTAGACGGCATTTCTCTTCAATTTTATCAATCAAATCTTCGTATTCAATGACAAGTTTTGCTTTATTGACGTCGTTATGTTCAAAAGCATCTAGGGTCAAATCAAACATATACTCTAATTTATCAAAAAACCAAATTAAATCTTCTTTACCGCCTTCAGTTAAGCGTTGATTGTCATTGTAACGTTCTAAGAAAAATCCAACAAGGTTGTTCAAATGGTCACCGATACGTTCAAAATCTCTGATCGTATCTAAGTCACGTGAAAGTCGGTTTGAATCTCTTTGTGATAATTCATTATCACGGACAAGTTTAATCATATAGTCATGTAACCGTTTATCGTAATCATCGAGTTTCTTTTCTAGTTTATCTGACTTGTCTTCTGCGTCTCCACTATTTTCAAAGCTATACGCTTTTACTAATTCTAAGTAGGATTTGGCAATCGAACCCATTTGATTTAACCCCTTCTTAACATAAGATAGGGCAAGCGTTGGGGAACCTTGAAGATAAGATTCGTCAATAATCGATTCAAGTTCATCATTGTATTTTGGTTCTTTAATGATACGAACCGCAATCTTAATAAGATAATCAATAAAGAAAAACAAGATAACGGTGGTTACTATGTTCATCAATACGTGCGCAAAAGCAAGTGTTGCCATAGCATAGGGTTCAAAGAATCTTAGTTCAATCCACTTAACCGCATGATAATATGGCCATAAGAAAATCAAGAATAAGATGGACCCAAACAAATTAAATAAGATGTGAACCATCGAAACACGTTTGGATTCAATTGATCCGTTTAGTGAGGCAAGTAGACCAGTGACTGTCGTTCCGATATTTGCCCCTAAGATCATTGGTAGTGCACCAATCAAACTAAACGTCGCAACACTCTCATTTAAATGATAGAGCTTTTGAATAATACCAATTGCCGCAGATGAACTTTGAACAGCCGCTGTAAATAGCGTTCCAAATATCACACCAAATAGCCAAAAGAAATGGTTTGATGTATTTGAAAACAAATAAAACATTTCTTCAATGAAGTCAGTTTGTACAAATGGGACTAAGCCTACCTCCATGGTATCTAGTCCAAAGAAAATCAATCCAAAACCAAATAAGACTGCCCCTAAGTTCTTCATAAACTTCTTTGTGAAGAACAAGTATAATACGACACCGATAAATATCATTAATAGACCATAGTCTGATATCGGTAGCCCGATGATAACAGACGTAACCGTGGTTCCGATGTTTGCACCAAACATTAAACCGACGGCTTGTTTTAAATTCATTAGACCTGCACTTACTAATCCAATGACTAAGACAGTTGTCCCTGAGGACGACTGTAATAGAATCGTTAGTAAGAACCCTGTAATAATCCCTGTTAAGGGTGTGGATGTTGTTTTTTCAATAATAGTTCTTAGTCGGTTCCCAGCTAATTTCTTTAGCCCGTCACCCATTAAGTCAATTCCAAAAAGAAATATTGCTACACCACCAAGGATGTATAATACACTTTCACCTAATCCCATAACTTACCTCCGTTATTAATCCTATTACATTTTACAATAAAACACACTCAAATAAAACCCTAAAAAAGGATTTTAAAAATTAGGTATATACAAAACCCTTGCTTCATCAATCAAAGTGGATAAAAGTAAATTAAAAATCAAATGCTTCTTTTTGAATCTTTAGAAATTGATATCAACGTAACAAATGCCATAGAGACAATCCCTATAATGACTAAATAAAGAATTGACGTGGATGATACCATGTCGAGTACTAGTCCAGAACTTAGATGTCCGACGATTGCTGCTACTCCATAAGAAGTAAACATAACCCCAAAATAACTAGCATATCGATCGATACCGTAGATTGTCTTGATGACTTGTGGCATTAATGAGAGTAATCCGCCTAGTGAAAACCAAAAAAGACTAAAGGATACCGCAAAAAGACCGATGTAACTTCCTTGGTTTATTAGACCAATTGAAGCACCTGTAATTAAAACTATTAGTAAGATAAAACCGTTGATAGTAAACCCAAATCGATCGTGTAAATAACCAAAAAGAGGCCTTGATATACCGTTTCCTAATGCAAAAACTGTTAAGAGAATGCTAAGATTTCTACTTGAATAACCATAGGCAAGGCCAATTTGCATTGATAAACCAATCATCATGAGACCAATACTAATTGACAACATAAAGAATATATATAATTTGAAGAAAATACGGTCTTTAGGTAGTTGGTGTTGAACTCTTTTAATTGGCACATCATTATTGTAAACAACCATCAAAGGCATAATAAGTACAAATATTAACGCCATTAAACGAAATGCATTGTTTAAGCCAAAGCTTAAGAAATAGCTAATCAATGGTGCAGTTATTACTGGCGAGACACCAAAACCAAGTAGCACAAAACCTGTAATCAAACCTGCATGTTTGGATCCAAACTGCTGTATCCTAAATACAGGCACCGTATAGACCATACCGACGCCAAATCCAACGATTACACCGTAACTTAAAGTTAATGACCAAATTGATTTGGATTCACTTGCAAGGTAAAATCCCAACACAATTAAAGACAACCCTATAAATGAAATCAATCTGACGTTATTTCGTCTGATTAATCTTCCTGTAAGAAACATAGACACTGCATAAAATAAAAGTGCAACCATGTATGGTAATCCACTTAAAAAGAGGTTTACTTGATACACCAACCGGATATCTTCTCTAAAGACACTATAGGCATAAACACTTCCCATAAAAATCATAACTAGAAGTCCCACGCATATCTCAATCACTTTTCTCATAAAAATTCTCCAATACTTTGAAATTCAAATCTTTTATAGAATAACACAAGATATGGTTCATGACAAGACTTTTAATTATCACCTAAGATCTTTTGTTGTTATCACGAAAAAAAAGACTACGACGATGTAAAACGTCGATAGTCTTGAAGTTTGTTATTAAAGAGTTTTTAGAGTTAGTTCGCCATCTTTTAATACAACAACTAATGAACCTGCTGTTCCAATTTGATTGGTTACTAACAATTGTGCAGCGGTCATGAAATCGCCTCTTACAATTGGGTGAACACCGTAGTAAAGCGCTAATCCTCTTGCTTGTCTGTAGTTATCAACAAACGCAACAATTGGACATGCTGGACGGAAACGAGCCGCTTGTTTAGCCACGTCATACCCGTAAGCGAAAATAGCCGATCCGTTGAATTCTAAGGCAATCTTTGAAGCTGAATGGCCTAAAGCTTCTAAACTAAGTAATCTAGAATTATTTTGATCGTAAGAACCTTTTAGTCCGTTTTCTAATAATCTTTCATAGTCAACTTCATGTTCGATACGTTCTTGGATTTTAGCCATGATTGAAACAGACTCTAAAGGATAATCCCCTGCCGCTGATTCACCTGAAAGCATCGTTGCATCGGCACCATCATAAACCACGTGTGCAATGTCAGAAACTTCGGCTCTTGTAGGTCTTGGATTCTTTTGCATTGATTCTAACATTTGTGTTGCAACAATAACAACCTTACCACGTGCTTGGCATGATTGAATCATGTGTTTTTGTGCAACTGGTACTTCTTCGGCTGGAATTTCAGTACCTAAGTCACCACGTGCAACCATGATACCATCAGCAACTTCGATAATTGAATCGACGTTGTCAACACCTTCTTGGTTTTCAATTTTACAAATAATTTGTACTCTTTGTCCACCATGTGCATCAAGAATTTCTCTTACTGCAATTACATCTTCTGCTCTTCTTGTAAATGAAGCAGCAATGTAGTCATATTCATTTTGAGCAGCGAAAATAATATCTTCTCTGTCTTTTTCTGAAATAAAAGGCATATTTAGTACTACGTTTGGAATATTGATTCCACGTCTTGATTTGACCGCATGTGTGTTATTAGCAAGTGTTACTAATTCACGTTTTTCTTCGTCTTTCTCAACAACCACTAATTCTAAGTAACCGTCGTCAACACGTACAGTGTCGCCGATTTTCATATCGTCGTATAACCCTGGATACGATACAGAGAAGTAAGTTTCATTTCCTAAGACTGGTGTCATAGAAATACGAACGGTTGATCCTTTTTTGATTAAAACAGATTTGCTTTCGAATTCACCAGTTCTAATTTCTGGTCCTTTCGTATCTAATAAATACCCAACGGTTGTTCCTAGTTCGATATTTAATTCTTTCGCTGTTTGTAATCTTCCACCGTGTTCTTCATGTGAACCGTGTGAAAAGTTAAATCTAAATACGTTAACCCCTGCTTTGATTAACTCTCTCATTACATCTTTTTGTTCGGACGCTGGTCCTAACGTTGCTACTAATTTTGTACTACGCATAATTTTCCTCCTAATTACCCTATGATATTTTCCCAATTAGCTCGTATAAATCTTGCATCGATCCGCGATCTCTGTCAAGTGCTTTTTCGTATGGCATATAAACTAAGTCGTTGTGGCTTACACCAACAGCAACACCAGATATACCTTGTTTAATTAATTCTACTGCATAAGCGCCCATGCGTCCTGCTAAAATACGGTCTTCCGCAACTGGTGATCCACCACGTTGAACATAACCTAAGACCGTTGCACGACATGCAAACCCACTTCGTTCAGAAATCTCTTGAGCGAGTTCATAAACGTTGGTTGTATTTTCCGTAATCATGATGATTGCGTTTCTTCTACCTTCGAGTTTATGTTTTTTCAAGTTTTCAATCATTTTTTCTTTATCCATTGGATGTTCTGGTGTAATGATAAATTCTGCACCACAACTAAGACCCGCAGCAATCGCAAGATCCCCACAATGTCTACCCATGGTTTCAACAATCGAACAACGTTGATGAGACGATGCCGTATCTCTTAATTTGTCAACCGCATCCACAATCGTTGCTAAAGCCGTGTGAAAACCGATGGTATAATCTGTACCACCTAAATCGTTATCAATCGTACCTGGAACGCCGATGGTTGGAAAACCCATTTCATTAAGAGCTAAAGCGCCCTTATATGAACCATCGCCACCGATGACGATTAATGCTTCAATTCCTTCTTTTCTTAGATTTTCAATCGCAATTTCACGAACTTCTTTTTGTTGAAAGGAAGTCATTCTTGCTGTACCTAAAACCGTACCGCCTCGACTAAGAATCTCAGAAACACTTTTACGTGTCATTTTTTCAAAATTTCCAGCAACAAGCCCACGATAGCCATCATAGACGCCATAAACTTCTATGCCATAGTAAAGACCAGCTCTAACAACTGCTCTTATTGCCGAGTTCATGCCCGGAGCATCGCCACCAGAGGTTAAAACAGCTATTCTCATATCTAATCACCTCAAACCGTTGTTATTATATCACTAATTGCCAAAATATATGAGTAAATCATTAATATTTATAAAAGAAATCGGTTTCAAGGGTTGCAAATTTCAAATATATGATAAAATGGTTATGAAATTCACACGAAAGGAACAGAAAACTATGAAAAATTTAGTAGGTGCAGCAATTCTAGGCCAATCAGGTGGTCCAACAAGCGTTATTAACGCAAGTGCTGCAGGCGTATTTATCGAAGCTTTAAAACAACCGAACATCACCGCTGTTTACGGAGCTAAACACGGAGTTAAGGGAATTCTAAATGAAGAATTCTATGATATTAACAAAGAAGATCTAAAAGAGTTAGAACTTCTTAAGAACACACCATCATCAATGATCGGTAGCGTTCGTTACAAATTAAAACCACTTAAGAAAGATCCAAGTGATTACCAACGTCTACTTGAAGTATTCAGAAAGTACAACATCCGTTACTTCTTCTACAATGGCGGTAATGACTCAATGGATACATGTAATAAGATTTCTAAGTTCTTCAAATCAGAAGGTTACGATTGTAACGTCATCGGTGTTCCTAAAACAATCGACAATGATTTATTTGGAACCGATCATACCCCAGGTTATGGATCAGCTGCTAAGTATGTAGCAACCACATTAATGGAGTTATACCACGACGCAACCGTTTATGACACTCCAATGGTAACTGTCGTTGAAGTGATGGGAAGAAACGCTGGTTGGTTAACTGCAGCCGCTCAACTAGCTGTTGCTAAAGGCCAAGGTCCAGATTTAATCTATCTACCTGAGGTTGCATTCGATTATGATGAATTCTATGCTTCCGTTGCTGAAGTTGTTAAGAGAAAAGGGAAAGCCATTGTGGTTGTCTCTGAAGGTATTAAAGATAAAGATGGTAAATATGTTCCAGAACATTACACGTCATTATCAAAAGATTCATTCGGACATGCTCAACTTGGTGGTACTGCTCAAATTTTAGCTGACCACATCAAAGAACAATTAAACGTCAAAGTACGTGCAATTGAATTCTCACTACTACAACGTTGTGCGGCACACTTAGCTTCTAAAAACGACGTCAAAGAAGCTTACATGGCTGGTGTTAAAGCCGTAAGAGCTGCTGTCAAAGGTTCAACCGATAAAATGGTTGGTTTTGAACGCGTTTCATCAAACCCATACAAGATTAAATACAAACTAGTCTCACTAGCAAAAGCAGCAAACACAGAAAAAGTGGTACCTGCTGAATGGATTCTACCTAATGGTAAAGGCTTAACTCAAGAATACGTTGATTATGCGCTTCCGTTAATTCAAGGCGACGACAAAGCACCGCTTGTTGATGGTCTACCAAGATTCGCTAATTTGAAAAAAATATTAGTCGAAAAGAAATAGTCTTTATAAATAACATTTGAAGAATTCAAGCTTCAAATGTTTTTTTCTCTTGTTTGTCTGTATGATTGTTGTATAATAATAGTATTGCAAAGTCAATTTAAGGACTTATGATCAATTTAGGAGGTTCTAGTTTATGGATTTACTCATACCGTTTTTGGTATTGGTGTTTGGATTTATCGTTTTAGTTAAAGGTGCTGATTTGTTCGTCGATGGGGCATCAAGCATCGCTCGTTTTTTTAAAGTCTCCCCACTGATTATTGGTTTAACGGTGGTCGCGTTTGGAACATCCTTGCCTGAGGCAGCAGTTAGTATCACCTCTGCGATTAAAGGCGTTGATGACGTTGCGTTTGGTAATGTGGTTGGATCAAATATTTTTAATATGTTGCCCATACTTGGGATTTCTGCGATGGTTTTCCCACTCACAGTAAATAAAGATCTTCTCAAACGTGATTTTCCAATTGCCTTACTCACCGTCCTGATTTTAATCCCAATGTTTTTCTTTGGCGGTAGTGGCAATCAAATCACTCGCATCGAAGGTCTAATCATTATTTTATTCTTTATTGCATTCTTATATATCTTATTTGACCACGCGAAAAAAAATCCACATGGGGAAGAATTATTGTTAGGTGCACTAGAAACTACAGAGGTTCAACCAGAAGCAATTAATGTAAAGAAAAACACGATCATCACTTTAATTGGGATGGTTGGTATTGCAGGTGGCGGTTTAATGGTCACTGAAGGCGCGAAAGAAATTGCCATCTCACTTGGCATGTCTGAATGGCTTGTTGGGCTTACAATTGTATCTTTGGGTACTTCACTGCCTGAGCTCGTCACTTCGATTGTTGCCTCAATGAAGAAACAAAATGAGATTGCGATTGGAAATATTGTTGGTTCAAACATCTTTAATGTTCTTTTCATCCTAGGTGCTACCGCCGTAATTTCTGGCGTCTCAATTAACCCACAAGCGTTATTTGATTTGATATTTGTCGTCGGTGTCACAATTGTTGTCTTCTTGTTTGCTTATACAAGTAAAAAGATTACACGCTTAGAAGGCTTGTTGTTGATTTTAATGTATGTCGGCTATTTTACCTACATCCTATTAAGAGATCTAGGTAAGTTATAAAATAAAAATCCATTGAATGAGACCTTTATCGTCTCTATTTCAATGGATTTTTTTATTAATTAAATTCTTGATTTAACCAGGATATTACTAAATTTGCCCAGCTAGAAAAATGAGCATTCTCTCTTTCATATTCTAGTGGTGTACCGAGGTAATCGTCTTTAACAACCGATTTAGTGCCTAAACTTAGCCCATGTTCACCTTGATCATATAAATGTAGTTCACATTTTACTTGATGGCGATTTAAAGCCTCAAAAAAGACTAGGCTGTTTTGATAACAAACCGCTTGGTCAGCAATCGTGTGAAATAAGAAAGTTTTCGGGGTGTCTGTTGAGACAAAATTTTCTAGCGAGAATAAATGCCTTGTCTCATCTGTCGTTTCTTTAAATAAACGTGTGATCGAATCTTCGTGAGCGATGCCCTTTTTTCCACTAATCACTGGATAAGCGAGCACAAGTCCATCCGGTCTCGCTTCTAAATCAATTTGATTAAACAGCACACCGAGTCTTGCCACATAGTGGCCACCACTTGAAAAACCCATTAGTATTACCTTGTTTTTCGCAATATGATAGTCGTTTGAATGTTTTTTAATATGACTGACAAATTGCGCAAGCTCTACCGTGGTCTTCTCATGTGTGAGAAGCGTCTCACGGTAGTATACAATGGCGGCATGAAAACCATTTGAGTTCATCAACTCCACGATTGGCATTGCTTCTCTTTTTGAAGTGTGTCTGTAGCCACCACCAGGCGCGATTAAAATAAGTGGTCTTGTTTCTTGATCTAATAAATGCAATTCTACGTAATTATTCGTGTCAAACTGTATTTTATTCATTATTTTCCCCTTGAATCTCATATAATTTTGATAAGATTAATTTAAATCCTTGATAGTTTTGAATATTGCATTCAAAAACCATGTAATCTTTCCTTGATAATATCGGTCCATAAGCCTCATAGATTTCTGGAAAAACAGTCATCTCATGAGTCATATTACCGTCGGTCACACTAATAAATGCCATCGTCTTATTGTTTTTTGTGGTTATTACCTTGGTCTTAGCAATATAGCCAATTGTTTTTACCGTTTTATCAGTCTCGACAATGTCCTCTAGTAGTTTTAATTTATTCTTCTTAATCACGCCTTGAAACATCATTAGTGGTGTCATAATAAGATTAAAACCCAGAGTTTCTTTTTCTTTTTCGATTAAAAAGGCTAAATCGTATTCGTCGTAAGTCTTTGATTTAATATCCGACACAACTAATGCGTATAAATCCATTACTTCTTTTCGATTTTCATAAAGTGTTTGTTTGTTTAACCCAAACACATCAAGTGCACCAGAAAAAATTAATGCTTCGATTATTTTATCGGATAACTGAGCCGTCATCCGTTTTTTAAAATCGTCATAGGATGTAAAGATTCCCTTTTCTCTTTCATTTGTAATCACTCTTACGGTTTGAGTACCGATGCCTTTTATCCCTGATAGTGGGTAAAAAATACCTAACTTCGTTGGTTTAAATGTGTCATCTGATTCATTGATATTTGGTGGAAGGATTTTAACTTTTCTTTGTCTCGCCTCACTAATATAATCTTTAATCTGTGTCTCATTTGAAATAACCGACGTAAGTAAAACAGAGATAAACTGTTCAAAGTGATTCGCTTTTAAATAGGCCATTTGATAGGCAACGATCGCGTAGGCCACACTATGACTTCGGTTAAAACCATAATCCGCAAACTTCACGATATAATCATATATTTTAGTTGCAATCTCGACAGAACGGTGATTTTCAATGCTCTTCTTGATGAATTTTTCACGCTCTTTGTTGAGGATTTCATGGTCTTTTTTGGAAACACCACGTCTTAGTAAATCGGCCTCAGCTAATGAATAGCCTGCAAACGTATTTGCGATGGTCATGATTTGTTCTTGATAGACAATAAAGCCGTAGGTGCTTTTTAAAATATGATCAATTGATGGATCAATTTCTAAGTACGTCTTCTCATGACGTCTTTTGATGTATTCATCAATATTGTCCATTGGTCCTGGTCTAAACAATGCCAGTACTGCAACGATATCTTCAAATTCCTGTGGCTTCAGTTTATAAAGGACGTTGCGCATCCCAGAGGATTCCAATTGAAAGACACCAAGCGTGTCTGCTTTAGAAAGTAAATCAAATGTCTTTTTATCGTCAAGTGGAATTTTGTTAATATCAATATCCATCTGTTTTTGTGATTTGACAAGTTCTAACACATTATTAATGGTTTGTAGATTTCGAATGCCTAGAAAATCAATCTTGAGCAATCCCATTTGTTCGAGATCACTTTGTTCAAATTGAGACTGATAAAGGGTTGCACCTTTCTGCAGTGGGATGATATACCTTAAATCTTCGTTTGAAATGATAATGCCAGCGGCATGCGTCCCTGTGTGCCTTGGCAGTCCTTCGATTTGCTTAGCTAGTTCAAGAACCTCGATGACATTCTTATTGGTTGTTTCTTTATCGGTCGTCGCAATTTTAACGATACGGTTTGTCTCTTGTGGGCTGTAGCCCAACACACGACAAATATCTCTAATTGAACTTCGATAGGCAAACGTACCAAAAGTAGTAATACTAACCACACGATTTGAGCCATACTTCTCTTTAACATAATTGATGACTTGATCTCGTTTATCATCCGGAAAATCCAAATCGATATCCGGCATACTAATCCGTTCTGGGTTTAAGAAGCGTTCAAACAGTAGATCATATTTTAGCGGGTCAACGTTCGTAATCCCAAGCGTATAAGATACCAAAGAGCCTGCGGCTGAACCACGCCCTGGACCTACCATTATTTGACTGGTTTTTGCGTATCGAACAAAATCATAAACCACTAGGAAATAATCGTTGTACCCCATTTGATCGATAACGCTAAGTTCGTACTTCAATCTTGATAGGTAAGGTTCATAGTGAGTGATTTGATCGTTAGCTAATCGTTTTTTTAAGCCAATCATGCATAAGTCTGTCAGGTAGTCTTTTGATGAAACCCCTTCTTTTAGTCCAACCGAGGGCAAATCAAAGTTTCGGTCAAGTTCAATTGCTTCGACTTGCTTAAACACTTTTTCTAAATTCTCGAACACAAATGGGTAATCAAAAAAAGCGTCTTGCAAGTCGTTATAACTCATGAAAGACAGATTTGATTGATCAAATCGTTCGTTCTTTGGATCTTCGATTTTGATTAGGGCATCTCTTGCGCGTGCATCTTTCTTTTCTAAGTAAGCCGTTTGATGAATCGGTAATAGTAATACATTGGAATCCTCAGCTATTTGATACATCGCTGGAGCAACCTTCATCTCTAACTGAAACGACTGTACACTCAAGCCTAGATAGAATTCATTAAAGGCTTGTTGATAACTTTGAAGTCTTTTTTTTGCTTGATTGAGATCATTATTAAGGATTGCTTGGTCTATGTCTGAAAGATACCCTGGTGTAACGACTATTAAATCACTTGTAAATGGTAAAATAGCATCAAGTTCTAAGCGCTTCTCGTCATTTAACATCACCATTGACGATAAAATCAATAACGATTGGTAGCCTTTTTGGTTTTTCGCATAAAACAACAAACTACTTTTCACGTCTAAGTGGTAAATCTCTAATCTAAGGCCAATGATTGGTTTGATGTCAGGGTATTTTTTGGCATAACGAAAAAACTTATATGCGGCATATAAGTTATTTGTGTCAGACAAAGCTAGAAAATCATAGCCATGATTTTTCGCATTCAAAAAAAGATCATCAAGTCTTAACGTACTTTCTAAAAGACTGTACTCACTTTGAATAAATAAAGTTCCTTTCAAAAAACCACTTCCTTTATTCTATTATATCACGAGCGACCTTGATTCTTTTTATATTTAACGTAGAAAAACACGCCAATCGAAGACAAGAGTGCCACTGAGATTACCGCAAAATAAATCGGTGTTCTTGATGATCTTTTACTTCTAGTCTCATAGACATTGACCGTTCTTGTCTCATAAACATAATTACCTTTTAGATCAAAACACTCATAATTAATATAATAGATTCCTGGTGTATTCACATCAATGTTATGGGAATGTACCGATAAATTGATGAACGCATTTGTATCGTAATTATCCGACACAACCACCCCTTCTAAGTAATTAATTGATGTTTCATATTGCTTAATCATTAAAACGTCAAAAGTTAGACTCGGTGAGCGTTTATCGTCAATCAATACAAGCAACGCCTCTTGTGTTTGATTACCATAGTGGTCTTTTAATGTATAGAAAATTTCATATCGTCCAATCACATCAAAATTGACTTCACCTGAGATGGTCAATTGTTCAAAGTCAAGTAATTCATTATTATCTTGCAAATAAAGAATTGGATCAAAGAAATCAAACGAATGATGATAAACCTCAAGTGTCACTTGGGTATACCTTAGTTTGATCTCAGGTTTTTCTAAGTCACGAATAATGACTTCATATTCCATAGAAGATTGGTTAAGTGATTGATCAATCGCCGTCACAACTAACGTGTAGTTGCCTGGTGTTTTATAATCAACTAATCGATCATCGTATACGACATACAGTGCTGTGTGATAGTTATCCACAATTAAGAAGTATTGTTCATAAGAAGGTATCTGATTTCTTTCAATAATGAGTGGTGTTGTTAAGACAATTTGAGGAATGACTTCATCGACAATAACGACGTCTAATCTAACTCGCGTTTGATTGTTAGACAAATCAAACAAATCAATAATGACTTGATAAGTCCCTATGATGTCGTAATTAATGGATTGATCATTGACGACCATTTTGATGTCTTGTTTTTTGGTTTGATTGTCTTGATAGTCAAGATATAAACTGAAATCAATTTGCTTTTGTCCATAATCGATTACAATCGGTTTTTCGCTCATTACCTCAGGCGCAATCGTGTCTTTGATCACAAATGTGATAGTAAAAACTTCATACGTATGGTATTTAGGTGATACCGCTTTGTAGTAGTGCGTGTAGGTTTTTAGAATTTTTGTATTAATCACCGACAAAAAGGTATTATTGACTTGGTCTTTGATGAGGTAAAACCCCTCATCAATAAACCCTTCATTCATTGTAATATCTGGCACATCTAGGTAATCATTGATTTGACAGCCATAGCAGACTTCAACGACACTTTGTTTGATGCTAAATATTGCATCTTTCGCATTTATGGGTGATGTCCTTATAAATTGTAGACAAAAGACCAACAAAAGTAGTTTAAATTTCATGGTATCTTCCTCCTAAATTTATACATACAAGTCGTTGGTCATTTTACTTGAAAAAAATAACGCCTAAAAATAGGCGTTAGATTGAATGAACTGCTTTATCCATTTGTTCGTTTAAGAATTGCTTCTTATAAAGATCGAAATACGCACCTTTTTTACTCAAGAGTTCCTTGTGTGAGCCAAGTTCAACAATTTTCCCTTCTTTTAACACTAAGATTAAGTCCGAATGTACAATAGTAGATAATCGATGTGCCACAATAAAACTGGTTCTTCCCTTTAGTAAGGTATCTGTTGCGTGTTGAATAATCTTTTCTGATTCAGAGTCGATTGAAGAAGTTGCTTCATCTAGAATTAGGATTCTAGGGTCTGCTAAAACAGCTCGTGCAAAACTAATTAATTGTTTTTGTCCGATGGAAATCTTATTTCCACCTTCACCGACTTCACTATAATAACCTTGATCCATTTTCGAGATGAATTCATCGGCGCCAATCGCTTTGGCGGCTTCAATGACTTCCTCATCGGTAGCATCTAGGCGCCCGTAACGAATGTTTTCCATCACGTTACCGCTAAATAAGTGTGGGGTTTGTAAAACATAGCCTAAACGTTTATGTAGCCAATGAATACTTCTTTCTTTATATGATTTACCATCAATTAAAATATCACCACTAATCGGTTCATAAAAGCGTGATAATAAGTTGATGATGGTTGTCTTCCCACTGCCTGTTTGTCCAACAAGTGCAACCGATGTACCACTTGGTATTTTAAGTGAGAAATTATCCAAAACGGTTTCATTATCAACGTAATTAAATGTGACGTTTTTAAACTCAACATCGCCTTGAATCGGTTCCCAATTCTCATACTTAGGTGTAAATATATCCCCATATTGTTCGATTACTTCAGGTGAATCCACTAACTCTGATTTGGTTTCAATGAGTTGAACCACACGTTCTGCAGACGCTTGGGCTTGTTGAAATTGTGCCAAGATACGTGCTATTTGCATGATGGGTTCGAAAAATCTTGTCGCATAATCAATGAAAGCATATAAGGTACCTAAGGTGAGTGCACTGACTAAAAGCATATTGGTACCTCTAACCATGATGAATCCGATAACGACATAAGAAATCATCAGCATGATTGGTGAAAAGATTGCACTAAATAAAATTGCCTTGACACTTGCTTGTTTTAATTCTTGTGTCTTAGAAATAAATTCTTGATAGTTTTCTTCTTCAATGGCTAAGCTTTTGGTCGTTTTTGCACCCATAAATGATTCGTTAAAACTACCCGTTACCAATGAATTAATCTTTCTAGCTTTTCGGTAGCCTTTGAGAATCTTTGTTCTAAAGTAGATTGATATCACAATCATCAGCGGCAATGCCGCTGTGATAATTAGTGCTAAGCGCCATTCAAGTACAAACATCGTTACTAAGATTGCAATCATCATGATTAAACCCCATAATAAATCAACTAAACCCCATGAAATGATGTTTGCTAATCGTCTGGAATCTGAGGTCATACGAGCCATAATCCAGCCTTGCGGTGTTTTATCAAAATAGGAAAACGGTAAGCGTTGTAACGTTTCAAAGGATTGTTTTCTTAAAATGTAGTTCGTCTCAACTTCAATCTTACCTGCTTGGTAGATAAATCCCCAAACCGATAGACCAAACAATAAGCTCACAATGACGTTAAAAATGATGTAAGGAGTTAGCGTACTATAATCTTTCCCCTCAAAGAACACGTCAATTGCGTATCGGTTTAATAATGGTGTAATCGCCTCTAACATCCCTAAAAGGATGACAAAGGTAAATAGTAAAATCACACTCTTTCTATTCGTAAAAACCGTCTTGATGATTTTCTTCCATGTTTGAAGATTCACCTTCTGGTTGTCAAACTCTTTTTCTTCGTAATTCATTTAGTCCACCTCCTTGAGTAAGTCTAAGAATTCTTGTTCAAGTTTACCCTGGATGTCCCATAACTTTTGATAGAGACCTTCTTTTTTATAAAGCGTCTCATGCGTACCAATATCGCTAATTTTGCCGTCTTCAACAACAATGATTTTGTCGGCTTGCTTAGCCGTTGTGATACGGTGTGTAATGATGATGGTTGTGGATACGGCTTCTTTCTCTTTTAACGCGTTACGAATCATTAAATCCGTTTCGGTGTCTACCGCAGATAAACTGTCATCAAAAATCAAAATAGGTTTATCTTCGACTAGGACACGCGCAATGGCAACCCGTTGTTTTTGACCACCAGATAGTGTCGTTCCACGCTCACCAACGATGGTTTCATACCCTCGTTCAAATGAGGCAATGTCGCGTTCAATCGCTGCAATTTGAGCGGCTTTCATTACATTTTCCTTTTTGATTAGTGGACTGACAATTGCAATATTTTCATAGACCGTTTTTGAGAATAAAAATGGCTCTTGGAGTACAATACCCATTTGCTTTCTCAAATAGTGTTTTTCGATTTCTTTTGTGTTGACTCCATCCAAATAGATAGCGCCTGTGGTCGGATCAATCATTCGGGATAACAGGTTAATAATTGTGGTTTTCCCACTACCCGTTTTACCAATAATCGCAACCGTTTCTTTGGGTTTAATCGTAAAGCTTACGTCTTTTAAAATGGCTTCATTTGCGTCAGGAAACTGATAACTGACATTTTCAAAACGTATTTCACCTTGAACTTCTGGTTTTAATGTCCCATTGTCGATAAACTCTGATTTCAACTCTAAGATTTCATATATACGCGAGGTTGAAACAAGTGCTCTACCAAAGTCACCAATCATTCGACCTAAACCTCTTACTGGCCAAATAAGCATGCCAAGCAGCATCAATACCGCAACAATTTGACCACTAGAGATCATGTCTTGTCTTACAAAATAAACACCGACAATGACCGTAATCAAGTATTGAAACATCGCTAACACGTCCGATAGTCCCCAATACATTGATGAGGCTTTTTGAAATTTCATAAAAGCTTCACTGTAAGATTTATTTTCTTTCTCGAGTTTGTTAATTTCAAATTGTTCGTTCGCAAAAGCACGAACGATACGAGCCCCAGTTAAGTTTTCTTGAATCACGGTCATCATGCGTGCCTCTGATTCTTCAATATGCTTAAAAGACTTGTCGACGTACTTGAAAAAGAACACCGATGAAACTGCTGTGATTGGAATCATCCCAAGTGCAATCCATACCATGGTTTGATTAATCGTATAAATTTGAATTGCCCCAAACGTAACGGTCGCAATTAAACGGATAAATTCGGGTATACGGTTTGAAACAAAGTTACTCATCGCTTCAATGTCGGTAGTTACTCTTTGAACCAAATCACCGGTATCAACGTTGTTATGGTAATTATAGTCAAGTGACTGAATGTGACTATACAAACGATCTCTTAATGTTTTAGAGATGTGTTCCGCCAAACGTCCACGCATAAACTCCTCGAAGAAAATGAGTGTGAATCGAATTAGTTGATAGAATACCAATGTCGTTGCGATTACAACAACCAAATTTTCAATTTTCGTAAATCCATTTAGAAAATTCAAGAAGAACGTTGGAAAGTTCGCGTTACTTGACCCTTCTTTTAACATGTCGAATACATACTGTGTAAATAACGGCACATAGGAATAAGTAAATCGCCCTATGACAACAAGTATCAATATGTATAAGATATGTAGATAACTGCCTTTTGCAGTTCTTATTAATTTAAATAATCTCATTAAATCACCCCTAACACTATATAAAAGTATACACGATTTTTACTTTTTGTCAATCAAATGAGACTGCTTTTAGTCCTTTATTCCTATTATTTTTCTTAATCATTTAGTTTCTAGAAAACGACTTGTCTTGTTTTTTTTATACTTGTAGTATAATTATCTATTGAGACTAGGAGATTGAATATCTATGGATTTTATATTACCGTTTATCATGCTTATCATCGGATTTATCGTATTGGTTAAAGGTGCTGATTTTTTTGTGGATGGCGCATCGAGTATTGCAAAGTATTTTAAGGTTTCTAGTTTAGTGATTGGCTTAACCGTCGTTGCGTTTGGCACATCGTTGCCTGAGGCAGCGGTGAGTATTTCAAGTGCCCTTCAAGGCGTCGATGACGTTTCTTTTGGAAATGTGATTGGATCAAATATCTTTAACCTATTACTGATTTTAGGTATATCTTCATTGATTGTACCTCAGATCGTACACAGTGATCTAATAAAACGCGATTTGCCGATTGCGATTAGTGCTGTCTTTATACTAATCCCAATGTATTTTTTCATAGGTAATGGCCACATCATCACTCAATTTGAAGGCGCGTTATTGTTTGTGCTTATCATCGGATTTGTTGTCTTGTTAATAAAACAACCAAAAAAAGAGGTTTCTATCGACAAAGAAATCCAGATGAAGTTCACATTTAATAAAGCGATTATCATCACGCTGATTGGTTTGATTGGTATCGTATTTGGTGGCATCCTTGTTACCGAAGGCGCAAAGTCTATTGCGTTACTATTTGGAATGTCAGAATGGCTCGTAGGTTTAACGATCGTTTCAATTGGAACTTCACTGCCTGAACTGGTAACCTCCGTTGTTGCCTCAATGAAAAAAGAATCCGATATTGCGATTGGCAATATCATTGGATCTAACATATTCAACATCTTTTTTATCTTAGGATTTAGTGCGCTAGTTGCACCAATATCATTTAACCAAACCGCAATTTTTGATATCATTTTCATCACAGTATCAACCATTATCGTCTTCATCTTCGCATCTAGAAAAAACCAAATCACCAGACGACACGGTATGATATTACTTGGACTTTATCTTGTTTATATGGTCTATATTATTTCTCGTGATCAAAACGCTCAAATTGCATTCATTCAGTTGATTCATTAGTTGAGTTAAGCAATGAAAAACGCAACCATCCATATGGTGATATGGATGGTTGCATTTTTATATTATTAACTTAGTTTTGAAGCAAGATAAACAGCGATCCTAAAATACCATAAACGTGACGATATTGGCTCACTGCCAAGGGTTTTCTTGTCCCACACCAAATCAATCAGACTATCCGCACCATACAAAAAGGGGTAAAAGTGGATTTTTCTTAGATTAGCAAATGCTTGGATTGCACTCACTTCCATTTCGACAGTAATACATCCTTGTTCAATTCGCTCTTTTACGATTGCTTCGGTTTCTCGATAGAACGCATCCGTTGTCCAAGTATAACCAAGCGTGTAAGGAATATTCGCCTCTTTAAATAGATGTTCCACTATTTGATAATGATTGATCTCGACAAATTCACTGGCCTTCATGTAATGGTAGCTTGTGCCTTCATCACGATAAGCTTTGGTCGGAATGATTAGGTTTGTTTTTGCCGCATTATGGTCTAACAAACCACAACTCCCATACATCACAACATTTTCAATTTTTAGCCTGTAAGTCATTTCTTCTAGTATACCTACGGTAGTCGGAGCACCTATTGGTGATAAGAAAAAGATTATGTTCTCATTATCAATTACCTCGTACGCGTGATATTTACCATGAGATGAACCAAATAGTAAGTCATCAATCGGTTTAATTAACGCATTATCTAACAAACTTTGTAGAACTTTACTTTGAAATGTTAGTATGAGGGTTTTATATGTACGATGATAGGGCGTTGTGACTTTAGATATGTCAATAATTTCGATTGAATCTCTATAGGTTTTTTCAATTGGCATAGGATTACCTCTTTCTTTAATTGATTTGTTTAACTAAAAATGAGGTGCAAATCTTGCTTGATTTCGTCTCTTTTTGATTCGATAAACTCAATCTCTTTCTCATTAAAAACAAAATCGCTAAAAAAATCTGGTCTTTCAAGTAATAAAATTTGGTGTATTTCAATGGTTTGTTTGGTATTTAAAGGAAATAAGATATCTACTTTCTTATTATTAAAGTGTAGGACGTAGTGCGCATTGGTTACCTCATCTTTAAACCGATGAACTGTGAAATAACGTTCCACTGAAGTTAACTCGTCATAAGGGAGCGTTGTTTCGTTAAGATCAAACATACCCTTCATTATAATTTCATCTTCATTGTAGTAAGCGTATTGATTTATACTAAACACAAAAAGAGGGTAGGTCAGCAAGATAATATAAAAACCGAGTCTAGTAACTAACCGAAAGTCAAACGCACGATAAGATACTTCAAATGTATCGATTTCAATACCGCGGTTTGTTTGATAAGTGAAATTCCGAACCAAATATCGTTTATTCTTGTAAGGATAAAAAATGATAGCGATAAATCCAATCATCAAAAAAAGCATGACAACTGCTTTGATTCCATGAATATTGAGTTCTAGAACATCATAGTTTTTCTTAGGCAATATTTCGTAATAAAACGCACTAAGTATCAATACACCCATAATCCCAAGTGTTTTCCCCATCACAAGTAAAAAAAGTAATAGTTTATAAGGCTTAGAACATTCGTCTTGGTGTGTAGTGATTGCACGATTTATTTGATTTTCTAGCAGAATTACCGTGGATTCTACGGTCTTAAGCTTGATGAAACTGAGCCGGTAGAAATACGTTATCAAAAAGCAATAGACGACTAAGTGTAGCAATACTAAAATCAATCAAACACCCCCTTGATGACTATCATAATCGGATTATAAGACGAACAAAACTAGAATATAGGTTCTAATCTCGCATTCCTCGAGTTTTCGTATTGCTTTTCATACTGATTAGGAGAAATATATCCTAAGGTGCCATGTATCCTTACAGTATTGTAAAATGTTTCAATATATTCAAACACTAGTTGCTGAGCGTGCTCTAAATCTTTTGTCTTAAATCTCTTTAACCATTCACGTTTGATAATGGCGTGAAAGGATTCTATACATGCATTATCCCATGGGTCTGCTTTCTTTGAATAGCTTGGTCTCATGTTAGAATCCATTAAACTCAAATACTCTTTTGAAACATATTGTATCCCACGATCACTATGAATAATCAGTGGTTTATCCAAATTTCGTCTTTCTTTTGCACGTTTAATACATCTAACAACTGAATCTACAGATAAGCTATCTGATAGATCCCAAGCGATGATTTTACGACTGAATAAATCCATCACACTTGTTAGGTATACAAACCCTGTATAAGTCCAAATATATGTAATGTCTGTGACCCACAGACTATTTGGTTTATCAGTGTCAAATTCTCGTTTGACTAAGTTTTCTAGATTAGTGCTGAAATCACTATCAACAGTTGTTTTTATCCATTTAGAGCGATATATCGCTCTAATATCTAATTCTCTCATGTAATTAGATACTGTCTTAACGGCTATCTTTACGCTTGTATCTTTTAACTTCTCAGTAATCTTAGGTGCACCATAGATTTGTTTTGATTCTTCATATTTGATTTGAATCTGTGTTTTAATTTCTTTTTTACGTAACGCTTGTTTACTGGGTTCTCTTTTGATGTAATCGTAAAACCCAGAAGTAGAAACACCTAAAATATTCAGCACTCTGGAAACCGAAATTTGGTGTCTCTCATCCAAAACTAGTTTGTATATTACTTGGGTTCCTCGTTTTGAATGCTGATGGCTTTTTTTAAGATTCTAAGCGCGTCTTCTTTAGCTTGAAGTTCTTTTCGTAGTCGTGCATTTTCTTTTTCTAAATCATTTGAAAAATTACCACTACCTCTGTGATTAATATCACCATCATTTTTATATTCAGCTGACCATTTATAATATGTCGGTTCTGATATATTAAGGTTTCGACACACTGCCGCGACACTTAATTCCGGATGTGTTTGTCGGTACTTGATTGTGTCTAGTTTAAACTGTTTATCATACTGTTTTGCCATTGATAAGTTCACTTCCTTTTCATGTATTATTTTAACATGAACACTCTATGTTTAACTTATCCGTTATTTATACTAGCATCAAAACTCATCCACGCTTGCCTACACTCAAACTTAACACTATCAATCTATTACCTGTATCAAGTCTGTTTTCTTTTGGTATATTTTGTGTTTTAAATTTATAAAATATACTGAATGTCTAAATTCATACTATTTATGTAGTTTCTAAGGTGCTTAGCGGTAATGCTCTTCTTATCCGCTATTAATCCTTTAATACTGCCTGAATAAATGACTTGCCCTCCGTATTTACCACCCCTAGGTCCCATATCAATTAAATGATCTGCGTTAATCATTATATCTAAATCATGCTCTATCACAATAATAGTGGCACCTTTAAAAATAAGTCTTCTCATCACTTTTAATAAAGTCTGCACATCATCCGGATGCAATCCAATACTAGGTTCATCAAATACGAAAAGTGTATTCTTGAATTGTTTTTTTAAGTGTAGTGATAGCTTTAAACGTTGGGCCTCTCCTCCAGAAAGTGACGGGGTTTGTTCACCTATTTTTAAGTACCCTAATCCTATATCGTTTAAAATATTTAATGTTTCTTTCATATTTTTATGTTCATTAAAAATAGTGATAGCCTCATTAATAGATAAATTCATAACATCTGCTATCGTATATCCTTTCCATTTAATACTTAGAATTTTTTCATTAAATCGTCGACCTTGACAATTTGGACAAACCTCTGTCATATCAGGTAAATACTGAACATCCATTTTTATCCTACCCATGCCCTCACAATAAGGACAAGCACCTTCTTTATTATTATAAGAAAAGTTTGAAATCGTATACTTTTGATTCTTAGATTGAGGGAGTGACGCATATATTTTTCTAAGTTCATCCATCATATTGGTATAAGTTGCAACTGTAGATCTTATATTTTTTCCAATAGGGGTTGCATCTATTTCTACAATTTTATCAAACTGATAATTACCTTCTAATGTATCACTTGTATTCTGACCATGAAGTGCTGGAATTAAACTATCTAATACGACTGTCGTTTTACCTGAACCCGACAATCCAGTGACAACGTTTAAAGCGTTTTTATAAAATGTAGCTTTAACCTTCTTCACATTATGTTTGTTATGGACGTTAATGCTAAATTGGTCCTCATCCTTAAGATTACATTCATGAGTGTATTGTCTAAGGTTAATCTTGCCATTTAAATACTTGGCAATGATAGATTGTTCATTTTTAATGACATCATTAAGTGAGCCAGAAGCAATGAGTTCTCCCCCTAAATCTCCAGCTTTTGGTCCGATTTCTATGATATAATCAGCCTTACGAATCATGGATATTTCATGTTCAACAATCAGTACAGTGTTTCCTTGACTAATGAGTTTGTCCACAATTTTTAGTAAGCCATCAATATTTTCCTGATGTAAACCAACACTTGGTTCATCAAGGACATATAGAATCCCTGTAATTTCATTCCTTATTGTTCTGGCCAATTGAATACGTTGCAGTTCGCCCGTAGAAAGCGTATGTCCACTTCTATCTAATGTCAAATAATCAATACCCAACTTCAATAAAGGCTCAATCAATTCCTTTAATTCCATAATTAACTTTTTTGCTAATTGCTTCATTTCAGGTATCGTCTCGTCTAAAATTTTTGCTGAAAAATCAGATAACTCTTGTAAATCCATTGCAGATACTTCAACAATATTCTTTGATGACAACAACGTCGTTAAAGCAGCTTGATTAAATCTACTACCATTGCATGCACTACATTTGACAGTTGAATAAAATCGATTAAGTCGCAACATACCTGTTTCATTTGTCGTATTTTTAATACTGTTTTCAACTGCTAAAAATGCATTTTCATAATTAAAATCTAAATTAAAGATTTTTCCATTTGCAGGAATCACGACCTTCTTTTTAACACTTGGTCCATATAACACAATGTTTTTCTCATCAATACTTAACGCATTATAAGGAATATCAATCCGTACACCAAGTTCTTGAGCTAACAGTGGCATTTGAGTTCTACCTGGCAATTTCCAAGATAAAACTGCTCCTTCTCTTAATGTTAAGTTCTCATCTGGAATAATTTTTGAGATTTCAATCACTCTTTCTTCCCCACTGCCTCCACACTGAAGACAAGCACCATCCGCATTAAATGAAAAGTTTATGGCACCTGGCGCTTTAAATTTCATACCACAAAAAGGGCAATCAACAATACCCGCTAAAGGGTTGGTTTCTGGAAAATTCATTGCTTTTGAAACTAATAATGTTGGCTCCATACGGTGACCATTTGGACAAACGTGGGACCCCAAACGTGAAAACATTAATCTAATGATATTAAATATCTCTGTTAAAGTGCCAACGGTTGTCCGAATGCTAGGCACCTCCGGCCTTTGCGTTAATGCAATTGTTGAAGGTAAATGTTTTATACTTTCAAATTCAGCTTGCGTCTTTTGCTCAATTCTTCTTCTTGAGTAGGCCGAAAGGGCATTTAGATATCTTCTATTTCCCTCAGCATAAATTGTATCCATAGCTAGTGAAGATTTCCCACTTCCTGATACACCTGTGATAACAGTCATTTTGTGTAACGGTATAGACACAGAAACATCCTTCAAATTATTCGCTTTTGCTCCAACAACTTCAATTTCCTTAGGTAACTGTTCTTTTATTTCACTCATAGCCACACCTCTTAACTAAAACTTTCATATTCTACACACATATGTTAACTTATAAATCTAGTTATTCAAATTATTTTAGTAATTCTTAATCAAAAAGCCCCCTAAATATAGTAATTTAAGGGCTTAATGAAAAATTATTTACACACGATTTCCATCATATCATGATGATTTATTTATTATAAAACTATTTATTTCCAAAACTATCTTCGACATCTTGTTCTGATGAAAACAACCAAACCTCTTGAATTTTTCCATCTTTAATTCTAAAAAGATCAATACCATTCATATCAAGTTTAATGCCATCTCGATCTGCTAAGAAAGTAACATTAGCAGCAACCAAATCATCATTACTTGATACCCAATTTGTAACAACCTTAAATGTACCATTACTTCTTTCTGCAAATTGACCTAAATGTGCACCAAGTGCTTGTTTTCCAACTACTAATCCTGAAAGTGAATTTTTTCCTGGTTGATGCCATTTTACATCATCTACCATTTGTTCGAATACTGCAGGAAAATCACCTTTTACCAATGCATCATTATATGCATTAAAAACTTCTAATACACTTTTTTTACTCATTTTAACGCGCTCCTTTGATTTAATATAGTGATTAATACGTATCACACATATATAATAAATCAAATGTATTGATTTTAAAAGTACGAACATTTATAATACATAGTATCATTTATGTAACTAACAAATGAGTTGGAGGTATTATATGCAAAGTATTTATGGAAAATGTCCCTTTGCTACAACGCAAAGAGTTCTTCAAGGAAAATGGGCGATTGTTGTTCTTTTTCAATTAAGTAGTGGTAAAAAAAGATTCAATCAACTAGAAAAATCACTTCCAGAAATCACAAGAACTGCACTAACACGTCAATTAAGACAGCTTGAAGAAGACAAGCTCATCATTAGAACTGTTTATCCAGAAGTTCCACCACGTGTAGAATATTTATTAAGTCCCATCGGAGATAAGTTTAAAAAAGTCTTAGATGAGATTGAAATTTTTGGTTTAGATTATATTGCACAATTAATTTCATAATTCATTTTTTTCTGTTCTAAAGATAAAAACACTCATTTATTAATGCTTTTTGATACTTTTATCACTGATTCAATGATCGCATCAATCACTTCATCAGAAATACTTATATTGTTTTGTTTTAAAAAACTTTGAATATTTGATAAAACATACTTCTTTTTTTGTTCACCACTTGTATAATATCCTTCAGCATTAATCAGCTATATTCTTCAATATCTTTATATGATTTTATAAATAATTTTGCATTAGTCATAATTAGTGCATCAACTAAAAAAGACTCTTCATCTTTCCAAGTTTCGACTTTTTCAAGTTCATTTATTATTAGTTGATGATTTTCCACCTTAAACACTCCTCTTATTTTTCAGGATAGTTCACTCCGTTTTTCTTAATTTTGAATTGATACCATTTTCTTGTACTTTATGTTCTTTGTAGTTATTATATCATTTGTTGGTTCATTAACCTATATTGAATAGGTGAATAACCATCTAGAGTTAATTTTATTCTATCGTGATTATACCAATAAATATACTCATCAATGGTCTTAATCAAATCCGATAGTGATTTAACTTTCTGTAAATAGATTGTTTCACACTTAAGTGTCCCGAAGAATCTTTCAACCACTGACATTTAATAGGCATTACCTTTAGTACTTATGGATTGAGTAAATGATGATTTCTTACGGTAATTACGATATTTAGGTGATTGGTATAGAATGCCTTGACCAGAGTGCATGAGAAGCTTTGATAAGTCTTCATTTGGGTTGATTGATTTCTTCAGTGTCTTTAAGATTAAATCTTGATTCTGACTTCTAGATATTTGATAACCTTTGACTTCGCCATTGTAAAGATCTTGAATGACAGATAGATATAAACGTTTACGATTAAATCTAAACTCTGATACATCTGTGACCCATGCGATATTAGGTTCATCTTTTTTAAAGTCTCTCTTAAGTAGATTGGGTGTAATTTTGTTTGATATTTGGGAGATATAGCGATATCTCTTTTTTCTTACCTTACAGACGATGGGTAGCTCTTTCATAAGCTTCACAACCGTCTTATACGCTATTTTGACCTCATAGAAGTTTTGAAGTGCGAGTTTAATACGTCTATAGCCATATGTTTTGTTACTAGCTTCAAAGATTTCTGAAATAAGTATCTTAATATCATGATATTTATCAGTCTCATTTTGATGTTCATAATAATCGTAAATAGATTTTGGAAGTCCTGATATTAGAAGTAGATCTATTAGTGCATATTTTCGCCTTAGTTCCTGGACTACTTGGTATTTTTGTTTGTTCCTGTTTTTTAAACTTTGGCTATAAGTAATTTTCTAGTATTCTAGTTCCATTTCTAAGTGTTTAACTTTAAGTTCAAGACTTTGTTCGATCTCTTTGGATGGTTTATAGAACTGTCTAACTGGATTCTTACGATAGTCTTTAGGTGTTTGAAAGAATCGTTCTTTACCATAGAGCCTATACTGATAAACCCATCTTGCAGGTAGTGTATCATTTAGACTCCCTGATGATAAATACATATCATATTTGCGTGCCGCTTGACTGTATGAGAGTTCATTTTCAATGATATCTATAACGACTTTTAACTTGAATTCTCCGCTCCATAGTCTATTCTTTTTCTTTTTGTCTTTCATCTGATACCTCCTGCATATATATTAGTTTACACTAAGTACAGGTTTTGGTATCAGTTCACTTCAATAATTGTTTGAGTGTCTTCATAGTATTCACCCTCTGCTCTTCTTGTAATACTTACCAAAAGTAGTTGTTCATGAAGTTTCTTTGCTTCTGCAATTGTAAATCTAATCTCTTCATGTCTTTTCTTGAGTTTTTCCCAAGTTGCCTCACTCACTCCAAGTAAGTTATAAATTAAACCTCTTGCTTCTTTATATGAATAATTGTTAGAGATGATTTTTAGTTTTGCATCTAGTAAACCTTGTTCTTTCCATTTCACATAAGCATCTTTTGTATTGGCCATATAATTTCCACCTCCCAGTAATTGAAAGTGAAATCTACGAATTTTCTCAAGAAAAAAAGGAGCAAAAATTGCTCCTTTTAATCCTAGACTTTTAAAGCCTGATATCCACGATAACCAGATTATAAGCTAAAAAGTTCAGTTTGTAGTGTATCTAGTGGTAGACAAAAATACTTTTTTTAAGCCTTTTTATTAACATATTTTGTTGCTCTCAAACCTATATCATTGTAGTTATTAATTGTATTATTGCTATTTGATTACTATTTGAGTATGGGCATCAACACTAATTATTGACCAGTGATTATATTTTGGTGCTAACAATCAAAAATCAAGTGTGTTATTTTAATTATTACCAAGCAAGTCTTTTTCCTATTTTTAAATGAAAGCATTGTGAAAAAGCATCAAATTGGTATCAAAAATAATAATATTTAACAAACAAAGAGTTCCTCCAATTATTGTAAGTAATCAGAATGAAAGCCCATTTTGAATGTTTGTTTCTTCATTTTAAGTTTTTCTTTTATAAGTTCGTCTATAGTATAAAAAATGAACCAATCATTATTGATTAGTTCATCTTCAGTGTAAATAGTACTCATTTTAGTTGGAATTTCTCTTGATTAGACTGGATATTTATCCATCATCTACGTGAATATGATTTATACAATGTTGATAATTTTTATTATCTCTTTTCATCGTTAGATTTATTTGCGATACTCTAAAATCAATATTCTTAAATTTAATAGCATCCCAAAAATCATATTGTCAATTTAAAAAATAAGCAATATCACTATTATTAAATGACAATATTTCAACCCTATTCCACATTTCTTTCAAGGTGTGCCCTGCAAAAATTTTTATTTTAAACACATCACTAAATGCATTGACATTAACAGGTGTATACTCTTTTTTATTTGATTCCATAAAGTTGACTGAATAAAAGTTTTTTTCCACATCTTTAATTATAAGATATTGCTCTTTACCTATCAGTATCTCCATGTCAAAATTACTCGTATTCACCATTAATCTTTCAACATGTTCAAATTTATATTTCATTAAACTTACCTCCTTTTTATAATAAATTTCGATTTTTATGATGATTAAAGATTTTCTACTAGATTATCTGGAACAAATGGCTCAATTTCAAGATCAACTAGTTTATTTATTAATTCATCAAGATTTTTTTGGATTTTAACCAAATTAATAACACTCCAAAATTCATTCGGTGCTATTGAGATACCTTCATCATTTAATAAGTAATCTGAAATCTTTAGATTTTTTTTGCTATTTTCTACAAACTTTTTAAATTGCACTATATTTTCATTGGGTTTAAAAAAAATGGAAATTCTTCTAGACATGCCTTCTTGAAAAACTATACAAAAAAAGTTTTTCTCAAACCCTTTCGTATATCCAGTTCCATATTCCCAACCTTTTATTTCACCAATTTTTTATAATAATTTTTGACAAACATATCTTTTTGCTCCTTAATTAATAATTTTTATATTTATCGGGTAATAATCTAGTAAATGTTAAAGGTAGAGTATTAAATATATCATTTTTAATTTTAAAAGAATATCGATTATTTATAACTCCATTTTTTAGAAAAATATGTATACGACCTGGAACAACAGCATGCGTTCTACCTGTTAACCAATTCCAAAAACTATTTTTAATATATATAATCCTATCAATGTCTTGAAAGTTAATTTCTATATTTCTTTTTCTTTTTTTAATTATAAGACTATTCTTATAAAAAATTACTTTCTTTGAAACTTTAATTTCCATATAATTATAACTCCCCTAATAGTAAAAAATGATATAACTCTTAGTCGAATTATACCATTTTTAGTTGCTTTATCTCAACCATATATGAAAACTATATAAACAATAGTTCAATATTACTTGAAATATATATCAAATTGTCCATGCACGCATATTATTGTCCGGTAATTATTTTATTTATACTTCGTACATACTTACGATAGTTTAACCCTAACATAAATGTCCAACTATCATCCATATAAACTTCACCTGTATCAGAGTTAACTAAGTAAAAGACTACTAATGTATCAATATTATCAAAATATACTAGTTCTTTCTTTTCAAACGCATCATTAGTTTCAGCAACTACAATAATTGTTTTATATTTTCCCTTAGTGCTAAACTCGTCACTAATAAACTCTAAATATTCATTTATTTTAGATTTAACAATTGGTTTGTCATTAAATAGCAAATACCTCTTTTTTACTAGTTTATAAGTTTCTAGCTTAAAATCTTTACTTATTTCAATTTTTAGTTCTTGAACTATTTCTTTTTTACTTATTTTCAAAATTGACTCCTCCATTTATTGTTTTCATTACATTTATTATTTCAGTTGTAACATGTTTTATAGTACTATTTTATCATAACATATCCTAATCTTTTAATTTTATATTTGAATTGATACCATTTTCTTGTACTTTATGTTCTTTGTAGTTATTGTATCATTTATTGATTCATGAGTCTATATTGGATAGGTGAATAACCACCTAGAGTTAGTTTAATTCGTTCATGATTATACCAATAGATATACTCATCAATTGTTCTAATTAAATCAGATAAAGATTTAACCTTTTGTAAGTAGATGGTTTCGCATTTAAGCGTCCCGAAGAAACTTTCAACCACTGACATTTAATAGGCATTACCTTTAGCACTCATGGATTGAGTAAATGATGATTTCTTAAGGTAATTACGATATTTAGGTGATTGGTATAGAATGCCTTGATCAGAGTGTATGAGAAGCTTTGATAAGTCTTCATTTAGGTTGATTGATTTCTTCAGTGTCTTTAAGTTTAAATCTTGATTCTGACTTCTAGATATTTGATAACCTTTGACTTCGCCATTGTAAAGATCTTGAATGACAGACAGATATAAACGTTTACGATTAAATCTAAACTCTGATACATCTGTGACCCATGGATATTGGGTTCATCTTTTTTAAAGTCTCTCTTAAGTAGATTGGGTGTAATTTTGTTTGATATTTGAGAGATATAGCGATATCTCTTATTTCTTACCTTACAGACGATGTGTAGCTCTTTCATAAGCTTTACAACCGTCTTATACGCTATTTTGACCTCATAGAAGTTTTTAAGGTGCAAGTTTAATACGTCTATAGCCATATGTTTTGTTACTAGCTTCAAAGATTTCTGAAATAAGTATCTTAATATCATGATATTTATCAGTCTCATTTTGATGTTCATAATAATCGTAAATAGATTTTGGAAGTCCTGATATTAGAAGTAGATCTATTAGTGCATATTTTCGCCTTAGTTCCTGGACTACTTGGTATTTTTGTTTGTTCGTTCCTGTTTCTGAATTAAGGCGGTGAGTTTTTTTGTGTATTCAAGTTCCATTTCTAAGTGTTTAACTTTAAGTTCAAGACTTTGTTCGATCTCTTTGGATGGTTTATAGAACTGTCTAACTGGATTCTTACGATAGTCTTTCGGTGTTTGAAAGAAACGCTCTTTCCCATAGAGTCTATACTGATATACCCATCTAGCAGGTAATGTATCATTTAGACTCCCTGATGATAAATACATATCATATTTACGCGCTGCTTGACTGTATGAGAGTTCATTTTCAATGATGTCTAAAACGACCTTTAATTTGAATTCTCCGCTCCATAGTCTATTTGTTTTCTTTTTGTCTTTTATCTGATACCTCCTGCATATATATTAGTTTACACTAAGTACAGGTTTTTGGTATCAGTTCACAAAAATAAAAGTCCATCATGTCGGTCGTTAAAGACTTTCAGATGGACTATTTTTTATTAAAAAATGCCCTAAAAGGGCATAATTTGGTGTTATTTGGTAGTTTTTTGCTACCAATTCAAGATTTCTTTGGAGGCCCCGACCGGATTTGAACCGACGATCAGGCAGTTGCAGTGCCGTGCCTTACCACTTGGCTACAGGGCCTATTTTAAACGCGCTATTATATTATAACTAGTAACAGCGCGTTTGTCAATTAGGTTTTGTTATCTAAATTCTAGTCTCATCAGACTTCGATATTATCTCGATGTTTGATTCGTTAATAATGCATTTGATATTACAAAATCATCGTATACATCTTTTTGTAGTGTCAATTCATCAAAAACAATGTCTCTTAAGACATAACCATCATTTGATAAGTTGTCTCCATATAAGAAGACGTCGTTAGTTTTATCAAACACGTAGTCGTTAGTCGCTACTTTATAGGACTTACCACTTTCAAAATAGTTGAGTTCTGAGCTGTACCTCAAATCACTACGATTAAGTAAGCTGTTTATTGTTGAACCATCCAAATAAACCGTCTTTACCACATTATCAAACGGAAGGACTTGATACAGTTTTGCTAAATTGATTACTTCGTTATCGTAAAAATCAACGCGTGTACCACCCGTGTTATGAAATGCAATACTTGCGTTAGTCTTAGCTCTCATGACACTTGCAACCCATTCGGTCAGTGCGGTTCTAGATAAGTAGGTTCGATTCGTGATGATTGGTGTTTTAAATAACGTATCGGTTTCTGATTTATAAAAGTCAACGAGTGTTTTAACCGCTTCGTCTTCTACATTAAATAATGGGCTCGAAGACGATTTGTAGTTAATCGCTTCCATGCTATATTTCGAGTCTAGGGCGATACGAACATAACCAACACGTTCACCATTTGCTTTAGCCTGTAGGGTTGGCGCACCATTTAAAATGGTTGCTACTTCTTGATGTGAGTGCGCATTGAAAACAGCATCGACCTTATAATCACCCGTTAAGTTTGACAAGCTGGACATCATGTACCCACCTGGATCGTGCGATAATACAATGATGATATCGACATCTTTTGTTGTTCTTAACTCTTTAGTATATTTCTTTATAATCTCTGTTGGTTCTAAAAATTCATACCCATCGATACGACTCTGAGCAATACTAGATTCTAGTCCGAAGCCCATCGTCCCAATGATACCTATTTTTTTATCTAATTTTTCAATAATTGTATACGGCTCAATATGAGACACAATGTTATTAGTACCTTCGTATACAACGTTTCCTCCAAGCAAAGGAAAATTAGCCTCACCATTTGATGTCTCACCATCAAAATAGTCAGTTACGACATCAATACCCCAGTCAAATTCATGATTGCCTACGACCATGGCATCAAAACCCATGACATTCATAATCTCAATGGTTGATCTTCCCATATAGTAGTTCGAAAGCGCACTGCCTTGGAACATATCACCACCAGCTAAAAACAATGTGTTGTTTTTGTGTTCACTTCGTTTGTTATTCACAAAATTTGCAATCTTAGCTAATCCGATTTGATACTCAGTTTCTTCAATAGCACCATGCAAATCATTTAAGTAATAAATATCTAAAAACTCTAGTTTATCCGAAGTCACAGGTTCTTCTGTTGGCTCTTCAATAACTGGTTCATCTTCTTTTTCATTTAAACAAGCACTTAATGTAACTACAGAAAACATAAGTAAAAATAACATCCATAATTTTTTGTTCATAATTGTACCTTACCTTTCTAGCCCTTATATTATATCATATAATAAATCGCTTTGCTTAATAAGTTTACTAACTACTTGATTCTTGAAATCCTTTGCGATATAATAATGTTGGCAGTTGATATATTAGAGTGCCAAAGGAGGGATACTCATGATGCCACAAATGGAAAACTATGAAAAAGATCCAAACATACTCGACAAGTTTGGACGTAACATTGTCGAAGAGGTAAAAAAAGGAAAAATCGACCCAGTCATCGGAAGAGAAGATGAAATCCGACGTATCATCAAAATACTATCCAGAAAAACGAAGAATAACCCACTCTTAATTGGTGAACCTGGCGTTGGTAAAACCGCAATAGTCGAAGGATTAGCACGACGAATTGTTGATAAAGATGTCCCGATCGGTTTAGAAAATAAAATCATCTACGAACTCGACATGGCTTCTTTGGTTGCTGGAGCCAAATTTAGAGGTGAATTTGAAGAACGACTCAAAGCCGTTTTAAATAAAATCAAAGACTCTGATGGAAAAATCATCTTATTCATTGATGAAATACACACCATTGTTGGTGCTGGTCGCGTCGATGGTGCAATGGACGCATCAAATATGTTAAAGCCAATGCTCGCAAGAGGCGAATTACACTGTATTGGGGCAACCACACTAAATGAGTCAAGAAAATACATCGAGAAGGACCCTGCGTTAGACAGACGCTTTCAAAAAATTCAAATCAATGAACCAACAGTTATCGATACCATTAGTATCCTTAGAGGACTTAAAGATCGTTTTGAAGCTCATCACGGCGTACACATCAGCGATAATGCGATTGTTCAATCCGCTTTACTATCAAATCGCTACATTACCGATCGTTTTCTACCCGATAAAGCCATTGATTTAATCGATGAAGCTTGTGCTTCCATTCGCATGGAAATTGATTCCA
This sequence comes from Paracholeplasma brassicae, assembly GCF_000967915.1. NCBI lineage: Bacteria > Bacillati > Mycoplasmatota > Mollicutes > Acholeplasmatales > Acholeplasmataceae > Acholeplasma > Acholeplasma brassicae. The sequence continues at coordinate 1,419,360 of NC_022549.1, forward strand.
TGCCCGTGGAACTTGACGACGTCACAAGAAAAATCATGCAATTGGAAATTGAAAAGAGTGCCTTAAAAAAAGAAAACCGATGCACTTTCTAAACAAAGACTTCAAAAGATTGATGAAGAACTCATCACACTAAAAACATCAGAAAAACAAATTAAATCCCAGTGGGAAAAAGAGAAAAATCAATTATTAGTCATCAAAGAGAAAAAAGCAAACTTAGAAAATCTAAGGCTGGAACTTCAAAACGCATTTAATGCGTCTAACTATCAAAAAGCAGCCGAGCTTCAGTACTCAAAAATCCCAGCGTTGGAAAAAGAAATTCTAACACTGACTGAGGTAAAAGACGAGCCTCATCTACTTTCTGAAGTAGTCACTGAAGAACACATCGCAGAAATCGTCTCTAAGTGGACTCATATACCAATTTCAAAATTAATCCAAGCAGATAAAGATAAGTTACTTCACTTGAAAGATGAAATGAAGAAAAGAGTCATCGGCCAAGACCAAGCAATCAATCTAATTGGTGATGCCATCATTAGACAAAGAGCTGGTATCAAAGACGAACGTAGACCCATTGGTTCATTTCTATTCTTAGGTCCTACTGGTGTGGGTAAAACCGAAGTCGCTAGATCACTCGCAGCTAATCTTTTTGACGATGAATCACACATCATTCGAATTGATATGAGCGAATACATGGAACGACATTCCACCTCGCGTCTCATCGGTTCTCCTCCAGGGTATGTCGGTTACGATGAGGGTGGCCAACTCACAGAAGCTGTTCGAAGAAAACCTTACTCGATTGTTCTATTTGATGAAATTGAAAAAGCACATCCTGAAGTTTTCAATCTACTTCTTCAAATCCTTGACGATGGCCGATTGACTGACAACCAAGGTAGAACCATTGATTTTAAAAACACCATCATTATTATGACTTCTAACTTAGGTTCGAATCTCTTAATTGAAAATAACCCAAAGAAAGAAGAAAACGTACTTAACCTCGTTAAAGAAACCTTTAAGCCAGAGTTCATAAACCGAATCGATGAAATCATCTTGTTTAACCCACTTGGTTTTAATGTTCAAGTAGAAATTGTTGAAAAACTTATCAATGAACTAAATCATCGATTAGAGGAAAAAAACATACATTTAAGCGTAACAGACGACGTAAAAAAATACATTTTACAACAAAGCTACTCAATCGAGTATGGTGCAAGACCAATCAAACGTTTTATCCAACGTTTCTTAGAAACCTTTATTGCAACCAAAGTGGTTGAAGGCAGTTTAGTACCAAATAAAACTTACTCAATTGAACTCGATGACAATCACCTAATGCTTCACGAAAAGAAATAAGGCGCCCAAAAGGCGCCTTATTAGCTTTTATAACCCGTAAAATATGATGCCCAAGATTGATGATAAAAGGACCATATGTATCGGAGACATTTTCTTATAAAACAGACTGACTAAGAACACCACCGAAAAAATTATCAATGCGATGTAGTCAAATGTAATCTCTGTCATAAAATCCCCTAATACACCATGTAAAACCACAGAAAGCCCTGCACTCAAAATTAACCCCACGATCAAAGGTTTTAACGTATAAAGTACTGCTCTAGCGGGTTTTGTCTTTAAAAACCTATCCGAAAAGTAAGCAATCAATAAGATAATTAAAAACGATGGGAGTACAACACCTAATGTTGCAAACAAACTACCGACAATGCCATGCGTATGATACCCCGCAAACGTTGCCATGTTTACCGCAAATGGTCCTGGGGTTGATTCAGCAATTCCAATGAATTGTGTGATTTGATCAAGCGTTAAATAATCATTTTGTAACATCTCTTGTCTAATCATTGGAATCATTGCATAGCCACCACCAAACGTGAATAAGCCGATTTTAAAGAAAACAAAAAAGAGTTTAAGTAATTCAATCATTCGAAATGTCACCACCTTTAATTGCTTGATAAGATACGGCAAACAGTGCCGTCAACAAGATCAGGTATACGACCGAAAATGAAGTAAAGAAAGATACGACAAACGCCAAAACAAAGAAGAAAAGGTTATACCAGTTCTTTTTTACCTTCTTTCCCATTTTAATAAATGCCTTGATAATTAAAACACCCACACCGGCACCAATGCCTTTTAATGCATTTTGAATGATCACATTTGAAGAAAATTGTTCTAAGAAAATTGATATTAAGATAATAACCGTCAACGAAGGAATTACCACACCAATTGTCGCAAATAAACTACCTAAAAAGCCACCATGTTTATAGCCAATAAACGTCGCACCATTAATTGCAAATGGACCCGGGGTTGCCTCACTAATCGAAATAAGCTCATGCATTTCCTCTTCGTCAATCCACTTTTTGTGTTCAACGATCAAGTCTTGCATGACCGCAATCATTGCGTACCCACCACCAAAGGTAAATAAGCCGATTTTAAAAAACGTATAAAAGATATCGATGTATTTTTTCATTTTATCAACAACAAAACGAAAACCGTTTTGTTAACCCCCTAACTCCATCTATTATAAGGAAAAATAGCCATCTTGTCAAAAAAAAATGACAAGCACTTGGCTTGCCTCAATATTTTTGTTTTCGGATTTTTCCATCCGTTTTATGTATCACAATGTTTGTCTTGTTTTTATCCGAAAGTGACTTCGCATATGCGATTGCTTCTTTTTGAGTATCAAAATATTTAATTGTTTTTTCAGAATTACTACGTCTAACTCGCCACATCTTATAAAACTCACTGTTTTCGTCCTTATTTAGCGAAATATGGTAATTAAAACTACCTTCATCCTTACCTAAATCATCACGTTTAACAACTTCTTTTTCATCTTTCATACTCATCACCTCTTAATGTTATTATAATACATTATTTATTTTTTACAAGGATGTATGTTACTATATTTATGGGTGATCTTATGAAAGTACTGTTTCACATTGATGAAATGGAAAAATGGAATCTCTTAAATGCGAATTTAAGAAACATTTTAGAAAAAGATTCAAATCTAAGTGTTAGTGTTGTTTCAAACGCTGATTCAGTCGCTTACTTTATGAGCGAAGAATGCACGCTAGATGAACGTATCAAGTACCACGTATGTTTGAACTCACTTAAACAAAGAGGTTATGATCGAAAAGAGATTAGTAATCAAGTGGTTATTGTTGACAGTGGTGTCTATGAAATTGCACTACTGCAATCCTTAGGGTATAGCTACATTAAACCCTAAAAATGAAAAAGCATGTTCGACTTTCGAACATGCTTTTTTTATTCGTTACTTGCCTCATGCGTCATAAACGCAATCAAATCTGTTTCGTCTAAAGGCATCGAGTAGTAATAGCCTTGTGCGTATTGACAGCCATATCGTTTGACGATTCTTTCTTGGATTTCAGTTTCTACGCCTTCTATGATCACAGACAAATCAAGTTCTTTAGCGATGTTAACCATAAATTCTACGACCGGTATTTCAGTATCCGTCGTCACTGAATGAATAAAGGTTCGGTCAATCTTTAATATATCAATGGGCAATTTGTGCAAATAAGCTAAGCTCGAATAGCCAGTACCAAAATCATCAATCGATATAATAAAGCCCATTTGTTTAAGGCTTTTTAGTATTCGAATCGACTCTCTAATATCTTCAATCAGTGCGGTTTCTGTAAGCTCTAACTCAATTCGTGTTGGATCAGCCTTTGTTTCTTTAACCAATTTTGAAACCGCCTGTAAAAATTTTGGTGACATCAGCGCTTTTGCAGAAACGTTGATGGATATCTTAATCGGATAGCCTAGCGCATCCAACTTGTTTTGCATAGTCACGGCTTCTTTAAATACCCATTCTGATATTTCTCTAATGTTACCACTTCGTTCAGCTAATGGGATAAAATCAAGCGGTGGAATATAACCTTTTTGTTTAGAAAACCAACGAATTAATGCCTCAACACCCACTACTTTCTTACTTTCTAATGAAACGATTGGTTGAAAATGAAGCTTAAATTCCTTTTGTTCTAGTGCCTGATGTAGCAAATTAAGAATTTCAATTTTACGATTTGAATTGATCCGCATTTGATCATTGAAATAAACAATGTTGTCTTTGCCTTTTAATTTCGCTTCAGACATGGCAATGTCCGCACAAACAAACAAATCTTTAAACGTATTACCATCAAATGGGTAGATTGCCACCCCACCACTAATAGTGATGAAAAAATCATCGTTATTGAGTGTAAAAGTTCTTCTTACAGTCGCAAGGTTTTTGGTGATAATGTCTTTAATTTGGACAGGGGATGAAAAAAACATTGCAATCATAAATTCATCGGCGTTGTGTCTAGCGACAATGGCTTTTTCTGTTTGAAATTTTTTAAGCAATTGAGCAATTTCATTAATTAACTCATCACCTACGTCATGACCATGAAATTCATTGATGTTTCTAAAATCATCTAGATCAAAATAGAACAAACCGAAGATTTGATCCGGATTTTCCTTAATGCGTTGTTGTATTTTCTCTTCTAAATAGATTTTGTTCGGCAATTTTGTTAACTGATCAAAGTAAGCCAGTTCATAGAGTTTATCTTCAAGGGCGTTTTTATCCACATTCGAACGTTTTAAAAGTACGGCTGTATCTTCTAAGTTATGAATGGTATTGACGTATAAGTCCATCCGTCTTTTGATTATAATATAGAAAAAAGCACCAGAAACAAGGACATATAAAATGCCTTTAACGACTTCAACGCTCATCAGTTGACTTTGAGTGAAACCAAACAACTTAACGAGCCTGTCTGAAAAAATAATCCACAAAAATCCAATAAAATAGTAGATTAATATGATCTCAATTGAAGATCTAAGTGCACTATTGTACGCTTTCTTTAATTCATTATTCATTTGATTCACCCCAATCAACTTATATTTTTGATTCGTAATCCGCTGAGTATATTTGTAGTAATTTTAGTTTTGAAATGTGTGTTTTTCTTCGGTCAAAAAACAACCCTTCAACTGCCTTCCATATAAAAACCCAGGAAGCAATCATAAACACTTCTTCAAGCATATAGATACTAAAATACGTATCTAGTAAAATGTTAACTACCATCGATGTTAAACCGAAAATAATCATCAAAAAGCTTTTAAGGATAATGTCCTTAATGATGATATTTAAATCGATGATGCGTCTTGCTAAACTTCGTTCAACCATGAGTTCAATTTGTTTTAGTAACTCCTCAGATATTGATTGATTCGGTAGCGTCACATTAATCTTTACTGGCTTGTATAACGGCACATATTTCGTTGCTTCTTCTAAATAGTTCATAATTTCTTGTGAAATACGTTTACGAAAAAGCATAGTATATTTTTGATAGATATCTGATTCTTTTTGAATTTCAAGGTCGATGTTTGCGTAGGACTCGTCTTCATCGTATTCGATATAAGCGATTTGCTGTTGAACTTCTTTGTCTGCTTCTTTAAACTTGTTTAATTGACCGGTTTGCTTGACTTTTTCTAGTTCTTTATTCATAATTGACCCCTTTACTTGATACTCAAATTATACGTTATTTTGATGTAATCCGCAAATTACTTACTTATTATTATTTCTTATACGTTTCATTTTTCTTCTGAAAAAATGGTTCCGATCCAAAGTGTTTTATAAAAACATCGACTAAACTAGGATCAAACTGAGTGCCTCGATTCTCTTTTATTTCAATCATGGCTGCCTCATGCGTCTTTTGTTCATTGTAGGGTCGTTTATTGACCATCGCATCGTAAGCATCAGCTATACTTAAGATTCGTGCTCTTAATGGTATTTGCTCGCCTTTTAACCCTCGTGGGTATCCATTCCCATCGTATCTTTCATGGTGAGACAATATGTCAGATGCCACTTCAAAATATTCAGGAACAGTCGATAAAATACGATAACCAATCTCTGGATGTTTTTTTACTTTTTCCCATTCTTGTGTCGAAAGCTGATCCTTTTTATTTAGAACTTCTTCGTCTATGGCAATTTTACCGATGTCATGAAGAAAGCTAATCACTTCTAATAAGCCAAGCTGTTCGCTATCTAAACCAATTGCTAGTCCTAATGCTTTTGAAACGACCGACACTCTCTTACAATGCGCTTCTTCACGCGGATTCTTCTCATAGAGTGTTTTTTGTAGGGTCTTAATCAACAGATTACGATTCGAAGAAATGCTCGCAATCTTGTGAGCGTACATATTTTCTTCGGCTTTTCTTGCTACTTGTTTAACTTCATCTAAATGATAAGCGGTTGAATAGCCAAAGCTAACCGAGATTGAAACCCCTTTGACCGCTGTTTGACTTAAGTCGCTGTTAAGCTCATTAATGAGTTGATTCGTAAATTGATCACTAGAATTAGGTAGCAATATGACAAACTCATCGCCACCGATACGATAAACTTCGCCATAGGTGTTAAAGTGCTTAGTCATCACTTGAGAAGCTTTTACTAATAATTCATCGCCGGCGTCATGTGAAAAAGCGTCATTCATTAACTTAAGACCGTTGATATCTGCCATGACAATCGACAATGGGAAGTCTTTGTTGATCTCCAATTGTGCTAATTTTTCTTGATACAAGCGTCGATTACCTAAGCCAGTCAAGTGGTCGTAATATGACAGATAAAGTATTGAATTTTCATAGTTTTTTCGTTCGGTTACTTCATAGGAAATTACCGTAACGCCGATCACTTGATTTTGTTTAAGTATTGGCGTATAACGCTCCTCATAAAACTTATTTTGAGACGTCTCAATCTCTATCGTCTTTACGAGTGTCTGTCCTTGTAAAGCGTGAAATAACATGTCGGAAATCCGTTCCCTCATTTTAGAATTCAGTATTTTATCTAAGTAATCATCACCAACGTTAATCGCGATACCATAGTAATTGTTCATTGATTTTTGATGAAAACGATTATAGGCCAAGTACTTTAGGTTTAAATCCAAAGCAAAAATCTCCATCGAGTTTGGTGAATCGATGATTGATTTCAACAGGAGTTCTTGTTCCTGTAGTGTCTTTGTTATTTCGATTCGATCTTTTTGGTTCTTAATAACCAGCAACAACAACATACTAACCACTGGAAAAACAACGATAAATGGAACAAATGTTTCACGCATTAAAATGAAGTTGTTTGGGTATGAGATCATAACAAACCCCGACCATACAAGCAAATGAACCAACAGACCAAACAAATAAAACTCAATAACGATACTCTTTAGTTGAAGTACTTTTCTAATGTGATGCCAAGATAGACCAATTCCAACCGATATTAGGATGGTAAAAACACCCGAGTATACCCCAGACCCACCAATAATCATACGGTAGATGATTGGTAAAATCATAGAAACAAGTGCTGGTATTAAACCAAAGAAATACGCTGAGACGCTTAAGATGACACTTCTAACGTCAAATATTAACCCCTCTTGAATTGACCAAGGATTTATCATAATCATCAAGATAAACAATCCAATGATAATACCAGAGAGAATTGAGGGAACTATTTTTTTCGATTTTGGTGAAACATTGGATGCCGCATATAAAAAGCCTAATCCAAAAAGCAAAATTATGTTATTTAATATTTCGATATAGTTATTACTAATCCCCTCAAGAAATTCAATCACAGGAAAACCCCCATACGTTTATAAAATTTACATCATTCTATATGATTATTATACCTTGTTTTCAATTAATTTACGTAATAAATGAAGCCAATATAAAAAAGAAAGATAAACGGGGGGTGTTTATCTTTCTTTACTTGAATTTTTAGGAATTGAGTTTTTGGCACTCATTAATCTTAAATTGCTTTGGGGAATTTAAGTTATTTCGTGCCATTGACTCAAATGACATTAAGAATGTCTCAGGCATCGATCAAAATAGACAAGTGGTTAGTGGGGACTATGTACTTTGAATATTATCACGATATAACGGCATAAGCCTTGCCTTTAAACACATTTTATATCGACACAACCAAATAAGCAAGGACACATATGTCCTAATCGACACTGAGTAAAAAAAAATAATCGAATGTTCGACTATTTATTGTTTTGAGGACTAATTCCTAACTTTAATAGGTAGTCATCTAATTGTTTTTGATTTTTAATAACACAAACTTTATCCGGATGTCTCTTGATGAGATGATTAAACTTTTGTTGACGATATTTATTACGTCCACTATAAAGAAGCCATTTCATCCAACCTTGATTCTTTGTCTTACGCGCTTGATACGCATTTTTTAAACATGTAAAGCGATTAAACTTTAATACAATAATCAGGCTGGCTTGTTCAGCTCTTTCTAAAAATTGACAAGAACTGTAATTACCATTAATAACCCAATTTTCATTTTTACGTAAAAAGCGATTCAATTGCTGATAACTTAGTTTCTTTGGTTGTTTTACTCTATTTTCATCGTAAATAATGTCTTCCATATTGAGTTGAGTTAATTGGTATTTATCACTAAATAAACTTGCTAATTTTGCTTTACCCGTTGAGGCATAACCTATAATCATAATCTTCATGTGTTTAATTTGTACTCCGTTAATCAGTTTTGTCACACAAAAAGTATTATACACCTTTTTCAATAAAAGTCCAGTTTTGTTTTAAATTCTTTGATTATTAAAAAATTGAGTGAGACATTTTTAATTCTACCCTAATAGAACGTCATAGTTATTTTCATATAAGAAACAATTTCATGCATAAACGGTAATTTAATCACATCAGATTTACTAACACCTTGTCTTGGTTTTCACTCAAGAATCGAGTAGAGGCTAATAATTAAAATATTTCTCCCCTCTCACCTCACGATGGATACCTTGTGCTTCGTTAGTGTTTGGTTAGTGAGTACCCCCACAGTGGACTTTCACCACCTAGTTATATGCCATACCCGGCACACACGAAAAAAAATACGACTAATTGTCGTATTTAAAATTCACTTGGAGCGGGTGATGGGAATCGAACCCACGTCAACAGCTTGGAAGGCTGTGGTTCTACCATTAAACTACACCCGCAATTCTAAGTGGTCGGGAAGACAGGATTTGAACCTGCGACCTCCTGGTCCCAAACCAGGCGCTCTACCAAGCTAAGCTACTTCCCGATGGCGTACCCAGGAGGACTTGAACCCCCAACCTTTTGATCCGTAGTCAAACGCTCTATCCAATTGAGCTATGAGTACATTTGTTATGGTGACCCGTACGGGATTCGAACCCGTGAATGCATGCGTGAAAGGCATGTGAGTTAACCGTTTCTCCAACGGGCCAATTTTTAACAAGCGCATTTATAATTATACCATCAAAAATGCGATTGTCAATACGTTTTTCACTTTTTTTCAATTAAAACAAAATACTGTTTTTGATTTGTTTAGCAGTGTCTTTTGACTTAACAAAAGCAATGATTTCTAGCGCAAATTCAATCGTTGCACCTGCGCCACGACCAGTAATTATTTTCCCGTCAGTGACTGCTTTTAGTTCCTCTTTGTATATCCCCTTATAAGATTCTTCTTGAAGACCTTTATAAATGGTATATTGCTTGTTTTCTAATATGCCCATTTCACCTAGAAAACGAGGTCCTGCACAAATTGCTGCAATCATTTTATCCTCAGTTTCAAAGATTTTAGCCAAGCTCTTTATTCTTGTATCCGATTCGATAATCATGGCTACGTATTTACCACCAGGTATTACTAGGAAACCATAGTCATCTAAATCAACTTCGTCCATGTGATAATCCACTTTTACGTCTAACCCGAAAGCCGTTGTAATTTCTTTGGTTTCATTGTATGTCACTGTGTCAATCTCGATTTGGGCACGCTTTAATAAAGCCCTAGTTCCTAACGCTTCTAAATCTTCACAAAAATCAGATAAAATAAGTAAGCCTTTCATACGTTTAACCCTCCATGAAATAGTGTTTGATTAATTCATATAAGCGAATACTACAATTCTTTTCAAATGTTTTGTAATCCTCATGTTGTGAATCCTCACCAATGACATCGGATACCACTTTAATTGCCGCAATTGGAACAGCAAAACGATAACTAACTTGATACAAGGCAGCGCCTTCCATATCAAAAACACCTGTTAAATCCGTGTTTAAGGTGAAGGAATCACCCGTGTAAAGTCTTGCTTCTTTTGCATTTAAAAGTCTCTTAAACTTCATAATTGATGCCTGATTTGATTCGTAGTATACTGGCATTCTCGGTACTTGTCCTTTTTCATAACCAAATACGGTTAAATCAAAATCATGGTAGCTCGCTTCATTGATAACGACAACTTCGTTTGATGTAAAAGGTTTTGTTGCTCCTACGATGCCAATATTGATTACCTCTTCAATGTTATAACAAGATAACACAGCGCTAAGTGACATTGCAGCGTTAGTTTTTCCTATTCCTGTTTGTAGAACCATTACTTCTTCATCATTTATTTTACCACTATAAAGTTCTATTTGTCCATTAAATCTTATCTTAGATAATCCAAACCCTTCGATGATTTGACTAATCTCTTCTATCATTGCTCCGACAATTAATTTCATTTATCTTCACCCAAAATCATTTTGATTTTTGACACGATAATATCAACCGCTACGCTATGTTTATAATCATTAGGGATAATCACATCTGCAAATCGCTTGGTTGGTTTAACGTGTTTATGATGCATCGGTTTTACGGTATTTAAATACTGATCAATGACGCTTTCAACCGTTCTTCCACGTTCTGCGATGTCTCTTTGAAGACGTCTAATGAATCTTGTGTCATCATCTAATTCAACATAGAGTTTGATATCACTAAGTTCTCTTATTCTTGAATCTGTTAATATTAAAATTCCTTCTAATATAATCACTTTCTTAGGTTCAATTCTTCTTGTTTCTGCACTTCTGTTGTTAGTAACAAAATTATAGGTTGGACAGTCAATTGCGTGACCTTTCAGTAACCCATCGATATGTGAAACAAGCAAGTCGTTGTCAAGCGAACTCGGATGATCGTAATTAATTTTGATTCGATCGTCCATCGAAAGATTCGTTTGATCTAAATAATAATCATCGTGTTTAATTATCTCAACGTCTTTTAAATCTAATTTATCTAAGATTTCTTTGACAACGGTTGTTTTCCCTGAAGCACTACCACCTGCAACAGCAATTATTACTGGTTTTCTCATTTTTTTACCCCTCAACTAATGATCTATTCATCCATGATTTCTTAAGCCATCTAACTGTCATTATAACGCCTCTAAACATTTCATCAACACTGTAACCTAAATAGATGCCAACAAGGCCTAATCCAAGCGTATTTGAAAACAAATAAGCAAATGGGATTCCTAAGCCAAGCATACTAATTACAGCCATAATTAAAGGAAATAACGTATCTCCGGTTGCTCTTAAAGATTGTATCACAACTAGATTTAAAACTCGACCGATTTCTAATAAAAAGCAGACCCATAAGACGTTTCTTATGGTTTGAATCACGACTTTATCTTCGGTTAATAACGAGGCAATTTGATAAGACAACAAATTGATCACTGTCACAATGACTAAGACAATGACAGACGTTGACAAAACGGTTTTAAGCGTATTTTTATATGCGCCTTGATAATCCCCTTCGCCAATGTAATAGCCAGTTACAATCGCATTACCTGAGGCGAAAGCCCCAGAAAATAAAAAGATGTAACTCATGATCGTATTAACAAACGTTCGAGCAGAAATGACTTGTGTTCCTAATTTGTTGATAAAAGATAAAACAACGAACTGCATCAAATTATACGTCATATTCTCAAGTGCGGATGGAATACCAATACGCAGTATTTTCTTAGAATGTTCTTGATTATAGGTTGGCTTAAGCGGTTTAACACCAATCAATCGTTTGAGTAGAAACATTAAAATTACGAGCTGAATAAAACGCATAATCAATGTCGAGATTGCCGAACCAGCAACTCCCATTTCATTCACACCAAATCGACCAAATATGAACATATAATTAAAGAATACATTTCCTAAATTCGCAAATATTACGGTATACATCACTTTTTTAGCGTGTCCGAAACTTCTTAATCCAGCACTAATTGCATTACCAATGGAAACGAATATTAATGATATTGCTGTGTAAAAAAGATAATCATAAGACAGTGTTCTAATTTCAACCGGTGTTTCTATGACAATAAACAGAAGGTTACCTAAAAATATCAGTAGCAAGCTAATGAATAAACCAACAAAAACTTGCATTAATATGCCACTTGAAATCGTTTCTTTCGCTTCTTTTTGTTTTTTTGCCCCCAAATACTGTGAAACAACAACCCCAATTCCGGTAGCAACTACATTTAACAAGACACCAAATAAGTTAATCACCGTACTCGCATTTCCAACCGCTGCTACACTACCAACTGCTGAAGGTGTTATTTTTTCATAAAAACTGATCATAAGTGTATCCACAGATCCCATTAAAATGAAAAATGCAAGTTCAATAAAAATCGGTATGGTTAATATCCACACATTTTTCTCTAATTTTGTTTCCATTATTTATCCCTCGATTGAATTCGTAACCATTATAACATAGTTGTTAGATACGATGACATTCTCTTCTTATAATTTTTCAAAAAAAAACTGAGTGTTAAACTCAGTCTCTTGTTACAACTAAATCGAACATTCTACCTTGATTGAATCTAAATCCAAATCGACTAAAATATCATTTTTATCTTGATTACGTTTAAAAAAAGTCACGGCGTAAGAGCAACTAGGAATGGCTTTTAATCCCTGTGCTTTAATGTGTTCATATGCTAAGTTTAAAAGTTTAGCAGCGACACCACCACCACGTAAAGTGGCATCAACAAACGTACGATTGATGTTCACAACGCCATCTTTTTCTAATGGGAAGACAACCTCAGCAAGAACATTACCCTGTTCGTCTGCAGCATAAATTCGATTACTCTCATAAATAAAATCCATATCATCACTCCTCGATTGTTATTATAGCACAGTGTTGATTTAATAGGCAAAAAAATGCATAAAAAAAACGGCCTAAAAGCCGATTGAAGTAATCAGTGGCGCCCAAACTAGGACTCGAACCTAGGACCCCCTGATTAACAGTCAGGTGCTCTAACCAACTGAGCTATTTAGGCGTTTAAGATTAGCCCGGCAACGTCCTATCTTTGCACCTACAGGTACTATTTTCGGCGCTGAAGTGCTTAACTACTGTGTTCGGTATGGGAACAGGTGTGTCCACTTCGCTATCGTCACCAGACGTCTCTCAAAACTAGATAAATTCTGTATTATTGTAAGGTTAAGTCCTCGATCTATTAGTACTAGTCAGCTTCATGCGTCACCGCACTTCCACACCTAGCCTATCAACCTCATCGTATCTAAGGGATCTTACTTATTGCTAATGGGAAATCTCATCTTAAGGGGGGCTTCACGCTTAGATGCTTTCAGCGTTTATCCCGTCCGTACGTAGCTACCCAGCTGTGGCCTTGGCAGGCCAACTGGTGCACCAGCGGTACGTCCATCCCGGTCCTCTCGTACTAAGGACAGCTCCCTTCAAATTTCCAACGCCCACGACGGATAGAGACCGAACTGTCTTACGACGTTCTGAACCCAGCTCGCGTGCCGCTTTAATGGGCGAACAGCCCAACCCTTGGAACCTTCTTCAGCTCCAGGATGCGACGAGCCGACATCGAGGTGCCAAACCGCTTCGTCGCTGTGAACGCTTGGAAGCGATAAGCCTGTTATCCCCAGGGTAGCTTTTATCCGTTGAGTCACGGCCCTTCCATGCGGTACCGTAAGATCACTAAACCCGACTTTCGTCCCTGCTCGACTTGTTGGTCTCGCAGTCAAGCACCCTTCTGCTTTTGCGCTCTACGAATGATTTCCAACCATTCTGAGGGTACCTTAGGGCGCCTCCGTTACTCTTTGGGAGGCGACCGCCCCAGTCAAACTGCCCACCAGACACTGTCCTTTGGATTACACATCCACAAGTTAGACACTCAATGCACCAAGGGTGGTATCCCAACGTTGACTCCACCAAGACTAACGTCCTAGCTTCTTAGTCTCCCACCTATCCTGTACATAGTACACCGAATATCAATATCAAGCTACAGTAAAGCTCCATGGGGTCTTTTCGTCCTGTCGCGGGTAGCCGGCGTTTTCACCGGCAGCTTGATTTCACCGAGTCCCTTGTTGAGACAGTGCCCAAATCGTTACACCTTTCGTGCGGGTCAGAACTTACCTGACAAGGAATTTCGCTACCTTAGGACCGTTATAGTTACGGCCGCCGTTTACTGGGACTTCAATTCAATGCTTCATTGCTTGACATCTCCTCTTAATCTTCCAGCACCGGGCAGGTGTCAGCCCCTATACTTCACCTTACGGTTTTGCAGAGACCTGTGTTTTTGATAAACAGTCGCTTGGGCCTATTCTCTGCGACTTTCTTTTTTCATTAAAAGTCCTCCTTATCCCGAAGTTACGGAGTCATTTTGCCGAGTTCCTTAACAAGGGTTTTCTCGCGCGTCTTAGTATTCTCTACCTACCCACCTGTGTCGGTTTACGGTACGGGTAGTCTATAGATTAACCCTAGAAGCTTTTCTTGAAAGTTTGACGTCATCATCCTTTACCTACCGAACCTCAGTCTTAATTAAAGTGTGCGGATTTGCCTACACACCAACCTTAGTTCCTTGTCCCCAATCCATTCAGGGGCGGACGTTAGCCTCCTTTGTCACTCCATCAGTCTATAAACTAGTGCAGGAATCTCTACCTGCTATCCATCGGCTACGCTTCTCAGCCTCACCTTAGGCCCCGACTTACCCAGGGCGGACGAACCTTCCCCTGGAAACCTTGGGTTTTCGACGGACAGGATTCTCACCTGTCTTTTCGTTACTTACACCGGCATTCTCACTTCTAACCAGTCCAGTAGTCCTTACGATCTACCTTCATCCCTGTTAGAACGCTCCCCTACCACTTGGATATCAATCCAAATTCGCAGCTTCGGTATCATGCTTAGCCCCGGTACATTTTCGGCGCAGAGTCACTCGACTAGTGAGCTATTACGCACTCTTTAAAGGATGGCTGCTTCTAAGCCAACCTCCTAGTTGTTTGTGCATCTCCACTTCCTTTGCCACTTAGCATGAATTTTGGGACCTTATCTGGCGATCTGGGCTCTTTCCCTCTTGACCATGAACCTTATCACCCACAGTCTGACTGCTAGCCACATTTTATGACATTCGGAGTTTGATTGGGCTCAGTACCCCGAGGTGGGGCCATCACACATTCAGTGCTCTACCTTCATAAAACTATTTGCTAACGCTAGCCCTAAAGCTATTTCGGGGAGAACCAGCTATCTCCGAGTTCGATTGGAATTTCACCCCTAGCCACAAGTCATCGAAACACTTTTTAACGTGTCCTCGTTCGGTCCTCCATTTACTCTTACATAAACTTCAACCTGCTCATGGCTAGCTCACCCGGTTTCGGGTCTACGACATACAACTTATTCGCCCTATTCAGACTCGCTTTCGCTTCGGCTCCACCCCTCTAGGCTTAACCTTGCTCTATATCGTAACTCGCCGGTTCATTCTACAAAAGGCATGCTATCACACATTAACGTGCTCTAACTAATTGTAAGCACACAGTTTCAGGATCTTTTTCACTCCCCTTCCGGGGTTCTTTTCACCTTTCCCTCACGGTACTGGTTCACTATCGGTCACTAAGTCGTATTTAGCCTTCGGAGATGGTCCTCCGTTCTTCAAACGGGATTTCTCGTGTCCCGCCCTACTTTTCGTTATTCCCAGATCCATTAATTTCGACTACAGGACTTTCACCTTCTATGGTCAAGCTTCCCAACTTGCTCGTCTATTAATTGATTTTGTAACTGTTAGAATAATCAGGCTCCTCCTCGTTCGCTCGTCGCTACTAGAAGAATCGTTGTTACTTTCTTTTCCTGCAGGTACTTAGATATTTCAGTTCCCTGCGTATCCCCCTCTATTGCTAGAGTGACATGTCTTCTACATGCCGGGTTCCCCCATTCGGATTCCTACGGATCGTCGCGTACTTACCGCTCCCCGTAGCATTTCGCTGTTAGTTGCGTCCTTCATCGGCGCTTAGTGCCAAGGCATCCACTGTGTGCCCTTACTTCCTTAACCTTACGACAGAATTTATCTACTTTTCAAAGATCTAATCTAAAACTTCTTTTTTTTACTGAAAAACTGTTAAGTCTTTCAAAACTGAATATGATGATTTCATTACGAATTGGTTTGTATCATCTCTTTATGAGATGCGATCTCGGCTTCTTAAGCCTTGTTTTCCTTAGAAAGGAGGTGATCCATCCCCACGTTCCCGTAGGGATACCTTGTTACGACTTAACCCCAATCATCGATCCTGCCTTAGACGGCTCCCTCTCTTGCGAGTTAGGCCACCGGCGTTGGGCATTACCAACTTTCGTGGTTTGACGGGCGGTGTGTACAAACCCCGAGAACGTATTCACCGCAACATGCTGATTTGCGATTACTAGCGATTCCGACTTCATGGAGTCGAGTTGCAGACTCCAATCCGAACTGAGACTATTTTTCTGAGTTTGGCTCCACATCACTGCTTCGCTTCTCTTTGTTTTAGCCATTGTATCACGTTTGTAGCCCAGGTCATAAGGGGCATGATGATTTGACGTCATCCCCACCTTCCTCCAGTTTATCACTGGCAGTCTCGCTAGAGTCCCCAACTTAATGATGGTAACTAGCAATAAGGGTTGCGCTCGTTGCGGGACTTAACCCAACATCTCACGACACGAGCTGACGACAACCATGCACCACCTGTATCTCTGTTAACCTCCACTATATCTCTATAGCTTTGCAGAGTATGTCAAGACCTGGTAAGGTTTTTCGGGTATCTTCGAATTAAACAACATGATCCACCGCTTGTGCGGGGTCCCGTCAATTCCTTTGAGTTTCATACTTGCGTACGTACTACTCAGGCGGAGTACTTAATATGTTAACTTCAGCACTGCGTTATCGCAACACTTAGTACTCATCGTTTACAGCGTGGACTACCAGGGTATCTAATCCTGTTTGCTCCCCACGCTTTCGTGCCTCAGCGTCAGTATAGACCCAGCAAGCCGCCTTCGCCACTGGTGTTCCTCCATATATTTACGCATTTTACCGCTACACATGGAATTCCACTTGCCTCTATCTCACTCAAGTCTACCAGTTTCTAAAGCATCACAGGGTTGAGCCCTGCACTTACACCTCAGACTTAATAGACCGCCTACGCACCCTTTACGCCCAATAATTCCGGATAACGCTTGCCCCCTATGTATTACCGCGGCTGCTGGCACATAGTTAGCCGGGGCTTATTCATTAAGTACCGTCACTCGTTAGTCATTTCCTACCAACGACATTCTTCCTTAATAAAAGAACTTTACATACCGAAATACGTCTTCATTCACGCGGCGTTGCTCGGTCAGGGTTTCCCCCATTGCCGAAAATTCCCTACTGCTGCCTCCCGTAGGAGTTTGGGCCGTGTCTCAGTCCCAATGTGGCCGTTCGACCTCTCAGTCCGGCTACGCATCATCGCCTTGGTGAGCCTCTACCTCACCAACTAGCTAATGCGCCGCAGGTCTTTCTCTAAGTGTGGCCCGAAAGCCCCTTAAACAATCAGAGATGCCTCCAATTGTCCTATCCAGTTTTAGCGACCGTTTCCAGCCGTTATCCTCGTCTTAGAGGTAAGTTACCTACGTGTTACTCACCCGTTCGCCACTCAACACCCGAAGGCATTGCGTTCGACTTGCATGTATTAGGCACGCCGCCAGCGTTCATCCTGAGCCAGGATCAAACTCTCCATAAAATATGTTTATGTTTTGTTTTTCTCTTTAGCTCTAATTTCTTTTTTTATCCATTAGAATTGTTTTTTTTTAATTCGTAATTTCCTCATCATCATTCAGTTTTCAAAGACCTATCTTGCGACCTCTTTAAGGCGCTCATTTATTCTAACATTTCCAACTTCGCTTGTCAACCTTTTTGTTTTCAAGTTTTGTTTTTTGTTTTTCTTTCGTGAGCTTCTCGTTGTCGCCGTGTTCTATTCTATATCAATCCATTTTCTTTGTCAACACTTTTTATCATCTTTTTTTACCCTTTTTTTGGCTTATCGACAACCTTAACGGGCGTTTCATCATGCTATTTTTTTATCCTACTCTCCCCTTTATATATAATACGCGCGCGTACATCCCCTCTTTTATCAAAAAAACACCTTCCGGTTGCCCTTTTTGGTGTTTTTTACGCTATTTGATTGTTTCTAACTTCTTCTCTTTGTTTCCCGCTTCCTTATTTATTTGTCTCATCAACACAAACAAATAATCGCTCAGTCGGTTCACATACTGAATCATTTCTTTGTTTGCTTCTAAAAAAGATTTAGGAATCGCTAGATAAAAAAACTCATGAAATGCAATTGTTTTGTAATTGCATAACAAAGATTTGTAGAGAAAGTGATTGTGTGGTTACATGTGCCTACCAGATTACGCTGGATTAGGTGGCGTTGTTAGACAAACTTTATGCTATGAAAATGTTTTCAATATTCATGGCGTATCAAGAAGAACGGTCTGCAGACTATTTTGATAACCATTTACCTAGTTTTCAGGTTGAAAAATGATGCAACCCTATATAGATACTCTTTTACTTTATTGATACTAATCACCTGATTGGACAACACAACACAGTTTAATTCATCTACTTGATGAAAGTATCTTTTCATACTAAATTAATTCACATGAAAGTTACAAACCTGGAATGACTGTTAAAAACGGTTAATTGCTTTAATTACTTTTTGGAAAACGGAATCAAGAATAGCTTCTTATTACTTAAACGGTAAACTTCTTGCCGAAAACGTAAGATACAACTACTTACTACCTAAGTGAAGTCGAAATGCCATGAGTCTATTAAATAGATAAGAATAAAACTTACTCTTTTTCGTATTTGAGGGGATATCTATGAAAACGTCAATTTCATATACGTAGTCAACCAATAAAAGTTGATCATGCAAATAGACAAGTTGATAAGAAATGGTTCGAATAGAGTAATTAAGTATCACAAGAGACATCCATGATGTTGATTGCTTGTTCTACTGTTTTAAAATGGATCGGGCTACTTATTACAGAGACATATTATTTTTCAATTTGTCAAACTTTCCATTAAACAGTATGTACCCATAAATAAAAAAAATCCACAATTGTGGACTTGATTTAAATAGTGGCGCCCAAACTAGGACTCGAACCTAGGACCCCCTGATTAACAGTCAGGTGCTCTAACCTACTGAGCTATTTAGGCGTTTAAGATTTGCCCGGCAACGTCCTATCTTTGCACCTACAGGTACTATTTTCGGCGCTGAAGTGCTTAACTACTGTGTTCGGTATGGGAACAGGTGTGTCCACTTCGCTATCGTCACCAGACGTGTCGTAATAATATTATATCATACTTTGATAAACTGTAAAGGAGATTTTTAAAAAAACAGTGAAATGTCTTTAACTGGGTTTATAACTATCTACTAAGTCTATTTTTTTATAAAAAAAACGGCCTAAAAGCCGATTGAAGTAATCAGTGGCGCCCAAACTAGGACTCGAACCTAGGACCCCCTGATTAACAGTCAGGTGCTCTAACCAACTGAGCTATTTAGGCGTTTAAGATTAGCCCGGCAACGTCCTATCTTTGCACCTACAGGTACTATTTTCGGCGCTGAAGTGCTTAACTACTGTGTTCGGTATGGGAACAGGTGTGTCCACTTCGCTATCGTCACCAGACGTCTCTCAAAACTAGATAAATTCTGTATTATTGTAAGGTTAAGTCCTCGATCTATTAGTACTAGTCAGCTTCATGCGTCACCGCACTTCCACACCTAGCCTATCAACCTCATCGTATCTAAGGGATCTTACTTATTGCTAATGGGAAATCTCATCTTAAGGGGGGCTTCACGCTTAGATGCTTTCAGCGTTTATCCCGTCCGTACGTAGCTACCCAGCTGTGGCCTTGGCAGGCCAACTGGTGCACCAGCGGTACGTCCATCCCGGTCCTCTCGTACTAAGGACAGCTCCCTTCAAATTTCCAACGCCCACGACGGATAGAGACCGAACTGTCTTACGACGTTCTGAACCCAGCTCGCGTGCCGCTTTAATGGGCGAACAGCCCAACCCTTGGAACCTTCTTCAGCTCCAGGATGCGACGAGCCGACATCGAGGTGCCAAACCGCTTCGTCGCTGTGAACGCTTGGAAGCGATAAGCCTGTTATCCCCAGGGTAGCTTTTATCCGTTGAGTCACGGCCCTTCCATGCGGTACCGTAAGATCACTAAACCCGACTTTCGTCCCTGCTCGACTTGTTGGTCTCGCAGTCAAGCACCCTTCTGCTTTTGCGCTCTACGAATGATTTCCAACCATTCTGAGGGTACCTTAGGGCGCCTCCGTTACTCTTTGGGAGGCGACCGCCCCAGTCAAACTGCCCACCAGACACTGTCCTTTGGATTACACATCCACAAGTTAGACACTCAATGCACCAAGGGTGGTATCCCAACGTTGACTCCACCAAGACTAACGTCCTAGCTTCTTAGTCTCCCACCTATCCTGTACATAGTACACCGAATGTCAATATCAAGCTACAGTAAAGCTCCATGGGGTCTTTTCGTCCTGTCGCGGGTAGCCGGCGTTTTCACCGGCAGCTTGATTTCACCGAGTCCCTTGTTGAGACAGTGCCCAAATCGTTACACCTTTCGTGCGGGTCAGAACTTACCTGACAAGGAATTTCGCTACCTTAGGACCGTTATAGTTACGGCCGCCGTTTACTGGGACTTCAATTCAATGCTTCATTGCTTGACATCTCCTCTTAATCTTCCAGCACCGGGCAGGTGTCAGCCCCTATACTTCACCTTACGGTTTTGCAGAGACCTGTGTTTTTGATAAACAGTCGCTTGGGCCTATTCTCTGCGACTTTCTTTTTTCATTAAAAGTCCTCCTTATCCCGAAGTTACGGAGTCATTTTGCCGAGTTCCTTAACAAGGGTTTTCTCGCGCGTCTTAGTATTCTCTACCTACCCACCTGTGTCGGTTTACGGTACGGGTAGTCTATAGATTAACCCTAGAAGCTTTTCTTGAAAGTTTGACGTCATCATCCTTTACCTACCGAACCTCAGTCTTAATTAAAGTGTGCGGATTTGCCTACACACCAACCTTAGTTCCTTGTCCCCAATCCATTCAGGGGCGGACGTTAGCCTCCTTTGTCACTCCATCAGTCTATAAACTAGTGCAGGAATCTCTACCTGCTATCCATCGGCTACGCTTCTCAGCCTCACCTTAGGCCCCGACTTACCCAGGGCGGACGAACCTTCCCCTGGAAACCTTGGGTTTTCGACGGACAGGATTCTCACCTGTCTTTTCGTTACTTACACCGGCATTCTCACTTCTAACCAGTCCAGTAGTCCTTACGATCTACCTTCATCCCTGTTAGAACGCTCCCCTACCACTTGGATATCAATCCAAATTCGCAGCTTCGGTATCATGCTTAGCCCCGGTACATTTTCGGCGCAGAGTCACTCGACTAGTGAGCTATTACGCACTCTTTAAAGGATGGCTGCTTCTAAGCCAACCTCCTAGTTGTTTGTGCATCTCCACTTCCTTTGCCACTTAGCATGAATTTTGGGACCTTATCTGGCGATCTGGGCTCTTTCCCTCTTGACCATGAACCTTATCACCCACAGTCTGACTGCTAGCCACATTTTATGACATTCGGAGTTTGATTGGGCTCAGTACCCCGAGGTGGGGCCATCACACATTCAGTGCTCTACCTTCATAAAACTATTTGCTAACGCTAGCCCTAAAGCTATTTCGGGGAGAACCAGCTATCTCCGAGTTCGATTGGAATTTCACCCCTAGCCACAAGTCATCGAAACACTTTTTAACGTGTCCTCGTTCGGTCCTCCATTTACTCTTACATAAACTTCAACCTGCTCATGGCTAGCTCACCCGGTTTCGGGTCTACGACATACAACTTATTCGCCCTATTCAGACTCGCTTTCGCTTCGGCTCCACCCCTCTAGGCTTAACCTTGCTCTATATCGTAACTCGCCGGTTCATTCTACAAAAGGCATGCTATCACACATTAACGTGCTCTAACTAATTGTAAGCACACAGTTTCAGGATCTTTTTCACTCCCCTTCCGGGGTTCTTTTCACCTTTCCCTCACGGTACTGGTTCACTATCGGTCACTAAGTCGTATTTAGCCTTCGGAGATGGTCCTCCGTTCTTCAAACGGGATTTCTCGTGTCCCGCCCTACTTTTCGTTATTCCCAGATCCATTAATTTCGACTACAGGACTTTCACCTTCTATGGTCAAGCTTCCCAACTTGCTCGTCTATTAATTGATTTTGTAACTGTTAGAATAATCAGGCTCCTCCTCGTTCGCTCGTCGCTACTAGAAGAATCGTTGTTACTTTCTTTTCCTGCAGGTACTTAGATATTTCAGTTCCCTGCGTATCCCCCTCTATTGCTAGAGTGACATGTCTTCTACATGCCGGGTTCCCCCATTCGGATTCCTACGGATCGTCGCGTACTTACCGCTCCCCGTAGCATTTCGCTGTTAGTTGCGTCCTTCATCGGCGCTTAGTGCCAAGGCATCCACTGTGTGCCCTTACTTCCTTAACCTTACGACAGAATTTATCTACTTTTCAAAGATCTAATCTAAAACTTCTTTTTTTTTACTGAAAAACTCTTAAGTCTTTCAAAACTGAATATGATGATTTCATTACGAATTGGTTTGTATCATCTCTTTACGAGATGCGATCTCGGCTTCTTAAGCCTTGTTTTCCTTAGAAAGGAGGTGATCCATCCCCACGTTCCCGTAGGGATACCTTGTTACGACTTAACCCCAATCATCGATCCTGCCTTAGACGGCTCCCTCTCTTGCGAGTTAGGCCACCGGCGTTGGGCATTACCAACTTTCGTGGTTTGACGGGCGGTGTGTACAAACCCCGAGAACGTATTCACCGCAACATGCTGATTTGCGATTACTAGCGATTCCGACTTCATGGAGTCGAGTTGCAGACTCCAATCCGAACTGAGACTATTTTTCTGAGTTTGGCTCCACATCACTGCTTCGCTTCTCTTTGTTTTAGCCATTGTATCACGTTTGTAGCCCAGGTCATAAGGGGCATGATGATTTGACGTCATCCCCACCTTCCTCCAGTTTATCACTGGCAGTCTCGCTAGAGTCCCCAACTTAATGATGGTAACTAGCAATAAGGGTTGCGCTCGTTGCGGGACTTAACCCAACATCTCACGACACGAGCTGACGACAACCATGCACCACCTGTATCTCTGTTAACCTCCACTATATCTCTATAGCTTTGCAGAGTATGTCAAGACCTGGTAAGGTTTTTCGGGTATCTTCGAATTAAACAACATGATCCACCGCTTGTGCGGGGTCCCGTCAATTCCTTTGAGTTTCATACTTGCGTACGTACTACTCAGGCGGAGTACTTAATATGTTAACTTCAGCACTGCGTTATCGCAACACTTAGTACTCATCGTTTACAGCGTGGACTACCAGGGTATCTAATCCTGTTTGCTCCCCACGCTTTCGTGCCTCAGCGTCAGTATAGACCCAGCAAGCCGCCTTCGCCACTGGTGTTCCTCCATATATTTACGCATTTTACCGCTACACATGGAATTCCACTTGCCTCTATCTCACTCAAGTCTACCAGTTTCTAAAGCATCACAGGGTTGAGCCCTGCACTTACACCTCAGACTTAATAGACCGCCTACGCACCCTTTACGCCCAATAATTCCGGATAACGCTTGCCCCCTATGTATTACCGCGGCTGCTGGCACATAGTTAGCCGGGGCTTATTCATTAAGTACCGTCACTCGTTAGTCATTTCCTACCAACGACATTCTTCCTTAATAAAAGAACTTTACATACCGAAATACGTCTTCATTCACGCGGCGTTGCTCGGTCAGGGTTTCCCCCATTGCCGAAAATTCCCTACTGCTGCCTCCCGTAGGAGTTTGGGCCGTGTCTCAGTCCCAATGTGGCCGTTCGACCTCTCAGTCCGGCTACGCATCATCGCCTTGGTGAGCCTCTACCTCACCAACTAGCTAATGCGCCGCAGGTCTTTCTCTAAGTGTGGCCCGAAAGCCCCTTTAAACAATCAGAGATGCCTCCAATTGTCCTATCCAGTTTTAGCGACCGTTTCCAGCCGTTATCCTCGTCTTAGAGGTAAGTTACCTACGTGTTACTCACCCGTTCGCCACTCAACACCCGAAGGCATTGCGTTCGACTTGCATGTATTAGGCACGCCGCCAGCGTTCATCCTGAGCCAGGATCAAACTCTCCATAAAATATGTTTATGTTTTGTTTTTCTCTTTAGCTCTAATTTCTTTTTTTATCCATTAGAATTGTTTTTTTTAATTCGTAATTTCCTCATCATCATTCAGTTTTCAAAGACCTATCTTGCGACCTCTTTAAGGCGCTCATTTATTCTAACATTTCCAACTTCGCTTGTCAACCTTTTTGTTTTCAAGTTTTGTTTTTTGTTTTTCTTTCGTGAGCTTCTCGTTGTCGCCGTGTTCTATTCTATATCAATCCATTTTCTTTGTCAACACTTTTTATCATCTTTTTTTACCCTTTTTTTGGCTTATCGACAACCTCAACCGGCGTTTCATCATGCTATTTTTTTATCCTACTCTCCCCTTTATATATAATACGCGCGCGTACGCCTGTTATAATCAAAAAAAACACCAGTTGTTATCGCTTTTCTGGTGTTTTTTACGCTATTTGATTGTTTCTAACTTCTTCTCTTTGTTTCCCGCTTCCTTATTTATTTGTCTCATCAACACAAACAAATAATCGCTCAGTCGGTTCACATACTGAATCATTTCTTTGTTTGCTTCTACTTTAACAAGTAGTCGCTCAATACTTCTAATTTGGCTTCGTAGGCTTGATATGTGTATTGCAGCTAGTGTGCCGTCGTATGTAATAAAATTTTTCAGTGGTACCAATGACGCTTCTATTTGATCTATCTTCATCTCAAGTGAAGCAACGCTCTGATCACTTATCGATAAATTCAATCGGTGATTGACATCAACTAATGCCGAGGAAATCGTAAACAAGTGATTATTGATTGAAGAAAGTTCATCAAGAACCTCTTGATGATTTATCTCATGCTTACAATAAGCAATACGTACACACGCCTCATCGATTTGTCCAACAAGTTCAATAATCACATCGGATTTTAAAGTTCTTTTGCCGATTAAATCGGTCTCGCCTAAATCACCACGTTTGGTGTATATTTTCAAGCAAATATCCTCCCTATGTCAAAGAATGTAATATAGACAAATAACACCAATAACAAAATAAACATTACGTTATTGACTGTATTTTCGACTTTTTTATTAATTGGTCTTCGAATCACTGCCTCAATACCTAAAAAGACTAATCGGCCACCATCAAGCGCCGGAATTGGTAGTAAGTTCATAATACCGATATTGACACTTAAGAACCCAATAAACCAAAGAAGCACAATTAAACCTTCTCTCGCATAGGATCCAACAATGTTAAATATACCAACTGGGCCAGACATGTCATTTAATCCAATTTGATCAGAACCACCAAATAATAACCCTAAAACTTTAACCACTTGCATCGCAGAACGTCCAATTTGTCTAAAGCCTTCAGTAAAGGTGTAGCCTAAATTAAAACCTGTGTCTGGTGAAATGCCTAAAACGGATTGATACACCGGAATATCTTGTGAGTCTAGAACACCTGGTTCCCATATTTCATAAGTCACTTCGAGAGACGTTTCGTCCCTAAAGACGGTGAATGTGACCTTGCCACCTTCAAACTGATTAGCGAAGTCAATCAAGTCACTAAAGCTTAGAATAACATGTGACACACCCGTTTTTACTACTTTAGCAGAAATAATGACGTCACCTAACATCATTAATGGTTTGTCATCTGTTCCGACTGCTTTACCATAAACCGATGCCACACGTGCACCAACAGGCGCGTATTCAATTTCATTACCATCAAAATTTGATAAGCCCATGCTGTTGATATCGACTCTAGGTGTGACGTTTATAACAAGCTCATTGCCATCTCTTAATACTTTAACTGGTACGTCTTTACTTCCTGCATAGTGCATTAAAGCCCCACCAATTTGACTCCAACTTGCAATTTCAAACGATCCGATGGATTTAATTACATCGTTTTCCTGTATGCCGTAAATTTGAGCCGGGTTGTTCTCAACGATTTCATTAATCATCGGTCTTTCTAATGGTTTACCTTGAAATGCGGCAACCACGAAGAATAGGAAAAATGCTAAAATAAAGTTCATTGCTGGTCCAGCAAAAATCGTTAAGAAGCGTTGCCACAACGTTTTTGATTCAAATGATCGATTATAAGGTGCAATTTGCATCTTTTTCTTTTCTGTGAATACATACGATGCATCGCTTAGAACTTCAAAACGATGTTCGATTTGATTGGATACACCGCTAATAAATAGCCCATCATCTGCTTGATCATACAAATCGTATGCGGTAATAAATAGCGATTGTTCATGTTTAACGTGCGTTGGATTTAAAATGATTTCACTCACTTTGCCGTCAATAAAATTGAGGCCAACGTGTTGTTCTTTTTTGATTAGTGCTTGCTCGATTTGTTCACCTGCCATCGAGACGAAGCCACCGATTGGTATTGCACGAAGTGAATACTGTGTTTCACCTTTTTTCTTTTGATAAACAACCGGTCCCATACCTATTGCGTATTCATGACATAAAATATTTGCACGTTTTGCAAAAATAAAATGCCCTAATTCATGTAATGCGATGATTATTCCTAAGGAAAATACAAACGCCAAAATGTTGATAATCATATCCATATTAACTGCCTACTCTTTCATAAATCTTCTTATTTGTTTCTAGTATTTCTTCAATCGTCGGGTTTTCTTTGTTTTCAGAAAACGTCTCTACTGCTTCAATAACACGTCTTTCTATGTCTAGAAAACCAATCTTTCCCTCTAAAAAGAGTTCAACGGCTTTCTCGTTTGCTGCATTCATAACGGTTGGATACAATCCGCCTTTTTTACCAACTTGATAAGCAAGCTCAAGCAGTGGGTATCTTTGAAAGTCCATCGGTTTGAATGTTAATTGACCAATGGCATCAAAATCGAGTGGTTTGATATCCAAATCTAAATGATTAGGATAACTCAATGCGTATAAAATCGGCATCCGCATATCACTCGATCCTAAGACAGCCTTTAGTGATTGATCTTTAAACGTTACCATCCCATGAACGATGCTTTCTTTGTGTAACACCGTTTTTATTTGGTTGTAAGGTAACTGAAATAAATGATGCGCCTCAATGACTTCAAGCCCTTTGTTCATCATGGTGGCTGAATCAATCGTTATTTTACTGCCCATTTTCCAGTTTGGATGGTTTAACGCTTCTTCTTTGGTTACATTCATTAACTGGTCTCTGTCTTTATCTCTAAATGAACCACCAGAGGCTGTAATTGTAATCTTTAATACATCTTCAATTTTTTCACCTTGAAGACATGAAAAAATCGCATTATGCTCACTATCGACCGGTAAAATACTGACTTTATAATCCTTAGCAAGTTTCATAATCAAATCCCCGGCCATTACTAAGGTTTCCTTATTTGCAATTGCAACACTTTTTTTACTCTTGATTGCGGCAATCGTCGGTTCTAGTCCAACAGAACCCATTAACGCATTTATCAATAAACCTTTTTTTGAGTGAGTTGCAATCTTAATTAGTCCATCATTTCCATAAACGAACTTGATGTTCTTATACTTTGATTCATAATACGCCAAATCAGATTCATTTCTAAGACAGACCACCTCAGGTTTGAAATCCTCAATGATACGTTCATTTAACTTTGGGTTACGGATACCCAAACTAACCCCGACTAAACGATACAAATCTTTGTATTTTTCAAGAATATCGAGTGTTTGAGTCCCAATTGAGCCTGTGGCTCCTAATAAATAGATCGACTTCATATTGCAATCGGAAATAGTTGATTCATCATCATAAAGACGGAAACAAGAAACAACGCAACAAACATCGCTGAGTCAAAACGATCTAAAATACCACCATGACCCGGAAATACTTTTCCAAAGTCCTTAATTCCATAAGTCCTTTTTAGTTTTGAGGCAACCAAGTCACCAATTTGACTTACAATAGATGCAATAAAGCTAATTGGCACGATGACAAGCGCTTGAATCCAAAGTGCTTTTGCACCAATCGATGAGAAGTTCTCTAATAAAGTCATTTGCCCACTTTCATTTAAAAAGCTACCTGCCGGGAATAAATACCCATAGAACAAGGCAAATAAGACGCCAAAGATGGTTGCGAACACAGTGCCTGCGATCGCGCCTTCCCATGATTTTTTCGGACTGATTCGAGGAATCATCTTATGCTTACCAAACTTGATTCCAAAGAAGTAGGCAAACATGTCTGTCGATATCGTAATAATGAATAAATAAGCAATAAATCGAACACCTAAAATCCTTAAAATTGAAACCGCAGCCACACTCATACCGATATAGAAAATAATTGTCATCGATTTGCCGATATCTGCGCCATCAAAGTCTTTATAAAAAACGAGTAACGCAAACATAATCAAAGTCACCGCCATGGAAATCGCCACAAAATTCACTTTGATGTCAATTGGCATCAAATACGACAAGGATGTGTCATTGTTCCAGGCAATGACTGCCGATAGATAAACAAATACCGATGCAATCACAGTGATTACCATTGGAATAAAGCTCATTTTCTTTTCTTTATTGTACATATTAATTAATTCCGTTGCCCCAACGACAACCATCAAAATCATGGTTAATTGAAATACAAAAAATAGAGGTTCAAAGATTACGATTGGAATTAGTGTTAATAACAAGATGATACCTGTAATAATTCGTTGTTTCATTTATTGAGACCTCCATACCTTCTATCTCTTTTTTGATACGTCTTAATCGCCTTACTCAATTGTCTTTCGTTAAACGATGGCCAGTGAACCTTTGTAAAATAAAACTCCGCATAACTTGCCTGCCAAAGTAGGTAATTCGATAGCCTTAGCTCACCACTCGTACGAATCAATAGATCCACCGGGGTAGTGACGTAAAGAAATGGATATAAATCATTCCCATTTTGAATCTTTACCCCCATTTGACTTGCTTTTTCAAACGCTTGCGTGATTTCTTCAAAAGACCCATAGTCAAATGCGATTTGCAAGGTCAGTCCAGTATGATCGTTCGTCTCTTTTTCTAACATGTTGATTAATTCTAGCACATCGCTAGCAAGGACTGTTTTTCTTCCGACGTGTTTGATTTTGATATTTGAACCCAAAACCTTATCTTTATACTTTGGGTATTCTTTTACTGGCATCGTCATCAAGTAATCAACCTCATCACTTGGTCTTTTCCAATTTTCTGTTGAAAATGCGTATACTGTTAAATATTTGATGCCGAGTTGATCACAGGCATTTGCAATTTTTGCAACATTCATCGCGCCTTGATAATGACCAGCGGTTCGAGGTAATCCTCTTTTTTTGGCCCATCGTCCATTACCATCAAGGATAATTGCTAAATGTTGTGGTATTTGTTTTTGTTTTAACCTATTTATATTCATATAAATGCCCCATTCTAAGTTCTTATTATACCTTATTTGTTGAATCATTTAAACACATTTCACTATTTCCCACAATATCAGACTAAGCACCCGTGTGGCTCTAAAAGAAAAAATGCCTATCACTAGGCATTTTCTAATCGTTATTACTTATTAATGTATTTCATCATATCGGTTTGATAGTTGCCCATCACAAGGAATACCAAATCAATAATCCAAAGTACAAAACCAACCGTACCAACAGTAAATATACCAATGAGTAATCTAATAAGACCCCATTTGTTATCTCCCATGATGAATCGGTCGATTCCAAAAGCATTTGTAAAAGGAATGATGACTAAGACCATTTCTAATACACTTAAGTTCTGTTTTTTCATTTGTGTAGCCTCCTTTAATATAAATATAGCACAATTTATACAAATTAGATAGCCATGATCTCTTCAATTTTAATCGCAGTGACTTCTTCAATTTTTTCAATATACGTATTTGTTAAGGTTTGAACATCTTCTAAATAGCCATGTTCAGCATCTTCAGTTAAACCTAATTTCTTGATTTGATCATTACCGTCACGGCGCACATTACGAATCGCAACTTTTCCATGTTCTGATAATTTTTCAGCCGTTTTACTTAATTCCTTACGTCTTTCCCCAGTTAATTGAGGTAGGACTAATCGAATACCAACACCATCCGATTGAGGCGTTAAACCAAGGTTTGACGCACCAATGGCGTGTTCGATATTTCTTAAAGAAGAACGGTCAAACGGTTTGATGTATAATTGATTCGCTTCAGGAACTGTGATTGATGAGATTTGTTTGATTGGACTTAAAACACCATAATATTCAATCATGATAGAATCAAGTAAGGCAGGATTAGCGCGGCCTGTACGAATTGTTGAAAATTCGTGTTTGGTTGCACTAATTGCTTTTTCCATTTTTTCTTCAATTTCCATTAAAAGCATATCTGCTTGTTCGTTCATAAGTTTTCTCCTTATTTTACGGTTGTTCCGATTTTGTCGCCCATCACGGCACGTTTAATGTTCCCTGGAATGTTCATGTTGAATACGACAAGGTCAATTCCGTTATCTTTGCATAACGATGCGGCGGTTGAATCCATAATTTCGAGTCCTTTTTCAAGAACTAATTTGTGTGATAGTTCATGATACATGACGGCATCATTGTGTTTTCTAGGGTCTTTATCATAAACACCCTCCACACCATTTTTGCCCATCAATATGACATCAGCGTTAATTTCAGCCGCACGTAATGCAGCCGCTGTGTCCGTTGAAAAATAGGGTGAACCTGTCCCACCAACAAAAACAACGACTCTTCCTTTTTCGAGGTGTCTTGTTGCTCTGCGTCTAATGTATGGCTCTGAAACTTCAGCGACGCTAATCGCACTCATCACTCTGGTTGGAACGCCTATTTTTTCAAGGGCATCTTGAATGGCAAGGCCATTCATGATGGTTGCAAGCATCCCCATATAGTCAGCCTGCGCACGGTCCATACCTAATCCTTCAGCGGTTTTACCACGCCAAATATTGCCACCACCGACAACGATACCAATTTCAGTTCCCATGGCTTTCACTTGCTTGATTTCCTCAGCAAATTTAAGCACGGTTTGTGGATCGATACCGAATTCTGTATGACCTTTTAATGCTTCACCACTCATTTTCAATAATACGCGTTGATATTGCATGACGTCACCTCGTTATTAGATTTTGTATTTGGTAAATTAAGCCTTCATTTGTTCTGCAACTTCTTTTGCAAAATCAGTTTCTTTCTTTTCAATGCCTTCGCCAACTTCTAAACGTAGGAATGAGACCACTGCCGTTTTATTTCTTGAAACGTATTGTTCAACTGTTTCATCAGGGTTTTTAACAAACGGTTGGTTCACTAAGCAAATTTCTTTTAATTGTTTGTTTAAGCGACCTTCAACCATTTTTTCAATGATGTTTTGCGGTTTTGGTTTTGCCTCAGATTTATTTTCTTCTAATGCTTGGTGTAATAAAATTTCTTTTTCAGACGCAATCATATCAGCGCTGATTTGTGTTTGGTCTAAGAATTTAGGGTTTTGAGCTGCAACGTGCATCGCAATGTCTTTAGCAACTTCTTCGTTATTACCGTTTAGTAATGATAATGACGCGATACGGCCACCCATATGTTTGTAAGCACCAAAGACTTGGTCGTCTTTCTTTTCAACACGGTTAACACGTCTTAAAGTGATTTTTTCACCGATTGTTGCGGTTGCTTCACTTAAAATGATTTCAATTGTTTTGCCTTCAACGATAACCGCTAATGCTTCTTCAGTTGTTGTAACACCAGAAGTCAATAACGCTTGTCCAACTTTGTCGATTAAAGCTAGGAATTGTGTGTTTTTAGCTACGAAATCCGTTTCTGAGTTGACTTCATAGACCACTGCTACATTGCCATCAACGATCACATTACATAGCCCTTCAGCTGCGATACGATCGGCTTTTTTAGCTGCTTTCGCGATCCCTTTTTCTCTTAAATAAGTTACTGCTTGTTCCACATCACCGTCTGTTTGTTCTAATGCTTTTTTGCAGTCTAACATACCTGCGCCTGTAATGTCTCTTAATTGTTTTACTAATTGTGCTGTAATAGCCATAATTAAATCCTCCTTATTGTCATTAATATTATACTCTTTTAGTTGTTCTTAATCAATTTTTTAAAAAAATAGGGATGCGTTAACATCCCTAAAATGAATTAATTATTTTGAAGTTGCGTTTGAGTCTGGTTTTACAGTCGTATCTCTTTTAACGTAAGGTTTACGATCAGACTTTTCGCCTCTTGGTTTATAATCTTTATTTCTTCTTGGACGTTCTTTGTTTTCAGCATTTCTTGATGCTTCTGACATATTCACTTCTTCACTGTCCTCAAATTTTTCAACAACGCCACCTTGAGCTTCGATAATTGCATTACCCATTACCCAAGTGATTAGCTTAACTGCTCTAATTGCATCGTCGTTTGCAGGAATGATGTGGTCAACATCATCTGGGTCACAGTTAGTATCAACGATACCAAACACTGGGATACCTAAGATTCTTGCTTCTAAGATTGCATTTCTTTCTTTTCTTGGGTCGATGATAAAGATTGCCTCAGGCACTTTTTGCATATCTTTAATACCACCAAGGAATTTTTCAAGACGTTCTCTTTCTTTTTTAAGATTGATTACTTCTTTTTTAGGCAAGACAGCAAATGTGCCTTGTTCTTCCATTTCATATAAGTCTTTAAGACGTTTGATACGACGACGGATGGTTTTGAAGTTTGTTAACGTACCACCTAACCAACGTTGATCAACATAGAAATGACCTGTTCTTAGCGCTTCTTCTTTTACTGCTTCTTGAGCTTGTTTTTTTGTACCTACGAATAGTACTTTACCACCATTTGACACGATTTCAAACATTGCTTTGTATGAATTTTCGATTTCATCTGCTGTTTTCTTCAAGTCAATGATGTAAATGCCGTTACGTGAAGTGTAGATGTAACGTTGCATTTTTGGGTTCCATCTTCTAGTCGCATGACCGAAGTGTACGCCAGATTCTAATAATTGTTTCATTGAAACTACTGACATTTTAAATTCCTCCATTTGTTGTATTTTTCCTCTGCCTAACTTACATTGCTTCAACCACTATTTCTAGCACTCGGTAAGCAACTATTTAAGCATGTGTATTTTAATGCCTTTTTAACTATATCATAACTTTTACGTAATTGCAACCGATAAATGAAAAAACAATCCATTTATTATATAATAAGTATTCAAAATAGGTTAGACTTGATGATTTCTTTTAAGAACCAAAACCTTCTTGTTCTTTTTGCTCAACTAATAACCCATTGATAAACCCATAGAGTGGTTCATACAACCACAAGATACTTAGAAAACTCGAAATCCCTAGTATGGTTGAAAAAGGAATATCTAGTATTAATGTTGTCATAAAGTTCGCCCCAGTAAAATAGATTGTAAACGGGATGAATAAAAACCCATAAACGTAACTGTAAACAAAGCTAAATATCGCTAAATGTATGGCTTTTTGAAGAAACTTAAAGACCGTGCCTAGTAAAACCGGTATTAGTGTCCAGCCCAAAAGCATTGGAAAAAAAGTCATCGGCATTAAACTTCCATGGATTAAATTGTCTGCTAACGTATGAACAATCACAATGAGTAGCGTTTTTTTTACACCAAATATGCGGGTGTATAAAATAATTAACAAAACCGTTACTTGGACGTTTGGTAAAAACGTCAGTGCTTGTTCGCTAACAAATAAAATGACTGTCATCATACTTAGGATAAGAAGTTCTTTGACTTTTGACATGTGTTTTATCCCTTATCTTAATGTTTCTAGTTTTAACTTGACGGTTTGTCCGTCTTTTAAATAGGTTTGAGAGATCCCTTTTTCTTGGTAAACGTCATCCACATAAAAAGCAAAGTAAGTGGTTTGATCGACTTCTAAGTTCACTTCACTTGATTGGATTCCAGTTAAAAAATATCCAAACCCAAAGTTAGAGCCTTTTAATGTAAAGTATGTTTTTAAGAAGGCTTCAACCGACTGATCTTCTTTTGAGTCTAGATTTGCTTCAAAGACTCGATCGTTTTTATCATAGATAATAAGATTCACTTCAATGATGGTGTCTTTTTCAGTCGTCTTTTGATTAAACTGAGTGTAGATGAACAGACCAAAGAAAACAACAATCAGACTAATCAGTAATTTGAAAAGGATCTTTTTCATAGACTAAAAATAAAGAGAAGTCTTCGGATTTTGGTATGTATCGTTAAATAGTTTATAAACAACCAACGAAGAAAACACTTGTGGGGTTGAAAACATCAAATCAACCGCACCCGTTTGATGGTTTTTAAAACCACCTTCTTCTTGATAGGACATTAAGGCTTCAATTAGATCAATGTTTTCAAAAGATCTTGGGTTAATGCCTAAGCTTACAAGACCCAGCACAACTTGCGCTGTACTAGACGCGCTTGCTTTGCCACTATAATCAAGAAAACCGTCTTTCGTTACCGTTTCTTTTAAGTAAGTAAGTATTTCATTGATGCGTACGTCGTATGAATCAGAATCTAAGCTAAGTAATTGTAAAGCCATCCCTGCGTAATCCGCATCTGAAATCGTCGTTTCACTAGATAACTGTCCTAAATGAACCTCATCAACTGTTTGATTAATGATGTATTTTGAGAGAACAAGCGGATAATAAGAATACACGGCGTAAGGGCCTTCATTAACCGACGAACCGCTTAAATAAGTCGTCGTTAGGTCTAGATTTAATCCAAGTGCTTTAAAATAAATGGCACTGCGAAACGCACTCGGTAAGTCGCTAATAACCGAATAATCAGTTTTGATTTTTTCTTTTGTAAGTAACGACTCAATCGTTGCTAATCTCGTATTAAATGTCTGCAATTTTTGATACGCAGCGAATACATAATAATCGATTTTTTCATCACTTATGTAATCTTCAACTAATTGATCGACAAACGAATAAATCGATTGATCAACTTCAAGAGCCAATGCGTCTTTCATTGAGGTTTCTCTAAACTCAATGACCATTTGATCCTCAAGTGTCAGTTCGACAATTCCAACTTCGCTATAAATGTCATCAACATAGATAGAATACCAGTAACTTGAATCGGTTGGATAAATACCCCCAACCCCTTTGATAAATGCCCCATATTCTGACATTTCATAGTCCATTAAAACCTCAGACTCGATGGCTTCAAGGACACCGTCAAACGCACCCTCGCTATATTGAATGGTCTTTTCAAATCGAACGTCATTTGACTGATCGACGACTTGAACGGTTAATTCTAAAGGGCTATTTGTTTGACACCCCGCAATCACCATTAAGCTAAATACAATTAAAAACAATGTAACGATTTTTTTCATTTTAACGCCTCCGGAGTATATTCTTAAAAAAAATCAACACGTCTAGGTGTTGAATATAACAAAAAAAATCGTTGTTATACAAGCATCACCCAGGCCGTACAAAAGTAGATAAAAGGTAGGTCTACCGGCTAAGACATCATCCGCCTCACGCCTTCCCGCTTAGTCGCAGTGGCTTATGTGATTTGTCCGTTTTACGGTTGCTGGGGCAGCGAAAGCTTTTACTTTCTTCCCTGTTATGTCCTAAGACACCTAATACCCATTAAGTTAACTTCATTATAACGTTTTTGTCCTTCTTATACAAGGAAATTATAAATTAGAATCTGTACTACCGAACCCGCCAAATCGATTTAGATTTAGTGGTTGATCGTCGGTTGTGGTTTCGTAGCTCGTAAAAATGCCTTGTGCCACTCGTTCACCTTTATTAATCGTAACGGTTTCTTGTCCGAAATTATAAAGAGGTATCATTATATGGCCTTCATTTGACGGTGTGTTAAAATAATCACTGTCAATTACCCCAACGTTATTCGCCATCATCAATCGCTTCTTTAGTCCTAATGAGCTCCTTGGGAACACGAGCATGACTTCATTTTTGGGCATTTCTACTTTTAATCCCGTTTGAATCATCACAATTTCATTTGGTTTGATTGTCACTTCATAAAGTGAGGCTAAATCATAACCCCCACTGCCAAGTGTTTGTCTCATTGGAAGCACTGGTTGATCATTTCGAAATGCTTCAATTACGTGAAATTTTCTCATTTTATGACCTCCCTTCGATAAAATTCATTAATTTGATCTTTGTTTTTCTTTAGAAATTCGAGTACTTGGTTTTCTCTTATTAAGGTTGCGTATGGATGAACCCCTTTGACATTTTCTTTTTCTCTTCTAAGGATTTCTAGTTCATTGGATTTAATTGCTTGATCAATTGATACATATTTGGGTTGTAAACCAAAGTTCATTTCGTAAGTTTCTAGTGCTTGTTCGCCAAATTTGATGGCCTCAACCAAAAAATACCTACTCATCTGTTTGAGATTGTATTCAAAGCTATAATTCCTTAATTCAACGACCTGTACTAGTTCTTTTATCTTAGAAATTTCTTCAACACCAAGTTCTTCTTTAAGTTCTCTTTTTAAAGCATCTTCAATGATTTCACCCTCGATGACACCACCGCCAGGAAACATATAATCGTTAAATTTATTCGAATAGGCCATAACCAGTTCATTACCCACAAAAATAATGGCTCTAGCGGTGTGTCTTATCACAACTGGTTTATCCTTTAGGTCACTACTATTAATTATGATTTCTTTGATCATTTTTTTACCGCCCTTGGGTGTGCGTCTTTGTAAATCTTCTTAATCTTTTCATTGGACAAATGCGTATAGATTTGAGTTGTTTTTAAGTGTTCATGTCCAAGTAACTCTTGAACCACTCTTAAGTCAGCGCCCCCA
Organism: Paracholeplasma brassicae; assembly: GCF_000967915.1. Lineage (NCBI taxonomy): Bacteria > Bacillati > Mycoplasmatota > Mollicutes > Acholeplasmatales > Acholeplasmataceae > Acholeplasma > Acholeplasma brassicae. The sequence continues at coordinate 1,456,320 of NC_022549.1, forward strand.
TCTAGAAGTGCACTGGCAAATGAATGCCTCAACATGTGTGGCGATACGTGAATGGTTTCGCCTGCCTCATCAAATAGTTTATTTAAAATTACCCTCAATCCACGAGGCGTTAAATTACCACCCTTATAATTAATTAATAACCGATTACTCTCAAGTGAATCGCCTTTGGTTTGAAGAAGTACTCTTGTGTAGGTTAAGTAAGTTCTAAGTGCTTTTGCGAGGCCATCATGGACCACGACGTAGCGATCTTTTGAACCTTTACCTTTAACTTTGATTTGCATTCTTGATAAATCGATGTCACTAACTTCAATCTGACAAAGTTCGCTTGCACGTAAACCTAAACTATAAAGCATTTCAAAGATCAAGTAGTTACGAAAGCCTAATGGCGTCGATTGGTCGATCGATTGAAATACCAAATCAATTTCTTTCTGATTAATGATTTTGGGCAACTTTTTTTCGATTTTAGGTGCTTTTAACGTTTGTGAAACGTCTTTTTCAATTAACTCATTCGTGTAACAATACCGATAAAATCGCTTAATCGATGACACATGTCTTGCGATCGTTTTATTGCTGTATTTTTTTGACGCCAAGTGATTTAAATAATGTCCAAAAATTCGTTCTCGAGCAACAGAAAGTAACCCATCTGAAAAGCCTTCATTAACGACAAAAGATTTGAAGGATTCGATATCCTTCAAATAATTGATCACCGTTAATTCAGCAAAATTCTTTTCGTTTTCTAAATACGCTTGATACCTATTTAAAACTTGGTCGTCTTTCATTAAATCATCTCACTTAAGTAGCTAGCTAATGATGCTTCTGCACGTTCTTTATAAAGCATTTTACGTTCTTTCTTTTTGTGTTTGGCTAGTTCAGGCAATATACCTAAATTGGCGTTGATTGGATTAAAACTTTTGTTTGGTGTGGCAATGTATCTTGCCATTGCGCCAATCATCGTGTCTTCTGGGAATGGTTTTAGAACTTTTTGATTGATTAAACGTTCCATGTGGAATGCCGCAGAAAGCCCTGAGGCTGCACTTTCGACGTAACCCTCAACCCCACTAATTTGACCAGCCACAAACACTTTGTCGTGCGCAATCGACTGATACATTCGGTTTAAGACACCTGGTGATTCTAAGTAAGTATTTTTATGCATCACACCATAACGGACAATTGATGCATTCTCAAGTCCAGGGATGAGTTGAATGACTCTTTTTTGTTCACTCCATTTTAAATTGGTTTGAAACCCAACAATGTTATATAAACTACTTGCCGCATCGTCTTGTCTTAATTGGATAACGGCGTGTGGGCGTTGCCCTGGTTCTTTTTCAAGACCCACCGGTTTTAATGGGCCATAAAGAAGCGTCTCAATGCCTCTTCCTGCCATAATTTCTACCGGCATACAACCTTCAAAGACATTCACTTCAAAATCTTTAAACCCAGCACGTTCAGCCGTGGTTAGTGCTTCGTAAAACGTCTCATACTGCTCTTTGGTCATTGGACAGTTTAAATAAGCGGCTTCGCCTTTATCGTATCTTGATTTTAGATACGCAATGTCATAGTTAATGGTTGATCCATCAATGATTGGGGCAACGGCGTCAAAGAAATGAAGTTTCTTAACACCAAATAACGATTGAATCTCATTGGTCAAATCACTTGATGCCAGTGGCCCAGCTGCAACGATCGTATAAGCATCTTTATCAATTTCTTTAACTTCTTCATTGATGACTTCGATGTTCTCATGATTTCTTATTTTGTTTGTGATGTACTCAGAAAAACCATAACGGTCTACCGCCAAACTAGAACCTGCCTTCACCTGTGTGGCGTAGGCCGCTTCTAAAATTAACGACCCAATCTGAATCATTTCGTTTTTCAACATCCCAACCGCATTTAGCGGGTCGTTACTTCTTAAAGAGTTCGAACAAACAAGTTCTGCAAAATCACTTGTTTGATGAATGTCTGTTTTTACAAAGGGTCTCATTTCATAGAGTTTTACTTTGATTCCTTTATTTGCAAGATACCAAGCCGCTTCGCTACCTGCGAGTCCTGCACCAATTATTTTTACCATTATATCTAACCTTTCGTTTTTACTTTTATTAAGTCTATACTTATTATATAATATTTATGAGGTGATTATCTATGGCAACGATCAAAGATGTTGCAAAAAAGGCCAACGTCAGTGTGGCGACTGTCTCTAGGGTAATTAATAATAAAGGGTATGTTAACGATGAGACTAGAGCATTAGTTGAGACTGCCATTAAAGAATTAAACTACATTCCTAATGAACTCGCACGTTCATTATATAACAAACATTCGCGTTTAATTGGTGTCTTAGTCCCACATTTTGATACGCAGTTTTATGCCGAGCTAATTGAAGGCATTGAAAACCAAGCCATGCGTCTAGGTTATAAGATCATGTTGTCAAACACACAAGACAATAAACAACGTGAAGCTGACTACATTCAAATTTTCAGTCAATATAACATCGATGGCATCATTTTAGCTTCTAACGCACACAACATTACAAAGCTTATGAATTCAACGATGCCTATTTTAACGGTTGACCACATTTTAGCTGAAAACGTCCCTTCGATTACTTCGAATAACGTGCTTGGTGGCGTCATTGCTGCACAAAAGCTCATTAGTGGTGGGGCAAGATACATTCTTGAGCTACGAGGTCCTTCTTTTTTACTAACCGTTTCTGAACGATCCTTAGGCTTTAGACAAGTGTTGGTCCAAAACAACATCCCCTATTTGTCACACGATGGTGACATGATTAACCCCGACGTATCTGAAATCGAACGAATCATTAAAGACAACCCACAAATTGACGCTATTTTTGCACAATCGGATTTCTTAGCGATTCACACCCTATACATCCTTCAAAAACTAGGTAAACGAGTGCCAGAAGACATTCAAATCATCGGATTTGATAACATCGTATTTACCAAACTCGTCTCACCAAATATCACGACGATTGAACAACCAATCAGACGTATGGGTGAACTAGCCGTCGAGTCACTTGTCAAATTACTTAATAACGAAAATTTAGGTGAATTTCACCGAGTTCTTGATGTGAAATTAGTTGAAAGACAATCCACAAAATAACGACAACTAAAAAAGAAGCTTACGAAAAAGCTTCTTTTTTTTACTTAAATTCAATCGTTATGACCGATTCTTTTGGTATTGTGTATTGGTAATACGCACCATCAACATAGATGCTAGTTTTTAAATCAATCGTCGTTTTATTTGCGGCCACGAGCACGATAGACCCATCATGGTTTTTAAATGAAGTTGCTAAAATGTTTACATTAGAACTTGTTGTCTCGATCCGTTTTGCACCGTTTTGATGAAATTTAGAGAAGTGTCCTAAGGCATAATACTCCACATTCTTTTGATAACCTTGATCCGTTTTTGTCAAAACCCCGCGACAATTCATGCACCCACCATTTTTCGGTCCATCGTTTTCATCAAGTACTAAATTCCAAAGCATCACACCTTTAACGTTTTGATTTAATCCGCCAATGAGTAAATTCTCCATGTTCCAAAGTAAATTAGAGGTGAAATGGGTTGCCCATCTTCCGCCACTGCATTCGGTAATGTATAAATCAATACCCTCAAACGCTTCATCATTTAAACTACTCACATCCCCGTCGTAACAATGAAACGCTAAGCCATCCATAGACTCCCTTGAGAGTTTACTATTTAATAGGGTTTTAGGGTAACCGATGTCTTTAAAATTATGATCAAAGCCGAATATTTTTACATCCAAATTTTCTTTGATTAATTGGGTTTTAAGTTCATGTATAAAACCGGCTTGAACTAGTGCACTCATTAACATCGAAGGGTAATTTGGCGTTTGATGAAGCGGTTCATTTTGTGGCGTTACCGCATAGATTTCAATGCCTTCTTTTTGATATGCCTCTATGTAGTTTAAAAAGTAGTTAACATAGGTTTTTGTATAGCTATTTAAAAAGTTACCACCATTTAAGGCTTGACTATCTTTCATCCAAGCAGGCGCGGTCCATGGGGAAGAGACGTATTTGATGTCTTGTTCTATCTCGTTTAATATATCTAATATGAGTCGATCACTTTCGATTGAAAACGGACTTGTAGCCGTTGGTTGATACGTTTGATTCGACAATGAAAAATCCGACGATCCCATCGTTAAACGAACCATATTTAAATTAATACCCTCTTTAGAGAATAACGCTTTAAGCATTTCTTCCTTCTTAATGGCATTTTTTAAATTGTAAGCACTCGACTCAGTCATTGCCGCACCAAAACCATCAATGACTTGATACGTTTTGTTTGATTCGATTCGAATAATTGAATGTGTACTTTCTTCTTTTGTACTCATTAAACTCTCTTTAAATTCAAGATAAGACTCCAAACGTTCTGAGGTTAAATAGACTTCCCCGACAAACACTTTTTTTGTTTCACATCCCGATACAAAAATCATACTCAAAATCATCACCATCCATAGTTTTTTCATGAATTCACCTGCTTTATCTACAATTATATCAAAAAAAAGATGAGAAAAACTTCTATTCTCATCTCTTTATTTTATTTATTTCGATTTTATGTTGTTGATTAATAAGTTGATTCGATCGTTTTGAGCTTGAGTGAAGTCAGAAAGCGGTGTGCCTTTATAAGGTTTTAAATCCCCTTCTTTTGGTAGTGGATAATACGTCTTATTGGCGTAAGCCCAAGCACTTAACCATGGATCCTCATCATCGATGTGAGAAATAATTAAATCGTAGGCGTTTCTGATTGGTGTGGCATAACCAACAACCGAGGCGTTTTCATAAGCTACTTCTGGTCTTAGAAAGAAATCGATGAACTCGTGTGCTTTATCCACGTGTCTAGCATTCTTCGGAATCACAAAGAAATCCATAAACGCAATTGTTTCATCTGGAATGTAGATATCAAACGTGATGTCTTCTAGTTTATCACCCGCATCAAGTCTCGTGTACAACATATCAAGAAAATCCCCTGTGTAAAGATAAGCCATATCTAAGTTATTTGCAGCAATCCCTTTTTTCAAGGTATCAAAGCCCCATTCAGTAAATTTAAAATTTGATAATTTGTCCTCTGCAACTTTTAAAGAAGCTTCATCAAAGATATTTGGTGATAGCCCAGCGCCAAAAAGTGCAGCAGCGTAAGCGAATCTTGGTGTATTGTACATCCCGACACGTGTCCCTGAAGGCCGTTTTTCTGGATCAAAATAAGCGTCCCAACCGTTGGTATTTAGCGCTTCTTCTAAGCCTGCTTTTTGTTTGTTATACATAATCCCAAACGTACCCCAAAAATAAGGTACAGCGTAATTTTCATTGCCATCAAACATTTCACTTTGAATGCCTGAAACGCCAGGCATGTAAGGGTTGTTGATGGGATCATAATTCGTCAACTTACGATAATCAATTTCTTGAAGCAAGTTTTTCTTAACCATCTTTTCTACCATGTAGTCCGAAGGAACAACTAAGTCATAAGCGGTGGTACCTGATTTTACTTTTGAGTAGAAAAGCTCATTTGAATCTGCAATTGATATAATGACTTCATAACCAGTTTCTTTTTCAAACGCTTGAACCATCTCGTCATTGATGTATTCACCCCAGTTAAGGATGAGCAATTGGTTTCCTCGGTTACATCCGGATAATAATGAGAAACCTAAAAATACAATTAACAATAAACCATATCGCTTAATGTTTTTCATTTTTTACCCTCCTAGTCTTTAAATACTGATAACCAATTAACGATAACACCGTAAATAGGGTTACCATGGTTGAAAACGCATAAACACTCGGTGTCAATGATCGTCTACCAATCGAACCATAAATCCAAATAGATAGGTTATCGAACCCATTACCTGTGTTATAGTAGCTAATGACGAAATCATCAATACTCATCGTAAAGGCAAGTAACATACCTGAGAATATCCCTGCTTTAATGGCTGGAACAATCACTTTGTACAATGCACGATAAGGTCTAATACCCAAGTCTAGTGCCGCATCCATTAAAAACTTATCGGTTTCTCTCAACTTAGGTAGAACGCTTAAAACCACATAAGGCATTGTAAAGAACAAATGCGCTAGAATTAAAGTCGCCGGTCCAAATAAGTAAGGAAATAATGGTAACAACATACTAAAAATTAACATCAAGGAAATACCGGTTACGATATCGGCATTTAACACAGGAATGTTATTTAAAATCATGATGTGTTGTCTTTTCTTTTTTTCGATTGCGTTAATCCCAACCGCAACCAGTGTCCCAAGAACAGTTGCAAGTAACGTTGCGATCACACTGACGGTAATTGTGTTAACAATCGCATTTTTCAGTGAACGATTGGAAAACATATTGAAGTACCATTTAAGTGTAAACCCTTCAAAAGAACTAATATCTGTGCTTGAATTGACTGATTGAAATGCAATGGTAACCACCGATAAATACATCATTAAAACAACAACGACACTAAGGCCAATTGAGAAACGCTTAAAGTATTTGTTTACTCGCGTTCTGTCTTTATAACCATAATCTTGTAAATTCGCTTTTGGATAGTTTTTTGTTTCTTTCATCATAATAACGTTTCACCATCCTTATCCACTTTATTAATGATCAATAATGCCCCAATAATAAAGAATAAAATAATAACCGCTAACAATGAACCAAAGTTATAGTTCATGTTCTTGAATGACTCTTCAATCACGTTACCGATTAAGATGATGTTTCCCTTACCTAAGATTTGAGGAATAGCAAACCCAGAAAGCGTTGGCAAGAAAACCATAATTGAGCCGCTAATTAGCCCTTTTAAAGACAATGGAAACGTCACTTTCCAAAACGTTTGAAATTCAGTTAGCCCCAAATCTAATGACGCTTCTTCTAAACGAACACTAATTTTCTCTAGTGCTGTGTAGATTGGTAGAATCATAAACGGTAAGTAGGTAAACACTAGCCCGATTAAAACAGCCAGTGAGGTACCTCTAATACTAATACCGGCATTGATGCCTGCTTTTGATAATAGATCGGTGTAGATGTTATTATATTCCATAATGTTACCTAACGCTTCTGTACGTAATAACAAGTTAGACCACATTGGTAATATTAATATGGTTAAAACTAAAAACTTATTATTGAATTTTGATTTAAATACTCGGTATGCCACAAAATAGCCAATGACCATCGAAATCACCGTAGTACTAAGTGCAAATAATAAGGAATTACGAAACGCAATTAAGGTCGATCGTTCTTTAACTAATAAGAAACTCTCAAGTGAAACGGTCATTTCATCGAAACTAATGCCCTCACTTTTCACAAAGCTTAGAAATAACATGACAAAGACCGGTACTAATGCGAGTACGTATAACCAAACAAAATATGGTTTGGCTAAAAGTCTAAATGCCTTATTATTCATCTTTATTGACCTTCATTATATGGATTTCGTATGGGTCAACCTTTAATCCGATTGGTTCACCTACGACATAGTTTTCGTAAGTATTCACGTTCAATTCAACCGCGTCAACGACGACCGTCAATTCGTTATGAACCCCTTTAAAGATGGATTGTGTAACGATCCCTTTTAATTTGGCTTTATCTAAGTCGACGACATCAAAGTCCTCAGGACGTATCACCACATCAACGGTTTCATTTTCATTAAACGTGTAACCTTGACAATCAAAATCAACACCCATGAAATTAACTAAATCTTTTTTAAGATACGTACCTCTAATGATATTAGATTCACCAATAAACGTTGCTACATAGCGATTGACAGGCTCATTATAAATGTGTTTTGGTGTGCCCATTTGTTGAATTAAACCGTCCTTCATAACCACAATACGGTCGCTCATCGTCATGGCTTCTTCTTGGTCATGTGTGACAAAGATGAAGGTGATACCTAGTTGACGTTGCATTTCTTTTAATTCGTATTGCATGCTTTGTCTTAACTTTAAGTCAAGCGCAGCAAGCGGTTCATCAAGTAATAATATTTTAGGTTTATTAACAAGTGCTCTAGCTAATGCAACGCGTTGTTGTTGCCCACCACTCATTTGTGTAATCTTACGATTTTCAAATCCTTTTAAACTCACTAATGCAAGTGCTTCTTTAACGGCGATGCTTATTTTTTCTTTGATTTTTTTCTTTAAATCTTTTTTTGTAATCTCTTTATTGTTATTTTCGATTTCAATTTCGTGTCTTAGTTTCTCTTCATTAAAGAAGTTTAACAAATAGTCAAATGGACGGTTATTTAATCCAAATGCGACATTGTCAAATACATTTAAATGAGGAAACAAGGCATAACTTTGAAATACGGTATTAATTGGTCTAGCGTAAGGTGGCAATTCATTAAATACCTTACCGTCAATAATGATATCGCCTGAATTTGGTTGTTCAAATCCACCGATCATACGTAACGTTGTTGTTTTTCCACAACCCGAAGGGCCTAATAGAGTAATAAACTCATTCTCATAAATTTGTAGATTTAAACGATCTACGATCACATCATCATCGAATTTCTTAACCACGTCAATTAATTCGATAATTACTTTTTTCTCCAATACCTCATCCTCCTAATTTTCTATTTTTACAAGATTTAATTATAGACTATTTTTTGTGAAATGCAATACTTTTGTTAAAAATATTTTCACACATTTTCATTTAATCAAAAATGACATTTCATAGAAAACTGTTTTATCGCTTCAATAAGCCGATAACTCATTTTTGTTTTTTTTCAAAATTTACGTCGTTTTTTGATGAAAAAAACGCATTGAAAACAGTCCTATTTCATCGTATGATTACCATGAATATATTTCTTGTTTCAATGCATAAATTTATCTTGGGATATAAGCCTTACTTGACTCAATTGGAAGTAACGATTCAATTCGTTTTAGAATTGAGTCTACCACAAACACAATAAGCCCTGAATTAAACAAAAGCGACAATAAACGAATTGGTAATGTTCCAAGTGCTGTTTTTCGTCCAAAATAGATGAAATTAGCAAATGTATTGGCACTTGTGGCTAACAGGTAGCTTACAACAATAACAAGCGCTAAATGAAAGAATTTATAATCTTTCTTATAAAGTAAGCCTGGCAGTATGCCCCACATTAAAGACGATATGGTATAAAGTGGCATGTAACCGACCACCAACCCAAAAGCCGTATCTGCAACCGCACTAATTAGTAGACCATAAATTGGCCCCAACAAAACCCCACCGATAATCAGTGGTATGGCATAATAAGGTAGCCCAAAGGTTCCATTACTCGGGATGAGAAAATAAAACATTAGATTAATTGCTACCGATAGGCTGGCAAAAACAGCCCCTAAAACAATTCTTAACACATTCTTTTCCATAAAAACGACCTCCTTAGATTAAGAAATCCACCAATAAAAAACAAACTTACAGCGGACGCACAAGAAAACCGCCACCTTAGTGTTCGTACTAATCCGACATCCCATGATTAGTCACTTAACGCTTTCTTATTACTCTGTAAGCTTATTCTATCATATCCTATATAATTTGCCAATCAATTGTACCAAGTCCAAGATTTTCTAAGACGTGGTTTGCTAGTTCAAAGACATGCGAACCAATAAATCCTCGATAAGCAGACAGTGGTGACGGATGTGGTGCATAGAATATATAATTTTTTGATTGGTCAATCATGTTTGCATATGTTTTCGCATGAGCACCAAATAACAAGTAAACCACGTGATGTTTTTTTTCATTGATAAGATGAATGATCTCGTTTGTAAACGTCTGCCAACCATAATCTTTATGCGACAGTGGTTGTCCTTCTTTTACCGTTAAAATTGTATTTAACAAGAGAACACCTTGTTTTGCCCATGACGTTAAATCCCCATTGGTACCCATTGAATAAATCGATGACGTTTCAATCTCTTTATAGATGTTTTTCAAACTTGGTGGTAATTTTTCGCCTTGATTCACACTAAAAGCCAGACCGTTGGCTTGATTCTTACCATGATATGGATCTTGTCCAATAATGACGACTTTGACTTGATCTAACTCACAGAGCTCAATCGCTTTATAGACGTCTTCTTCTTTTGGATATACATTACCGCTATTTCTATCCTCAAAAATGTTCTTTTCTAACGTTTTAAAGTAGGGCTTCTTTTTTTCTTCCATCAATAACGCTTTAAAACTATTCATTCGTATACCTCATCACATAATCATCCATGACATAGTTATTTCCGATGTCAGTTACTACCTCTTCGATGATCACAAAGCCTTCTTTTTGGTAAAACTCAATGGCTTTTTGATTCTGTTTATTCACCGTTAAAACAATTGGTTTTTCAAGTGTTTTTAAATAATCGATGAACTTTTTACCGACACCTTTACTTCTTTGTGCTTCATAGACGTAAAGCTTTGATAGAAACAAATCTTCTTCTCGATTTAGAATACTAGCAAAACCAGCGGTTTTTTCTTCTTTTAATAAATAGTATTGATACCCCTGATTGATTTGTTCTTTAATGGATTTTACACTTAAGAACTTTTCAAGCATGTAGCTAATTTGATTTTCTTTTAAGATTGGTTGATAAGTCTCTTTCCAAATACTCGTCGCCATTTTTGAGATTCGTCTGATGTCTTCTTTTGTTTCGACTAATTTATACATTAAAAAAACCTCCCTTTTATACTTACACTTATTATAAACGAAGAGAACCGCGATGTCACTTAAAACAGTCAAAGAAAAGACCTACTTAAATAATATTGGTAAATTGTGTGAGTTTACATGCTAGAAAGTAAAAAAAATGATTAGCCTGAGCTAATCATCTTATTCTGTTTACTTAATTAAACCTGCAAAGAACTCAAGTGTTCTAACTAATTGTGCAGTATAAGTCATTTCATTGTCATACCATGACATTACTTTAACCATTTGCTTGTCGTTAGTTGTTAAGATTTGAGTTGTACCAGCATCAAATACTGAAGCGTGTGAGCCGATAATGTCAGCTGATACGATCGGATCTTCTGTGTAGAATAATGTATCGTTAGAAGCTTTAGCGAATGCTTGGTTAACTTCTTCAACGGTTACGTTTTTCTTTAATTCCACAGTGAAGTCAACGATTGAACCAGTTAGTGTAGGTACACGTAACGCTGTTCCATCTAAATGACCATTTAAGTGTGGCAATACTTTACCTACTGCTGCTGCTGCACCAGTTGATGAAGGAATGATTGAAGCTGCTGCTGCTCTACCACGACGTGATTGGTAGCCTTTTTTGTGTGGTTGGTCCATTAATGATTGGTCATTAGTGTAAGCATGAACAGTTGTCATGAATCCTTTTTCAACACCGAATGCGTCATCTAATACTTTAACCATTGGTGCAAGGCAGTTTGTTGTACATGAAGCACCCGAGATGATTGCTTCTGAACCATCTAATGTGTTGTGGTTAACGTTAAATACGATTGTTTTGATGCCTTTTGAGCTTGAAGGAGCTGAAAGAACAACCTTCTTAGCACCTGCTTCTACGTGCTTAATTGCTTTGTCTTCTGTTAAGAATAAACCTGTACATTCTAAGACAACGTCAACACCTAATTGACCCCATGGTAATGCTGCTGGATCTTTTTCAGCGATGATTTGAACTTTCTTACCATCAACTACTAAAAAATTACCTTCAACTGATACTTCTCCTGGGAATCTACCTTGTGCAGTGTCATACTTTAAAAGGTATGCAAGTTCATCTGCATTTGATAAGTCATTTAATGCCACAACGTCAAACGCTGGGTTGTTGTGCATTAAGCGGAATGCTAAACGGCCGATACGACCAAATCCATTAATTGCTACTTTGATAGCCATATTAAAAAACCCTCCTTAGTTTTGGTTTTTGTTTCCATAGTTATTTTATCATTTATCGACAAAAATTCAAGTTAAATTGCTGCTATATATAGATATATATAAATGTAAACGTTTTAATTACGAGCAATGAAAGTCTTATGAATGCGATGGGCAAAGTCGTGTTTTTCATTTTTCAAAAATTTAACACAAACTTGACTTAATCGCACCTTGATGCTAGACACATTTTCAAGTGAAATAAAGCGTCTGTCAAACGAAAGATCAATGTGCTTTTCATCCGGTTTAATCACAAACTCATGCGCATCTGATAACACGACCGGATAAATCACCTTGTTGCCTGCCGTTTCAAAGGGGGCGATTAGGTTTAATTGTATCGCCTTTAGCTTATTGTCGAGAATTGCCCCACCAAGTGCTTTGTTATAAGCCGTTGAACCAGTCGGCGTTGAAACACAAATACCGTTGCCTCTGGTATGCATCAAATACGTGTGATCGATGTATACTTCTGCTTTTAACATACGACCAATCCCACTCATTGTAATTTCATTTAACGCATAACCTTTGATGTCATTTACCTCATACTCAAGCAAGTAATAATTGACATACGACTTCTCTTCCTTTAACAACTTAAACATTTCATCCAGTTCATTTGGCAAAAACTCTGTGTAAAAACCTAGGTTTCCAGTGTGTATTGATACAATTAGAATTTGATTAATCATTGACTGATAACGCTCGATCACATCAAGGACTGTGCCATCACCACCAATAGAGAAAACAACCTCAGGGTTCTTTTCATCAAGTACACCCATAGCAAGTTCTTTTACACGTCTAGAAACGTCATTGCTAATTTCATCTGTTTTACTAATAATCCAATAGCGCATACCATCCACCCCTACTTCTAAATATAACATAAATCTTGCTATTTGAGTCAAAATAATAGATAATATAGACGGGTGATGAAAAAATGAATGCAAACATTGAAATTGAGTTCAAAACTCCGATTAGTGAAGAACAATACTTATCGCTTATTGAACAGTTTCAACTTGAAAACAATATTTTCAAGCAAACAAATTATTATTTTGATACAGAGGACCTGTTTTTTAGAACAAATAAAATCGTCCTTAGAATCCGTAAAAAGGGAGATCATTTTTACAAAGTCACTATGAAATCACACAGTGAACAAGGTGCCTATGAACAACACGTATTATTAGACGAAGAACAAGCCCTTGACATGATAAAAAATGGGTTTAATGTGTGTGATTTTTTTGATTACGACAAAAAAGTTACGATCATCGGTCAATTAGATAATTATCGTGTATCAACCCCTTATAAAGAAGGCGAGCTCTTCTTTGATAAGATTGAATACTATGGTAAAACAGATTACGAAATTGAGTATGAAGTTGATCAATTCGATATCGGACTCGAATGCTTTAAAGAGTTTTTAGATAGTTATCAAATTACTCAAAAACAGCCGATTAGAAAATCAGAACGTATTTATCAAGAGAACAAATAATCAGTCTTTCGACTGGTTTTTTCTTTACAAACGTAAAAAAACACGATTTCTCGTGTTTTTTATTAACTATACTGTTTTTTGGTCGCTCTTAATCTCATCAAAATAGCGTTTAATTGCTGATTGATAGTCACAGGTTTCACCTTGTGGACAGTCTGCGCACATAACGAGTTGTCTTAAGCGTCTTGGAATAAACACTCTAATTTCTTCGTCATTGTATCCGACTTGCATTTTATTATCATCAACAATAATTGGTCTTTTTAGTACGCTTGGGTTATCAATAATAAAATCTCTTAATTGACTAACAGACATGGATTCAACATCTAAATCTTGTTCTTTGAATATTTTTGATCGTGTTGAAATAATGTCTTCAAACCCGTTTTCGGCGTTTTTCAGCATCAATGTAATGTCATTTAATGTGATACGATTGCTGAATAAATTCTTTTCTTCGTATGGCAAATGATGCTCTTCTAACCACTTTTTCGCTTTTCGACAAGATGAACAACTTGGCGTTGTGTAAATCGTAATCATTGTCTTTCCCCCTTTTGGGCATAGGTATTATCCTATAGCACATTGTGTACAATCGATTTTGATTGCGTTTTAATTATACTACTATTTAAAAATAATATCAATAAAAGAAAGCGATTTCAATTGTATTCAATCGAATTATGTGTTTTCTAAGACATCCGAATCATTAAAACTTGACAGAAAGTTATCATAAGTTATAATATTACTAATACTAGAAAGGAATGAACATATGAATACATGGGATTTATCAATATTTTATAACAATTTTGACGAATGGCAAAAAGACCTTGAGCTTTTCGAATCCAAAATTGAAGAATTTTCAAAATTTAAAGGTCATTTACACGAATTTGAATCGTTTAAGAACTATATTCTCCTTGAGGAGGAAATGATCCAAGTTTTATACAAAGTTTACCCTTACGCACACCTAGCGGCAGACTTAAACTTAAAAGATGGTGAAACTGGTTCAAAATACCAAGCCGTTTTACTTCGTTTATCGAAATTAAACCAAGCCACTTCTTTTTTCTCACCTGAAGTGATTTCCGTTGGTGAGAAAACCATCTTAGAATTTTGTACTAGAGACGAACGTTTGAAACCTTATACGTTTCCTATGCAAAAACTATTTAAACAACAAGCACACGTCCTAAGTGATGACAACGAACGTTTATTATCAAACTTTGGCCCACTATCGAGTGTACCTACCTCACTTTATAATGCGCTATCGATTGGTGATCGTAGCGATGAGACGGTCAAACTTTCGGATGGTTCAAGTGTTGTAATTAACACATCAAACTATCGTTCAATTTTACCAATACTAAAGAATGCTGATGACAGACGTCTCGTTTTTGAAGCCGCATTTAAACGTTACAAAGAGAATAAAAATGCGTTTGCCAACGTTTATAACCTCGTGTTACAAAACATGGCAGCAACCTATAAATCAAGAGGCTATAAATCCGCCCTTGAATCCAGATTAGAAGGTAACAACATCCCTCTATCGGTCTTTCACAACCTAAAAGACGTTGCTTATGAAAACACAGCACCCGTCAAACGCTACATTGAATTAAGAAAGAAACACTTAGGACTAGAGACTTATCATACCTATGATCGTTTCTTACAATTGACAAATGCTGAAATCAAATACCCATACGAAGATGCCAAAGAAATGTTCTTTGAAGCAATTAAATCTTATGACCCTGAGTTTGTTAAAAATGAAATTGCCGCACTCGATGAAGGTTATGTCGATGTCAATCCGAAAGATGGCAAACGTACCGGGGCATATTCAAGTGGTTTTTATGGGTATCACCCATTCATCTTACTAAACCATGATGAAACCCTCGATAGTGTCTTCACACTTGCCCATGAAGCTGGCCACTCAGCGCACACCATCTTCTCAAATGAGGCTCAACCAATGGCAATCGCTGATTATACGATCTTTGTTGCAGAAATCGCATCGACATTTAACGAACGCGTCCTTGCTGATTATATCTTAAGTAAAGCAACCACAAAAGAAGAAAAAATCGCAATCATTGAAAAAGAAATTGACGGTATCATGGCAACCTTCTATCGTCAAACCTTGTTCGCTACCTATGAGTTTTTAGCAAACGAGTTGGTCGAAAAAGGCATTCCGGTCAATGAACAGCAATTATCAAAAATCATGATTGACTTATACAAACATTATTACGACATTGATATCACAAAAGAAGACGGTAAACAATACGTTTGGGCATACATCCCACACTTATTCCACACCCCATTCTACGTTTATCAATACTCAACAAGCTATGCCGCTTCACTAAAGATTTACAGTGATGTAAAAGCTGGTAAAAAAGACGCCATGGCAAACTACATTAAGATGTTAAAACTTGGTGGCTCTATGTACCCGGTTGATGAAGCAAAAGTTGGTGGTGCTGATTTAACTAATAAAGATACTTTCTTAGCTGTCATCGATCGCTTTAATGGTTTGATTGACCAATTAGAAGAAATCTTAAATTCCTAATTTGACAAATTGATATCAATTCGTTAAAATACAACTGTACGTTGAAGTAGAATAGTAAGTTAACCAATGTCTTAAAAAGCGAATTTGGGGTAGTGAAAGCCAAATAGTCTAAGTTAACCGAATGGGCCTATGGAGTACAACAAAAAAGATAAAGGGCTAGTCACTAGACTAGAACTAAGGTGGCACCGCGAGATACTCGTCCTTAGATTAATTTCTAAGGACGTTTTTTTATTTTTAAAAGGAGATTATACACATGAGACTCGTATCAGGCATTCAACCCTCTGGCCAATTAACACTTGGTAATTACCTAGGAGCAATTAAACAATTTATCAACTTGCAAGACGAATTGAAGGACACCGAATTCTTCATTTTTATTGCTGATCTTCATTCAATTACTGTGCCTCAAGACAAAACAAAATTAAGACAAAACATCCGAAGTTTGGCTGCTATTTATTTGGCGTGTGGTCTTGATCCTAAGAAGGTTAATCTATTTGTCCAATCGGAAGTCATCGAACACAATCAGCTCGGTTATGTGATGGAAACAACGGCTTACGTTCCTGAGCTTGAACGAATGACACAATACAAAGATAAAAAACAAAAACAAACCGCTGGCATTCGTACCGCATTACTCACTTATCCGGCATTAATGGCCGCAGACATTCTTCTATATGACGCAGACATTGTACCTGTGGGTGATGATCAAAAACAACACCTCGAATTAACCAGAGATTTAGCCCTACGCTTTAACGCTCAACACGGCGATACATTTATCGTCCCAAACCCTTACATACCTAAGGTAGGCGGTAAGATTATGAGTCTTACGGACCCAACAAAAAAGATGAGCAAAAGCGATGAAAATCCAAAGTCAGTCATCTACTTACTAGATGATTTAAACGCTGTAAAAAACAAGATTAAATCGGCAGTGACGGACTCAGATACGACCATCTGCTACGACCAAAAAAATAAACCCGGCATTTCAAATCTATTAACGATTTACTCATTAGTGACCGATGTACCAATCATACAAATCGAAACCCTTTACGAGGGTAAAACTTACCAAGTATTTAAAGAAGATTTAGCGACTAAAGTCGTTGATTATTTAAGACCGATTCAAGAACGGTATCAGGCACTTCTAAAATCAGAAGCACTTGATGACGTGCTAGACCAAG
Source organism: Paracholeplasma brassicae (assembly GCF_000967915.1). Classification (NCBI taxonomy): domain Bacteria; kingdom Bacillati; phylum Mycoplasmatota; class Mollicutes; order Acholeplasmatales; family Acholeplasmataceae; genus Acholeplasma; species Acholeplasma brassicae. The sequence continues at coordinate 1,473,314 of NC_022549.1, forward strand.
GCAGAGACAACGCTAGAAACATCGCTTATAAGAAAATTCAAAAAGTCTACAAACGTTTAGGCTTAAATCGCCGTAAATAAAGAAAAAACAGTTAGCTAACATTGGTTAGTCTAACTGTTTTTACTATTTACATGACATTTTCAATAAACGTTTTAAACGCATTCATGCTCGCAAGTGTGCCGTTTTCAAATTTTTCTTGATGAATGTTAGATGATTCATCGAGTTCAAAGAATACCGCCATTTGCCAAATGATTTTGCCGTCTTTTTCAATAAAATGATTCACACAACGATTATATACGTTATCCATTTCATACGTTTCTACTAAATACTCTGGTAACTTGTTTTGATCAATGGTTACTTTCATTTGCATCACCGATTCGTTGTTTTTATAGTTTAGAATACCGATAAACCCAGTTCTTCCAGGTCTACCTTTGATAACACTATAGCCACGAAACGTTGGTTGCCAATCTTGATAGGTTTCATAATCAAGCAAGAATCGTTTGACCTTATCGAGTGTGGTGTTTAACTGAATTTCCTTTTCATAGATCATTTGTATTTCCTCCCTAATGTTTTCGCTTAATGGTGATTTCTCTTACCGGATAAAAGGATTCCCCATCCATCTGTAAGTATTCATCTTCCTTAAACGATAACTTAATTTCTTTTCCTTGATACATTTTGACGTAACGTTTAAAAATCACGTGCCACCCTAAATAAATGGTTGGAAAAATAATGAATAATAAAAACCTTGGAATACGTTCAATTACCATGAGTTCCACCAAATCATCTTCACGTTTGGATTTAGGCGAAAACCGCATCCCGCCACCAGCGTATTTTGAGTTAAGCACCACCGCTAACCAACATTTTTTAAAGCTTAATTGTTTGCCATCGATTTCTACTTCAATTGGTTTTGGTTTATGTGAAACAAAACTTGAGATTGCGTTACGAAAATAATTAAAGGCGTTTTTCTTTTTCTTTGAATTATTAACGACGTGACATACCCGTGCATCCACACCCATGCCAGCACAGTTTAAGAACACGTGCTTTTTTTGATTAAAGGTTGCACTTGGCAAATCAAAGATATACGGATTGATTTTTACTAACTGCTCTTTTGTATTCAAACTTCGAATAAAATCATTGCCGGTACCCGCTTTTAAGACATAAATACCTTGTTTGATGTTGTAATCATAAATGCTGTTGGCTAAATGGTGAAGGGTACCATCACCACCAACGATAATGACTCGATCCTCACCGTCTAATTCGTTTAAAAACTGATTAATGTCTTGAATTTCAAATATCGAATGTACACTGTAACTACTTTGTTCTTTTTCTAGCGTTTCTTTCAAACGCAACACTACATCATTACTTTTGCCATTTCTTGAGAGTGGGTTGTATAAAATGATGTCCATATAGAAATGCCTCCTATTTGAAGACGACTAAAGCGAACTTTTTCTTGCCTCTTCTAACTACTGCATATGTATTATAATACCCTATATTCTTAGATAATACAAAATCAAAATCGGTAATCTTTTCGTCATTAATTAAAACTGCACCGTTTTTGACAAATTCTCTTGCTTCACGTTTTGACTGTGCGAGTTTTAATTCGATTAATGCGTCTAGAATATTGATTTCATCTTTTTCAATACTATCTAGCCCTTTTTGAGCCATTTTAAACTCATCAATAGTTAAACTGCCGAATTCACCGCTAAAAAGTGAATTTGAGACATTGATTGCCTGTTTTAATTGTTCTTCCCCGTGCACCAATTTTGTTACCTCAGAAGCCAGTCGTTTTTGAGCCAGTCGTTCTTCTGGTTTTTCAATTGATGATTGGATTAATAATTCTATTTCTTCTTTGTCTAATAACGTCAACATTTTTAAGTAATTTGCGACATCATCATCCGCTGTATTTAAGAAGTATTGGTAGAGTTCGTATGGAGAGGTTAATGTTTCATCTAACCAAAGCGCACCAGATTCGCTTTTACCGAATTTTGTGCCATCAGACTTAAGCAACAATGGTGAACTCATTGCGACCGCATCATGTTTGTCTCCGACGGTTTTCCTGATTAATTCAAGACCAGTCGTGATATTACCCCATTGGTCTGAGCCACCAAATTGAATCTTACAATCGATCGTTTGATACAAGTGAAGCCAGTCTATGGCTTGGATAATCATGTAAGAAAACTCAGTGTAGGAAATGCCTGTTTCAAGTCTTGCTTGAACGGTTTCTTTCGAAAGCATGTAGTTGATGTTAAAGTTCTTTCCATAATCTCTTAAAAACGAAATCATGTCAATCTTCGAAATCCAATCATTGTTATTGACAAACGTTGCCTCTTTTTGAAAACGACCAATTTGCTTTTTGATTTTTTCCGCATTTTCAAGTGATTGTTCAAGGGTTAATAATTTACGCTCAGAGGTTTGTCTCGGGTCACCGATTAGGCCGGTTGCCCCGCCGATTAATACCACTGGGTGATGGCCATATTTAGCAATCAACATGATTCTAACAATTTGAACCAAGTGACCCACAGTTAATGATTGACCGGTTGGGTCAAACCCACAATAAAACTTCACCTTATCTTCATTTAATAATTGTTTTGCTTTTTCTTCGTTTGAAACGTCTTTAACAAAACCACGCCAAACTAATTCATCATATAATGTCATTTTTTCTTCTCCTTAATTTAAAAAATAAAAAAACGTCCTTAAAAAATTAATTCTAAGGACGAAATCATTCGCGGTACCACCTTAGTTCTAGTATCACTACTAGCCCTCGTTTAAATTGTTAGCCTCAAAAAGTGTAATTCGTCATTAAGCTTGCTTCATTTTCACCAACCATGAAGTCTCTAAATTCATCACTTAAGTACTACTTTTCTTTTGTCATCGACTGATTATTACATCGAATCTCTTCTTACAATGTAATGCGGTAAAATAATTTTAATTTGATCAACCGCTTCTTTATTCATTAATTTTGTTAATAAACGCATTGCCACGGCACCGATGTCATACACAGGGACGTCAATCGATGTCAAGGTCGGTCTTGATAAAATACCATATTTTGTATTTTGGAACCCACTGACTAAAATGTCTTGAGGAATCTTTTTACCAGCTTCACTCATGATATTCATAAATGAGACGGCAATCGAGTCTCTCACACCAATGGCGCCATCGACTTTTTTATCACTAAAATAGCTTGCAAAATGTTGTCTATTAACTGAAGTTGTTCCACTTGTTCTAAAGATTCTAGGTTCAAGATTGCTTTCTTGCATGGCTCTTGAATAACCGAGTTCTTTTTGTTCGTTTACAGAATATTTACGAACCGTGCTGACGAGATAAATATCTTTTCGCCCCGCTTCAATCATTAACTTGGTAATTTCATACCCAGCTTTGTCGTAATCAATTGAAACACTTGGTACATTTTTATCGTTGTAAACCACGTTAGCCAACACCAGCGGAATTTCATTTTCCTCTAATGTATCTTTAATTTGCTTCATATGTGCTAAATCAAGTTCATCATTTAGTAATAATACCCCATCAACTTGTTCAGCGACAATTTCTTTTAATAGGTCAATTACATTCACATCATCGTGCGCACTAAAAAGCTTCACAGAATAGCTATATTTCATAGCAATGTCTGCAATCCCCGCTAGCATTTCAGCCACACTCGCTCTTGTAATATCCGAGACTAAAACACCCACAGTTGTGGTTTTTCTGCTCGCTAAACCTCTTGCTATCGCATTTGGTCGATACCCTAATTCTTTAATCACTCTTAGCACACGATCCTTCGTATCTGCTTTCACTTTTTCTGGGTTATTTAAGACCCTAGAAACCGTTGCTAATGATACTCTAGCTGCTAGTGCGACTTCATAAATTGTTACTTTTGAACTCATACCCTCAACTCCTTTAATTTCTATTTAATTATAACACTTCGTGTAAAGGCTTTCAAGCGTATTATGAAAATTTTTTCATTCATGTTATTTTTTTCACATTCCGAAAGAAAAAACCAACCACAAATGCGGTTGGTTTGTCAATCTTAATAAAATTACTTTTGACGTTTTTCTTTGATACGTGACGCCTTAGCTGAAAGTGTTCTGATGTAGTTAAGTTTAGCTCTACGAACTTTACCGCTACGTGCAACTTCTAGCTTGTCAATTGATGGGCTGTTCACTGGGAACGTACGTTCAACACCAACACCGTATGAAACTTTACGTACTGTAAATGTTTCACTGATACCGCCACCTTGACGTTTAATTACCAATCCTTCAAATAATTGGATACGTTCGCGGTTACCTTCTTTAATTTTTACATACACTTTTACAGTATCACCTGGATAGAAAGTTGGAACTTCCTTGATGTATGCTTGTGTTAGTTCAGCAATCAATGCTTGACCTTTTGCTCTTGCCATTGTATTCACTCCTACTCTTCCAGTGTTCATAAAGGATTCTCTAGCGGACCACTGTGCTTTACCGATTTACGGCATTTGAAATTATATCATAGATATAGAAATACATCAAGTCTTTTTGTTTCTTTTTTCTTGATTCTATTTTTATTCTTTAATATTCGACTCTTTTTTGATTTCTTCAAGCATTTTAATATCTTCTTTATCAAGTGGAAATCCGTTTAATAAATCTGGACGTTTTAAAAATGTTTGTTTCAGTGATTGATATCGTCGCCAACGATCAATCTCTTTATGGTTTCCTGAAGTCAAAACCTCTGGAACTTCCTTACCTTCGTAAGAAAACGGTTTGGTGTAATGTGGGTGTTCTAGTAATCCCATATGAAACGAATCCTGTTCATAAGAATCTTTCTTGATTACGCCATCTTGAAGTCTTGCTAATGCATCGGTAATGACCATTGCAGCAAGTTCACCACCCGTTAGAACATAATCGCCAATCGATACTTCTTCATCAACCATGTCGTGAACGCGTTCATCAATGCCCTCATAATGACCGCATAGAATAATAATGTGTTGTTTTTGTTGAAGTTCGATTGCTCGTTGTTGGTTGAATGTTTTACCCCTAGGCGAGGTCAACATGACGTGTGTTTGTTCGTTTCTAAGGTTTTTTAAAGCTAAATAAAATGGTGGAAATTGTAAAACCATCCCAGCCCCACCACCATAAGGTGTATCATCTACTTTATTGTGTTTTAATACACTATAATCTCTTAAATCAATCACATTGATTTCAATCAGATTCTGAAGTACTGCACGCTTCATGATCGATTCGTTGAACATTGGTTTAATCATTTCTGGGAAAATGGTAATAATGTCAATTCTCATAACAAGCCTTCGATTTCTTCGATTTTAATTGACTGGTCATTAATTTCTTTAATAAATGCACTTACAAATGGAATTAAAACCATCTTCTCGCTCGTTTTAACTTGTAGTAAGTGCCCTTGTGGCACATCCATGACGTCATTAACGATACCGATCAATTCATTGTTTTTATTATAGACGTTTAAGCCAATCAAGTCTTTATAATGATACTCATCTTCTTTTAAGACTGGTTTTTCATCAGTATAGATTAAAGAACCTTTCAAATACTCGATGTCATTAATGTCATCAATCCCTTGAAATTTAATAATTAATCCTTGATTGAATTTCCTAACAGCTTTAATCGTAAACTCTCTTTTTTCTTCTTTATCGAACAAATACACTGTTTTTCCCACAACAAAACGATCAAAGTCCGAATCCGTTTTTACTTTGACTTCGCCTCGAATGCCGTGTGTATTAATCATTCTTCCAATTTCATAACTCATCGTATCACCACCTACATTATAGTCCCTTTTTAAAAATAAAAAAAGAGATATTATCTCCTTTTAAAATGCATCAATATCAATGCGAACGTGCTTGCCTTCTTTAGAAGCACCAGCATACACAATTGTACGAATGGCAGAAGCAATCTTTCCACCTTTACCAATCACACGACCAAGGTCATCTTCATGGACTAGGACTTGAATTGCTAATTCATTGCCATCATCCGCTAGTGTTTTAACAAGTACATCCTCAGGGTGAAGCACTAATGGCGTTACCATGTTTTTAATTAATACATCATAATTTATAGCCATTTTTTTCCCCTCCCTTTGGTTTTACTTATCTAAGATAGAATACTTTTTAAATAAACTTTTAACAGTTTCAGTTGGTTTTGCACCATTAGCAATCCATTTAGCAGCTTTTTCTTTATCGATATTCACTAAAGCAGGTGTTTGTAGTGGATCATATGTTCCAATGATTTCTAAAAACTTTCCGTCTCTTGGTGAAGTCACGTCAGCAGCAACTACACGGTAAAATGGTTTTTTATTTGAACCAAAACGTTGTAATCTGATTTTTACCATATTATTCAACTCCTTTTACATCTAGTCTTATTATACGGATTTAAAATTATATGTCAAGTATTTTTCCTTTACACTTCGAAAATTATTTTTTGATTCTCTAGTAGCGAAGGTTCATATCTTATGATTCCCTTCATTTGTTCTAATTTACGTTTAATGTCTTTTTCATTGGCACGATCAAAATAAATCGTTAGAAACTTAAGCCGCGTCGAGTTATAAGTCACATTCACGTCTAATTGTTCTACTTTTTTAATGGCTTCTTTATTTTTATAATACACAATATATGAAATCCGATCAATGCGCATGACAACTTCCCTCTTTCGTGAATCCAAATTCATTTGGTGTCTTGATGTGTGATGAAACCATCTCACCAAGTGTTCTAGATATTTCATCTAATTCTTTTTGGATTAAACTCTCTAATTCAATGTACTTTTTCACTTCTTCTTTTTCAAATAAAACGCGCTTATCTAGCGCAAAACGTTTAACGGTTTCTTTGAAGTCTGGGTGGTAAGTCCCACCGGTCTCCATTATTGTATTATACGCATCGCTGGCTTTTTTAAATGCCATAATCTCTTCTTTATACTTCGAATCGATTTCTATTTTGAGTTTAATTAAATTTTGATACGTCTCACTTGACTTAATCTCGTCTGCAACTTCGTATGCTTTAAATATGATTGCCATTCTATCCATAGTTTCACCCTACTATAACTATACTTTTTTTTATGCTTAATGTCAAAATAAAGAGAAAAAATACACATTTTTATTACGCATTATTAAACTTGCATCCGTTTTTTTTGAAATCAATCCGGTTTTCTTAGAAACAACTTATGATATAATTATTATGAGGTGTTTAATCCATGATTTTAATGAAAGATATCATTAGAGAAGGCCATCCGACTCTAACTAAAAAAGCAGCCCCTGTCAAACTTCCAGTTTCGATTGCCGATCGTAACCTTGGCTTTTCACTACTTCAATACGTCATTAATTCACAAGATGATGAACTAGCCAAAAAGTACGGATTACGTGCTGGTGTAGGGTTAGCTGCCCCACAAATTAATGTATCAAAACGAATGTTTGCAATGCACGTACACGATCTTGATGGAAAACTCTATTCTATGATTGTTGTTAATCCAGTCATCACACACCATTCAAGAGAAATGACTTATATTCCAGGTGGTGAGGGCTGTTTATCGGTTGATAGAGAAACCGAAGGCATCACACCTAGATACGTTTCAATTCGCATGAAAGCCTATATTTATGATTTACAGTCCAATGACTTTGTTTTAAGAGAAATGGATTTGGATGGCTATCCTGCGACTGTGTTCCAACACGAATACGATCATTTAGACGGTATCATGTACACAACGAAACTTTATCTTGAGGTTCCAGGTGCTACACCGCTATTTGATTTGTACGAAACTGAAGAAGACGAAATCTAAGAAAAAAAGCAGCTAGGCGACTAGTTGCTTTTTTTTGTGGTGAGAGATGATCAATCACCCTTATAAACTTTAACTGAAACAATTAAGCTTATCACGATAAATCCAAGAATAATCCAATTATAGAGTTGCATATTTTCAATAACGGATGCGATTAACGCCGTGATAAAAACAAGTGTTGCCGTAACCGCGAGAAAATTAGAGGTCACATTCAAAACTTTTTGAATAAGCGGGCGATGAAACGTGCGTTCAAAATAGAAATTTGCAAGAACACTAATTATCAGCATACCCATACCGATAAACACCAAATGCCAAATCATTTCAGTAATTAAAAACTCCCAAAAACCCATGTCATCATCCCTTCGATTAACTACTACTCAATTATTTTTTCTATGATGGTTTTTTCCGCTTTTAGTAACATACCATAAGTCAATTGACTCTCTTGGTTAAGCCCTAATTTAGAATCCATTTTTAAATAGCGTTCTTTGTTGCTTTTTTTCTTTGATAAAAATGCAAATATAGATTTTTTTTCATATGATTTATCTCTATTTTGTAGATAGTCAGTTAGATTGTTATCTAGCATAATAAAGCCCTTAAACTTGTCTCTTTTAAGCTTCTTAATTATGTCAATGATGTTTGTAGTACCTAAACCAATCAAACACGCTTCAAAATCCTTCGTAATATCATTAATTTTAACACTTGAAAGAACGTTTCTTAGTAATCGATATACGGTGGTAGTTGAAATCTGATTTTGATAAAACATAGTACCATCGTAGATGAAATTTATCTGTTTTATGTTCGATACTAGATACGCTAAATGCCCAGATAAGTAACCTTCTCTGTAATTAAATGAAAGTTCAAACTTCGATTTTTTAGTCAGTTGATAGACCTTTTTTATCCAGTCCAGTAACATCGTTGATTGCGTATCAAAATCATCAATTTGAGGTAATTTGATTGACACAACTTTTGCGTGTAAATTATCTGCGTTCGAAAATGCCTTTTCGATGATACTGAAGCTTTCGTCTTCTAAAATGTGGTATTGATCGTATGAAATTTCAACAACCGAGACAGTGAGTTTGTTTTGTTTTAACAGTTCATTTGCTCGTTTAATGTCTGATTCACTTAATTCGTGAATCATTTTTTCGTCAATTTTTCTTAGACCTATGTATTTCATATCCAATTCTTTAGCAATGCGTAGTTGTTCTTCAAGACCTGATTTTTCTAAGTCGAAGAATCCAGAGATATATGACATTCAATCACACCTGCCATTCGTACATGATGATTGAACCAGCTACCCCAACATTTAATGATTCGATGTGACTGGTTTCAATCATTACTTTATAGTCTGCTAAATCGAGTATTTCTTGTTTGATTCCTTGTCCTTCATTACCAAGCACAAGGACTAACTTATCACTAGGTATTATTTCTTTTAATTTCAGGGACCCATAACTAGAGGTTGCGTAAACTTTGTAACCTAGTTTTTTAAGCTGTTCGATACGTTCAATTAGAGGTGCTTTAATTAAACTTGCGTAAAAAATATTACCTTGGGTTGCTCTAATGGTTCGTTCATGATAGAAATCAACGGTTTGATGGCTCGCAATAATGGTTGAAAAACCAAAGCCGACCGCACTTCTTATAAGTGTTCCTAGATTTCCTGGATCTTGAACATCATCAAGCATTAAAATCTTGTTTGACAGCGTCGGGTATTCTTTTTTCTTACAAATGGCTAGCACATCTGAAGGTGTTTCTGTTAAGGACAATTCCCTCATCAATTCTTCTGAAATCAATAATCCCTCTTTATTTGGATTAGATGTATAAATTTCCAACGTAAAGCCATTTTTCTTTGCCTCTTCAAGTGAGTGTTCTCCGTATACGAGAAAGCTGTTTGACTGGTCTCGATACTTTTTTGATTGAAGCTTAAACAACCATTTTATTCTTGCGTTATCTCTTGAACTAATCATGATTGATTGCCTCCCATGCCTCTTCAACAGTAAACCCATGCAGCGTCAAATCAAACGTTGAAGTTGGTGTTACAATGAAGGTTCTTGTTTGTTCAATAACTTGATCAATAAGTGCTTCATAACCAACAAAAAACGATTCATAGTAGGCAGCTTTTTTCCCACTCGGTTTGGTTGCTGGTTCTTTTGGCACATAGACGGTGCAACAATCCTCAAATGGTTGGATTGATACGTCATATGTGTCAATTATTTTTGAGATACTTACAATGTCTTGTTTATCGTAAGTAATTAATGGTCTTAGAATTGGAATGGTCGTCACTTCTTCAATGGTTTTCATTGAATCGAGTGTTTGAGATGCCACTTGACCGACCGACTCACCGGTAATTAATACCAACGCTTTTCTCTTTAGAGCTAATTTTTCAGCAATACGAAACATCATACGTCTCATCACTGTAATCATATAAGGTTCGTAAATATCTGTCAAAATACGTTCGTGTATAATCGAAAAAGGGACCATATGGACCTTGTATTCATGTCTTGGTGCGAATATCGCAATTTTTTTGGCTAGATCCAGCACTTTTTGTGCCGATTCAATCGAAGTCATTGGCGTAGATTCAAAATGAATCCCTTCATTCTCAATGCCTTGTTTCATTGCCAAATAACTAGCTACAGGGGAATCAATACCACCACTTAATAAGCATAGTCCTTTCCCAGCTACCCCAACAGGAAAGCCACCCATACCTTTGATTGAATCTAGGTAAACATAGGACTTATCTTCTCTAAGTTCAATATAGACCGTTATCTCCGGATTAATCATTTGCACTTTGTAAATGCCATCAAGTGCCTTTAAAACCATTCCAGCAACGTGCCTTGAAATTTCTTGTGACGTGAACGGAAAGTTTTTGTCTGCGCGCTTACTTTCAAACTTAATCGTCGATCCTGGTTTGGCTTTTTGATTTAACAGCTCAACTGTGACTTCTTTTATCGCCTCTAGGGTTGATTCACACTCTACGACGAAGCTGTAAGAACCAATACCAGCAATTCGATTCAATCGCTCTTTAACAACACTTTCTTGAACTTCATTGATATTTAAATACACGCGATCGTGTCTTTTATCCATCGTGATGTTTAAATCTTTTATATTTAATTTGATTGCTGCTATCATGCGTTCAATAAAGACACGCTTGTTTTTCCCCTTTAACATTAAATCGCCAAAGCGGATTAAAACCTTAGTATATTTCATTTTATTATCACCATAACTATTTTAACATATTTATTCGACACTAATGGTATAATATATAAGAATATTCCAAAAGAAAGAAGGAACAACCATGAATCAATTACTACTAGAAAGTGCCGCAGGTTTATTTGAAGAATCTGAAAATAATATTTCATTGCTATCAAACGCAAGTGCCTTTGTTAAAGCTTACGTTGAGGATTTAAACTGGGCTGGTTTCTATCTGTTTGAAAACAACCATCTAATCTTAGGTCCATTCCAAGGCCTACCAGCCTGTGTTAAAATTGAAGTTGGCAAAGGAGTGTGTGGCACCTCATTCAAAGAAGAAAAAACATTAAACGTAGCTGATGTTCATCAATTCGATGGTCACATAGCATGCGATTCGAATTCGAACTCTGAACTAGTGATTCCACTAATTAAAAATGGCGTAAAAATCGGTGTGTTTGATATCGATAGTCCCATCCATAACCGTTTCGATTTAGAAACCGAACAGTTTTTAACGGAAATTTCAAAACTAATACTTAAGTATTATCAAATTTGATTGACATTTCTTAAATAAAGATATATAATATCACTTGTCGGTAAAAGCAGGCAATAATTAAATTATAAGAATTAGATCACATCCCAGCAGGGGCAACAAGTAACCTTTCTGCTTTAAGGTGAAAGTGAAATGTCGATCTCCTTGTAGTTATTAATGCATTTTTTACCACCAAAACTATAAGGAGGTAAAAAATTATGAGTAGATACACAGGACCATCATGGAAAATTTCACGCCGTTTAGGATATTCAATTTCTGAAACTGGCAAAGAATTACAACGTCGTCCTTATGCACCTGGTCAACACGGTCAACGTCGCAGCAAATTAAGCGACTATGGTACTCAGTTACAAGAAAAACAAAAAGTAAGATTTACTTACGGTGTTTCTGAAAAACAATTCCATAAGACTTTCGTTGAATCAAAGAAACTTAAGGGTGTACACGGTGAAAACTTCTTGAGATTATTAGAATCAAGATTAGACAACATCGTTTACCGTTTAGGATTCGCTAATAGTAGAGCACAAGCTAGACAATTAGTTAACCATGGTCATATCTTAGTAGACGGTAAAAAAGTGGATATTCCATCATACCGCTTAGTTCCTGGTCAAAAGGTCACTTTACGTGACGGATCTAAATCATTAGTTGTTGTACAAAACGCACTTCAAGCAATGGTTATCCGTAAAGAGTTCGTATCCTACGATGAATCAACAATGGTTGGTACATTTGTAAGATATCCTGAAAGAAACGAAATCTTACCAGAGATCAAAGAACAATTAATCGTTGAATTTTACAACAGATAATTTAAAAGTCCAAGCAGACAACTGCTCGGACTTTTTTTTATCCAAATAAATAATCGTTTTTCCCTTTACTCTTGACTTCATAAAGTAGTTCATCTGCTTTTCTAACCGGATCTAATTGATCAACGTACTTAGATATACCGATTGAAACACTAATTTTACTTTGAATCCCCTTGAACTTGATTTCTTTCGTTCGATTGATGATGGTTTGCGCCATTTGTTTTACATCTTGTTCCGGCAAAAACAACAATCCAACAAATTCATCACCACCAATGCGGTAGAAATGATTGAGTTCACACTCTTGGCTTTTTAGTACTTGACCAAATGCTTTTAGAAAATCATTTCCAACCAAATGCCCATATCGGTCATTTATTTCTTTAAAGTCATCTAAATCCAAATACATGACATGGAAATTTTCATTTTGATAACGAAGCCCATAATGATAGTCAAATGTGTATTGATTAAATAAACCCGTTAGTGAATCTTTATGCGTTCGCTCATAATTTAGTTCTTCTTTATTCATTAATTCAGTTAAATTATAAACAAAGACACTAAACAAATCCGTTTTATTTCGAATTGGATAAATAACAAAACGTAACCAAAAACGTCCAAATGAACTGATGATTGGAAACGTCACATCCGATGTTCCTGCAAAACGAAACAACTCACTATCGATGTATCTTTTGTACTTCTTTTTTTGAGCTGATTTGCGCGTATTTATTGTCATAGTCAATCAGTAGATAAAAATCATCAAACTTCATTGTTTTTTTATCATCACTTAAGCCCAATGTCGACAAACTTCCGCTTAATAAATGAAATAACACATCTGTTTTGTTGGTTGCATCCATCAATAAAATCGCTCGATCTTCTCTATCTAGTAAGATATCTTTAACCACATCAACGTCGTATTTATCTTTAATGTATTGTTCACTTGTTACAAAGTAATTCATTCGATCACATCCTCATTAAGTTAACCGGTTCCATACTTAAATTATAACATCTTTTTATCATTTTACAAGAAATAAGATATGAGGCTAAAAAAGCAGCTAGTTCACGCTCATATGGACCAGGTGCCTTGTTATACAAAGCATATTTAACAACACAATCAAGAAATCCCCTTGCTCTACAGGTAGCGGGAGGAATTGATTCTTTTTATTTTTGAGATTGATTATTATATATAAAATATGATATAATATAAATATATTATACACTTGGTATGTAATATGAAAGAAGGCCTTATTATGATAAAATTAGACACCAACGCACATTCAGTCTTTATGTTATGGTATCACTTGATTTTAGTCACCAAATATAGACGTCGAGTCTTCAATGATGAAGTCTCTAATCGCGCTAAAGATATTTTTGAAAATATCGCTTCTAACTATCATATTACACTTATTGAGTGGAATCACGATTCTGATCATGTTCATATTCTATTTAGAAGTCATCCTAAAACAGAATTATCCAAATTCATCAATGCTTACAAATCCGCTTCATCTCGATTAATCAAACAAGAGTTTGAATCTGTACGTAACAAGTTATGGCAGTCTTACTTTTGGAGTCAAAGTTTTTGTTTGTTAACTTCGGGTGGTGCACCGATTGAAGTAATCAAACAGTATATCGAAAGTCAGGGTGAAAAAGATGAACAAAGCCTTTAAGTTTCGTATCTATCCCAATGAATCTCAAAAGACTTTGATTCATATGACCTTAGGCCATAATCGCTTTTTATGGAATAAGATGTTAGAAGATAAACAGAGACATTATGAACTCACTAAAAATAGCCTTCATCTTACACCAGCTCAGTATAAGAATGACTATCCCTTTTTAAAAGATGTCGATTCGTTATCTTTAGCTAATACACAACTCAATCAAGAAAAAGCCTTTAAACAGTTCTTCAATCATAAACAAGAACGACCAAAGTTTCGTTCTAAGAAACAAGACTATGGGTATACAACCAATCTAGTGAATCATAATATCGTTCTATTAAAAGGCTATATCAAGTTACCTAAACTGGGTGAAGTGAAGATCAAACAACACAGAACCATACCGAGTGAGATGATTCTCAAAAGCGTAACTGTATCAAAGAGTAGTACAGGTAAGTATTATGTCTCTATTCTATATGAATACCAAAAAGAGATTCAGAAACAAGTAGTCAAAGATGCCATAGGACTAGATTTCTCAATGACTCATTTTTATGTCGATAGTGAAGGATTCAAGATGGACTATCCTAAAGACATACAAACAGACTTTAACAAACTTAGAGTCCTTCAAAGAAGTTTATCTAGAAGAGTCAAAGGGGCTAGTAACTATGATAAGAAGGCATTAGAAATCGCCTTGTTATATGAAAGAATCAAACATAAAAGAGATGACTTCCTACATAAACTATCTAACGCGATAGCCAAGCGTTATGAATTAGTGAGTGTCGAGGGTTTGAATCTCATAGAGATGTCTAAAACAAATCCATATTACGCCAAACAGATATCTAGATTTGGTTGGACTAGATTTGTATCCTTCTTAAAGTACAAGTTAGAAACACAGGGTAAAAGCCTGATGATGATGGATCAGTGGTATCCATCATCTAAGAGATGTAGTTGTTGTGGGGACATCAAAACAGATTTGAAGTTATCTGAGAGAGTCTATGATTGTCCAAATTGTGAGTTACATCTTGATAGAGATCATAACGCAGCGATCAATATCAACAAAGAAGGGTTTAGAAAGTATAAGTTAGCTTTTCAGCTATAAATGAATAAGAACCGTAGGGACTACGGGGATAGCCTATTGAGTCACTGGCGGGTACGCTGGTTTGGATAGGAAGCCCCCACTTCTATTAAGTGGTGGGTAGTTCACTTGATGACCACTAGGCGTAGACCATTAAAGTAACCAAAGAAGCAAAAAGTGCACTTAGAAAATTAACCATGTCATTGGTTATGAAAACAAACCCAGAAATCAGTACTGCTTTTTCACCTTTTAAATACTTTGATTCAGAAAAAATACCACTACGCTCACCTTTATACTTCGCTTGAAGAAGTATACCCAAATACGAATCCAATAAACAACCAATAAATCCACCAATGATGATCATCCATACGTATAAGAGCGTCGTTGATAGTGGGTCATTTCGATGAATTATTAGAAGGACGAATGCAGTCAATCCAATCCAAAGTGCCCCAATTAATGACGACGTTGTTCCTAGTAAACTAACGCCACCCGATTCCCCTCGCTTAATTTCTTTAAACGTCAATATGGAAACCGTCTTTCCTTTTGAAAAAACTCCGATTTCGCTTGCCCATGTGTCGGCGTTACTTGAAGCGATTGAAACGATGCCTGCAATTAGCAATAATGGATTGTTAGATACGTAGTATAAGATAGCAAAGACTGAGGCAATTGAAGCATTTGAAATAACTTGGATATAATTTCTGCCCTCTTTCTCACTCTTATAACCCATCTTTTGATCGTGAATTTTTGTAAGTATCGACGAAGAAACAAAAAACGATATTAAAGACCCCCACATCACATAACTACCGAATCCATAGATGATGGTACCAAAAAACACTGCAGCAAAAAAACCACTAAAATTAAGTGATTGTTTTTTGTAGGCCATATATGCCACAATAAAACTTAATAAAAATCCAATCAGTAGTTCTTTTGTCATAAATTCCCCTTAAATACCTAATAGTAATAAGTAATAAACCAATGAATTTGATAAGGGCACCGTCAAGTTGTCTAGCCCTTTAGGTGTGTATAGTTCAATCACAGTTGCTAAAATTGCAATGAGCGGCGCTAAATAAAATGCCGAATTACCTTGATAGATGAATAATATGATCAGCGACACGACAAGTGAAGCAACAAACATCGCAAGACTTCCTTCAAGTGATTTGTTAAACTTCAGCTTGTGTTTGCCGTATTTTTGACCAATCACAGCAGCAAAACCATCCCCATAACCAAGGATTAAAATACCAATCGCTCCAATTTCTGGCTGTTTAAGTAAGCCAAAACTCACAATAACCAAAATCAATAATGAAATCGGAAAATATACGGTACCTAAATTACCATTTCCACTGCGTTCCATCGATTTAATCAAGTTCATTTTGTAACTCGCATAATTTAAAATAATAAATGTAATTGGTGGTACAATCGCAAACCATACGTTATCAAAAAATAACATTGCCAAAATCCACCAATTTGAAACACCGATGTGAATGAATTTTCTTGCCCCTTCATCTTTTAAAATCCCTTTTTTTTGTAGCACCGTTGATACCCCAATGATGACAAAAACAAGCACATAAGAAAGAATAATACCTAACCAATTATTCGCGTACATTTTCCTTTTCTCCCTTTATAGATTGTAAAAACTGTTCGATTTTTTCTCTTTTTTCTTGATTATTCAATACTATTCTACACGAATATACGTCATAATTCATTAAAATTGCTTTGTCCAAAATCCCTCGATATAAAACGATTGCTAGTCCGAGTGGTTTAGTGATATCTGGCTCAAATCTGTTTAGCTGATCAAGTGCTTGTTGATAGGAGTCATAGGCGATTTTACTAAGCGATTTAAATAGTTCAATAAATGGCTCATTGATCACACTGTGATCGATGTCTTTTCTATGATATCCGTAGGCATCTAACATCGTTTTAGGTAAATAGACACGTTTATTCTTGATTTTATCTTCTTTGATGTCCCTTAAAATGTTGGTTATTTGCATCCCCCTACCTAAGCCTATCGCAAAGTCATTTAGCTCTTTGTAGTTAGTGGGCGAAAGGACTGGCAATAACATTTGTCCTACGGTACCTGCAACTAAATCACAGTACGTATAAAGTTCTTCTAAGGTTTCAATGTCTTTAAAATGAATATCATTTATTTGACCTTCAATCATCCGATAAAACGGCTCATAGTCGTAATCACTTGGATAGAAGCTTCTTGTGTACCTCTTTAGCGCACGAAAAACAAGGGTATTAGCTGTTTTTCTTTTCTTATAGTCATCTAATTGCTCTTTAAGCCTAATCAGACCTAATTCGTCTTTATATTCATCTGCAAGATCGTCTGCGTAGCGACAAAACGCATAAACGGCGTAAACCGCGTGTCGCTGTCTTCTAGACTTTAAACTTGAAAACGCCTTATAAAAGGTTAATGAATTGACCTTAATGATGTATTCAATTTTTCTTAGTTCAATACTCAAATAGAGGATATAGCCCATCACAAGAAAAAAGATAAGTAGGCCAATTATAATTAATACCGGTTCAAGTCCGTTCATTATTTTTCACTATCTTTCTTTATTTCTCGTGTTACGATATCCGCAGATAACATAACAATCGGCACACCCGCTCCAGGGTGATTTGAACTACCGACGAAATACAAATTTTTAACCGTTTTCGACCGTGCTTGTGGTCTAAAGTAAAGCGATTGTGTGACGACTGGTCGAAGTCCAAACGTAGCCCCAAATTGTAGATTAAATTGTTTCTTAAAATCATCTGGTGTGAATACACGCATGACCTCGATGTGATCTTTTATGTCATTAAATTCATCAATTTGACTAATCATATCTAAGACTTCGTTGACGTATTGTTTCTGAAACGCCTCACTCCATGAAGTCATCCCTTTATGAAGCGATGGCACTGGTACTAAGACATAAATGATTTCTTTTCCTTTTGGTGATAACGTCTCATCTACTTGAGTGGGACTGTACATGTAAAAAGAGGGATCCTCTGGAACATTAAACTCAAATAAATCATTGATGTTTTTCTTAAAATCTTTTGCAAAACGAAGGGTGTGGACGTTAGTTTTATATTTTTTATCTAAACCCAAATAAATAACAAGACTTGATGCTGAATACGACATCTTATGTATCTTTTTGGTTGTATACTTCCCTTTATCTTTTTCATTTTTAATTAGCTCACTGTTTGCGTATGGAAAATCAGCGTTCGTAAGCACGATATCACTATGATGGTGTTCTTCATTACTTACCACGCCATAAGCCAATCTGTCTTTAATTAAAATTTCGCTAACATTCTCATTCAATCTGAGCTTACCGCCCATTTCAAGAAATCGTCGCTTCATTTGATTCGCCATCTCATACATACCGCCCTTAATATACCAAACACCATAAAGTAGTTCAATCATCGGAATAATGGTATAAATCGATGGTCCTGTAAATGGTGATACACCAATGTATAAAGTTTGAAAAGATAATGCTTGTCTCAATTTTTCATCTTTTACAAATGAAGAAATTGAATCATAAGCGCTATTAAGCGTTCTTAGTCTAAGCAAATGATATAAGCTTTTTGGATTATAGAATTGAATTGGTTTTGAATAAGACTTCATTAGGAAGTGTTCTTTTGCAATTAAAAACCGCTTGTAGACATCCGAAAGGTAAGCTAGATACCCCTGGGCATCTTTCGGGTCTATTTTTTCTAATTGACTAACTAGCTGTGTCAAATCGGTAGAGATTCTCAATTTTGTCTGATCTTTGAAGTGGATATCATACATCGGTGATAATAAACTCATGTCAATGTAATCTTTAGGATCAACTCCTGATAGTTCAAAAATTTCATTGTATATTTCAGGCATCATCACAATCGTCGGCCCCACATCAAACTTAAATCCCTTTTCTTCAATTTGATACATACGACCGCCAACTTTTTCGTTTTTCTCAAAAATCTCAACATCAAATCCCATTTTTAGTAATCGGATGCCCGATGCAAGTCCACCAACACCTGCACCTATTATGATGATTTTTTTCATTTGAAACACCTCATTTATTGTTTATATTATAACACATTACTCAGATATTCTTATTGTATATTAAAAACCGAAAATCATTTTTTATACGTTCAATTTTAGCACTCTATACTTGACAGTGCCAGATAATAGTGGTAATATATAGATGTACCTCCAATGGTACGCAATAAATTTAATAAGGGGTGGATTTGTATGACTAATTTATTGAAAAGACAAAGAGACATTTTTGATGGTTTCTTCGATGAATTTAGACTCTCACCATTCTTCAGCAATGAATCAATCATGAGAACCGACATCAAAGAAACAGACACGCATTTCTTGCTAGACATTGAATTGCCAGGCTTTGATAAAAAAGATGTCAAAGTCACAATCGATGATGGTTATTTAACCGTTGAGGCTAACAAGAAAGAAGAAAAGGATGAAAAATCCAAGGATGGAAAAATCATCCGACAAGAACGCTACTATGGTAACTTAAAACGCAGCTATTACGTTGGAAACGTCAGTATCAATGACGTCAAAGGTAAATTTGATCAAGGCATACTAAGACTTGAGATTCCAAAAGAAATCAAACGAATCGAGCAAAAAAAATACTTAGAACTTGAATAAACAAATAAAGAGAGGCAATTTTTGCCTCTCTTTTACGTTATTTTTTATTTTACAGCTGCTTTAACAAGTGTTAAGAAACTCATTGGGTCTAGTGATGCACCACCGACAAGAGCCCCATCAATGTTTTCTTGTTGTAGAAGAACATCCACGTTTTTAGGGTTTACAGAACCACCATATAAAATACGTACTTTTGAAGCGACGTCATTTCCATATAAAGAAACTAACACATTTCTAATCGCTTTAATGGTTTCTTCCGCTTGTTCAGGCGTTGCCGTTTTACCAGTTCCAATCGCCCAAATTGGTTCATAAGCAATGATTGATTTTAATGCTTCATCCGCACCAACACCATCGTATGCTTTAACAACTTGTTGTTTAACCACATCGTCCGTTGTTCCGTTTTCTCTAACCTCTAATGATTCACCGACACAAACAATTGGTGTTAAATCATGTTTAATTGCTGATTTTAGCTTTAAGTTAACGGTTTCGTCTGTTTCGTTGAACATCGCTCTTCTTTCGCTATGTCCGATGATGACGTATGTGACACCCGTTGTTTCTAATACTAAAGGTGAGGTTTCACCTGTAAATGCACCATTTTCTTCAAAGTGCATGTTTTGAGCACCAATCTTTAGGTTTTCACCTTGACGTTTTACTAAGCATCTTAGTAACACATCATTGGCACAAATAATTGATTCAACGGCAGATGCCTCAGGTACTTCCTGATTGATAGCGTAAATAAATTGTAACGCTTCATCTCTCGTTTTAAACATTTTCCAGTTACCTGCAATGACAGGTCGACGTAATTTATTCATTATAATCCCCTTATTCTAAGATTGCCGCAATGTCGTTGATCGCTGCTTCTGCGTTTTTACCAGTTGCAACAATTCTCACGTTTTGTCCTTGAGGAATCGCGAGTGACATTAGGCCTAAAATCGATTTCAAATCAACTACTTTATCTTGATAATGTAGTTCGATTTCTACCGCATATTTTGAAGCCGTTTGTACGATTTTTACCGCAAGACTTGCATGTAATCCCGTTGTACTTTTAACAATAATTTCTTTTTCCATTTTTTTGCCCTCTTTCTTAAAACATCGGTGGTGTGCTTATCCACAATACTTTAACTTTCTTAGTTGTGTGATTATGCAAATAATGTTCCTTATTTGCTAAATAATAAAAAGTTTCCCCTGTTCTTATTATATGCTTTTTTTTGTTGATAAACAAGGTAATTTCGCCTTCTAAAACATAACCAAACTCTTCACCAGCATGTGGGTCGTCCATTTCAGAAGAGCCACCAGGACCGATTTCAATAATGATCGGTTCCATTTCATATTTTAATGCATTTGGAACAATCCAGCTAATCTTATGCTTAAGATCATTATTTTCTTTTTCAAAAAAGTCGGATTGTTTGAAAACTATCTGTTCTTCAATTTGATTGCTAAAGAAATCTGACACATCAGTTCCTAACACCTCAAGTATTGAAAATAAAGTAGTCATTGAGGGCGACGATAGGTTATTCTCAAGCTGTGAAATATAACCCTTTGTCAACTCTAAACGGTTCGCTAACTCTTCTTGAGTCAAACCATTTTCAAGCCTCAATTCTCTGATTTTACTGCCAATGTCCATTACTTATTATTAACGCATTCAACGCCTGGTAAGACTTTACCTTCTAAATATTCAAGTGATGCGCCACCACCGGTTGAGATGTGTGTGAATTTGTCTTCAAATCCAAATTGAATAGCCGCTGCTGCAGAGTCACCACCACCAACAATGGTTGTTGCACCATTAAGGTTAGCAATCGCTTCACAAACGCCGATGGTACCTGCTGCGTAATTTGACATTTCAAATACGCCCATAGGTCCATTCCACACAACTGTCTTAGCTGTTTTTAGAATATCTGCAAATAGTTGAACCGATTTTGGCCCAATATCTAAGCCCATTTCGTTTTCTTTGATTAATTCAATAGAACCAATTTGTGATGGTTCGTTGTTGCTAAATTCTGTTGTGAATCTGAAGTCGGTAGGTAATACAATTTTACCCTTAGCTTGTTCTAATAAGTCTTTAGCTAAATCAACTTTATCGATTTCACATAAACTCTTGCCAATTTTATGTCCTTGAGCTTTTAAGAAAGTAAATGCCATACCGCCACCGATAATGACGTGGTCTGCCACCTTTAATAAATTCGAAATAACTTCAATTTTATCTGATACTTTAGCCCCACCTAATACGGCAACAAAAGGACGTTTAGGATTTGAGACTGCACCACCGATAAATTCAATTTCTTTTTCTAGTAAGAAGCCTGCGACGGTTGTTTCTATGTTAGATGCAATTCCAACGTTAGAAGCGTGTGCTCTATGAGCGGTACCAAACGCATCGTTAACAAACACATCACCAAGTGAAGCCCAATATTTACCTAGTTCTTCATTGTTCTTCGATTCTTTTTTGCCTTCAATGTCTTCAAAACGTGTGTTTTCAAACATTAAAACTTGACCATCCTCAAGTGAATTGATGGCACCTTCAAGTTCTTCACCTCTTGTAAAAGGAACAAATAGAACTTCTTTATCCAGTAATTCAGCCAAACGTTGAGCCACAGGTCTTAAGCTAGCACCTGCTTTGTCCGATTCGTCTTTAACTCTTCCTAAGTGAGAGAATAAAATGGCTTTACCACCTTGATCAACCACGTGTTTGATGGTTGGTAACGCTTGTACAATTCTGTTTTCATCCGTGATGACGCCGTCTTTCATCGGTACGTTAAAATCCACACGAATTAATACTTTTTTTGATGAGACGTTAATATCTCTAATCGTTTTCTTGTCCATATAATTCCTCCAATAAATTTATAATGGTATTAATCGTGTTTATTATATCATTAAAACGAGTTTTTTTCCATATGTGCTTTGATGAAAATGTTATCAATCACATATTATAAACACTCATCTTTTCTGTGGCCATATGATTAATGATTTTTTCACATTCCCTTAACTTTTTTTCAATCGTCTTATAAGAGACATTTAAGCGGATACTCGTTTTGTCCCAAAAGATGACTTTTGTTTGATAATCCTCTTTTAGATAGCGATATATCTTCTTATAATTCAGCCAAATTGTTTCTTTATATCTTGGACAGGCAATTGGAAATACGATTAACTCGTAAGACAAATAGATCGGTACATTTGTTTTGATATTCAGTTTTTGTTTAATGGCCTGAACCATACCATCGTAACTGAATAGTCTTGATAAACAAAGTTCTTTAATAAATGTTTGCGGGACAACGTTACATACAATCGTGCGTTTTTCTAAATATACGTGGGTTTGGTTATCTTTATAGATTAGATATTTCATATTTTTATAAAAAGAAAAAGGCCTTATCGGCCTTTTAATTTACTCCTTATTGATGTCGTAGACAAGTCTTAATTCAGTTTCTGGGTTAAAGAAATGACATTTGTTCATGTCAATTGCTAATTCTAATTTATCCCCAATCTTAATGTCTGCTCTTGCATCTACGCTTGCGCAAATGCTTGAACCATTGATTGTTGTATAAATGTTTGTTTCAGCACCTAATAATTCTGCCACGTCTACCACGATATTTACTCTTGATTCTGGGTAAGTTTCCATAACAACTTTATCGTCATGAATATCTTCAGGGCGAATACCTAAGACAACTGGTTTGCCTAGGAAGTTATTTTGTTTAAGAATTTCTAATTTTCCTTCTGGAACTTTGATTTTAGATTGATCAGCAATAAAATAGCCATCTTTTCCAACAACACCTTCAACAAAGTTCATTGGTGGTGTACCGATGAATCCTGCAACGAACATATTGTTTGGATGGTCATAAATGTCTTTTGGCGCACCTACTTGTTGGATGTAACCATCTTTCATTACAACAATACGGCTAGCCATTGTCATCGCTTCAATTTGGTCATGGGTAACATAAATTGTTGTTGTGTTGATACGGTTATGAAGTTTAATTAACTCCCCACGCATTTGAACACGTAACTTCGCATCAAGGTTCGATAGTGGTTCGTCCATTAAGAATACTTTAGCGTTACGTACAATCGCACGACCTAAAGCAACACGTTGTCTTTGACCACCAGATAATGCTTTTGGCTTACGATCTAAGTAAGCAGTTAAGCCTAAGACTGCCGCAGCTTCTTTAACTTTGACGTCGATTTCATTTTTTGGCATTTTACGGATCTTTAATCCGAAAGCCATGTTATCATACACACTCATGTGTGGGTATAACGCATAAGATTGGAATACCATCGCGATATTTCTATCTTTTGGTGCAACGTCATTAACTAGTAAATCATCAATGTATAATTCACCTGATGAAATTTCTTCTAGACCTGCAATCATTCTTAATGTGGTTGATTTACCACAACCAGATGGGCCAACGAATACAATAAACTCTTTATCTTTAATCGATAAATTGAAATCGAAAACCGCTTGAACACCATTTGGATAAATCTTGTTAATATTTTTTAAATTTAAAGTTGCCATTTAGTTCACTCCTTTTGTTTTTAGTTGTCAACGCTTACATTATAAGTCAAAGACAAAAAAAAAGAAATGTGCAAATTGCACATTCCTATACTAGAAATCGATCTTTGAATAAATCATGAATGCCACGGTAATCATCTAATGTTTCAAAACCTCGTTTATCGACCACATAAAGGTCTTTTTTTGACAAGTATATGAACATATATTTCTTATTCGTTTTAACGCGTTTTATTTCGTTATAAGTAATCACTTCTTCGGTCTTAGTGTCTTCGGTTCTAACAATGACCTTAAAATCTTTTCCATTAAACTCGTAATAAAGTTTTTTCTCAGGATACTTTCTTGATGCATTAGAAATTGATGTGTTTTCAAAGAAAAGCAACATGAATGTCGATATCAACAAAACACCAATAAGACC
Organism: Paracholeplasma brassicae; assembly: GCF_000967915.1. Classification (NCBI taxonomy): domain Bacteria; kingdom Bacillati; phylum Mycoplasmatota; class Mollicutes; order Acholeplasmatales; family Acholeplasmataceae; genus Acholeplasma; species Acholeplasma brassicae. Next base: position 1,497,844 of record NC_022549.1, read on the forward strand.
TAAACTCACAAAGAAAATCACGTTTTCCCCCATGAAGTATAGAGCTATTGCCATAACTAATATCGGTAAGACAGCAAGTAAACTCATTTTAAATTGTGTGCTCCAAAATAAATGTTGGTTCAATCTTTTATATAGATTAGAACTATAATGTGTTGTGTTATAAATCATTTTTAACAATCCTTTACTATGATATATATTAGCGCTGCATCTTCAAATTTTCTTAAATCATAACCCGTGATTTTATAAAATTTCTCAATTCGATTATTGAGTGTATTTCGGTGTAAATAAAGCGCTTTTGAAGCTTCACTAGAGTTCTGGTTTCTTTCAAGAAAAACCTTTATCATGTGCAAGAATTCTTGATCGTAATAAAACTCTTTAAGCATCTCTTGACGGGTTTTTTCATCAAAAATAGGCTTAAATCGATTATATATTAAAATCTTCTCGTTTAAGTATACCTTATTGAACTCAAGAATACTAGACTTATTTTTTAAATCTTTCAAAAGTTCTTCAATCGTTTGAAATTCAATGGATTCATACAATGATAGATTTAAATAGAATTCTTGATTCGTGTTACTTATGACATCGTAAAAAGAGATATCTTCTTTCATTTCAGCGATGATGATTAAATTTTCCGTCTCTAGTTTGAAGCTAGGACGATACATCATTTCAGAGAATAAGCTCAAAATAGCTTGATAGTCCTCTTGATTAACTTGATTGATGCCGTTTATAATTAAATAGTAATAGCTCATAGAATCACCAATACCATTATATTATAAAGCTTATAGATTCCCTATAGTTTTGCCTAAATTCACAAAATATACCCATAATTCATATAATTATTTCTTTATACACCTATATAACAATTCAAATACCTCATTTTGACAGTAGAATTTTATTTTTTTCATTAAATGATGCTATAATTTACTAAGAGGTGATATTATGAAATACCCGTCATTTATTAAAAAAGGTGGTACAATAGGTATTTTTGCCCCATCGTTTGGCGCAAACATTGATCCCTACCAAACCAGGTTAAATGAAGCCCTTACAAGGTTTAAGTCCTTAGGTTATCAAATCGTAATTGAAGGATCGATTTTCGGTTATCAAAACGGTGCTTCTGATTCAAAAGAAAAAAGGGCAGAAGCCTTCATGAATCTTTACCAAAACGATCAAGTTGACTTCATTTGGAGTGTTGGTGGTGGTGAGGTTATGATGGAAATACTTGATTTCATTGATTTTGATGTCATCAAGTCGCTTAAACCTAAGTTTTTTATGGGTTATTCGGATAACACGAACTTAACATTTTTACTGACCACACTTTCTGATGTTGCTAGTATTTACGGCCAAAACGTCACCGAGTTTGGAATGCGCGTGCTTGATCCTTCCTTAGTCAATGCACTTACTTTTATTGAAGGTAAGAAAACAACACAAACAAGTTTCTTGTTTCACGAACCTAAAAATGTGGAAACCACCGACCCCCTTGCTAGTTATCAGCTAACTGAGCCTACTAAGTGGAAAAACCTTAGAAATGAAGATTCTATCCATTTAGAGGGCAGATTTATCGGTGGTTGTTTAGATGTTTTACTACTTTATCCAGGCACGAAATATGATCGTGTTTCATCGTTTTTAGACACCTATAAGGATGATGGCATTGTTTGGTATTTAGAAGCTTGCGACCTTAACATCTTTGCTTATAAACGAGCGTTATGGCAACTAAAAAATGCGGGTTGGTTTAAACACGTTAAAGGCTTCATTTTTGGTAGACCTTTGATGCTTGAGCCCTTTGTTGATATGGATCAATACACCGTCACAAGCGATATTCTTGGTGATTTAAATGTACCAATCATCATGGACAGTGACATCGGACACGTTCAACCGACATTAACTTTGTTAAATGGTGCTTACGCTAAAATCCATTCAAGTCAAGGTAAGGGCGAAATTACTTTTGAACAAAAATAAAAAAAGCTGATCCTAAGATCAAGCTTTTTTTCTATTTATCCGATTGATCCTTCCATCTCAAGTTTAATGAGTTGGTTTAGTTCAACCGCGTATTCCATCGGTAATTCTTTAGCAAATGGTTCAATAAAGCCCATGACAATCATTTCAGTCGCTTCTTCTTCAGTTAACCCACGACTCATTAAATAGAATAATTGGTCTTCACTGATTTTTGAAACGGTTGCTTCATGTTCTAATGACACATCGCTGTTTTTTACAATATTTGTTGGAATTGTATCAGAGAATGAATAGTCATCAAGAATGATGGTATCACATTCAACGTGCGCCTTCGCGCCTTTGGCTTTTTTACCAAAATCAACTTTACCACGATAGTTTACCGTACCCCCACCTCTACTAATTGACTTAGAGATAATTGTCGAGGTTGTATTTGGTGCAACGTGAATCATTTTAGCCCCTGTGTCTTGGTTTTGACCTTTACCAGCGAAGGCAATTGAAATTGTCGTTCCTTTGGCACGTTCCCCAAGTAAGACACAAGAAGGGTATTTCATGTTCAGGTTTGAACCAATGTTACCATCAATCCATTCCATGTGTGCGTCTTCGTAAACAAACGCGCGTTTTGTAACTAAGTTAATGACGTTGTTTGCCCAGTTTTGAACGGTTGAATAACGGCAGTATCCACCTTTTTTAACAACGATTTCAACAATCGCAGCGTGAAGTGAATCTTTCGTATATACTGGTGCGGTACATCCTTCAACGTAATTAACTGATGCACCTTCATCGACTAATATCAATGTACGTTCAAATTGACCCATTTGTTCGGAGTTAATTCTAAAATATGATTGTAGTGGTTTTTCTACCTTAACACCCTTAGGTACATAGATAAATGAACCGCCACTCCAAACCGCACTGTTTAGTGCCGCATATTTATTATCCGCAAACGGAATAACCGTTCCAAAGAATTCCTTAACTAGTTCAGGGTATTCTCTTAATGCGGTATCAGTGTCAGTAAAAATAACACCTAAATCATCTAATTCTTGCATGGTAGAATGATACACAACTTCACTTTCGAACTGTGTTGAAACACCAGCTAAGAACTTACGTTCTGCTTCAGGAATACCTAATTTTTCAAATGTATCCTTAATTTCAGACGGTACATCATCCCAGCTGTTTTCTGAACGTTCAGATGCTCTAATGAAATAAGTAAATTCATCAAAATTGATACCTGATAAATCAGGTCCCCATTTTGGATTTTTTAATTCTGTAAATTTTTTATAACTTTTCAAACGGAAGTCTAGCATCCAGTCTGGTTCTTTTTTATATGCACTAATGGCACGAATCACGTCTTCATTTAACCCTTTGCCAGTTTGAGCAACCGGGTTATTTTCTGTACGGAATCCAAATTTATAGTCACCAACGATGGCGTCTATTTTCTTTTTGTTGTCATCCATGGTTATTCCTCCTTATTTTCTAATAGGCCTTTTTCAATTGCTTTCCAAGCGAGTGTTGCACACTTAATCCTTGCAGGAAACTGTGACACACCGTGATAAGCAATGGCATCGCCATTTAGTATGTTTTTGTCATAAGGCTCATTTGTTAACATTTTATAATAAGCTTCTATGATATTAAGCGCGTTTTGTTTTGATTTGTTTTTTAAAGTAATGCTCATAACACTTGCACTTGAACAGCAAATCGAACAGCCAGTCCCTTGATGCTTAATGTCTGTTACCACACCGTGGTCTACTTTGTATTGTACCGTCATATCATCCCCACACGTTGGGTTATGAAGGTGAACGGTATAGTAATTAGGGTCATCTACTAGGCCCTTATTAAACGGACTTTTGTAGTGATCCATGATGACTTGTCTGTATAAATGTTCTAAATTTGTGCTCATGTTAATCTCCTTAAAATTGATTGAAAAAGTCTATGGTCTCTTTCACACTGTCAATAAAGCGGTCACAATCCTCGTAATTATTATAAATGTAGAGGGTCGCACGCAACGTTGCAATTTGACCTAGCCACTTTGTGATTAATTGTGCACAGTGGTGACCAGCTCTTATACATACCTTATTTTTATCAAAGATACTCGCCGCATCGTGTGGGTGAACACCAATGATATTAAATGTAATAATACCCGTGTCGCTCTTACTATTATACACTTCAATGCCTTTGATGTCTTTAAGTTTTTCTAGTGTATAACGATGCAGTTCTTTCGTATGGGCCTCAATCGCCTCAAACCCAATCGACATCAAGTACTTAATCGCACTAGATAATCCGATCGCGCCACTAATGATTGGAGTGCCTGCCTCAAACTTGTATGGTGTATCTTTCCACTTAGCGTTATCTTTTACAACAAAATCAACCATGTCTCCACCATATTCCGATGGTTCCATTTGATCGAGTAAGTGTTTTTTTCCATATAAGACACCGATACCGGTTGGCCCTAGTATCTTGTGTCCTGAAAACGCCAAATAGTCACAATCAAGCGATTTAACGTTAATTGGCATGTGTGGTGCTGCTTGAGCTGCATCCACGATTACTACCGCACCGACTTCGTGAGCAAGTTTAATGATTTCTTCGATTGGTGTGATGTAGCCCATCACATTAGAAACATACGTTAAGGCAACGACTTTTGTGTTAGTTGTCAGGACGTCTTTAAATGCTTCAACGGTAATTCTGCCCTCATCATTTAATTTAACGTAGTTCAGTTTAGCGTTTGTTTTCTTCGAAACATTTAACCAAGGTAGCATTGACGAATGATGTTCTAGTTCACTCGTAATAATTTCATCGCCTTCTTTTAAAACTGAAAGATAACTTTGTGCCACCATATTGAGTGAAGCCGTTGTTCCTCTAGTGAAAACGACCTCATCAAAATTTGCGTTAATGAATTTGGCAACCGTTGTTCTTGCTTCTTCGTATAAATCCGTTGCCTCATAGGATAACCCATAAACCCCACGATGCACATTGACCCCTAGGTTTGAATAATAGTGATCAACTTGATCAATGACTGCTTTAGGTTTTAGGGAAGAAGCACCTGTATCTAAATATACTAAATCTTTGTTATGTTCATAAATGGGGAAATTTTGACGTATTACCTTAACATCTAACATATTATAAGCGTTGGTTAACTAACGAAACAAATCGTTCTTTAAGTGTTTCATCCGCAATTTCTTTAATGATTGGGTTTAAGAAACCATTAATCATTAATTTTTCTGCTTCTTTGCGTTCTAGGCCTCTACTCATTAAGTAGTAAACACTGTTTTGGTCTAATTTACCAATCGTTGCCCCATGTCCAGCCTTTACGTCATATTCGTCGATTAATAAAATAGGATTCACTTCGATTACCGCTTTATCAGATCCAATGATGCCTTTTAAACTTTGATACGCATTGGCATTCTTCATGCCTTTTAAGATTTTTTCAACACCGTTTAATACCACCTTACCATTATCGTTAGCAATGGCAATGTTATGCATCATACCCGTTGAGTTTTTAGCTGCGTGAACAAGTTCAATATCGATTGTTTGGTTATTATTTGTACTTGATATAGCAACGGCACGAATGCTAACATTTGAGCCTTCACCAATCAATTTGGCATTCATTTTTGCGTTGATGACGTTACTTACAAAGCCGCCAATCAAGTCAAGATTTGAATCTCTTTCGGCAGTAAAATAATGATGTAATTGTGCGTCTTTACTTGCTAAATCACAAACCAATAAGTATTTAACTCTCGAATTTTGTTTTGCAACTAAATTCAAATCATAAGTGTTTTTCTCAAGTTCTTCACTTGCTATTTCTAATATGATTGTCACATCACTAGATTGTCCGACAACAATCTCAAGCGACTCGTTATTGTCGTCTTTAATGGTTATTTTGATTGGGTCAACACTCACGGTGTTGTTTGGGATGATTAATTTTTGATCTTCAAACGTGATTCCAAGAGGTAAGCTATCGTTAATGTTATGATTCTTAATTACGATTTGATGCATACTATTCTTGTTCCGTTTCTACAAAATCAATCCCAAGTTCTTCTCTTACCCATTCATATCCGTTTGTATCAATCTTCTCAATTAATTCTTGACCACCAGTTAAAACGATTTTTCCATCAATCATGATATGAACGTAGGTTGGTTTAATGTAATCCAAAATACGTTGGTAGTGTGTAATTAAAATACAACCGAAATTGTCATTAACCATACCATTGACATTTTCACCAACAATACGTAACGCATCAATATCAAGACCTGAGTCAATTTCATCTAGTACTGCAAATTTAGGATTCAGCATCTTTAATTGGAGAATCTCATTTCTTTTCTTTTCACCACCAGAGAAACCTTCATTTAAGTATCTGTGTGGTAAATCTTCTCTCATTTTTAATTCTTTTGCTGCTTTTTCATATTTTCCAATGAACTCAAATAATGGCACTTGTTGGCCTTCATTTTTAGCCTTCAATGCAGATCTCATGAAATCACTGTTTGTTACACCAGGTACTTCTGATGGGTATTGCATCGCAAGGAATAAACCCTCTCTTGCACGTTCATCTACTTCCATTTCTAATAAGTCTTTACCATCTAGTGATACTTCACCTTCGGTAACTTCATAATTTGGATGACCCATTAATGCACTTGCTAAAGTGGATTTACCAGTCCCGTTTGGACCCATGATGGCATGCACCTCACCACTCTTTACTATTAGATCGACTCCCTTTAGGATTTCTTTGTCTTCAATTGACACGTGTAAATTCTTAATTGCTAATTCTGACATGTTTAGCCCTCCTTATTTATCATATGTATTATACCTTATTTAGAATCTTAATTCTAATGATATACCTTATGAATTTCAAACTTACTTCTACATTAAAAATGGTATAAAATCCCATAATTCAAATGGAAATCGTTTTCAATAATAATTAAAGCACTTTCAAGTTTTAAAACGATAATTGATTCGTTATAATAAAAGTGTCAAAAGACATAATCCTTTTTATTTTAGGTCAATTGACATTTCGTATTTTTTCTCCCAAAAAAATACTAACGTTACACCACGTATTTGATGTTTTATGACCGAAATGCCATCCTCGGAAGTAAAACATCTATGAACGGTGACTCCCTTTAAAACAACATCGAAAGATGTTTTTTTTTTCATTCTTATGGTTCTTGTCCCTAAGCCTTTGCTCTATGGTATAATATAGGCTAGTTATGGAGGATTATATGCTAATCAAATTAAAAAAAGAAAGACAAAAATTGTTACTAAAATTCCTTTTTTCTACCGCTATAAGTTTAGCATTTGTAATTGCCATTGGTTTGACTGATTGGATAGTTACAACAAAAATGTCGATAATGCTACTCATTTTACTAGGGCTAATCATCTATATTTGGCCGATACGACCAAAGATGTTTTTCTATCATCAACAGATTGCCTATTTAATGATGAAGGAATCACAAATAAGTCAAAGACAAGTAAAGCTCTCTTTTTTAAGTCAATCATTTGTCAGAAAACTTGAAAAAATGACGTTTAAACTAACCCAGGATTATGGTGAATTTCTTCTTTATTATCGTTTAACGAAAGATCGTAAAGAGTTTAAGTATAACCGAGGCACACTTGAAATCTGCATATTAATCAAAAATGAATTTACACCATTTGCAGATGATGAAATCGTTAAAGCAATCAATCAATTAGAAGACAATCTAAAAAAACAAAAGAAACGTTTTAAGGATTATGTGATCTTACAGTTTAGAGAAAACGAGACTATTACAAATGAATTAATCCACGAAACCGATCAAGTTGTTTTTGATAAACAATTAAAACGTCACATCACAAAAATTAATGTATTACAATTAAAGGATTTATCGGTCTATTATCTAGCCTCCGATAAGTTTAGCCCAACACTTCACTACGCTTATGCCCTAGATTTAATCAAACAAATCCTAATATAAAAAAAAAAGTTGACTCTATGTAAATATGGAGTCAACTTTTTTTGTGTGATTTATTTTAATGATGCTTTTAGTTCTTTTGCTTCTTCTTGTGAACAATAAACGAAATGCCCTTCTTCAATTTCAATAAATGAAGGTTTGTTTGTTTCGCTATAATTATGAATTTTCGGATCATATGTAAATCTCTTACGTTGTTTTTCGTAGTTTGGATCCGGTAATGGAATCGCAGACAACAACGACTTTGTGTAAGGATGTAATGGGTTTCTAAACAACTTATCTGAAGGTGCTAGTTCAACCATTTTACCAAAGTACATAACGCCAATACGATCTGAGAAATACTTCACAACTGAAAGGTCATGCGCAATAAACATGATTGTTAAATCGAGTTTCTTTTGAAGATCCTTTAATAAGTTGATGACTTGTGCTTGAATTGATACGTCTAATGCTGAGATTGGTTCATCCGCAATTAATAATTCCGGTTCAACAATTAAAGCTCTCGCAATACCAATACGTTGACGTTGTCCACCTGAGAATTCATGTGGGTAACGGTGCGCATGTTCAGGAACTAGTCCTACAACCTCAAGAATATCATTAACTTTCTTAGTGAGTTCTTCTTTGTCTTTTATTCCTGCGATGATTAATCCTTCAGCGATAATTTCCTTAACCGTCATACGAGGGTTTAAAGAAGAAATTGGGTCTTGGAAGATCATTTGGATTTTCTTCATTACTTCATACTTGTGATGAGTAACTTTATTTTCTTTTCTTGTGTGTTTGATTAACTCTTTTTGTTCATTAATGTATTTCTTTAAATTTGAACGAATCTCAGAAATAGCCGCTTGACTATCTAAATTATTTGAGGCAATTTGCTTTTGCATTTCTGCAATGTTCTCTAAGCTTTCACTCATCACTTTATTTCCGTTACGTGACAACTCATCGATTTGAGCAAGTGCGGTAGCCGTAATTCGGTCAACTTTTGGTGATGACGTTTGTTTAATTTTCGCAATTTCTGCTTCTGCAATCATTTTTGCTTGTTTGATATTTTTTAAGAACGTGTCGTAACCGCCACCGATTTGTTCTCCATTAAATAGAATTTGTCCATCGGTTGCTTCATATAGTTTGATAATGGTACGTCCAGTGGTTGTTTTACCACAACCAGATTCACCAACAAGACCAAACACTTCTCCTTTATAAATATCAAAGGAAACATCATCAATCGCCTTAACAACGATTTTTTTACCACCAAAACCAGCTTTAAAGTATTGCTTTAGGTGTTTGACTTCTAGAATTTTTTCCATTGGTTACACCTCTTCCTTCGTTAATGCCTTGTTACGTTCAATACGTGCTTTTAAGCCTTCAGGCATATCCATTTTTGGTGCATCTGGGTGTAATAACCATGTCGCAGCAAAATGTGTATCTGATACTTTAAACATCGGTGGTTGTTCTTCAAAATCAATTTTCATTGCGTATTTGTTTCTAGCTGCAAACGCATCCCCTTTAGGAGGGAAATGCATGTCTGGTGGTGTACCAGGAATTGCAAATAGTTTATCTTTAGAATCTAAGTCTGGCATTGCAGAAAGTAATGCCCATGTATAAGGGTGTTTTGGTTGATAGAACACTTCATTTACTGTGCCGTATTCAACAATCTTTCCTGCATACATAACGCCAATACGATCAGACATATTTGCTACAACCCCAAGGTCATGTGTAATAAAGATAATTGATAAATTACGTTCTTTTTTAATTCTGTTAATTAATTCCAAAATTTGCGCTTGAATGGTTACGTCAAGTGCAGTTGTTGGTTCATCACAAATCAAGATTTCAGCGTCATTTGCTAGTGCAATTGCAATAACAATGCGTTGTCTCATACCACCAGAAAATTGGAATGGATAAGAATAGTAACGTTTTTCCGGTTCAGGAATCCCTACCTCGCGCATTAACTCTATTGCTCTTTCTTTTGCTTGTTCTTTTGTTAAACCCAGTTTAAGATAAAGTGCTTCACTGATTTGCTTACCAACCTTCATGATTGGATTTAAGCTCGACATTGGATCTTGGAAAATCATTGATATCTTAGTGCCACGTAGTTTATGGAAATCTTCTTCATCAATCTTCATTAAATCAATGACATCCTCTTCTTCTTGACCTTGTGAGTCTTCTACGTGTTCTTGTTTAAATTTTTTCAAACCGCTATTGTAATAATAAATCGAACCACCAGCATGAATTGAATTTCCAGCTAGAATACCAATAATTGCTCTAGACGTAACGGATTTACCGCTACCAGATTCACCAACAATTGCTAATGTTTCGCCTTTGTATAATTCAAAATTAATACCTCTTACTGCTTGTAGAACCCCTTGTTGAGTTCTAAATGAGATAGCTAAATCTTTAACTTCTAATATTTTTTCTTTGCTCATTATTCTTCAACTCCTCTCAATGATGGGTTGAATGCATCTCTAAGTCCGTTACCAAATAGGTTAAATGATAACATTAATAGTGAAATAAAGATCGATGGAAATAACACCATGTAGAAGCTTTCTTTCATTACTGCTTGACCTGCTGATAAGATTTTACCAACCGATGTAACCTTAGAATAGTTAATGATACCTAAATACGAATAAGTTGATTCTGAGAAAATAACCGATGGTACATACAATACCACACTTGTGATTAAAGTCCCCATCGCACTTGGGAAAATATGTCTTGACATAATTCTCACGTCATTTGCACCTAGTGTTCTAGCCGCAAGTACATATTCTCTATTCTTATAACGATAGAATTGTGAACGTGTAAGCGAAGAAATCCCTAGCCAACCCGTTAACGTAAAGGCGAGAATTACCACCCAAACTTCCATACCATATCTAAGTAGTAATAACGTTAAGATTGCCATGAATGGTAATCCCGATAAAATTTCACTAAAGCGTTCAATAATTAAGTCAAGTGTTCCACCATAGTATCCACTAATTGAACCTACAATCACACCAACAAAAATATTGATTAAAGATACACCAAATGCAATCAGTAATGACAATTGTGCACCACTCCATAGTTCAGTGAATAAATCTTTACCAAAGTTGTCGGTTCCAAACCAAAAATTATAATTTTCAACACCGTAGATGGCTTGTAAAAACTCAAAGAAGTGAATTTTCACACGATATGAGCCCTCAACAAGACCTCTTTCCTCAATAATTAAGGTCTCACCTGTTTTTTGTTCATATTCTTTAACTGCGTCATATTCACTTTGATTTAAACTAGTGTAGCTTTCATAAGATAACTCATAATTGCGGAACTTATAATAATCAACCGTCACTTTAATTTGTCCGATAGCGTTAGTCTTTGTTCCTTTTTTGATAACAATTCCTTCGGGAAGTCCTTCGAAACGACCTGGGAAACCTTCTAATTCTCTAGATCCATCAAAACCTAACCATTGTAATCCTGGTACTCTAGGTGGTAATTGGGCAAGTCTCATTGACCATTTTGCATTTTCCTGCGGCAATGAATAAGATTTAAAATGAGGTCCAACGATGCTCATTAAAATGATGAATATTAAAATGATAGCTGCAACAACTGACGCTTTATTTTTTCTAAAGCGAATAAAGGCATCCTTATAATAACCAATTGGTTTGGTCTGAAATTTTTCATCATAAATGACTTGATCACTTTGAACAAATTCAAATTGTTCTTTATTTACTTTGATCATTTCTTACCCGCCCCCATTCTAATTCTAGGATCAATGAACCCATAAGATAAGTCAACTATTAGTGTTGCAAATAACGATAAGATTGTATAGAACACAAGGTAACCTAAAATTAGAGGGTAGTCTTGGTTATTGAAAGCTTCTAGATAGACGCCACCAATACCAGGTACTCTAAATATCTGCTCAATAATTAGAGATCCACTCATAATATAGATGAATCCACCAATTAATGATGGTGCAATCGGAACCATTGCATTTCTAAGTGCGTGTCTTACCGTAGCTTGTCCTTTAGTTAGACCTTTTGTACGACATAATAACATAAATTCAGATGTTAATACCTCAGTTAATTCAGCTCTTGTCACACGTGTTAAACCAGCGACGTTACCAATAACCATTACTGTAACTGGCATAATATAGGAAGTAATCCCACGCCAGAAATCAGCCTTAAAGTCAACGGTTGCAAGTACAAACGGTGTATCAATTAACTGCCATTCATAAACCACGTAATACTGAAGCATCGTTGCGACAACGAAACTTGGAACTGAGATAAAGAAAATAACCCCAGTAGAGATAACATGGTCTGTTACTTTGTTTTTCTTTAATGCTGCCCAGATACCTAAACCGATTCCAATTGGGATACCAATAAGATAAGGAATAATATTAAGTCTCATGGAGACCGGAATTCTATCACCCATAATAGCAAAAACATCCCTATTTCTCGTTAAGGATCGGCCGAAATTTCCATATCTAAAAATGTTACTTACCCAAATGTAAAATTGCTCAACTATTGGTTTTCCGTAGCCTTCGCGCTGTCTAATTAGTTCAGCAATTTCAGGATCTAGTCCTATTACTTTAGCATCATAAGTGGGCAAAAGTTTAATAAAAACGAACACCAAAAAGATAATAACAATTGCTGTTACGAATATCAAACCTATACGTTTCAATACATAAGTTTTCATAAAATAAATCACTCCATTTCTTCGAAACAAACAACCCTAGTGTAAAGACCACTAGGGTTGCAGTCGAATTTTTTAATAAATCATACTAGCACATTATTTAGTAATGTACATGTACTTCAATCCACCATAGCCCATCCAAGCATGGTATTCGTTTACTTCTAATACTACTCTTGTACTATAAACAGTAACAGATGTTGTTGTAAATAGTGGAATAGCGATCATTTGATCTAGTAAGACACCTTCAAGAGCCGCAGTGATACGGTCGAAATCGTCTCTCTTACCTTCGTAATCAACGTCTGCAACGTTATAGAACTCTTCGTAAGCATAATTAAATAATTTATTGTAAGTTGTTGTTAATGAATTACCTTCAAATTCAGGTAATAAAGCAACCCACTTAGCGTGTTTAGCTTTTTGAGCATCCGTAGCTTTTGATTCATCATAAGCAGCTACCCATGATTCTAATGCAGCTTTAGTTGCTGCTAATTCAACAGTTACTTCTGCGTTAGCAGTATCGAAACCACCTTCAAGCATGTAAGCTAATGAGGAGTTATAAACTTGACCTAACAGTGATGGTGCATCGAAAGTAAGACCTTGCCATCCACCAAATGTCATATCGAAGTCTAAGTTATCCCAATCTTGCTCAAGAGCCGCACTTGAAACACCGGTTAATTTAAGTTCAAATTTACTTGCACCGAAGATTTCTTCAACAGAAGATTTCACCCAGTCAGCAACTAATTGGTTTGTTTCTACTTGATAGTATGTGTATTCAACACTTACTTTTTCGCCATCAACGATGTTACCATCAGCAACAGCCTTAGCATAAGCAGCGTCAAATAATTCTTTAGCTCTTACAGGGTTAAAACCAAATGTGTCTGGTGCAAAGTCTGCAACAGCACCCACACCAGCTTCTGATCCACGGTAAGGCGTTGAATTATACTCAGTTGATAAGTATAGAGGCCCTAGGAATGCTTGAGTTGGTAATGATGGTGGACGAACTTCAGTTGTAAATTCTTCTCTGTCAATTGCAAAGTAGAATGCTTGTCTGAATTCTGGATAAACAAGAATTGGATTCGTAGTTCCATCAGGACGTTCTGCAATGTTAAATGCGAAACGGAAGAATGTTGAAGTTGGTGATAATCTTAGACCTGGAGCGTCTTTGAAATCTTTATAATAAGATCCACTTGCGCCAACGATGTCTAAGCGTCCAGCTTTAAATTCATCAATTGCAACACTTTGCTCAGCGATACGGTCATAACGTACAGTTTGAATTCTGTATTCATCAGCCGCATGGAAGTTGTCATTCTTAGTGAAAATGAAAACTACGTCTTCTTGCCATGTTGTTAATAAGTAAGGTCCATATGAAGATAATGGATTATCTTTTGTACCATAAGTTGTAGATGTTTTAGTTTCGTTTAAACCAGCTTCGAACTTAGCAGGGTGTACAACACCAGTAATACCTGATAATAATGCGCCTTTAACGTCCCAAGCAGTTTTAGCTGCTGCTAATTCAATTTCAAATGTTAGGTTGTCAATAACTTTGAACCCAACTTTAGACCAGTCTTTTACAGCATTATAAAATGTTTGAGTTCCACCCACAGGTAAACCATTTTGTTCTACTACAGCACGATTGCCTTCATTATCCATAAATGCAGGTAGCCCACCAGCGTATTTTTTTGCTACTCCACCTGTATGTGGAATTGGTGTACCATCGGCAAATGTCCAACCTTCTTCTGGTGCAACCAAGTTGTTGTTCTCATCATATAAGAATGGGTTATCATCTTTGTCTACTAATACCCAACCATCTTTTCCGTCGGTACCACCCCAAAATTCTGTATACATAGTCTTATATTGTGGACCACCAGGATATTCTGTTTCAGTGATTGCAGGACCTTTTATTCCGTTGTCAACCGCTGTTTCAACTGCATATAATTTCCATGTCGGCTGATCAGTGGCTGTTGTTAAATATGAATTTTCTCTTGAATAAATGACACCAGAAACTTCATACGTAACAAAACCTAATTTATCTTCATCCGGTTTATGTTGTTTAAAATAGTACTCAGCATTTTTTAAAGGTAAATCAGTTGCTGAATATAAGTTAGAAGCTCTATCATTTAATAGTAGCGGATCAAGTAACATTCTCCAAGAATAGTTGAATGTTTCAGCAGTAATTGCTGTACCGTCTTCAAATTTAAGTCCTTCTTTTAGCGTAATTTGCCATTTAGTTCCATCACCACTAACGTCCACAGGTTCACCTGCAGCCATTCTTGGAACTCTATTGTATGGAAGTGCAGCTGCGCCACTAGTTTCGAAGTCTCCAACTTCGGTAGCTAGTCCCTCAGCGATTGCTTTCTCCCAGTCGAAATCACCAATATATAAGCTATCTGTTAGATATTCATACATTGTTGATGCGTCTGCTAATGTTTCTGAGTAAGGGTTAATGTTATATACGCCGCCCGAATAGTAATTACGGAATACTGCGTTTTTGTCATACCCTGACCCTGGTGTATTCGTTGTTTCGCCACAAGCTGCTAAGCCTATTGCACTAACGGCAACCAGTAAAAGTAATAATACTTTCTTCATTTCTCTCTCTCCTTTACATACCATAAATATGGTTTGAAATAAGTTTACTACAAAAAAAGTCACTAGTCAACTAATTTTTGATTTCTGCTATAAAAATATTATTGAAAGCGCAAACATTGCAATAACCCACAATAAAAATCATTGAAAACGCTCTTTTTATGGTATAATTAAATGGTTGATGTAAGAAAGTAACGGTGATTTAATGAATCAAAAATTGAAAAAACCAATTATGAAGAAGTATTTGATCAATCTAATTATTGGTTTTGTCCTATATGGGTTAATGCTTTTATATATTTCAAGGAGCGATGCACGTGCACACGTGGACGCACTATTTGTCTCTGGATTCATTTTATTTGCTATCGGATGGTTTGTCTTTGTTACTTACGAAGGCATCTTCGATGTCATGATTTACGGGTTTGTCTCATTTTCAAAGGCGATTATTAAACAACGTCCAAAGAAAACCCTTGATGAATACCTTTACGATAAAGACGAAGTTGACAGAAGCTTTTATCTTAGTTTTTGGTTGTCTGGGGCAACCTTAATGGCTTTATCGATATCATTAATGTTATTAGTCGTTTAATAATGAAAAAGTTCACCATTTCTGGCGAACTTTTTTTTATACTTTTCTCACGCGTGTACGTGTATATATTGAGTTTTTAATAATAATGTGTTCTAGTTTGCATTTACAACGCCTTGAATATAAGTTAAATCAAATAGTTCAGCATATTCGTTAAATGCCACATCAGGATCAATGCCATATTCAACACTCTCAAATGATCCATCTGTTAGTTTTCTTGAGATAACACTTGTCGAACTATAGAATAATACATCACCTGTTGGTGTCACAAGCCCACTAACGCTTGATGCCCCACCGCTACTCTTAATTCCAATCACTTTTGCTATGCCTTGTTCTTGTACGGTTGATGCCATCATATTTGCAGCACTAAACGTCATCGGTGAAATCAAGACAAACCAATTGTAGTTATACTTATCGTACTCATCATAGATGGTGTATGATACGGTCGCTTTGGTTGTAGGATTTTGAGAGTGATAATAAATTACGTCATCGGTCATATAACCAAGTGTACGCCATACTGCACCGACATTACCTCCACCATTAATGCTTAAATCTACTACCACATTAACGACACTAGGGTGTTCTTTTGCAATTAAATCTAAGTTACGTTTAAACATATCTGGTGTTGAGACATCAAACCCTTCAATGGCAATAATCGCGGTTAACCCGTCCTCAGTTACGCGAACTGGCGGTAGACTTACTTGACCATAAAGCGCGTTTAGTTCATCCTCAATTGCCCAGTAGGCGTCATAGTAAGCTTTCATTCTTGAGCCTAATTGAGCATATGACAATTGGAAACTTGTGCCCTTATCTGCGTAGTAACCCGTTGTAATATGGTAAGTATGAAGATCGTCCATACTATAGGTTAAATTAAAGATTGCTTCGTAATGTGCTAAATCATAACCCATCGTGATGTCATCGACGTAAGTACCAAAAACATCGTAATACGTTTCGACGCCATTAACGTCTTTTAGACCATAAAAATAATCAAACGCTAAAACAATGAAATCATACGTTGCAATACGTTCTTCACGCGTCGCTGATAAGCTATTATAAGATGAATTTTTCACTGTCGATTCTACAATTGCTTCTCCATCTAAAAATTGATAGGAATCCACACCGTAAAGTTTGTCGCCATTATAATAAACGTCATAATAAACTTGCCCTACAAATAATAAATTCGCTACTTGAAGAGGCATTAAGTACTTTAATCCATCGTCTTCATATGTAACTAGATCAAAACGATAATCACCTAGTGGAATTTCAAGTGCACTGCCTTCGGTGTAAATTGAATCACCAAAACTTAACCCTTGACCAAAATCGGTTGAGGTTGCTGCACCTAAAGAATCCAAGAAGTCAAAAGATTCTGAGTAAAACGTATTTGCTTCAAAATCAAGCATTGCCTCATAAACTTCTGTTTCAGATAAGACGCCTTCTTGGTAGTATTCTGTAATCATTGACACTTTGATGATGTTTGGCGCGGTCTCATCAATTTCCATGTATTTTACCACGTCATAGATTTGTCCATCATCTGCTGTAATCTCAACCGGATCACCTGCGACGCTTTCAATCGCGCCATCAAGTAACATTAAGAAGTCGCTAATGTCAACGTATGGTAGGAAACCATCTTGTTGGAAATATAAGTCAATGTCGCTAGAGGCAACAATATATTCATCAGAAACTGATTCAAATAAGACATTTTTCACAGTCGTAATGGAAACTTCGCTACTACCGCCTACAAGTACATCAAATGTTTTCGTATCGGTGACTTGTCCAGAGGTTGAAGTGACAGTGATACTAACCACTTGTTCCTCTTGATTGATGCCACCAAATAAAATAACCCCTTTATTCGTAATCACGTGAGGTTTATTCGATTCCCAAGTTAATCTTGAACCGTTTTCTCCTCTGATAGGAAATACTAAGTTTGTTTGAGTTTGACTTGGAAACTCAAGTGAAACTAAATCACCAGATACTTTTTCTTGGTCCGATAAAACCACTTCCCATTTCGCATAAAGCGTAACAGAACTATTCAATCCTGTCTTAAACTCATATTTTGTTTGATAAGTATTCTCCAGATACCAACCAGCAAATGAGAAGCCAGATTTTGTTGGGGCCGTTGGTGCTTTTGGAATTTGACCTTCACCAAACTTAACGTCACCAACATTACTACCATCACCCACATTAAACGACACAGTATATTCGTTTAACCATTTGGCATAAAGTGTCATGTTTTGGTTAATGGCTGTTTTAAAACTAAATGCTTTTGCATCATCTAGGTCTACATACCAACCACCAAAGACATAACCCTCTTTACTTGGTGCTGAAGGCTCTGTAATCGTATTACCTTTAATCACATCAACAATTGTTGTACTTTCTCCATTTTGTGGATCAAACGTTACTTTTAAATTCGTGCTATTTAAACACGCACCTAAAAGAACTAAAAATAAACTCATTAGAACTAAACTACTTAGTCTAACTAATACTTGACTCTTTCTCTCCATTTTCTCAAGCTCCTTCTGAACTATTTTAAACCTCGAAGCTTAATTTGTCAAACACTTTCTTATAGATGATTATTTAAGTGAACTACCCACCACTTAATCGAAGTGGGGGCTTCCTATCCAAACCGATGTACCCACCAGTGACTCAATAGGCTATCCCCGTAGTCCCTACGGTTCTGAATCCTTTTATAACTGAAATGCTAACTTATATTGTCTTAATCCTTCTCTGTTGATATTGATCGCTGCGTTGTGATCTCGATCTAGGTGTAGTCGACAACTTGGACACTCAAACACTCGGTTAGAGAGTTTCAGTTCCGTGTGAATCTCGCCACAGTGACTACATAACTTCGATGATGGATACCATTTATCCATCGTCATAAGTGTCTTGCCTTCTTTTGCTAACTTGTACTTCAAAAATGAGATAAACCGTGTCCATCCAAACCTAGAAATCTGTTTGGCGTAGTATGGACTTGTTTGAGACATCTCTATGAGATTCAAACCCTCGACACTCACTAATTCATAACGCTTGGCTATCGCGTTTGATAGTTTATGTAAGAAGTCATCTCTTCTATGTCTAATTCGTTCATGTAATAAGGCAATCTCTAATACTTTCTTTTGGTAATTACTAGAGCCTTTGATTCTTCTAGATAAACTTCTTTGTAGGATTCTTAATGTAGTAAAGTCTGTTTGAATGGCTTTAGGATAATCCATCTTGAATCCTTGGTCGTCTATATAGAAATGATTCATTGAGAAATCTAGACCTATTGAATGATTGACTGCTTGTTTCTTAATCTCTATTTGGTATTCATATAGAATAGAAACATAATACTTACCTGTCCTTGTTTTAGATACCGTAACGTTCTTTATAGACATATCACTAGGTATGGTTCTATGTTGTTTGATCTTCACTTCACCCAGTTTAGGTAACTTGATATAGCCTTTTAATAGAACGATATTATTATTCACTAGATTGGTTGTATACCCATAGTCTTGTTTCTTAGAACGAAACTTTGGTCGTTCTTGTTTATGATTGAAGAACTGTTTAAAGGCTTTTTCTTGATTGAGTTGGGTATTGGCTAAGGATAACGAGTCAATATCCTTTAAGAAGGGATACGTATCTTTATACTGAGCAGGACGGTTATATAACATGCCCTTAGTTAACTCATAATGTCTCTGTTTATCTTCTAACATCTTATTCCATAAAAAGCGATTATGGCCTAAGGTCATATGAATCAAAGTCTTTTGAGATTCATTGGGATAGATACGAAACTTAAAGGCTTTGTTCATCTTTTTCACCCTGACTTTCGATATACTGTTTGATTACTTCAATCGGTGCACCACCCGAAGTTAACAAACAAAAACTTTGACTCCAAAAGTAAGACTGCCATAACTTGTTACGTACAGATTCAAACTCTTGTTTGATTAATCGAGATGAAGCTGATTTATAGGCATTAATGAATTTGGATAGTTCGGTTTTTGGGTGACTCCTAAATAAAACGTGAACATGATCTGAATCGTGGTTCCACTCAATTAAGGTAATATGATAATTAGTAGCTATATTTTCAAAAATCTCTTTAGCACGATTAGAGATGTCGTCTGTAAAGACTTCACGTCTATATTTAGTGACTAAAATCAAGTGATACCACAACATAAAGACTGAATGTGAATTCGTGTCTAATTTTAACATTATATAGCCTTCTTTCCGTAATTATACCGAATGTTTATTATATTTATATTATACCATGTTTTATATATAATATTCCAAAAAAAAACAAAAAAATCAATTCATCCCGCTACCTATAGAGAAAGGGGGACTTCTTGATTAGATTGTTAAAAAAACACCACTCGTTTCCAAGTGGTGTTTTACTAATCTAATTATTCAGTTTCTAATGAGTAATCCATTGCTTTGTATCTTTGATACATTGCCCAACGATGTTTAGCATCTTTAAGGTTTTGTTGTAAAAGCTCTTCCGCATGATCTGGATTAATTTGTGAAAGTTGTGAGTATCTTGATTCACTTAATAAGTAATCTTGATATTTGTCCCAGACTGGTGGCTTAGAATCGATTTGGAATGGATTCTTACCTACTTCTGCAAGTCTTGGGTCAAAACGGAACGTTGGCCAGTAACCACATTCAGTAGCAAGTTTTGATTGTGCCGCTGATTGAGTTAATCCACCTTTGATACCGTGTTCGATACATGGTGAATACGCAAGAATTAATGATGGACCTGGGTAACTTTCTGCTTCTTTCATTGCTTTAATGACTTGTGCAGGTGATGCCCCGTGTGAAATTTGTGCAACATACACGTGTCCATAACTCATTGCGATTGCAGCTAGGTCTTTTTTCTTAGTCTTCTTACCAGACGCGGCAAATTTAGCGATTGCTGCGGTTGGTGCTGATTTACTTGATTGACCACCAGTGTTTGAATAAACTTCGGTATCAAGCACTAAAATATTGACGTCTTCGTTGTTAGCTAAGACGTGGTCAATACCACCGTAACCGATGTCGTATGCCCAACCGTCGCCACCAAGAATCCACTGTGTGACTCTAACGAAGTATTCTTTTAATTCTAATAGTTCACGTGCGTAAGGCGCGTCAACTTTTTCTAATTGATCAATTAATTGAGGTGCTAATTCTTGAGTGATTTCACCATCAGCTCTATTTTCTAACCATTTAGTTACAAGGCCTTTTAATGCTTCAGGCATGTCATTTAAATGATCAGCAAAGATGCTTTGGATTCTGTCTCTCATGGTTTCATAAGCAATTCTCATACCAAAACCAAATTCGGCATTATCTTCAAATAATGAGTTAGCCCAAGCTGGTCCTCTACCGTTTGGTAAAGTGGTATATGGCGTTGCTGGGAAAGATCCACCATAAATTGATGTACAACCAGTTGCGTTTGCAATGACCATACGTTCACCGAATAATTGCGTGATTGCTTTGATGTATGGTGTTTCACCACAACCAGCACAAGCCCCTGAGAATTCGAATAATGGTTTGTTAAAGTTTACGTTTTTAACGTTGTTTGTTCCGATATTTTTATAAGTAACTTCATTAAAGAAATAGTCAGCAATTTGTTGTGAACCGTTAGCTAATTCTGGTCCAATTGGTGTCATTGCTAATGCCTTGGTAGGTGCAGGACAGACTTGAACACAAACACCACATTCGGTACAGTCAAGTGTTGATACTTGGATGGTGTATTTGTATTTATCTAAGTCTTTACCTTTACCTGGAATCATCTTAGAACCAGCTGGTGCTTTTGCAGCTTCTTCGTCATCAGCTAAGAATGCACGAATAACAGCATGAGGACATGCGAATACGCATTGGTTACATTGGATACAGTTTTCTTCTCTCCATTCAGGAACGAAGTTTGCAATCCCACGTTTTTCATAAGCCGCTGAGCCTTGAGTCATGTGAGCATCTTCATAACCTAAGAATGCCGATACAGGAAGTGAATCCCCTTCAATTGCGTTAATGACGTCTGCAATGTTTTTAACGAATGCTGGACGATCATCTACTTTCTTTTCTTCATCTTCTAGGAAAGCCCATTCTGGTTTAACATCGATTTCAACTAAGTGGTTTCCACCAGCTTCAATCCCTGCCCAGTTTAATTTAACAACGGCTTCACCTTTTCTGCCATACGCTTTTTCTGCGTACTTCTTCATCAATTCTTGTGCTCTTTCAAATGGCATTAATTGTTCATTAAGCTTAAAGAAAGCACTTTGCATGATGGTGTTAATTCTTCTACCTAGACCAATTTCATAAGCTAAATCAACGGCGTTGATGATGTACATCTTCGCATTTTTTTGAGCCAATTGACGTTTAACCTTATTTGGTAAGAACGCTTCAATTTCCTCTTTTGGAACCGTTGTATTTAGTAAGAAACGACCATTTTGTCTTAAGCCTTTAAGCATGTCATATTTCACTAAGTAAGTGTCTGTTGAACATGAGACAAAATGTGGATTATTAACTAAGTAAGTTGATTTAATTGGTGTTGGGCTGAAACGTAAATGCATACGAGTAACCCCACCAGCCTTCTTCGAGTCATAAGCCGCATAAGCTTGTGAGTAAAGGTTTGTGTTATCACCAATGATTTTAACGGTATTCTTAGAAGCACCTACGGTACCATCTGAACCTAAACCAAAGAATAATAATTCTCTTGTTGCTTCATCCGTTACGTCAATGTTTTCTGAGAAATCAATTGAACTATGAGTCACGTCATCGTTGATACCAACTTTGAAGTGATCTTTTTGTTCACCCGCTAGGTTTTTATAAACTGCGTTAATCATATTTGGTGTTGTATCTTTAGATGAAAGACCATAAATACCACCTAGGATGACTGGTTGTTTTTCTTTGCCGTAGAATAATGATTTAACGTCTAGGTATAATGGTTCACCCACACTACCTGGTTCAATCGTACGGTCAAGTACAGCAATGCGTTCAACCGATTTAGGGAACACATCAAAGAAATATTTTTCTGAGAATGGACGATATAAGTGAACACCTAAAATACCCACTTTTTTACCATTTCGATTTAAATAGTCAATTGTTTGTTTTGCGGTATCAACAACAGAACCCATCGCGACGATGATGTCAGTTGCATCTTTATCCCCATAATAAACAAATGGCGCATAATCTCTACCTGTTACCTTAGAGATTTCTTGCATGTAATCATTTACGATGTCTGGAATTTGATCATAGTGAGACGCTTGTAATGTACGAGTTTGGAAATAAACGTCGTCATTTTGTGCAGAACCTCTTGTTTTAGGATGTGCCGGATTTAATGCACCTGATCTAAACTTTTCAACTGCTTTACGATCAAGAAGACGATCAAAGACTTCATAATCTAATACTTCAATTGAGTTTACTTCGTGAGACGTTCTAAATCCATCAAAGAAATGAACGAATGGCACGCTTGATTTAATCGCAGAAAGGTGTGCAATACCCCCTAGATCCATTACTTCTTGTACAGATCCACTAGCGAGCATTGCCCAGCCAGCTTGTCTTACTGCCATCACGTCTTGGTGGTCACCAAAAATTGATAGCGCTTGTGCCGCAATACTTCTTGCAGCAACATGGATTACCCCTGGTAGTAATTGCCCAGCAATTTTGTACATATTAGGTAATTTAAGTAATAAACCTTGAGACGCAGTAAATGAAGTAGTTAATAACCCCATTTGAAGTGATCCGTGAACTGTACCAACAGCCCCTGCTTCACTTTGCATTTCAACGACTTTTACTGGCATACCAAATAAGTTTTTCTTACCTTGGGAAGCCCATAAGTCAACATTTTGTCCGATTGGAGTTGATGGGGTAATTGGATAGATCCCTGCAACTTCAGTAAAAGCATATGCGACATACGCAGACGCTTCAGCACCGTCCATTGACTTAATAACTTTCTTATCAGCCATATTTTATCCTCCTTGTGCTTATTCTTTTAGAATAACCTTGCATGTTTGATTATAACTCATTTTAGATGTGATTGCAACCTGCCATCACCCAAAAAACTCAAAAACAAGCCATATTAAAAACTTTCTAAACTTGTATCCCTAGGTATTTTAAAACATCGGTTGGATTGGATTTAGCAGATACCTTTTTATAAACCTTTTCAATCACACCTTCTTCATTAAGAATAAAGGTAGAGCGTTTCATTCCAATGGAGATTTTCCCATATAAATTCTTTTCTCCCCAAGCACCAAAATAGGTTGAAACCTCTGTTGTTTCATCCGATAACAACACAAATGGCAGTTGGTATTTTGATATAAACGATTCATGAGATTGGCTTGAATCCGCACTAATCCCTAACAACACCACACCTAGATCTTCATACACTTGGTAGTGGTCTCTAAAACCACACGCTTGTGTTGTACACCCTGGTGAATCATCCTTAGAATAAAAATAAATCACTACTTTTTTCCCTAGATAGTCGTTTAGTTGATGCGTAATCCCTTTATCATCTTTTAATTGAAAGTTTTTTACTTTCGTTCCTACTTCTAACATGAAAATTAATCCTCCTTTATTTTTTCTAACACTGATTCATAAGTCATCGTTTTATTGACCTCAAAATACGTGATTTCGTACTTAACCGTGACTTCTTTTTGCTTAAACATGTCATTAAGCCATGTTTCAACTTGATTCTTCATTTCCTTAACGATGATACCACTTAAATTAACAAACAAAACACCAAAAATACCATTGTTAAAATACGCTTTTGTATCAAATGAAAAACGCTCATTTAATAACGTTCCAATGGGTTTGATTAGATCTGTGTGTTCACTTTGAACTGTAAGTTTCATCAGGTAAAGTTCCGTGATTTTACCAGCTTCAAGACCTTTATGAAGCTTTTGATAATCTCTTTGAAATCCTAATTCATTATAAACACCCGTATAAATATCTTTAAGTGCTTGTTTTTTCTTTTCAATTAGATAAATACCTGCAATTAAACCAAGGATTAAAAACGAAAACAATAAAACAACGATACCTTCAGTCACATGGTTATTAATGAATAAAAAGATACTTGATGCGAGTGCGATTAAAAACATAATAAAATGCATGATTATTCTAAGCATATTTTAATTAGGCGATAAACGCCAACCTTTCTAAAGATTTCCACACTTACATTATACCAAATAATCGATTCAATCAAAAATAGATAACAAAGACAAAAAAGTGCTAGCCTCACGCCAGCACCTTTCATTCTATTTAAATAAAAGCCTTAAACTATTTAGTATCACTAGAATTGTCGATCCCTCATGAAAAATAACCCCAATTGGTAATAACACCCATCCAAATAGATTAGAAATCAGTAACAAGACAATCACCGATATCGAAAAGATCATGTTTTGAAGTATCACATTTTTCATTCGTTTTGATAACGTGATTGAAGACAAGATATGACTTAGCTTATTATTCATAAAGACCACATCAGCCGTTTCTAGACTCACATCAGTCCCATCACCCATCGCTACACCGACTGAAGCAAGCGATAGCGCAGGTGCGTCATTGATACCATCACCAACCATCATCACGTGCTTGTCATCCTTATTTAGTTCCTCTATAATGGTTCTTTTTGAATCAGGAAAACAGTTACTCTTATAAGAATCAAGTTTCAATTCCTCAGCGATGGCTTTTGCCGTAAACTCATTATCGCCTGTCAACATCATCGTCTCTATCTGATTGTTTTTTAAGAACTTGATCACATCAATGGCATCTTTTCTTAAGGTATCTTTTAACCCAATATAGCCAATCAAACGCTCTGATTGATAAACATACACCAAGGTCGCGCCCTGATTAAAAAATGCTTTCATATTGTCCGTTGTTATTTCATTATCATTCTTTCTTCCAATAAAATAGGTCTGTCCCTCATAAACCGCCTCAACACCAAAGCCCGCAGACTCCTTTGTTTCAAGTTCAACTTTGGTCGCTTGACTAAAATAATTGACAATTGATAACGCCAACGGGTGATTGGACTGTGACTCCATCGAATAGACCACATTCTTAAATAATTCTTCATTTATTTGCAGCACGTGATACCCAATGACTTTTGGCTTTCCTTCGGTTAAGGTACCTGTTTTATCAAATACAACCGTATCAATGGATCTTAAGCGCTCTAAGTGACTACCACCTTTGATCAAAATACCTTTTCTAGCAGCGTTAGATAAGCTTGAGAGTACCGCTGGTGACACAGAGGCAACCAGTGCACAAGGTGAACCTACAACTAAGATAACAATCCCTCGGTATATCGCTTCTTCTTTTGGTAACCAATTAAAAATGATTGGTAGTGTCATCATCATAATTGAAAATAATATCACCAGATAAACATAATATTTTTCTACCCGATCAATCCACGTTTGTGACTCGGTCTTTTGTTCTTGAGCTTCTTTTACGAAATCGATTATTTTTTGAACAATCGTATCACTTGGGTTTTTAGTTACCTCAACATGAATCGTCGAAGATAAATTGATTGTTCCCGCATAAACATGGTCACCTTCTATTTTTTCTACGGGTAAAAACTCACCCGTAATGGCTTGTTCATTTAAAGAAGTAGATCCTTTAAATATTTTACCGTCTGATGGCACAGAATCGCCATTTTTCACAACAACCACATCGCCAATTTGAAGTTCTTTCGCCTCAACT
Source organism: Paracholeplasma brassicae (assembly GCF_000967915.1). Lineage (NCBI taxonomy): Bacteria > Bacillati > Mycoplasmatota > Mollicutes > Acholeplasmatales > Acholeplasmataceae > Acholeplasma > Acholeplasma brassicae. The sequence goes on from NC_022549.1 coordinate 1,524,164, forward strand.
TCTAACAGTTCTTCACCAACCACCTTAAGCGCCGTCGTCGGTGCGAGTTTTAATAAATTCTTAAACGCCTTTTCACTCTTTGATGTGGCGTATTCTTCAAGCACACCACTAAACCCAAAGATTAAAATTAAAATAGCACCTTCTTTAAAGTCATTGACGATAAATGCGCCAACTGCCGCAAGTATCATTAATATTTCAACATTCAATTGTTTGTTAGAGATGGTATCTAGAATACCTTCTTTAGCTTTGGCATACCCACCTATAACAAAGGCAAGCCCAAACACAGTCATTAAAATTTCTTTGGTTGAAAAAGGTTCGATAATTACCCCTGTAATGATTAAGAACAGAGAGATCAGTATTGCGAATAAATCGATTTGTACGTTTGTTAGTTTCATATTAATTAGCCTCAAAAAATGCCTTGAGGTTTCCTCCATGTTCTTATTATACCAAATAAATAGTCTTATCATATAAATAATGCTCATCTTTATTATAAATAGGTGTCTTAATTATAAATATTATGTCTTAAGTTCAAATAACCATGTATTTCTTAGTTGCTTTTACCATTACTCAATGAATTTACCGTATTTTCTGCTATATCACATGTAAACCGTCAAGTAAAATTGACACCACTATAAATAATGATATATAATACTTCATGACTACAAATAAGAGTATGATGCAAAAAAACATCAATTCTAAATTTAAGGGGGATTATGATGAATAAATTCAGTTTATTTGGTAAGTTTATAGTACAAGAAGGCAAACGTGACACTATGGTTGAAATATTGTTAGAGGCAGCTTCATCAATGAAAAATCTTTTAGAATGTGAAATATATCTTGTAAATACTTCTAAAGATGAACCCAATACAGTCTATGTATATGAAGTATGGAGTAATGAAAATGCACATCAGGAATCTTTAACACTTGAGTCTACTCAAACATTAATAAAACGTGCAAAACCCATCATTACAGGTATGGGAAGAATTAGCACATTAGAAACAATAGGTGGAAAAGGTATTTGAACAACTTTTTAATTAGTCCAAGATTGTTATAACAGAAGAACCGCCTTTCAAAAAGACGGTTCTTCTTATAGTATCTGCATGATACCTAAATTTAAATATCTATTCAAATTTAGGTAACAGTATCATTATTTTTGTTTGATGTTTAGAATTATTTCTTCTTGTACGACTTCTTTAAGTAATTCAGCAAGTCCTACCCCATGTTGATCATAATACTTTTTAAAGCGTGGATCATTTACATACATGTCTACTAAATTAAAATGTGCTTTTATGTCAATATTGGTAATGTACCCCATCAAATTTACTAGAAACAAATAATATTTCATTAAAAAGCGACTAGTTTTTGAAAACACTATTCGACTGAAAGTATTCACATAAAATATTTATCGTATCTTCATAGCCTTTGTTAATGATATACATCCCCTTGGAGTCCCTCTTCAATATTTCTAAAGAAGTCAATAAATCGAACAATTTTAATGCATCATTAAACCCCAGTTTAAATTGGTACTGAATCCTGTTAATAGAAGGTCTGTTCATCTCTATCATATAGAGTACAACCATTTGCAAAAAATCTTGACTAAATCCTTCAAGTTCAGGCATAAAGTTATTCCTTTCTCATCAATATTCACAAATTTTGATTTATAAAATGCGTTATTACTCATTATTAGGTTTTACGAATTCTTTTGACTTATAATGAATATAATTGCCATCCTGATCAATTTGAACTTTATTTAAATCAAAATATCTTTTACCATCTAAGCTACTAAAGTGATTGATGTTTCGCTCTCTAAATATTGATAGTGGAATATCATCAGATGAAGGTTCAAAGTGTACAGAATTTTTATGAGGAAAATCAAACTCAACCTTTTCGTTCCATTCTTCTATTTCAATATCCGTAAACCTGCCCCAACTAGTTATAACATCTATACGATCTGGAGCTCCAGGATTAAGATCAATATATGATAAGTTTAGCTTATCTTCAAGATACTGAGCCTCTTTTACATCTAAATATACGTATCCATGCCCGTTGAATCCATTTACAAACACAGTATCTCCATCTTTATATCCCAAAGAAAATAATTCAATTTCAAGCGTTAGATGTAGATAGTTGAGATTTGCACTAAAAAGGAAATTCATCATCCTATTATTAAAAGCTAGTGCATCTGTCATCGAATCTTCAAATGTAAACCATTCAAACTTTTTTGCTTTCATGTTCTCATCCCATTTCTATTATTTATCAGTATAATTGTCAATTATCAAATTTATTTCCCGGAAGGTTTTTTGCTTTCTAAACTGTTATTAACAAATACTCCGTCTTTATTTTTTTTATTACACTGTCAAACTTAACTTGTGCAATATTTCCATCGACCGAAATGAGTTCTCCAATTCCGAACATTTCATGATACATATAATTTCTAGGAAATCTTTTTAGACTTTTGATAAGTGGTATTAGGAACTTCTTTTCATCAATTGCTAATGTACTAATGGCATCTATGATTAAGTCTATTTTCGAATCTTCCATATTGAGCAAATCATAGACATACTGAATATCAATTACATACTTGTTGTTTTTGGAAATTTTATATTGGTGAAACACATATAATAATACAGCATCAGTACTTATGCTTGACAAACTTGATAGGTCCATGCTTTCTTCACTCAATTTACAGTAATGATAATAATAAATTACCTCTTCTTCTATATTGCCTTGTTCTTTTGCGTGTCCAATAATATCAAGATAATTTCTTAATGTTGTATTTTTATATCCTAATAATATAGCCCAATGTAAAAATGTGCTCTATTTTCATTAACATATGATAACAACCTCCTTACAGAGGTATCCTTCCCATTAATGGCCATATTGGTTATGGTTTGAAAATCTATGTGCATATCTTTACCATCAATCATGTACTCGTCAAATAACTGACTTCTTCGTTGACCAGTGCCTATTTTTTGTCTACCTCTCATGTTATCTCCTCTAGATATCCATTATATTTGTAGTATTAGTGGTAATAAACACTAAATAATTTGTTTAACCTTCATAATAAGTATACCTCATTATTAAAATATTGTGTAGCATTTATTTTTTTGGATAGTTTTTATTATAAAACTACTGATAAAAAATCATGCAAACATAAGAAAAACCCTAGAAAGATTAAAAGCTAAACATATTATTGATAAAAGCAATATTCTAAGAAATATATTAGCAATAATTTAATTGGATTTTCTTTCCATATAAAAGTTAATCATTTAATCCTAATATCACAATTTGACTGATTTACAAAAATAAGATATTTCACCTGATGCATCACAAGTTAATTCATATTTCAATTCCCAATTTGTGTAAACTATCGAAATGTTTAAACATTCTAATACACAACCATCATGAAAAACTAGAATAAGATCCGAAGTTTTATTTATAGTTATTTTGCTAACTTTTTTAGAATTAATCAAGTCTATTAATTGGATATTTTCAATATGCTTTCTATCTAATGAACATAAAATTAGAGTTTCATCGCAAAAAAGTCTAAATTCATAATATAAAAGGTATCTTTTTCATTGTTATTCAATTTTAATTCAACCACATTATTGTATCATGTCCCCTGGTATCTTATCTAACTGTCAACCTTATTGTATCATGTCCCTTTGATATTATTTGGTAGTGACAAGAATTTTGTGTAAATGAAATGAATTAAAGTATTAAGAACTCTCTTTAGTGGTTTTAGATTTTTGAGCGCGACGTTTAATTGAACATTTCATTCTCCATCTCTAACTCACGGATTCTTTTACGCATCGCGTCCATTTCTTTTTTATTGACCGGTGTGCCGTTTTTTGAACCTTGGGTTCGTGAAAAAAAATGTCCAAAATTTCAGTTTATACACGAAACTAGTTTAGATCTAATGGTGTCAATGAACACGTATGAACAACGAAAAAAAGTAAGTGTATTCCAACTGAAACGAACCGTGTCATCTAACAAAGAAAGGTGGTAAGTACTGTGAAGAGTCCATGTGTAGCAGTGGACGTATCAAAGGGAAAGAGTTATTATCAAGGGTTTATTGAAATAGATAAACCAGCTAACAAAGCGACACCTATCGAGCACGACTTAGAGGGGTTTAAGTTTGTGTATGAATTAGGTCAAACATTGAAGGAAACGTATAGCGATGTCGTCTACGTATTTGAATCAACTGGGATCTATCATAAAGCGTTAGAAACATTTCTTATGAATCATGATGAAAAGTGTATTATTCTAAATCCTTTAGAGGCTTCAAAAATTCGTAAAACAGACTTAAGATCGACTAAGACAGACGCTAGGGACTGTAAGGGTATCGCTAAGGCATACTTCATGAAAGACTTTAGATTACACGATCAAAAAGATGAACTCTATGAGAAACTCCAAAGTATGAATGGACATTACAATTTTCTTATTCAGCAGTTAAGAGAAATGAAGGTCCATTTTAGAAATGCCTTAGACATCGTGTATCCAAGGTTCGATGTAGTTTATCCAAATCCTTATTTGGACATTCCCATGTCAATCTTAAAGCGATATGCTCATCCAGACGAACTAAAGAATAAGCGATTCGAAACAATTGTGAAGTATATCATGAAAGATACCAAACATAGAGGACCAAAAGCAATGGATGAAGCTAAGAAACTCAAAGGTTTTATTGACAATGTGTCTTCAGGTTGTCGTAGTAGTGCCTTTGAAGTAACCATTCTAAAGACTATGGTTAATAAGATCAGTGATCAAGAAGTTGAAATCGAGTTATGTTTGGATGAAATGAGAGAATTAGTGAGTGAAGTACCGCTTTATCATCAATTGATGAGTGTTCCAGGCATCGGAGACAATCTCGCAATCAGACTCATTGGTGAGTTAGGTGATTTAGACCGATTTGAACGTAGTGAACAACTAGTCGCCTATGCTGGTATCGATCCTAGAGTGTATCAATCTGGTCAAATGACAGGTGAACATCTACACATTACGAAGAAAGGTAATAAACACCTAAGGACGTTATTATTCTTGGCTATGTCGAGTAATGTGAGAATTGGAAAAACAAACATAATTTTAGATTTTTACAACAAAAAAAGGCAACAAACGAACCCTCTCGTTTATAAAGCTGCCTTAATTGCCTGTGCCAATAAATTACTAAGAATAATCTTTGGCATGTATAAGAGTGGAAAGAACTTCCACAAATAAATTTCAATTTCATTATACTACTTAGAATACTAGATTTCAAATCTGGTTTTTAAGTGTGTTCATAAATAGGGATAAATAAAACTTAAACTAGTGTTGACTTCCTTTATCTAATTTTTTATTTTCTTTTTTCATTGTTAAAACAGGCATTATAAATCTAATTAAAACCTCCTCGTTTTGATGGAAAGTTCTAAAAATGCTTTGTCATTCTTTAATTTCTCACTTGCATATTCTAATGCACATCCATCTTGCTCAATTGCTGCCAGGACTACTTCTTTGTCATTCTTTAATGTTTTACTTGCACATTCTAATGCCATTCCATCTTGTTTAACCGCTTCTAAGACAACTTCTTTGTCATTTTGTAATTCCTTGCTCGCATATGCTAGTGCGAATCCATCTTGTTTAACCGCTTCTAAGATAAATGCTTTATCATTCTTTAATGTTTCGCTGGCATATTTTAAGTACTCTCCATACTGCTTAACAGCTGCGAGGACTACTTCTTTGTCATTTTGTAATTTCTCACTCACATCTGCTAGTGCCCATCCATCTTGCTCAATTGCTGCCAGGACTACTTCTTTGTCATTTTGTAATTCCTTGCTCGCATATGCTAGTGCGATTCCATCTTGTTTAACCGCTTCTAAGACTACTTCTTTGTCATTCTTTAATGATTCACTGGCATATAGTAATGCCAATCCATTTACTTTAACCGCTTCTAAGACTACTTCTTTGTCATTCTTTAATGTTTCACTGGCATATGCTAATGCCCATCCATCTTCTTTAACCGCTTCTAAGACAAATGCTTTATCATTCTTTTGCTTACCAGCTGCGAGGACTACTTCTTTGTCATTCTTTAATTTTTCACTTGCATATTCTAATGCCCATCCATTTGCTTTAACCGCTTCTAAGACTACTTCTTTGTCATTCTTTAATGTTTCACTGGCATATGCTAATGCCCATCCATCTTCTTTAACCGCTTCTAAGACAAATGCTTTGTCATTCTTTAATGATTCACTGGCATATTTTAATGCCAATCCATTTACTTTAACCGCTTCTAAGACTACTTCTTTGTCATTCTTTAATGATTCACTGGCATATGCTAGAGCGTTTCCATTTGCTTTAACCGCTTCTAAGACTAATGCTTTATCATTCTTTAATGTTTCACTTGCATTTTTTAAGGACACTCCCTCCTGCTTAACAGCTGCCAGGACTACTTCTTTGTCATTCTTTAATGTTTCACTTGCATTTTTTAAGGACACTCCCTCCTGCTTAACAGCTGCCAGGACTACTTCTTTGTCATTTTGTAATTTCTCACTCACATATGCTAGTGCGTTTCCACTTGCTTTAACCGCTTCTAAGACAACTTCTTTGTCATTTTGTAATTTCTCACTCACATATGCTAGTGCGTTTCCACTTGCTTTAACCGCTTCTAAGACAACTTCTTTGTCATTTTGTAATTTCTCACTTGCATATTTTAATGCCCGTCCATTTGCTTTAACCGCTTCTAAGACAAATGCTTTGTCATTCTTTAATTTCTCACTTGCATATTTTAATGCACTTCCATTTTCTTTAACCGCTTCTAAGACTACTTCTTTGTCATTTTGTAATTTCTCACTCACATATGCTAGTGCGTTTCCTTTTGCTTTAACCGCTTCTAAGACAAATGCTTTGTCATTCTTTAATGATTCACTGGCATGTTCTAATGCCAATCCATTTACTTTAACCGCTTCTAAGACTAATGCTTTATCATTCTTTAATGTATCACTTGCATAAGCTAGTGCCCATCCATCTTGTTTAACAGCTTCTAAGACTACTTCTTTGTCATTCTTTAATGTTTCACTGGCATATGCTAATGCCCTTCCACGTTGTTTAACAGCTGCCAGGACTACTTCTTTGTCATTTTGTAATTTCTCACTTGCATATTTTAATGCCCGTCCATTTGCTTTAACCGCTTCTAAGACAAATGCTTTGTCATTCTTTAATTTCTCACTTGCATATTTTAATGCCCGTCCATTTGCTTTAACCGCTTCTAAGACAAATGCTTTGTCATTCTTTAATGATTCACTGGCATATGCTAATGCCCATCCATTTGCTTTAACCGCTTCTAAGACAACTTCTTTGTCATTTTGTAATTTCTCACTCACATATGCTAGTGCGTTTCCATTTGCTTTAACCGCTTCTAAGACAAATGCTTTGTCATTCTTTAATGATTCACTGGCATATTTTAAGAACTCTCCGTCCTGCTTAACAGCTGCCAGGACTACTTCTTTGTCATTCTTTAATGTTTTACTTGCATATTCTAGTGCAGATCCATCTTGTTTAACCGCTTCTAAGACAAATGCTTTGTCATTCTTTAATGTTTCACTTTTATTATTATTCATAAATCCCCCTTATTAATTAGTTTTATTCAATTTTACAATTAATCGATTTCTTAAACGTTTTACTTCTTGCAATATCTGTTTTTGTTATATTCTATACAACCTGAATATATTTTCTTGTACAACTTATCCAAAAATTCATCTAATGATATTTTTGTTTGAGTGCCTACTAAATTATTAGTTTCAAAGACGAGCAATTGATTACCTACAGCTATAAGTTCATCTAAATTTTCTTGACCTCTAGAAATTTGATATGCAATATTGAATACTTCAAGTAGTTGATTATTTATAAATAGTTCTCTTGATGTGTCTATTCTAATTCTGTCTAACTTATTGTAGCCTATACAAACTTTTTCATTTATACTAGATATGATAATTGAGCCATAAGAACAAACATTATTAATTTCTTAAAACTCATAAAAGTATCCCCTCTTCTTAATAGTTTAATTACCTTGATGAACTTTATTCCTTTTATAAAATTATAGCATTATTAACTATTATTAACAATATATGCAGCACTATTGATTTTTTTATTATGTTGTTTTACTATTTGCAACCCTCATTATAACAGAAAAAGTGGCATTAATTTGTTAAATGTCACCTTTTATCAGCATAAAATTATTCTTTAACTTCAAATTTCTTTGCCATTCTTCAATTTAAATGTTATGGTTTCATCTCTATGTACCATGCCACTCTCAACCATCATTGTAAAGAACGAATCATTCCATTCCGACATTTTATCTTTGGCATGTTTTAAGTTAGATAGAAACTCATTCATGATATAAACCCGAGCCTTTTTGTCGTCTCTTTTATTGATGAGTTCCTTTTGCTTGTTTTCTAATTCTTCGTATCTCGTTGTTAATTCACTATATCTGCTATCATATTCATCTATGCTCATATTTGATTTAGCATGATCGTTGATCAGCTTATTAACAAGTTCACTAATTACGGTTATTTCATCACCAGTTTTATTAATCTCAACATCTAAGTCTTTAGTGTTTGATAAAAGCTCAATGATTTCTTTGGTATCATCCATAACTCGTTTCTTATCTTTCATGGTAAAGTTATAGCTTTGAATGAATTTCATCTTGATCTCATCTTCTGATAAAGTGAGTGTCATACATTTATGCTTACCTTTATCAAATTTCTTATTACATCTATAAACAAGCTTTGAGTACTTATCTGTGGAGTGCCATCTTTTTCTGCCATAAAAACCACCACAATCTCCACATATAAGTTTAGATGCGAATGTGCTACTAAATGAATTATGTTTACCTAAACTTGTTTTTTGTTCAACTAATATTTGTGTGAGATATTTATCATTATAACTGTTTTAGACTCACTAAATTTTACTTATATCACCTTTGAATATACAGTCTAACTAATTGTTTTATTCTGCAAGACTAAAGATGCCCATCGTTTCCTTTTGCTGTATTAGACATAAATATAGTTTTAATTTTTCACACTATATTTGAATTATCAAAGTTTCATACTTCTATTCAAATCGAATGATTCATGCTGCGCGTATAAAAAAAAACGGCTTAAATAAGCCGTTAACTTTCAAGTGGTGCGGATGACAGGAGTTGAACCTGCACGCCGTAAGGCGCTAGATCCTAAGTCTAGTGCGTCTGCCAATTTCGCCACATCCGCGCAACTTGAATTATATCAAACTTTTAGAACCACGTCAACACAATTTTCAATTATTTTTTAAATATTGATGTAAGTTAAACGTGATTGCTTCATCCATACGCTTTTTGTAAACTATTACGTACTTGAAAACCTCATAAGGGTCTAATAATACATCATTTTCATCGACGTAGAAAAGAACGTTCTCAAGTGAGGTTTCTTTGTCGCTTGCTAGATGTTTGGATAACAAATAGTAATCATCTGTAATGATATCAAATGTTCTCGTATCAATCGAGAAGGTTCGTTCATCCGATATAGCGTTTACCCCGTAATAATAATGATCGGTATCTAGATTAAATAGTTCTATGATTGTACGGTATAAATCCACTTGGCTTCTAACAAGGTTTTGTTCACCTTTAATTAAGCCTCGTTTAATCGTACTTGTATCATTATCATCTGGTGCGTAAATAAAACTCAAGGTTTTTAACATTTCAGTTTTATATTCTAGCATTGATAGCTCCCTACCTAAAATCGTCTCTAAATCCGATTTTGGTATACCAGATCCATGATCGCCATAAAACACATAAACGGTGTCTTTTAACGATTTGGTCATTTCGATGAATTTGTCAAAAATCGAATCGTAATAACGTTCATAGTTAATGTATTTATAAGTCGCTGATTCGACAACAAGTTCTTCGGTTGTAAATCTCGGTGTCTCTAGGTAAGGGTCATATAAATATGGCGTATGCGGTTGCATTGTAATCGGGTATAAAAAGAACTTCTCTTTTTTTACTTGGCTCGTTATCGCCAACTGTTTTGTCCAATCAAATAACGCGAGATCACTTATCCATGGGCTCTTTGGATCGGTTTTATAATTGAGATCCGCAAAACGGTAATACCCATTTTTTGTTTTCTCAACAAACGCTTCTTTTTCATCAAAATAAAAATAGTCATCAAACTCATACATTTTTTCATGCACGTTTTCTCGATTATAAAACACTTTCACGTCACTATGTAACGACGCCTTATAATAATTTGTAAATAGTTTTGGTAATGCCTGCAGCTCATAAGGGGTCTTCTCATAATTCCAATAGACGGTCGTATCCCCTCTTGGGTATAAACCCGTCATCACAGAAAATTCTGCATCACTTGAATTACCTAAGCCAACGTTCGTATAAAAGTTGTTAAGTACATAGGATTCTTGTAGTAGTGCTTTTAACGTCTTAAAATACGTTTGATCCAAGAATGGACCTTCTTCATTTAATAAGAAGTGATTAAACGTTTCAAGGTGGATCACCATAATGTTCTTCCCCTCAAAAATGCCGTTTAATGATTGGTTCAAACCAATCAAAGCAGGATCCACCGATACCGTTTTTGCATCGATTAGCTCTAAAACATTTCCATAGGTTTGATTAAATAAATTAACGTATTCGGCTTGATTTTTATTGTACATTTCATAAATTTGCAAATCCGATTTGACGTATTCAATCTTTCCAAAATCAAATCCAAATAACTGACCTAAATAATAATTATAAAGCCCCGCCGATTGAACACCATACAACGGTCTTTCCGCCGTAATCGGCCAGTTGTCATCCATGTTGACTTTAACTACCCCAAGTGTCGATAAACTTAGAATAACCGATGTTAGTAATAACATCACCCCAAGCATCCTATTTTTAGGTAAATTCATTGCCTCGGATAATACCTCTTTTTCGTTTTTATAGCGAATGAATGTACGAATGATTAAATAAATAAAGACAAACGTTGGAATAAAGACAATCACACGGTAATAGACAATTAACTCTCTAAATGCCTCAACGACAATCGAACCCGCTAACGCCTGCGCTGGGTTATAAAATAGCGTCATCTCATAAATTGAAAACATGGTTTGGTAATACTTAGTAAATATACCAATCGAGAATATCGCTATATTAAGCAAAAATGTTACTGTCCCTAAATAGATGATTCTTCCCTTTAAGGACCTGATCAAGATAAAGCCTAAGAACAATAGGATCGATAACGCCGAAAAATTCCCAAGAATTGAATTCAGTTCAATCCAAGGCGTGCGTTTGAATGCGATTAAATATCGGTTTAATACGTTTGTTGTTACAAAATACGTATTGATTAAATTAAGTACATAAAAGAGTATGACGATCAATAATAGATCATTTCTTGTTTTTTTCATAATATCACCTTAGCATACCTATTATAACTTGTTTTATCATCAAATAAAAGAAAAAAGGGTAAAAACCCTTAATTTTAGAACCATTTTTTCTTGATGTAATAAATACTGATACTGGCTAGTGATATCGCAGCTAACGCAATAACAACCGCAGGGATATAGTCAATTTCTTTTTCTACCATTACTTTCGATTGATAAGTCACGCCATCAAGTAAGAAACTAAAGTAAATGTACTGATTTTCATGTTTACTGCCATACTCGGCCTCATTTAGAAGTATCTCTACTTGAGTGATGTCTTTATTTCTCGTTTTTAACTCTCTAGTCAAAAATGAGATAATTTCTTCTTTGGTCATTTGATCGACTTGCGTTCGTTTTAACACAAGATTAGAGACATCAAAGGTTGGACTGACGTCATCAATTACTTTGATCACAACCTCTTTACTAGAAAGGTTATTTGATTGGTCTTCTGCGGTAATTGTGATGACGTGATCACCCAATTGATGTGTGTAGTTTGATAAATCATAATGAACAATCAAATGGCTTTCATCATCTACTAAATCCACTGCCTTATAGAGTTTTTTAATCTCCTCAATAGTTTTTACTTGTTCCGATAAATAAGCAAAAAGCACGCTTGGCCCTTTAATCTCTGGCTTGGTTGTGTCTTTAATGCGAATTGATACTTGTTTTTTAGTTACGTTGTTTGACAGATCCGTTAAACTGAGTTCAATCATATAATCGCCTAAACTGGTTTTATTGCCTGAATAGGTGTCTTTTGAAAGGACTAAATTACTGGTTAATAAGGTATCCACATTATCTGATACCACGTACTGGCTAATCAAAGACTCAATCGATGAATCATCGACATTTAATTCAATTTCAATTCGATCACTGCCAGTAATCACTGGCGAAGTTAAATCAACTACCTTAACGTACATGTCATAAAAACTTTGATTATGCCGTTTGTCTTTGACACCAAATTTCACCAAAAACTCACCAAGCTTTGAGGTTCTTGTGGTAAACGCATCCGATAAGACTTCAATTGAATCGGTTAAATCACCATCCACATTATCGTTTGCGCTTAATTGATTTTTAAGCTGTTCTAGATTGACCATTTGATCGTAATCAACCAAGAAGACGCCTTGATCAGTTGTGGTATTTTTATAATAATCAAACCCTTTAAAATGACTGAATTCACCTTTATAGATAACAAAGTTTAACCCACTTTGTGCACTTGCCGGGATGTTTGTTAAGTAAAACTTCTCGTCTGGCGACATCATATTGGCGTAATAGAGCGTTGATGAAAGATCTTTTTTAATTTCCATGTCATTAAAACAATACGCATTATAGTCATAACAAAATGTGTAGGTCCATTGTGATTTAATCTTGTGTTCGTCACCCATGAATGCCTCATCAAATACCATCGTGTAAAGCCCCTCTGAATCCGCAGGAATTGCTTCAACAAAACGAAGCTTATCCTCTTCAACTACTAAATTACTAAATCCCGTCACTTGCTCGTCTAGTTGATGAAGGTTGCCCTCTTCATAGGCCATCAAAGAACAACTAAACAAATACATAAACAAACTTAAAACGATTACTGTTACTTTCTTCATAAAAAATCACCTCTATTCGTATAATAGAAGTGACTTTAGAAAATTACTTTAAACTTGTGCAAATAAACGAATCAAAGAAGAATCGGCTTCAATCTTTAAAGGGATCGCAAAAATGGTAAATGAAGGGTACTTCTCTAGCAAATGGAGATTAACTGCATTTTCTACAATAAACACATTGTTTTTAAATAACAACTTATGCAGTGGGTAAGGCGCTTCATCGATTGAGTCTTTATCAATGACAATTAGGTTGATTTTCGATCGAATCAATTCTTTGATAAACCCCTCACTGAGTGTTTGATTTTTCATCGGTATCACAACAATTTGTTCGCCTTTAGGTTGATAAGGTTCTTTTGGATTAACGATTCTCGCTTTTCCATGAAAGCGATCGAGTGCGTAATCACAAATGTTTTTCTTCGATCCATCCATGTGTTTCGGACCATCAATGTGTGTGCCTGCGTGCATGTTGATGCTTAGCTCATAATTATTAAACCCATCTTTTTCAATCGAGGCAATCTGTTGTAATTTAACCCTAGGATCACCCGGGTACGATTTTAACTCATTGTTGATAACCAAAGACAAATCAATTAGCATTCTTCATTCACCCTCTTTGTTGTTTATTCGTCTTTTCTTAAATGAAACTGATTTTCAATTTGTTCTTCTTCAAGCGCTTTAAGCATGATTCTTGCACTACTTAGGTTTGTGGCTAGTGGTATTGCAAAAACATCACACAAGCGAAGTAATGCCGATACATCCGGTTCGTGAGGTTGTGCGGTGAGTGGGTCTCTTAAAAAGATCACCAAATCAAGCTGTCCATCGGCAACCATTGAACCAATTTGTTGGTCACCACCAAGTGGCCCTGATTTCATTCGTCTAACGTCTAAGCCCGTATGCTCAATGATTAACCGTCCTGTTGTCCCAGTCGCAAACAATTGATGTTTCTTTAAAACGTTGACAAATGTTTTAGCTAACTCAATCATCAAATCTTTCTTCTTATCGTGCGCAATTAATGCAATCTTCATACAATTCCCCCATATCTTAATAATCTACTTTCATTATGACACAAACCAAGATAAAAATATAGTCTACTTAAATAATTACAAACATAAGAAAAAGAGAGTGACATCGTTATCGATGTATCTTAACTAACAAAAAAAGCCGACCTAATCGACTTTTTTCCATCCTAAGATGCACTCTATTAAATAGAGTCCGGGACTGGTTACCCCTGTGATGTCATTTTAGCGTTAAAAACGACAAATGTCAATCCTAATAAAAAAAGAAATCCTCAGATCACTGATGATGCTCATAATTACTCCTGAATAAATCCAATTTCTATCACTTAGATGCATTTAGACTCTATTCAAAAATAACTCATTATACCAAATAAAAAAGCCACTAATTTCTAGCGACTTTTTAACATCTCTTGTGAGACTAATTCCCTCGAAAGGGTCTTGGGGCTGGTTACCCTGGCATTTAAATTTTATTATAACTATAATCGTATGTCAATAATTATATTCGCCTGTATATCTAAATTCAGATTAAAGTTTCAAAATGAGCAGTTAACAACTATCTAAAAGAATAAAAAAAAATTGCGCGAAAGAGTCTCAGTGGTTAAACAAAGAAAAGAAAAGCCCCTTTCAGAACTTCTCTTGATTGATAGCCATATTCACTTATGGCTAAATTCGAACTGCTTATCACTAGGCGACCTAGCAATCTTAAAATCATAATATTCTTTTTTAAAACATTTATCAAACAATGATATATTTTTCAGCATTTTTAGATATCCCTACATTTACCCATTTATCTTCATAAAAACGAATACAATAGAAAGAAAAAACAAATCACCTTATCGTATTTCACGTAAAATAGTTGATGTACTGGACCAGTGTTTCTAATGTGTCAATAGCGTTTTGAAAATGGTATAGATCCACTAGTGTATAAAAATAGAGAATCAAAAAAAATAACTAAAGATGACCTAGATAAATACAATAAAAAGAGAAAGAAACGATATAAGGGCTTAAACAGATAAAAGAAAAAAGCCCCTTTCGGAGCTTTTTTGATTGATAGCCATAATCACTTATGACTAAATTCGAACTGCTTACCACTAGGCTAACCTAACAATCGCAACATCATATTAATACATTTTAATCCATTTGTCAAACAGTATCATTTTTTCAACCTTTCTAATGTATTCTTATATGGGGATATTTCGCTACCATAAGGACATTAAAAGGAAAAAGGGAGAATTAAAGATGACAATACAAGAATTAGTTAATAATCAATTGAGCAATATTAGATTGAACCAATCAAAAAGACCATATAAGCATTATCAAGCACACCTAATGCATTTTAAAAAATGGTGTGATAATAACTTAATACATAATACTGATGATATCGATGAATTAAGATTGATAGATTATATAAATGAGCTTAAAGAAACATGTCAAAATATTACAATTAACAAGAGAATTGGAATACTAAAAAGGACTTATATTACTTCAGGTATAAATTTTGATTTTTTACACTCAATTAATAAATTCAAAGAGACTAGGACTACATTTGATATGGTTGAAATTGACGATATTAAAAGAATAAGAAAACATCTGATCTCTTTATCTGATGATAGTAATAATCTTACAATTAAATGTTTGGTACTTCTTTTGATTGATACCGGTTGCAGAGCTTCTGAACTTATCAACATTGAAAAAAAGAATGTGAACATAGACACTCAAGAAGTCTTACTAACACGGACAAAAACAAAGCAAAATAGAGTTGTATATTTCAATCAAACAACATGCAAAGAGATAAAAAAAATGATTGGCATAAAAACCAATCATAAATACTTAATACATAATATTGCTAATGATAGAACAATTAACTATTTTGATATAGATTGGACTATGAAGTATCTTAAAAAGACTTTAAATATTGAGAAACTTCATGCTCATATGTTTCGGCACACATTAGCTTCAATACTATTGGAAAATGGTGCAGATATAAAATCAGTACAAGAAATCTTAGGTCATTCAAATCTTGAAACAACACAAAGATATATACATAGTCGAAAAGACCATGTAAAAAAAACATTTTTTAAAAACTTCAATGTTGATAAATAAAGAGGGCAACCTCTTTATTTTTTTATTGGTTCATCTAAGACATCAGACATGATCACTTTGTAATGAGTCTTGAAATCTAAAAGCTCATTAGGTGTACAATCAAACAATTTGCACAATTGGAAAATTTGATTTGTATTTAATAGTGATAAGTCTTTTTCTAAACGCCAATATTGAGCTTGTGATAAATTCATTGTCTTTGCTACATCACGTTGTGAAAGGCCCTTCTTTTCTCTAAATTCTTTTAATTTATTCATATGTATACCTCCGTATCTATGAAAATAAATAAAAAATTCATTGACACTTTTAACGTGTCAGTATATAATCAAAGTAGGTTGACACACTAAACGTGTCGCAATATATCTAAATAAACCTGGGATTTCACCAGGTACATATTATTTAATTAACAAAAATCTGCTAATTTAAAATGGCAGGGACAACAGGATTCGAACCCGTACTAACGGTTTTGGAGACCGCTGTGCTACCGTTGACACCATATCCCTATAAAAGCGTGCACTAATAATATAGCACACGTTTTATTTTTAAGCAACTATTTTTTATCGTTCTTATCTTGTTTTTCAGGTTCGCCTAATGACTTCGAATTGAAGTTTTGTTTCACAGGTTCTTGTGTTACAACTTTTGTTTCTTTACCAGGTGCTGGTTTTGGACCATATTTAGAGATTTTTTTGTTACCAAATCGATCTCTACCTCTAAAGAACATCAAATATGCAATGATAATGACTAAAACAACATAAATACCCATGTTACGCCACAAGACGCCTTGGAATTCTGCAAACGAATGCCCATCACTTTCTAAAATGCCCAAATCAAGTAATTCCGCTGACGAAAGTGCTTTGTCATCGTCATTAAAAACGACGCCATTTAAGTCTAAATATTCTTTTGAGGCAAAAACACCACTCGTTTGATCAAAATCATAAAGTAACGTATCAATACGTTCTTCACCTTTTTCTGGCTTTTCACCAATCAAATATAATTCGACATCAAGAATGTCTTGAATGTTTTCTTGTCCTTCATAGATTTTATTTGGATCTAATGTCGTAATGTACCATTTTTTTGATAACGTATTATCCATAAATAATTCAACCACTTCAAGTTCATCTTTGGTTTCAACCAAATTCTCAAGTGACACTTTTAATAATAGTCCATCTTGTTCACTATAACCGGTTAAGTGATCAATTAAAATGACAACTGAATTATAATCTCCAGAGCTCATAACAAACATGTTTAAATTAAAACTTCCGGTTGCTGTTGTAACTTTCTCACTTAATAGCGCGTCTTGATAATAATATTTACTGATTTGTTGAAAATATTCATACTCACCTTTTTCAACCGCTAAATCACCATATTTAACAATGTGTTTTGATTGCATATCGATGGCAGAAAAACCATAAACCGTATAACCAATCATTAGGACTGCAAGCCCAAAAAATAATCTTCCTAAAAACTTCAATGACATACACCTCTTCTTTACCATTATAATCATACCAAATTAACACGCAAACACAAACTCATTTTTAGACTTATGAGAAAAAAAATATATTTCCCCCTTTACAAATGTTTAAAATAATGTATAATAATATTTGCGCATAGATGGCGGTTGTGGTGAAGCGGTTAACACACCGGATTGTGGCTCCGGCATTGGAGGGTTCAACTCCCTTCAGCCGCCCCATGCGAAAAAAATCAAATTATGGATTGATTTTTGATTTATTATTTGTTAAACTGTTTAACAGTTAGGCCCATAGCCAAGCGGTAAGGCAACGGACTTTGACTCCGTCATCGTAGGTTCAAATCCTGCTGGGCCTGCCATACCAAACAGATAACGACTTGAAAAAGTCGTTTTTTTTTATATTGAATCGTACACCCAAATTAAAATTTCTACAGTCAATCTCATAATACCCACTAAGAATGAATCTAGACGACATAAAATTACATGCATCCCAAACATTTTGATTATCAAACCTTGAAAAACAACATTTTTTGTTGTATTATTGTAGTGTAACGTATCAAAAAGCGAATTAAGTTTCGATAATACGTTACATTTTTTTTCGATTTTTCTCATTAGTTAATTCATCAATACTATATCAGGCTTACTAAGATCTAAATCAACGGTTACACCAAACAGATAACGACTTGAAAAAGTCGTTTTTTTTCATTTTGAATCGTACACCCAAATTAAAATTTCTACAGTCAATCTCATAATACCCACTAAGAATGAATCTAGACGACATAAAATTACATGCATCCCAAACATTTTGATTATCAAACCTTGAAAAACAACATTTTTTGTTGTATCATTCTAGTGTAACGTATCGACACACAGAATTAAGTTTCTGTAATACGTTACATTTTTTTTCGATTTTTCTCATCAATCGATTCATCCATCCTTTCATCAATACTATATCAGGCTTACTAAGTTCTAAATCACCTGCATAACAAACACAGCGACTTAATAAAGTCGTTTTTTATATTTTTAATGTAATAAAAAAGCCAGATGCTTTAAAGCACCTGACTTAATATCTACTATACGTTTTTCTTTAATGCGAATAAGACCATTGGTTTTTCAGTTAATTCGACTTTTCCGTCTTTTACTTCAACCGAATTAGGGTATAGAATGTTTTGATAAATGCCATCGACTAAATTGACTTTCACTTCGCCTTCAACATTACCCACATTAAAAATACCAACCGTCATTGAATTTTTATTCTCGTAACTCACCACAGCCGCTTCGAGGTCTTGTATGTGAATGTTAAATATTCCACTTTGGAATAATGAGTCTTTCTTTAAATGTGCCATGCGGTGAATCAAATTACGTATGTCTAAGTTTTTTGGAACTTTCATATTGACTTTATCAATTTCAAATAGATCCGGACGCTTGCTAACACCGTACTCTTGACCCGCATAAATCATCGTTGCGCCCTTTAAGAAATAGAGTAACCCGTTGATATTTAATAAACGGTGCTCATCCTTTATGTAATGTGCCACACGTTCTTGGTCATGATTCTCTAGATTTCTAAGTTTGACGTAATTTTTAGGATACACGTATTCTTGACGAATCATTTGATTTAACCAATCATTGAGTGGTATCTCACCTTTTAGGTAACCTAAATACTCATCGTGAATGTCATAGTCGTATAAGATATCAAATGCTTGATACGTTTCTGAATCACTGGCCGCATCAAATCCGTTATCTCTAATGTACTTAATAAAGCCACCGTGAACCGATTCAGACAACCAAATTAAATCTTTGTTTACTTTTTTAACTGCAGCTCTTGCGTGAATCCAAAATTCCATCGGAATGAGTGGCGCAACGTCGCATCTAAACCCATCAACACCCATATTTGCCCAATATACAAGTGTTTCAATTAGATAGTCCCATAATTCAGGATGATTAAAATCAAGATCCGTAATGTCCCACCAATCGCCAACTTTTCCAGCTAATTTTCCATTTCTTCTAAAAAACCACTCTGGGTGTTCTTCTAATAGAACCGAATCGAATGATGTATGGTTAAACACCACATCAATCATGACTTTCAAGCCTTGTTTGTGTGCTTGTTCAACTAAGGTCT
Source organism: Paracholeplasma brassicae (assembly GCF_000967915.1). Lineage (NCBI taxonomy): Bacteria > Bacillati > Mycoplasmatota > Mollicutes > Acholeplasmatales > Acholeplasmataceae > Acholeplasma > Acholeplasma brassicae. Next base: position 1,543,865 of record NC_022549.1, read on the forward strand.
TAAATTCTTCAATTGTCCCGTGGTCTTTATTAATTGCACGGTAGTCCTTAATGGAATAAGGGGAACCTACACTTCCTTTACGATGTTCAATTCCAATCGGATGAATTGGAAGTAAATAGATGAAGTCCATTCCTAAGGTTTTGATTCTAGGTAAGTCTTCAATTAATGAAAGAAACGTGCCTTCCTTTGTATGCTGTCTTAAAAAGATTTGATAAAAATTAAGACTGCGCAATGTTACTTTAGTATCTTGTGCCATAATTTCACCTCTACTCTTATTATACAATGTTTTTGAGTTTTTGCGAGGCTAAAAGACGTTTTTAAAGCACAAAAAGAAATCAAACAAACGCATTTTGTGATAAAATTGAGATAAAGACACGGGGTGCATCCACATGAATACTCAAATCACACTCTTAAAAGATGGCAAAAACGCGTTTGATGAAATCATTAAATCAATCAACGAAGCCAAAGAAGAAATTCTCATCAACATGTTTATTTGGCGGGATGACCTCATTGGAAATGAAGTCCTTGATGCCGTTATTAACGCCCTTTTACGCGGTGTCAAGGTAACGATAGACAAAGATAAATCCAGTGAATTTTTAGAAAAAGGCGAAGAAACCAAACAATCAATGTTTCATAAAAAACATACGGTATTTGGCTTAATAAAGGCCTATTTTGTCGGTATCTCACAAAATAAACCTAAGCCAAAAGGCTATCGACAACAACGTAATTTTAAACTTGAAGCCATTATGTCTCACAAGAATTTAACGTTAAAGACCAGAAAAAATAAATACGACCATTCTAAGTTTTATCTAATTGATCATCACGTTTTATTTTTAGGCGGTATTAATATCGAAGACAAAGAAGTCACACACGATCTTGCGAAAATGGTTTATCATGACTATATGATCAAGATCACCGAACCCTCTTTAATTACGCTATTTAAAGAACGTTTTTACGGTAACAAATCACGAACTTCTTCTGTCTATGATTTTATTCTTAACCATAAAAAGAAGAAAGAAATTAGACCATCTTTTTATGAATTGATCGATAACGCAAAAGAAGAAATCATCATTACCATGGCCTACATGGGGCACAAAAAAACAATTGAAAAACTAAAAGCCGCCAATCAAAGAGGTGTCAGTGTCTCGATTTTAACTTCAAATGAAGCAAACCTGCAAGACCACATCAACAAAAAAATGCTTGCTTACTTGTTTAAACATAAAAAAGACAATCTTTCGATTTACTTATCGTCTAAAATGATTCACACCAAGCTTTTGATCGCAGACAATCAGGTGACCCTTGGTTCTTCTAACATGAACCGGACCGCTTATCAAAAATTAGATGAACTCAACTTTTATACAACCGATCAACAAATTAGAGATCAACTGATTAAAGATCGTCATTTTGAACTTACCTACTCAAAAGAAGTTTTAAGCCTAGATGACTTAATCTACCCTAAATTTAAAGCATTCATTGAATCATTAATCGTTTAAGGAGACTAACTATTATGTGTGGACGTTTTACCTTAACCTTAACTAAAGAAGAACTCTTAGGCTATTTAAAAAGACAATTTGACATCGATGAACTCAGACAAGAATACATCTTACCTAAGTTTAACATCGCACCAACACAAAATGCACTTTGCGTCATCTTTGATGGTCATAAATACCGTGCAGGCAACTTATCGTTTGGATTAACAAATCTTCTATACAAAGAGAACAAAAAGAAGCTTCTAAACGCACGCAGTGAAACAATCTACGAAAAACATGCCTTTTCTCTTCTTATCACAAAGAAACGCTGTCTAATCATTAGTGACGGTTACTACGAGTGGGATTCAAATAGACAACCTTATTATTTTTTAACTCAAGAAAAAGAACCCCTCGTCTATGCCGGTATTTATCAATCACATAAAGGCATAGATGGTAAACTCATCCATGAAATGGCTATTTTAACTAAAGAAGCCACCGATGACCTTAAACACATTCACCAAAGAATGCCTTTGATACTATCGAAGGCTCAACAAATTCAGTATTTAGAGAACCCAACGTCTAATCAAGCATTTTTCAATCAAACGTTTCTAATTAAAAATGAAAAAAAACTGGATTATTACCCAGTTTCTTCACTCGTCAATAGTTATTTCAATGATAACCCACTTTTAATCGAACGAATCATGCCCATTGGTTATGACAACGACATCACAAAGAAATGAACACACTTAATGTGTGTCTTTTTTTATGAGGTTTTATCAAGCATTTTCTCAACTTCATCGATGCTTATCACGTAATCAATCAAATACGATGAGATGACAAAAACAATCAAAATGGTCAAATTCATTATTAACGTTAATTTTAAGCCAAGTTTGGTTTTTGTTGGACTCTTAATCAATCCAACGGTTGTTAATATGACAGCTAGGCCATAAATGACGTACACTTCGGTAGACATAGTTTCACCTCTTGCTAGGATTCCATATAAACCAAAAAAAGAAGTCAAACAACATGCAAAAAAAAGTGACGATTAAGGTCACTTTCTAAATCAATTCATTTTTGATGCAAAACGACCCGCCACAAATCCACTACTCCAGGCCCACTGAAGGTTATAACCCCCACATAAACCATCAATATCAAGCACTTCCCCACAAAAATAGAGCCCTGGAATCAAATTGGATTCTAAGGTCACTTGATCGACCTGATTGACCTTGATTCCGCCTGCGGTGACTTGTGCTTCATCAAAATCTTTTGAGGAGAGCACCTCAAATCGGTAATCGCTTAACACGCTAATCAACCGTTCTAATTCATTAATCGGTAGTTTTTCTACGATCGTTTGGTCGTTGATTTTCGCTTCTTTTAACACCGGATGGATTAACTTTTGATGTAATAATCCTTTCATCGATTCATAGACACTCAATTGCTTTAACCTCATAAATCGTTCAATTAATAACTCTTTATCGTAATCCGGAACCAAATTAATCGAAACAAACACCCGTTTTTGTTTTAACAACAACTCATTAGCTTTTCTTGATAAATCCAAAATCGTTGGTCCTGAAACGCCGTACTTAGTAAAGAGCACATCGTTTGTTTTTTCTAAAACGAGCTTGTTTTCCTGATAAAGACGGACCGTTGTCTCCATCTTAACCCCATCGGTTTCTTTTAAATAAGGACAGTCTAGGTTCAGCTTAACTAGGGCAGGAAACACCGGTGTTACTTCATGTCCGAAGGCTTCTGCAAACCCATACCCTGAACCATCAGAACCACTCTTAGGTAAAGCTAGTCCACCCGTTGCTATAATGACCTTGTCAAAAACGTTCGTTTGTCTTTGATTGGTTTTAACAACAAATGAATCACCTTTAAACTCAATTTCCTCTACCGTTTGTCCATATAAAACTTGAATTTTAAGGCGATGTATTTCACGTTCTAATGCCTCAGTGATGCTTCTTGCTTGTAGTGACGTCGGATAGGCTTTACCTTCTTTTTCAACACGAGGATAAATACCCAAGTCTTTAAAAAACTCTAAGGTTTGATCCAGCGAGAACTGATCAAAGATTGACTCAACAAAAAACGGGTGGTTATAACAATTCTTTGTCATTGTAACGTTCGTGTAGTTACAACGCCCGTTACCGGTGGCTAGAATTTTTTTACCCAATCGTTGATTTTTCTCAAAGATCGTTACACGACTCCCACGTTGACTCGCGGCAATCGCCGCAACCATCCCACTTGCGCCACCACCGATGACAACAATTCGATTTGACATAACATCACTCCTATACGATTCTAATTATAACATATCACGTCTTATGATATAATCAACAATAAGAGGTAATCTCTATGCACACACTCAAAAACTTATCAAAAACTGAATACAGTGTAATATCTGCCTACGTCATCCTATTTCCAGTCAGTTTGTTTTTAGCTGATTTTGTGTTTTTTAATCCCTTTTTTATGACTGCACTTACCACTTCGTTTCTACTATTTCTGATCACTGTTCTCCACTACGTACTTAAAAGACCTTATCTTCCAGGGGTCTTCTTTTGTCACCAAAACACGTGTCGAACGTTAAGAATTAAAGGTCACTACCTACCGATTTGTTCGAGGTGTACCGGGATTTATCTAGGGGTATATTTGAGTCTTCCTTTGAGCCTTCTTTACCAAGGACCACTTTTGATATTCTTGATGATTCCCTTGATTATTGATGGGTATCTGGTCTATCAAAAAAAGAAAGCCTCGACACATACTAGACGGCTTTCTACTGGTTTATTATTTGGCATCGGACTGATTTATTCTTATGCACTATACCATCAATTCTTATCCTATCTTGCAAGCTTAGTATTCTAAGCTTGTTTTTGTTTTTCTAAGAAATCGTTGAAACAAATAAATAATCACAATTATAACTAAGATCAAAAACAATGGGTAATACACAATGCCTATTTTCTCAAAGAGAAATCCTGCAAGTGGCGTTAATAAGCCAAAACCAATATAGCCAACCCCCATCTGAAGACTGATAATTTTTGATAACTTAGCCTCTTCAAAATGAAGCGAGTTGATAAACATCATGTTTGGAAACACCGGTGCACATCCAAGTCCAAAAAGGACCACAACAAAGAAATAATAACCCATCAAATCGACATCAACAAGCATCAACAATGCCCCTAAACTCATCAACGTTAAACCAATTGCGATTAAGCCTTTACTTGATAACTTATGACTTAAAAAACCACCACTTAATCTGCCTACCGTAAACGAAAGATAATAAGCCGTTGTAAAAATTGCAGCAAGCGAATAGCTTACCCCTTTTTCAATAAAAAAGTAACTTGCAATCCAAACGCCCGCTAAGGATTCAATGTGCACGTAAAATAAAAAGATAAAGATCGATTCAATCGCACCTTTTGTGTGTAGAATTTCTTTTAGCTTATATGACTTAATGACTGTCTTAGATTCGCTTTCTTCTTTAAACCATAATGGAAAACTGACCCATACAAAAAGAGAAATCAATACTAAAATAAGACCGACAACCACATAAGCCACCCGCCATGAACTCTCTTTAAGCGCATAAGCCATAATTGTAGGCCCTAAGGTTACTCCGACCCCATAAAACGAATGGAGGTAATTCATGTGTTTCGCTTCGTAATGCACCGCTAAATAGTGATTAAGTGACACATCAATTGCCCCAGCCCCCATACCAAGTGGCAAGGCAAAGAATAACAACTGATAAAACGAACTAACCTGACTCATGATAAGTAAGGATAGTCCCGTTAATAAAATCGAAATAAACGTCATTCGTTTGGTTTGTAAGACACGAATGAGCCTTGGTGCATTAAATGTGGTTAGTGTGGTAGCCACATAAACAAATACCGTCATTAAACCAAGCGTAGACAAATTAACATTTAAATCATTTCTGACCATATTCCAACCAGACCCTAAAAGTGCATCTGGTAACCCAAGGGCAATAAATGCCAAGTAAATCACAATCAATAATATCGCTTTTTTTCTCATCTCATAACCCTCACGAATCTATTATAACACCCTAAAAAAGAAAAAACCGATTGAAATCGGTTTTAATCTTCCATCACCACAGCCATGTTCTTCTTATCTTGATAAAACACATCTTTATCTAATTCGTTTTCAGATACTGCGGTAAGGGTGGCCGAAACCATTGTCCCTGTGACATTAATTGCTGTTCTTCCCATGTCGATAAGTGCATCCACACCAGCGACTAAAGCAATCCCTTCAATCGGTAAACCAACCGATACTAAGACCACCGTTGCGGCAATTGTCGCAATCCCAGGTACACCTGCAATGCCGATTGAGGCAATCGTCGTTGTGAATATAATCATTAAATAATCCGTAAAGGCCAGATTGATACCAAACGCATTAGCGGTAAATATCGCCACAACCGCTGGAAATATCCCACCACACGCATTCATACCAACGTTTGCCCCTAGTGGGCCCACAAAGCTTGCAATACGTTCAGATACACCCGTACGATCCGTTAACGTCTTTACCGTCACCGGTAATGTGCCATAAGAACTTTGAGTCGTAAAGGCAACCAATTGTGCCGGATAGATGTTTTTAACAAATTGAATTGGATCTAATTTTCCAACCACAACAATTAAACCAAGTTGTACCACGATAAAATGAACCACCATAATGCCATACATTAATAAAATATAAAAGCCTAAGGTCTTTAAGGTTTCTAAATCGTTTCTTGATGCCGCATGCGCCATTAACGCAAACACACCATAAGGGGTAAACTTAATGACCATTTTAGTGACTGATACCATGACATTAGAGAACCCTTCAATCACATTTAATAACGGTTCTACCTTATCTCTTCTTTTTCTTGATTCATAATTGATTCCAATCGCAATAAAAATCGAGAACAAAATCACCGGAATCATTTGGTTATTTGCCATATGACTGATGATGTTGTTTGGAAATAAATTTAAAATCACTTGTTCAATTGGTTGAATGTCTCTTGGTGTGTACGTAATATCTGAGACATCAAACCCCTTTCCAATGGAAACAACGCTTGCAAAAAGTAACCCTAATGCCGTCGCAACCGCCGTTGTCGACAACATCCAAAACAACGCCTTTGCAGACGTACTCTTTAGTTTATCAGAAGCGCCCATCGAAGTGAAACTTCGGATAATTGATACCGAAACCAATGGAATGACGATCATCGAAATTAAACGAACGTACAATTGACCAATTGGGCGTATCGTTGAGGCAACACTACCAAAGACTAACCCAGTAATTAACCCTAGTCCTAAAGCCGTTAGGACACGATAAGAAAACTTGATTTTCTTTTTTGACATGAAATTTAATAAAACAATAACGACAATCGTTACTAAATATAACAGCGCCTTTTCAACGCTATCAATCTTTAAGTTTACAAACATATAAATACCCTCCTATGCATTTATTAATTATATACAATTTAATATCAAACAATCAAATGATATCCATTTCATTATTTAGATAAAATACATTTAATCGGTACATAGAAAAAAAAGATGAGAATAACCCCATCTTTTCATCTAAATGAATGAACTATTTTGACTTAATTTTCTTTGGTTCATCTTCAAACAGCGCTCGTAAGTACTGATAAACGACCTTGATTGTCCCTGCAATAGGTACCGCTAATAAGACACCAACAAACCCAAACACACCACCAAAGAAGATTAAACTCGATAAAACCACCAAAGGGTGAATGCGAACGTGTTTACCCATGATTTGTGGTGATACGATGTTCGCTTCTAAGATTTGCTCTGTGAACTGTACAACAAAAACACAAGCAATGCCAATTAGGAAAATCATGCCTTCGTTGCCACCTTGTTCGTATTCTAGATACTTAGTAAATAAATACACAATTGGAATCGACAACCCGATCCATGCACCTAGGTAAGGCACAATATTCGTCAACCCAAGTAGTATCGCAAATAAAAGCGCGTGAGAAATACCAAAATTAGGAACGAAGAATGAAACAATTGATAACCCTATAAAAAAATAGGAAAACACAAGCAACATCATAATACCTTGACCGGTAAAGTAATTACGAATCACGGTATTACTACGTATCCCTAGCTCAACTAAATGGGGTTTAATCTTTGTAGGAAACACGCTGCTAATCGCCGTAAATATTTGTTCTTTTTCACTAATCAGGTAAAAAAGGAACACAGGCGTTAATAACATTGTCAAAAATAGCTTAATAAATCCTTGAAAAACATTAATGAAAAACTGGAAAATCGAGACAGAAATGTTGATTATCTTGTCTAAGTTTTCACCATTTGAAGTAATTTGGCTGATAATCTGCGAAACCCCGTTTTCATCAATGTAATCGCCAATCAACGCCTCAATTTGTGTAATTAAACTCCGTACCGTTTCATTATCAATCAGATTAATCAAACTAGACGCAATCGACGACAGTTGACCAAACAAAAAGACCACAATAAACACGATAATTAAAACAAAGAAAAGTAAGCCGAAGACAATTGAAATGACAATCGATAACCCACGTTTAATCTTAAACTTAATATGCAACCACTCTGAAAGAGGTCCTAAAATAAAACTTAGAAAAAATGCAATCACAAAAGGCGTAAACACCGAAGCAAACGCATTAAATATGTTGCTTAATGCATTTCTAGTCAATAACTTGAATGCGTACAAGCCAACCATTGTAATACTAAATATAGACACAACCAATAAGTATTGAATTAACTTATCTTTCGAAAATAGATTTTTTTTCATACTAACCCCTCTGATTCTTCTTTGATGTAACTAGACTCATTATACACCTTTATATGCATAAAGTTATATAAGATTCCTAATGCAACCCCAGCAACAACAATCAAATACCCATGTAAAACGACATTCCCCCATTGACTCAGCTGAAAATGATTTGAAAACACAAAATTAAGTATTCGAGTAAACAACAACGAGCCTAACAAGAGTATGGCATAGACAATAATCTGTTTTTCCATGTAACGATGGTGTCTTGAGAGTATGACTAATAACAGAATTAAGAAAAAGTGACTGCCAGTTTGAAGCAAACCAGATACAATTCGTTGGAAATTTGAAAACCGCATCAACAGCTCAACCGTCGGTAACCCCTCAGTAAATCTAATCTCTTTGTAAACATCAATCAGATGATTACTTAAAAAAATGATCACCCCGATGATTGCATATGATATCACTAGCGTTTGATAGGATTCTCTAACCCTGATGTCTTTCATCATTTTAACCACGCTTAAGGTCATTAATAAGGCGATAAATGACTGAGGAATCGAATTGATTTGAATTAGATTTCTTAGGTAGTAGATCTCACTAATCATTTGGTAATTTACCTGTTTTGCGCCAATTAAATAACTCGTGATCCCTCCCAATATCAAACTAATGAGCGAGATGACAAACCCAACGACGTAAAAATAAAAGACACCTCGTTCGATATAGCATAACGCCTTTTCGCTTCGATCTTTTTTAGAAAACGATTCATATAACACATAGAGCATGCCATAAAGGGTAAAATAAACCAACAATGCGATTGTGTATTTAATTAACGGCCCATTTTGTGTGCTTTTAATAAAATTGATGAGTGTGACATTTGCCCCTGACAGATTATAGTGAGCATAGTAACATAAAAAGCTTATGATATGAACAAAGACACCGATCACAGCCATGTAAATCAAACGCCTAACCATTAACTGATTTGAATACGGCTCATCAAAGATAAATTCGTCGTTTTTTCTTAAATAGATGATCAGTGTACTTAGATAAATCGAAGAAAGCATTAACAAACTATGATCATAAAATGTCCCTAAGTATCGATCTCTAAAAAAATAAAATAAGCCAATCGCGTAGCCTGAAAAAAAGACACTTAACCCATAGATAATCGGTTTTTTACCTCCAATTTGACTATAAAATACCACTAAAGATAGGACCAAAAAAATACTCATTGTCAGCTCGACTCTAATTGCATTAATATCAAAACCCAAGACAAGGAATCGAACGATAAACAAAACAAAAAGATACGCCAAGCTCAGTATGACAGCCAAGCTATATGCCTTTTTCACTACTTCAGTTCGCTTATTTTCCATATATAATTCTCCCTATTCATTTATAAAAATAATATGATAAATATAGGGAAAAGTCAATATTTAAAGAAAAAACCGTGATTTTCTCACGGTTTTCATTGATTTAATAATTAAGCAAGAACTGCTTCTAACATCCAAATGTGTTTTTCAAAGCTTGTTAAGACGCCGACAAACATATCCACTGATACTTCATCGCCTGCCTCAGAAGCCGCTTCTAAGCCGACTTTAAATTCTTCGACTAATTGTTTGTAGTCTTTTAAAATTGACTTCACCATATCTAGTGCATCCATGTTTGTTGCTACTTCTTCTTTTAGAGAAGTAAGTTCTAAATTACCTTTTTGAGTTGAGACTGGTTTGCCACCAATCATTAATAGACGTTCAGCAAATGCGTCATATAGCTCATTTACTTCATCGTATAACGACTCAAAAGTTTCATGTAATTGGAAGAATTGAGGTCCTTTTACGTACCAGTGATAATGGTGTAATTTTGTAAATAACACACTTAGATTTGCTACTTGTTTGTTTAATTCGTTTTGTAATTTCATTGTTTTTCTCTCCTTATTTTAAAATTTAATTCGATCAACAAATGCCAGATTGAATGTACTTTAATTATACACTAATCGGACGTATAAGTAAAGCCATGCGCTTTTTATTTAAACCCTTATTTAGAATAAATTAGCGAATAATCGCAAATTAAATTTTGATAACCACGTTTCGTTTGCTACAAAAAAACAACCCCATTCGAGGTTGTTTTGAGTATTATTTTAAACTCTAGCTGCCACGTACGCAAACATATCTGGCCCGGTATGAATACCTAAAACCGGTGTCAGTTCACTGATATGTAAGTTTCTAACGTTTAATGATTTTTGTAGTGTTTGACCTAGTTGTGTGGCTTTTTCTAAGTCACTACCATAATGAATCGTTAGATCAATTAAATCTTCTTTAAACTTATCAACCAAAATATCTTTCATTGTAATTAAACTTCTTGAAATACCAATGCCTTTTGATAAAGTGACATAAACCCCTTCATCATTGACGGTAATGACAGGTTTGATTCTAAGAAGTTCACCAATCGTACCCTCGACTTTGCCGATGCGTCCACCTTTTTTTAAATACTTCAATGTATTAATGGTATACATTGCTAAACTATCATCTTTACGTAACTTATGTAACGCTTCTTCGATTTCTTTTACCGAATGTCCTGCCTCAATGAGTTCTAACGCACGTTTAACAATGAACGCTTCTTGATATCCAAGGGTTCTCGTGTCTATGTGTGTGTAGCTTAACTTACTATCTAGTAATGCCAATCTAAATTGATTATACGTACCAGATAATCCGGAAGAAATCGAAATGACAAAGACATGATCGTAGGCACCAGCCTTAACTTGTTCAATTGAATTTAAAATATCCAATTTATCAGGAAGACTTGTTGACACATGATTTGTGTCTAATTTTTCATACACTTCACTTGAAGTAATTTCAATTTGATCTCTAAACGTTTTGCCATCAATCACAATCATTAGTGGAACCACAAAAAGGTTCTTCATTTTATTTTTATATTCTACTTCTAAATTTGCACCTGAATCTGTTATAACTGCTATTTTCATAAATACACCTATCCTTTTTTCTAAAATACTTTATCTAGTATTCGATACTAGATTATCACGTAATGATAAGAAAGTCAATTTTGAAGTTCAAAATAACAGGGATTATTTCAAATAATGAAGAAAAAAAGAAGAAACGTATTAAATATCTACATTTCTTCTTTGAAAGTTAGTCTGTAATGCTTTTTAACCACGTATCCGATGAGTAAGATAACGAAATTAAATGACAAGAACATCCAAAAGCCATATTTCATTGTCGTCGCAAACAATATAAACCCACTACCAATCAGTGCGCCAATCGGAAATATGAATCGTTTGATTTTTGATAATGATTTTTCATGTCTGATGATATAAATATAAATCATTGCGTAGACAAGATACAAAAACCCAACCGACAGTTCAGCTAAATCAAAAACGCCATTATAGAGGTCTAATTCATTGCCATAAAAGACAGCCAGATAAACCAACGATGCAGCCATCGAAAACATAAACGAAGTCTTAGGCATCCCATTAGATTGACTAACGTTTATCATCTTTGTTTTTTCATTAAAGCGAGCATACACTTGATATAAACCTCTAATTGAAGCCAAAGACAATCCGTTAAGGGTACCTATACAAGAAATAACCACAAAGACCATCAAAAACCTTGAAGATATTTGTCCAAAAAGACGTTCAACTGCAATAAACACCGATTGGTCTTGATGAAATAAGAATTCATCCACGTTTAGCACCCCAAACAGACCAGCGTAATACCCAACGTAAGCTAAAATTACAATCGTTGACCCAATGACTAGTGCTTTTGGCATGTTCTTCTTTGGATTCTTGATCTCAGAATTAATACTCGTTGATACAATCCAACCATCGTATAAAAATGCCGTTGATAGTAAAGCTAATGCAAACCCACCACCCCCACTCGCCATGCTTGAAGACGAGAGATTTTCATATAGTGTACCTGAGGTTTGTCCATAAATAAGTCCAAATATAAAAACAAGTGCCACTGGAATTAGCTTAATCATCATGGTCGATACTTGAAAATAACCCGCAAGTAGTGGTGAAACATAGTTAAAGACGTAACTTAGCAACAAATAGATAAAACTAAGTAACCAAACATCATTTGAGTCCATATGAAATAGTGCAATCGTATAGTTTGCACTAACGTAGGAAACAATACTTACCAACGAAGGAAAATAGACCACGCTTGCAAACAGCCCGACGTAATAGGCAACTCTTTTACCATAGCCGAGTTCAACGTAGTCGATTAACACACTACTTTTTACGTTTTTGCCTGCGATAAAACTGACCGAATACGCCCCAAAAAGCATAATTAAACCACCCGTTACAATCGCAAGAATTGCCAAAATAACGTTACCTTCAACCGCACTTAAAATGTCATCTGCCTTAAAAAAAATACCACTACCAATGACAATACCCACAATCATTGAAATAGCAGTCAATAACCCATATTTTTCTTTATTCATTATTTCATTCCTTTAATTTCTTCTTCTAATTATACACAAAAGAACTCAATTGGCAACGAAACACATAATTTAACAAAAAAAGAAAGGCCAAATGGCCTTTAATCGTTATTTTTTCTTTGACTTGAATCTTTTTTGTTAGATAATGACTGCCTCGTCATAACCAATTAGAACATAACCGACTTTTCGGTCAAAGAAAAAATGATGTGTTCCAAGTGGGTATACCTTAATATCAGCCCCTGTTTCCACTGCCTTAACCGTATAGAATTGATCGGTTCTTGACATATTACCAACTTCACCGACAATCTCATAGGAATGAGATTTTTTCATAATACGAAGCATACGACTTGTGTATTATTCTAGTTCTTTTCTCCCGTAATTACTAACCATTTAAAACACCACCTTCAAATCTAAAAAATATCGATTAAGTTAATATAAACAATAATCAAAAGTAAAATACTTTCAATTTTGTTTCAATATTCTTAAATATCGTTAGATTTGCGAAATATTTATTTCTATTTTATTTCAAATAATAAGAGGCGCATAATTGCGCCTCTTAAGTGGTTTTAATTTGTGTTTGAAAGTAGATGTACTTGATCACATCAATTGTGATTAAGAAGATTGTAACAAATAATGACTGTGCAATCAGTATTGATATTAAGATAATTAAATCAACAAAAATGAGCAATTGCCATTTCTCTTTTTTCTTCATGCTGCGATTTTCAAGAAACGCTAAGAGATACCTTTGATAGAGCTTTGTCTTTAAAAACCAATCATTAAAGCGTTTTGATCCTCTTGCATATGAGTAAGCCGTCAACAGTAAAAATGGGGTCGTCGGTAATATCGGTAATACAATACCGATTGAACCGATGATTAAACATAATGTACCTAATACCAAATACAAAACCTTCATTAGTCTTTCGACACCAATCGTTTTTCTCCTGTTAGTTCCCGAATACCTTTGACGTCTTGTGTGATTTCTAGGGTACCAAGGAAATTACCTTCTTTGTCTCTTACCGCATAGTAACGAATTAAAACAAACATACCTTTCATGTTAATCCAAAAATCTTCTTGATCTTTCTTACCGCTTCTAAAGGATTCAATGATTTCATCAACCACATGAACACTTTGTGGTGGATGACACATGGATACGTGTCTTCCAATGATTGTTTTAGGACGATCAAAGATGCGTTCTTTACCTTGAGTGAAATACTTTACATGACCATCTTTATCGACAAACGTCATGTCGAGTGGTAGCGTGTTAAAGATTTGATTGGCTTCTAAGAAGGAGAGTGTCCCTGCATCAAATGGGATTGTGCCCTCTTCCTGTTCTTCTTTTTTTAGTTCTTCTTCGCCAACCGGTTTTTCTTGTTTCCACGCGTGTGTAGGTTTTTCTAAAAACCAACCAATCTCGTCACTTGATGAATCCACAATAACCCAATCAAAAAACCCTAAATGTTCTAATAAAAGTGGCATTAGAATATTATCTTCCTTAAAAATCATGTCCTTAATTCGTTCGACATTTGATTTAATCTTATTTTTAACCTCGAGTTCGTCATGGTCGATACTACCCAATAAGGCAATAATTTCTTTGATTTCAGCCCTAATTTCATCGTCAACACCCCACATCACTTTAGGTGGTGCGGTTATACCGTCTTTTTCTAGTTTTGGAAACATTAAGTATTCTTTTCTCGCGTAATGATTGTGAATCTCTTTTAATCGATCGTATGCCACCCTTAACATTAACTCTGCCGTTTTGCCGCTTTGACTTAAATAGGGCTCAATTTCTTCTTGAATTAAGCGTTCAATTCGTCTGTTTTCTTCATGAAACACTTGAACTGGATGCCCTGGTATTTTGGTGTGGTCACTAAAACTATGGATATCTGAGATTGACCCTTCAAAAACGGCCGCGTGAACGTCACATAATTTTTGAATTTCAGATACACCAATCGTCCCTTCTTTCATTAATGATTGTTCCATTTGTGATATTTCTTGTGTTGTCACGTCTTCAAAGTGTTCTTTGAACATCGCTTTTGCTTCTTCTAATGTCTTGCCTTCATGTAAGCCCATGATAATTTCTTTTAATTTTTCTTGACGTTTAATTGAAACGTTGTTAATAAATTCACTCATTTAAATCCCCCTTGATTTGATAACCATATGATTTGAATCTTTCTTTAATCACTTCAATATCTATTTTTCTTAGACTCGATCCTTGATTAATACTCATAAATCGTCCGACGGTTTGTATCATGCCTGGTTTAGTAATCTCACTAAACCCCAGTTCGGATAAAATATCTTTGATTTTCTCGTCTTTTTTAACAAGATCGATGATTTTTTCATTGAGATCAATCTCCATACGGACACAACCTTTCTAACCCCATCTTACCAAAGATGGCGAAGCAATTCAAACGATGTTATAAATTATCCAGATTAGTTTTAAATAAGAAAAAAACAAGCTCGAAAGCTTGCTTATTGACTGTATTTTTCAAACCAATTGGTAATTTCTTCTAACCGTTTGACTCTTGATTGCGGTCTACCACTACGTGATAAATCATGATTTTCACCTTTAAACCACGCAAAACGAGTATCGATACCATTTTCTTTTAGGATGGTATAAAACTGTAAGGCTTGTTCGATTGGGCAACGATAATCTTCATCGCTATGAATAAAGAGTAACGGTGTTTTGACTTGATCTGCGTATTTTATTGGGGATTGTTCCCAAAGCTTATCGGTTGATAATGTCGGATGCCCCTTGGTTTGATCTTTAACAAAGTAAAAACCAATGTCGGATGTGCCGTAAAATGAAATCCAATTAGAAATACTTCGTTGTGTGGCTGCCGCTTTAAAACGGTCCGTATGTGAGACAATCCAGTTCGTCATAAACCCACCATAAGAGCCGCCAGTGACAAACACGTGGTTTGGATCAATCTTGGTGTATTTCTTTAAGACTTTATCGGTAAAATTCATGATATCTTCATAATCAATCGTCCCGTACTTTCCAAAAATATCACTAAACTCATCACCCTTACCATCACTACCACGAGGGTTACAGAAAAAGACAACGTAGCCTAAGTTTGCCCAGTACTGCATTTCATGATAATAAACAGAGCCGTAAACAGTCTTAGGTCCACCGTGTATGTCTAGTATCGCTTTGACTTTCTCTTTTTTATCATAGTCACGAGGAAGTAAGACGTAGCCTTTAATCGTTATGCCGTTTTTCTTAAACGATAATAATTGTGGTTTAGCTATGTACTTGCCGCGAAGCGAGCTTTGATTATACCTTGTTTTTTGAATATACTTATTTGATATGGTGTCGAGTTCATAGAGCTCTTGAAGTCGTTGTTTGCATAAACCAACCATATAAAACTTGTCCATAAAATAGGTCAAGCCATCAATACTGCCCTTGGCTTTATAAATAACGTTGAGATTCATACTTGAATCTAACTGATAAATTTCAGAATGGTCGTCGATGGTTACGACAAAATAGTACTGATTTCCAATCACAACATCTAATTTAGACCCGCCGTAACGAACGTCGGATCCGATTGAGTTACCGAGTGATTGTCTAAAGTGTCTTTTTTTCACTAGGGTTTGATTCTCATAAACGTAAATATTTGGGTTTTGATTTAGACCATGATCCATCATGTCACTTGCAAAAACAACAAGTTTTCCCTCAAGTTCAATGACTCTAGAAATCGAGAGATCGTTTTGATCATAAATGGTCTTTGTTGTTGATGTCTTTAAGTCGTATTGATAGAGTTTTTCCGTTAGTGATGTGATGTCTGATTTTTCATTCGTAAAATAAAACGAGTCATCATCTGCACTAAACCCAAGAATTGATATCTGATCGTCTTTTTGAAATAAATTCCTTAGTGTTTTATTCTTGATGTCATAAGAAAGAACTTGACTGTAGAGTCCTTCAGTGAACCCGCGTCCATTAAAGAAGAATGGTAACTTTTCAGTTAATACAAAGTTTTGTTCTTTCTTTAGTGTTTCTTGGTATTTCTTCTGGTCAAAGTCTTTGTCTTCGTAACAACCATGATCCCCAATTCTAAGTTGTGAACTTAGTATAAGTACTTCTTCATATACCTTAATGATTGATGTTCTTAGACAAAACTCATAAGCCAGTTCAAAGCTTTGGTTAAGGATATCATAACGATAGTAGACTGTTTTTCCATCTTTAAACTTCTTTTCATCTTTCTTATTCTTCTCAAAACTGATTAATAACTGTGTCTCATTTTCAAAAACAAACTGATTTCTTGTCCCCAAATTTGCGATTTTTTTCGTATTTTTACCATCGTATACAAAAAGCTCAAAGGTGTATTGATTTTTTTCAACGTCCATCTTTGATACGGTGTACGCGAGGTAAGTTTTTTCTTGGTTCGTTTTTAAATTTGATATCGATTTAAACTTTAAGAAGTCCTTTAATTCAATTTGATTCATAAAACATCCCCTTTTCTTTCTTTCTATTATAAACAAAATGATACCTCAATGCACGCACTTTTTACATATTTTTACAAAATTACCTAAGTTTAAATGACTTAATCAGGCGTTTTCACTCGTCTAGTACCTTATTTTCTTTTAAGTTGTATCTTTCTAACTTAGATGAATCTACTCGCTTAGTTAGATAGATGATTGATCAAATGTATCAGTGATTAGCAAGTAGTCGATGAAAAACTGACGTTTTTAACTCCGTCAGTTTTTACCTCAATATTTTAGTTTTTTTAATGCCGCTTCATTCTTACTTAAGACGAGCGCCTTTTCTTTTTCCAAACGTTTAATTGCGTTTTCTTTTTTCTTTTGTTCTTGAAGTTTCTTCTTTTCTAATTCTTTTTGTTTTTTCTGTTTCAGTTTTAGTCGTTCTTTTTCAAGTTTTAACTTCTTTTCTTCTCGAACTCGTTTTTTCTCTTTTTGGAGGTTTGATTCTAATTTCTTCTTTAGTTCTGCTAGGGCTCTTCGCTCTTTTGTGATTTGATCCGTGTATTTCTTTTGATCTTTGGTGATACGTTTTTTAATGTTTTGTTCGTACTTCTTTGATTCTTTATCAATGGTTTCTTTTAACTTTTGATTGGCTCTAGATTCGATGTCATCGATCAGTTCTTTTTGCTTAATAACCATCTCTTTAAACCATTTTTTTTCAAGCTCAACCGCTTCTTTGTAGTCTCTTTCTTTTACTTCTCTTAAGATTCTCGAAAGTTTTTGTTTCTCATACGCTTTATCAAGCGCTTTTTTAGGATCTTTTAAATCCACTAACCGGTTAAATACGTCTTGGTCTTGATTAACCTCAAGTTCCTTCCACGCGACGCGGTTGGTGATTTGAATTAGATCACTTAATGCGTCTTTGATGTATTTCTTTTGCTTGTCTTCTAACGTCTTGGTTTCTCTGACGTGTTTTTTAAATGTTTTTTCAACTTCTCTTAGAAAATACTCATTCATTTCTTGATTTTCAACAACGTAAGGCGTTGGATCAAGACTAAAAGTAGGTTCGATGTCTTCTAAACGCTTTGCCTGTGTTTTTTTAAACTTTGCCTTTTGATAATTGCCCTCAAGTCGTTTTTCATTGTGATAGAATAGTGTCGAAAACAGTAAAAGAGACACTTTACTCAAATGATCTTGGTAGAGTTGATCAAACCGTTTTTGTCTAGACTCTTGTTCATATGAAAAATCAAGCGTGTAGGTCTTATCTAAATAAAGCCAAAGTAAATACGCATTTTTGAAATCCGTGTTTTTTAAAATAATTTGCGTTTTAATGATGGGTGGAATGACTTTTTTGTGATGCTTTAGGGTTTTGATGAACGTCGAATTAAGTAAATTCGAGATGAGTTTATAGAGTCTTTGAGCGCGCTCAAGGACCATCAAGTTATGTTCATCTTCTTTTTTTTGACGATACGTCTCTTCGCTCGATAAATCAAAGGATAAGTTGATTTTTGATTCGTTGTACCAAAACTCATTTACGACCTTTAACTGTGTGGTCCGTTTCGCGTAGAGTTCTTTTTCAATCAATCGAATCCGCTCTAAAACGTAATCACGTAGTCGGTAAGCTAAGGTCATGATGAAGCGGTTCTCGTAAATACCATAGTCGATGTCTGATAAATCCGATAACAGCTTTTCTGGTGTCACATTTTCCTCTTCATCAATCTCACTTATCAAATTCGTGTGCGAACTCAAATGTTTGATTGCCTCAGGTCCAACACGTTTGATTTTTTCAATCGGTAATATCTCAGACTCGTATTTGAGCTGAGATTTCATATTTCTCGTGATTTTATCGATGCTTGGGTAGTAAGCCTCAATGGTTTTTATCCAAGTATCGTCAAATTTTTTACGACTGATTTCTTGTTTTTGGTTGGTTAAATAAAGCCCTTGATAAAAGGATTCATAAAAATGGCTTGGAAAACTATGGTTTAATTCGTCTTCTTTTATGTGTGTGATTGCTTGTTCGTAGTATTGGTGTAAATCTAGTATTTCTTTCATCTTAGAAGTTGTACTGCTTGATGTAATTTCTCAACATCTTCTTCGAATCCATAAATTGTGTTTTACCAAATAATTTATCCATCAAGACAATCAGTTCTTCTAATTCATTTTTTAAAAATGGCACGTTTAATGATTCGAACTTTCTTAAAATTTTACGACTAACCATGTAATCAAGCGCTTCTGTTTCATCCCCACCACAAGCCACATAAACCGGAATGAATTGGTTAATTTGTTTATTAATACGGTTACCAAACGCAATTTGAAATTTATCGATAATAAAATCATCGAGTTTTTGTAGATTTTCTAATGTTTTTTCTGAGATATGATGATTGTCTTTAGCTTCATTAAATAGCCCACTAAGATAATCAAAACTCATTTTAACTGGTTCGGTATCGATTGCCTCAAAAAACGTCGCTTTATCGTTCATTTCGATTGAGGCCACGCGGTCATAAACCTTATCGGTAATCATAAAGGTCGAGTCATCTTTGTTGGCTGTACCGATAAACCAAATGTTCTGCGGTATTTGTAGTTTGCCATCTTTTAAGTGAATTGGGTCTTCTGGTTTTTGGTCGGTAATTAAAGACACTTTCCACTCGTTTGGATTGGGCATTTCAAGTAAGCTTAGGAAATCGGCAAAATAATACTCCACACGTGCTAAGTTCATTTCATCAAGCACGATAAAATTTAAATCAGAGCGATAAGTCGCTTCATAAACCGCCTTTAAGAACTCCGTTTCATTGAACTTCTTAGTAAATTCATTAAAATAACCAAGCATCTCAGCGCGATCACGCCAAGAAGGTTGAACTGAGATAATGTCGGTATCGTTACTGAAAAATTTCCCCATTGCGTAAGCAAGTGAGGTTTTCCCTGTCCCTGAAATCCCCTCAAGAACCATTGTTTTTGATGAGGCCATCCCGGAAAAGAAAATTCTAGCGGTCTTATGCGAATAGTAAAGACCTAACTTGCTTGCCGAGAAATGAACGAAGCGGTCGACCAATCCTTCAAGATTGAGATGATCACTTTCTTTCATTATGGTTTTTAATACGTTGAACTTGTAGGTTTCATCCACCGACAACAACAACGGAAATCGAACTTTTGTCCCTGTTTTTTGACTCATTTGTCTTGGGACATCGCCTCTTGTTTGATCCAAAGGCGCATCCGTTCGTGATAAAGCGAGGATTGCATTTTTTTCATCCAGTAATGACTCAATCTCATAATTTAGAATAGAGACCTCGTGCAGTAATTCTTCTTTGTCTCTTTCTTTACTGACAAACCGTATGTATCTTCTTAGCAGTTGGATGATTAGCACCGTAATTAGTGCACTAAGAAAGAATAGAATCAGTAAAGAAGGAATTGCGAATACCCAATCAATGGAAGTAAACGTTTTTGATGCCACCATAAAATCCCTAATGTAATTGGTGATATCGATTACGAAGACCTGATGGAGTAAATCGAAAAACATCGAAAATCCTTTTCCGATATTTGAAATGATCGTTTTAAATAGTTCAATGAACCATTGTGCAAATTGTTCCATAGTCAATTCTTCTTTCTTTTAGCGATTTTTTGATACATAAGGTTGTAGATCTTCTTTTCTGAGGCGTTTACTAACCACCTGAGATTGATAATAACTAATGTCTTTATACACAATGCTTTGATTGTGTGCTTTTTCGGTTACATTGGTCGAGACTATCTCAACCGTATTACCTAAATACGATTTGATTGGTTCATAGGCTTCTTTTAAAAGGTCTTGTCTGACTCGTAAGAAATCAATTTGAAGTTTACTCGTGTAATCGACGAGCTGTTGGACATCTGTTTGATGATCCATTGAAAGGTGATAGCCCAAGTTTTTTAGCGCCATCACATTTTTGACTAACTTCACGTCAGTTGATTGGTTTTTAAGCAGTGGTACGTATAAAATGATCTTCCCACTGTCGTACTGATAACGTTTCACTTTTTCATCAATTAGATAGACCGCATCCTCATGTCTTAATAATTCAAGAGACGTCGGTAGAAAAAAGTAGAACGTTTTGTTTTTAATTTGTTGATACAAATCAAAAATATCTTCTAAACTTTGTTCTAATAATACGGTATTTAGCCAAAATGCGTCACCTGTTTCTTCAAGTAGAGGCATAAATTCAAAGAAATCTTTTTCTTCCTTGTTTTTTTCATAAGTGTATTTGACATCAAAGCCATAACACTTATCTTCATAGGTATCAAAGATTGGTAGGTAACTACGCTTGATTGATCCTTCTTTGACAGCGTCTTTCATTTCTTTATAGTACTTGAGCGTTTCTTCATTTTGGTTTAACTGTTCGTTATATAAGATGATTTGGTTCCCGTTTTCTCTTTTGCCATGATAAAGTGCCTGTTTTAGTTGTAAAAACAACCGATCAAATGTGACGTCTTCTTGGTTTCTAGTCATTCCAATGGTCACTTGTCTTTTAACATAAAGATCGTCTGTGATCTTCATCTTTTTAGACGTTGCCTGTTGAAACTTAACGGCTAGGTTGTAGAGTAAGTCGTCACTTAAGAGTTCTGGTAAATAAATCAAGAACGTTTCTCTTTCTTTTGTTTGAGCGAACTTCGCGCCTCGCGGCAGACTCATTTGTATGGCTTTACCCACACTTAACAAATAAGAATAAACGCCTTCTTCTTCAATGTAGGTTGCGATTTGATCGAATTGATCAACCGATAAATACATCAATTGAAAGTGACTACCTTTTTGTTCTTTCTTGTGTTCAATTAATTTGATTAATTCTTCAAACGTTGTGATGTCGTTAATTGTTTCTAGTTTGTCTTTTAAGTATCTTTTTCGTTCGAGTTTGATTAAATAGACTAAAACGATGACTAATATCAGACAAAAGACGAGAATCACACTTGAATAGATGATGTTTTCAATCGTAGATGCGTAAACAAACATAATGGAATTCCTTTCTTTTTCATACAGTAGAGGCTTAGGTAGTGTCCTTTAACACTACCTAAGTAATTAGATAATGAGCCCACGTCTTGTGGTTTGTTTCTTATTTCTTGATAGTTTCACTAAGAAGAACGCTACTGTAATTACCCACAATAGGAATGTAATAATTAATAATACCGATAATAGGTAGTCTGGTTGACTGTCTTTGGTAATTGAAAGTCTGTAATACATAATACTGCCGTCTTGTGCTTCAACTTTAATTAAGACTTCGTTTTTACCAACGTCTAATCGGTCTAGTTCAATGGAGAGTTCATTTGATTCACCTAAGTATTCATAGCCTAAAACCGATACTTTTGCATTTGGTGAGAAACTTTGAGCCGATAGTTTAAGCGTTTCTTGTTTAGCACCAACCGACACTTGGTAATGATACATGCTTGGATTAAATGCTAATTTTTTACCTTCAACAACAAGACTCGTTAATCTTGCGTCGGTATCCGATACACCATCTCTGGTTAGAAGAATGGTATAGATTTGCGACTGCAAGCCATCGGCAGAGACCACTTCAATCTCAATGGTTTTGGTTGGTTCACTTGTTTTAAACTCGTAGGTTCTAAACCCTTGAACACGTGCTCCGCTTTGTTGGTCCTCAGTCGTTCCGGTTAACCTAACGTATCTGGTTGAAACGTCGACTTTAACAACGTAGGAGAACGTTAGTTTATCAAACGAATTTTGATCAAAGTAGGTGATGCTGGTTTCTTCTTTATAGGTTTGTTCACTACTACCTTTAACGTAGAGTGAATCAAGTAGTGCGTTACTATCGACGTAATTGACCACCACCGTGTAGGTTTTAATCTCTCCGTTTTGTGCAGTAACTAATAGATTAAAGACATTTTCACCCGGGTGTAGTTGTTTGTTTCCGACCCCTTGTATTTGTTGGTTTTCTTTTCCTTGCACATCAAGGTAAATACTGGTCTTATTTGGATTCATTGGTATTTGAATTAGGTAATTTGTCTTATTCGGATCAAAATCCTTTAAGGCCAATCCATCAATTAGAATTGAATCTAATAAGTTGTCTGTTTGTGCTTCTTGTTTGATGACATTAATCGTGTAAGTTTCACTGCTCGTAGTTCCACTCTTTGATGTTACTCTAACCGTATAAGTCAGTTCATTTGTTTGACCAAACACTTTAATCCCTGCCCCGTAAACAATGCCGGTTGCGGTGACCATTAAATTCATGTTTTTCACATCGTGGGGCACATAAATGGTGTAGGTTTTAATCGATACGTCAAAGATACTTTGCGCATTTGATTGTGTGCCTAGATAGTTTAGCGAATTACTACCAAATAGATCCAACGTTTCAATCTCTGCTTGGTCGTCTAACACAATGCCACGATAGAAACTGATGGTGTATTCTTCAACAAGTCCACTTTCAGCCATGACTGAGACTTTAATGATTGTATGATATAGTCCATCAACAAAACCACCAAGTAGCACATTACCAACCCCATAGACACTGGCGTTTTCGTTAGACGCTATGCCTTCAACAATCACACTGTTTAGATTTGTGCTTGCGTCTAGGTTAATCACGTAGTCTTTAATGTCTTTATTAAAAGGACTTGTAAATGACAGGATATTTCCGTTTTTATCTTTGACCACAAGGTTTTCTAACGTTGTATCATCACTCGCTTCTGTTCGATAGACTTCGATTTGATAACGTTTACCTTCAAGACCGCTTTCTGAGGTCACATAGATGCTAAATACGTTCGATCCAACCGCTAAGGATTTAACACCAAGCCCAGTGATTATTGAGGTGTTTTTTGCCTTACCTGTTATATTTACCATATTTACATCGTATGGCACTTCAACGATGTAGGTTAACGTGTTGACATCAAATATTGGGTCTAGATCGTAATTTTCGACCCCAAGCGCTAACAAGGTATTGTCGAAACTAAACGCATTGATGACAATTTGATAAACCTTCGATTCATTTGATTCTGAAACCACCGTTATGTTAATTGTGTTTTTTCCTCTTGTGATTGGCATATTGCCTAAATCACCACTTAGGGTTGATAAACCGTGGTTTTTTGTTGCTTGTACATGTAGCTGACTCACTTTGTCTGAATCAACTGTTAACTCATAGTTCGTGAGATTCGGATTAAACCCCTCAATTAATACCCCATTGATTTGAAGAGATTTCAGTGTATTATCCGAATTTGGTTCTTCTTTAATCACACGAATCACGTACGTGTCTGAGGTGACTTTTCCACTCTTAGAGACCAAGAAGAAGGCAATTAACACTTCATTTTCATTAATTATCTGCTCACCTGCGCCATAGACGGTTGCACCATTTTGGTTAGTTACTTGTAGTAACATACGTGAGGTTTGATAAGGCACCGTAATTTCATATTCCAATTGACTGGTTGTAAATTGCGTTAAGGCCATTGGATAGACATGGTTTCCTAGGAATAATGTGGTATTACCATAAAGCGATAACTCATCTATGGTGATGTCGTCATTTGGATCGATGTTTCTAGAGATTGTAATCACATAGGTGCGTTCACTCAACCCATCTTGTGCCGTTACAGTGACATTGAAACGATCGGTTGTCATACCTACACCACTTCTTAAGCTATGGATCCCATCGCCTTTAACCATCGCACCTGCGTGATTTTTGGTTGCGATAATCTCAACTTCAATCACATCACTACGAAGTGTTAAATCTATCATATAGTTTAAGGTCGTTGGATTAAATACTGGATCATAATCTAGGATGTCACCTGTTTTTGTGTCTTTAACCACTAAATCAGACAACAGATTATCCGTTGATGTTTTTAAGACTTGAACGTTGTAAGCTTTGGAATTTCCACTTTGTGAGGTAACAATGATGGTGTAGAGTTTTTCAGAACCAATCACTGAAACCACACCTAAGCCTGTGACTTTACTATTTGATGGCCATACGCCACCAAAGGTAATTTCACTCGTGTGTTCATTCACTGTAATTTCTTGATAGGTTTTGGTTTCATCTAAATCGTAACGAACCCCATTTTCGATGACATAGAATTCAAGTAGTTGATTCAGATTGGAAGGTTCTTCTCTTGTGACATTGACTAGATAGTTTTGTCCCTTAGTGCCGTCCTCGGCCGTCACATAAACCACAATCGTTTTGGTATCACCTGGATTTAAGGCATATAACCCACCACCCGTCAGGCTTGCTCTTGGGTTTTTAATCCCATTTAAGAAGAACTTGTCGTCTTCATAAGCGAGTGTTAAGTCATAAACGTAGGTCAATTCATCAAATTCCAAATCATAACTGTATTTTGTTCCTTCAACGAGAAGGTCATACAACACGTTGTCCTCGCTAATTGATCCGTCGTTACTCTTTTCTTTTGTCACTAAGATTTCATAGGTTTTCTTTGTGGTTAAATCATCGGACGTTACCACAACTAAGAATCGGTTTAGTCCATCGGTTAAGACTTGTCTGCCTAAACCGGTAACATTCATGTAATCATCACCTAGAACACCTTGAATATTGATTTGTTGTACCTCTTTAGATACTTGACCTAAATCGTAAGTGTCAATCGTCGGTTGATAGTTGATACTAAATCCATCAACTGACAAGTCTAAGAGTGATGCCTCACTATTTTTGACTTCAATATAGATAAAATATGTTTTTTGAGTCTTGCCATCCTCGGCAACAACTAACACCTTTAAGGTATTAATGACCCCGCCTAAGACAAACTGTGTGGCTAAATCACCTGTGACTCTTGCGTTAGAATCTTCACTTACGGCAAAGATATCAACAAGTTCGTGGCTTCGATCGAGTTTAAATCGATAAGCTAACTTACTTTGTTCAAAGACAAGCTTCGTTGGATGATCATCTAGTAAACCAACCAAGAGATTGCCTTGTTCATCTTTGACTTCAAGTAGATTTAAGTTCGCATTTGTGCTTGCTTGTTGTCGGTGGATTTCAATCGTATAGGTTTCACCAACACTCTTATCCTCCGCCGTGACCACAAAACTGATTTGTAAGTAGTCGCCCATAATGGCGTATTGCCCACTACCACTAACAACCGCTTTTTGATCGTTGGTTAATACCGTTAGATTTAAGTTGGTTACTAAGTATGGCACGTTGATTTGATACGTTAAGGTTTCTTTATCAAACGCATTTTCTTGACTTAAGTATTCCACGCCGAAGAAGTCTCTAAGTGAGGCGCTCTTTATCGTGGTATCACTACTTAAGGTTGTTCCTTGTAAAATGGTAATACTATAGGTTTTTGATTGATTATTCTCTGCACTAACCACGAAATTAAACGTTTGTTTAATCGTTTGATCGGCTTGTTTAATAATTGTAAAGTACCCTGTGTCACCCGTTAATTGTTGTTTTAATGCATTCTTTAAGGTTGCTTCTATCGTAATGCCTGATAACTTATACGTTTTATCTAAGGTAATGTTGTAGTTGTAAATACCGGATTTATAACTAACGACCGTGTCGAAATTAAGCACATTGCCTAGCTCATCTGTCACCACAAGATTACTTAAATCCGTGTCAATGAAGGCTTTTTCTCGTGTGATTTCAATTTCGAATACTTTGTCTTTTGATGCGTCATTCTTAAATTGCATGTATTCGGATCTCACGGTAATAAGAATAATGTTTTTACCGTCTTTTAAGATGATTTGTCCTTGATTAGTAATGACTGCTCTTGAATTGCTATTAGTCATCACAACAAGCACATCCACACTCAATATATCGTAAGTGTATGGTGTCGTTATTACGTATTTTCTTGTGTTTTGATCAAATGAATCCAATGAATTACCATCAAGAACTAAATCCGACACCTCGTTATCGTCGTTTAGCACATAAACAAGTAACGTGTATTCACTTAATACCGAATTGTCCTCTGAACGAACCACAAATTTAAATGTGTTTAGACCGCCAACGACAACTTTAACACCATTACCTTCAATGACACTACCATTATGATCTGCCACACCGAATAAGGTGATTGTCTTGTTTTGATTGATTCGGTCGATGCGAACCTCCATCAAATGATTGAGTGTCATACCTTCTAATAAGTCAACCCCATCTACTTTCGCACTGAGGCTCTTTAATACCGCTTCACTTGAGGCGACTTCTTGGGTGTATTGATATAGGTATGCCTCACCCTTGGTTCCGTATTCCGATACTCCTTCAATACTAAAGGTATTATCGCCTTGTTTAAGGGTATATGTAAATTCTTTATTTTGATTTAAGGTGACTAGTAGCCCATCGACTAAAATCGTCATGAATGGGTCTGCTTTTTCCACACGAATCGTCAAACTCTTTTGACTGTATGGGAAGCTACCTAAATCTTGGGTATTGATGTGGCTACTAAAGTCATAGCTAATACCTGAAATGACGATATTGTTAATCTCATTGACGTCATTTTTGGAGACGACTTTGATTTGATAGGTTTTTGTTTGTCCATCCTCAGCCGTTACGACGACTAAGTAGGTATTATCCACACCCACATTAACGACCTTCGTGCCTGCCCCACTGACTTTAGATAACGCACTTGGGTTGACTGAGGCCAGTATCTCAAGCGCACTGACGCTTCGGTCAACTCGGAGTTCATAACTTAAGGTCGATGGATCAAAGTTGTCTAACTGATTAACCCCACCAACCATCACTTCTAAGCCTTCTAGGTTATTATCTGTCTTCGCACTTAAACGTTCATAGTAGAATTCATAAATTACTTCTGTTTTTAAGTCTTCCGCAATTACTTTTATCACAATGACGTGAGTACCTGTTTTTAAGCTGTAATCAAACGCACTTAATGTTTGAAGTGAGCCATCAACGTATAGTTTTGCGTACTGATCAAGATACGTCAAATTAAAACGGAACGTTTGATAGTCACTATAGTTAAAGATACCAAGGTCATATTGATGAATTTGCTTATCAAAAACAACGTTTGAAAGTTCATTAATTGATAAATTAGTGATACTTGCAACGTCACTCACGACGTATATTTTAATCACATAGGTTGCGACAAACAAGCCGTCTTCTGATTTGACAATCACTTCAAATGTGTTAAGCCCTGTGGTCAATGCTTTTGAACCATTGCCACCAGTCACAGTCCCGTTATGATCTGCCACACCTAAAATCGAGATGGTCTTGCCTACGTAACTTCTTGGAATCTCTAGTTCAGTGAGCTTGCTTAACGTCATCCCACTAAGTAAGTCAACCCCATCTACTTTCGCACTGAGGCTCTTTAATACCGCTTCACTTGAGGCAACTTCTTGGGTATATTGATAGAGATAGCTTTCACCCTTGGTTCCGTATTCAGATACCCCTTCGATACTAAAGGTATTATCGCCTTGTTTAAGGGTATATGTAAATTCTTTATTTTGATTTAAGGTGACTAGTAGCCCATCGACTAAAATCGTCATCCATGGGTCTGCTTTTTCCACACGAATCGTCAAACTCTTTTGACTGTATGGGAAGCTACCTAAGTCTTTTGTATTAACGTGACTACTAAAGTCATAGCTAATACCTGAAATGACGATATTGTTAATCTCATTGACGTCATTTTTGGAGACGACTTTGATTTGATAGGTTCTTGTTTGTCCATCCTCAGCTGTGACGACCACTAAGTAGGTATTATCCACACCCACATTAACGACCTTCGTGCCTGCCCCACTGACTTTTGATAATGCACTTGGGTTGACTGAGGCGATGATTTCGAGTGACGTGATACTTCGGTCAACTCGGAGTTCATAACTTAGCGTTGATGGATCAAAGTTTTCTAACTGATTAACCCCACCAACCATGACTTCTAAGCCTTCTAGGTTATTGTCTGTCTTCGCACTTAAGCGTTCATAAGACAGTGTGTAGTTGACTTCGGTTTGTGTGTCTTCTGCGACCACACGAACCGTAATCACATGACTGCCTTCTTTTAAATTGTACGAAACCGACGTTTGAGTCGTTAAGACGCCATCAATGTAGAGTTTCGCGTAGGTATCACCATAGGTTAAGTTTAAGGTGAGTTTGCCTTGATGCGCGCTGTAGTTAAAGACACCTAAGTCATAACTAAACACTTGATTATCGTAGATGAAGCTTGATAGTTCACTAATCGATAACGTATTTAATGTACTTACACTACTGTAGACGTAAATCTTGATGGTATAAGTACTGCTTGTTGTCCCGTCTTCTGATCGAACGATGACCTCAAAGGTATTTAGTCCCACACTTAAGGCTTTACTCGTATTACCTGAGGTAATCGTTCCGTTTTTGTCTGCGACACCTAAGAGTGTGATTGTTTTTCCATTATAGCTGCGATCTAAGCTTAGCTCTATAAGGTTATTTAATGCGACCCCACTCAGTAAGTCAACCCCGTCTACTTTCGCACTAAGGCTCTTTAATATTGCCTCACTAGATGCGACTTCTTGGGTGTATTGATAGAGATAGCTTTCACCCTTGGTTCCGTATTCAGATACCCCTTCAATTTTGAAAGTGTTCGTTCCTTGTTTAAGGGTATATGTAAATTCTTTATTTTGATTTAAGGTAACTAAAACACCATCGACTAAAATCGTCATCCATGGGTCTGCTTTTTCCACACGAATCGTCAAACTCTTTTGACTGTATGGGAAGCTACCTAAGTCTTTTGTATTAACGTGGCTACCAAAGTCATAGCTAATAGCTGAAATGACGATATTGTTAATCTCATTGACGTCATTTTTGGAGACGACTTTGATTTGATAGGTTCTTGTTTGTCCATCCTCAGCCGTTACGACGACTAAATAGGTATTTTCCACACCCACGTTAACGACCTTCGTGCCTGCCCCACTGACTTTAGACAACGCACTTGGGTTAACTGAGGCGATGATTTCGAGTGATGTGATACTTCGGTCAACTCGGAGTTCATAACTTAAGGTCAATGGATCAAAGTTATCTAACTGATTAACCCCACCAACCATGACTTCTAAGCCTTCAAGGTTATTGTCTGTCTTCGCACTTAAGCGTTCATAAGACAGTGTGTAGTTGACTTCGGTTTGTGTGTCTTCTGCGACCACACGAACCGTAATCACATGACTGCCTTCTTTTAAATTGTACGAAACCGATGTTTGAGTCGTTAAGACGCCATCAATGTAGAGTTTCGCGTAGGTATCACCATAGGTTAAGTTTAAGGTGAGTTTGCCTTGATGCGCACTGTAGTTAAATAGACCTAAGTCGTAGCTCGTAACGCCTTGATCGTAGGTGAAGCTTGAGAGCTCACTAATTGAAAGTGTATTTAGTGTACTTACGCTACTGTGTACGTAAATCTTGATGGTATAGGTACTGCTTGTTGTCCCGTCTTCTGATCTAACAATCACCTCAAAGGTATTTAGTCCCACGCTTAAGGCTTTACTCGTATTACCTGAGGTAATCGTTCCGTTTTTGTCTGCGACACCTAAGAGTGTGATTGTTTTTCCATTATAACTGCGGTCTAAGCTCAGTTCGATTAAGTTATTTAACGTCATCCCACTAAGTAAGTCAACCCCGTCTACTTTCGCACTGAGGCTCTTTAATACCGCTTCACTTGAGGCGACTTCTTGGGTGTAGGTATAACGATAAATAGCCCCTTTAGTTCCAAACTCACTTTCGGTTTGAATCGTCAAGCTTTGACTGCCTTGTTTTAAGTTATAAACAAACTGATTATTCAGATCAAGGCTCACTAAAACACCATCAACCAACACTTTGGAATAGGTGTCTTCACGATTGACGGTAACTAGAAATGTTTTATGACTAAACAAGAAACTACCCAAATTGACTGAATTCACATGAGTCGTAAAATCATAGTCAATGCCAGCAAATGAAATGTCATTAACCACGTGATTATCGTTTTTTTGAATAATCACGACGTGATAATTTCTTTTAATTGTCTTATCTTCTGCCTCCACTGTGATGGAGAATTGTTTCTCGCCACCAGCGACTAAATCCAAACTGGTGTATAAGATGTTCTTTGTTGCGTTTGGATGATTTGGTGTTGCCACAATCGAATCAATTGTGACGCCTCGATCTACTCTGATTGTATAAGTGACGTTGTTTCCTGATTCCACAGGAACGACACCTTCAAGAAGGTTACCGATACTAGAATTAAATTGAAACTCTTTAAGACTCGCATCTGTGCTCGCTTGTAATCTTGTTAATTGAATTTTATACGTGGTTTTTGTTGTTTGATCTTCGGCTAACATTGTAAAACGGAATTCAACCACACCGGTTGAATTAAATACCCATTGTCCATCGATTAACGCTGGATTTGTAAGCTCAACGGTCGCACGTGATGTGTCACTTTCTTCAATGGTTAAATCCATTCTTGAAAGTGAAAATGGTATTTCCATGCTTCTTAAATCAAGTGTGCCAGCAACAAACTGTGAAAAGGTATACGTTTGTCCATTTAAAACCACATGATCAAATGTCGTGGTCTGATTGGCACGTTTGACAATCACTGGGTAGTCTTGATAGGTCTGCCCATCCTCAGCAACCACTCGTATTTGATAGGTCGCTTCGCTGCCAGCTGCGATTGTTTTTGTTTCACTAAAGACTTGTTTGTTTCCATTAAAATAAGACCCTGTTGATATCGTTGGTAGTGTCGCCTTTACAACGACATTCGCGTAATAAGTACTATCGATACGTAGGTAATAAGCACTTCTTGTGCTGTCATAAGTCGGTGTAAACGAACTTGTCCCGTATTCGTTAGAAACGATGACCTCAATACTATTGATGTCCGTATTGCTACGGTAAGCCTTTCTGACGATATTAAAGGTATATTCGGTTCCCTTGTCACCGGATTCAGAGGTTAAGTATAGTTTAACAACTGTCGTTTGCCCAGCTTGTAACAACGTCACAAAACCATTGGCGTCTGCCCCACTAGTTAATGAGGCTGAATCGCTATCTTTTGTTACATTGAATTTTAGTGAGGCTACTGGTGCATTGACTTCGATTGTATAGGTCATTTTTGTTTTATCAAACGAAAATGGAATCCCATTGTTAGACGCATCTTCGATTAACACATCATTGATTTGGTTATTGGTATCCGCAACCACCATTTGAACCAGATACGTATTAGATACACCTGCTTGAGACGTCACAGTCACTTTTACGTCATAGATAACGCCTCTAACATAAGTGATGGATTGACCAGTGGTGTAGGTCGTGTCACTCGATCGTTTGTATTCGTATTTAACAGTTGTATAACCTAAGGTATTTCCACCGGTCACTTCCGCATTCACATAAAGTGTTGGGGCGGTCAAGTCTGGATCTAACACTAATTTTTGGTAAGTGGTTGGTGGTACTTGATCAGCAATGAAATCGCCTGGTTGATTTCCACCAATCATAAAAGATGCTAAGGTATTGATGGTATTTGCTTTTTCTCTTGTAATGCTAATTTCATAATCCATGGTCACTTTATTTTCAGCAGTGATTGTGACGATAAATGTTCTTGTTTGTTCGGTCACTAAGTTATAACCTAGACTTCCGGATAACGAATTTTGATTCGTTGTTGCAAACGTCCCGCCACCATTATTTTTGATTGAAATGGTTGCGTTTGGATGGTTAGCTTCTAAGAAAATATCAACGCCACTGACTTCATAAGCCAGCTTTGTTTGAGCAATCCATTTGCTACCAGAAAGTGTAAATGAGGCGGTGTTTAGAAGCTCATCTAGACTACCTGTTTTCGTTACTTTAATTGAAAACGATAGATCATTTGAGAGTCTTACCACATTTAGTGTGTACTCGTTAGTCACAAGCCCATCTTCTGAAACAACAACAATCTTATAGGATTTCGACCCTTCTTGGGCCGATACACTAATATTACCTCCAGGGATTAATGCATTGGTGTCAGCATCTCTTAAGGTAATGCTTGCATTTTCTTTTAAGGCATTTGATGTTGATAACACCTTAAACAATAAGCTTGTTGTTTGATCTTCTCGCACGTTATACGTGTAAATATTATTAGACCTTACTGCCGTATAATCGACGCCGTTTTCGGATAATAAGATATCTGATTGTCCGAGTTCAGCATAACTTGATTGAGCCCTTTGGACAAAAAAGGTATTTGATGCGATATCACCATTTTCGGCTGTGGCATTTAAAATAACCTCAGCTGTTTTTCCTTTAGGTACTGAAATACCCGTGACATAACTCCACTGACCTGCAATGGTTGTGTTTTTTGTCAAGGTGCCTGCTAAGGTTTGTGTGCCATCGACTTTAACTAAGAAATCAACCTTCTTTATTGTAGACTCAATAAAATTCACTTTGAAACTGAACTTGTCTTGATTTTCTAATAGTGTCGATGTCCCAAAAACATCAATACTTTCTGTACCACTTGCGGTTGGGTATTTTGAAACAACCACACCAAAATCTTGGATGGTTGCTGTGCTATCGAGCACTTTTTGATTTACATTAAGTGTATAGTTTTTTGATTCATCACCCGCTTTAACAATCACCAAGACGGTGTGATCCCCACCAGTCAAATTGGAAAATTGGTATTTTCCATTTACCTTGAGCTGAAGCTCATTATTTAAAAACACTTCTGTTATCGCATAAGATTCAACAGCCACAGGGTTAATCGAAAAACCAGTGGCTTGTTGTGCCCCGGGAATCTCGATTTGATAGTTGGTGGTTGCTGGATTAAACACCGGTGATATCCCGTACCCATTGGCTAAAAAGTTTAGCTGACTAAGCTCAAGTATCGGACTACCAACGTCTATAAACGTTACCGTGTGGGTTTGTGATACACCCCCATCCGTAATGGTGATTGTGACCACATCATTGACTTTAACATTCCCAGTGGTGCTTTTTTCCAAAGTCACCACAGCAGATGCTTTGGTTGGTAACGCCTTAATTAGTGTTTCAAGACTCAATAAACTATCGCCATAGGTGATACTTGTGTTGTAGTTAGAGCCGTCAGCGCCAACCGAAATGGGTTGGCCTCCAACGGTAAGACTTGAAAGTGAAGCATCTTCTCCTGCACTAGAAACCACAATTGGATTCACTTTTACCTTTGTTCGATCATAGTGAATATTAAGTGACGTATCCGCCAGTGCTGCACCATAACCAAGAAAATCAACACCGATTGAAAACGGTGAAAGAAAATCATACGCACCAGGCGTAAACGCCAGTGTTGCCACACGCATGTCCGTATCTGCTGGCAGTGTCCAGTTAAACACTTTTTTGGCATTCCAACCAAACCCAAAATTTACGGTTGATGTGATACTTGTAAAAATGGTTTCTTTGTCACGTCCAGTCGTAATTTCCGGAATATTGATTACGTAATCGTTAAATTTTACGTTTTCATTTGTAATTTGCCACGTTGCTTGCATCGCATCAAGTGTACGTTCTTGACCAATGCTTTTTACAAACACATCGATCATGACATCACCATATTCGTCAACGTAATTACTTAATTCGCTTGGCTCGATTGATGATACTTCCGTACCTGCAAACCTAAACGAAAATTCAAATTGATTTGTGTTAGCCTCTATTTGCTTTGTTGATAACGAAAAACTCATTACTGCAAATAGCCCTAAAACCATATATGTCAAAAATCGTTTCATTTTATCTCCTCTACTACCCTAATTGAGTTGCCCTTCCACTGACGTATTGTTGTAACTTGTTTAAGTCAAGAACGTTAATTAAATCGTCCTCATTAATTAATGCTGCCAATAACATTTCAGGTTTAATTTCAACCTTACTTGCCACGTGTAGGTTTAACGTATTGTAATCTAGTACGTTTATAATTCCGTCCCCATTAATATCGCCTTTTAATACCACTCGTACACGGTCTTTAATTTGACCTTCTGAGTCTCTTAAGACGATTTGTAACCCCGTATAAATCACTAAGGATAGATCAGTGACTGGGTTTGATTCGTGATCTAAAAATTCAATCGAATCGTTAATAAATTTGTTTTTTAAATCCGCTAGTGTTTCGTTGATTACTAAGCCAATCAAGTAAACCGGCAATGTACTTTCCTCTCTTTTTTCGATTGGAATGATCGTTGTAATCTCGGCATAAACAAGACTTAGGGTGTCATGAAACTCTTCTTTTAATACTAAGTATCCATCATAAACATACCTTGCTTTTAAGGTAATAAAACCTATGGTCCCGTCCTCAATCTCAGTGATGATTGTTTGACCTGTTTGTGCTCTTTTTACTTGTCTACCTAATACTTCTTTTTCATTTAAGTCTTCTTTTATCTCTACGAGTTCCCACCCGATAAACTTATGGTCTTCTTTCGTAGGTACTGGTAAGACTTTAAGTGGATTTTCGATGGTGTATGGATCACTTGGGATTTCATTACCACCATCGGTATCGTAAGTGACCTCATAAACTATTGGGTCAAATGCTGCATATAACTCAAGATTACCTGCAGTTTCATAGACGAAATTTGCCCCATTAGGGTATAAAATAACCTCGCTATCTGGACTTGTTTTCCATCCGCTAAACTGATAGCCTCGTTTGGTAAAGTTTGCCTCACTCAAGGAAACTTCGCTGCCGTAGGTGATAACCTCACTTTCAAGACCGCCACCATCCACATCAAACGCATAATAGACAATTTGATATTTATTTGGTCTAAAGATTGGTCTTACCTCAACGTCTTTTTTAATTGAGGTTAATTCTTGGTCCCATTTCACAAACCCAAAACCATCCCTTAGTGGGGTTGGAATTGGATCTAAATCAAAATCGACTGCTTCGTTGTGTTTTTTGATTAAGTCAATTTCATAAGTATCATAGATGAAGGTAACTGTAAAACGTCTAATTTCTTCTTTAAATATTGGGTAAATATGGAGGTCACTATAAACTTCGTTGTAGTCCTTGTCATACCCTTCAAAGAGGTATTCGTAGCGCTCAGTCATCACCCTTGTTGGCACTCGAACCGGTGTGTTAGCCGCTTTTGAGTATTCAACGATTTGTAAGTCTAAGACAAACCCATTGCCATCGTAGAAATAAACTTTAAACGTTACAGGCACTTCTTCAAACACCGCATAAAACTCAATTGAATAGGTCAATTGATTTGGCACGGTCTTATCCCAACCCACAAAACGGAACTCTGTGCTACCGGTACCTTCTTTAAATGGCACCGATGGCGAGATAATCACACTGCCATATCGGCCTTTTTCTTGTTTTAAAATCGTCGTGTGATCTTCATCATAAAACGTGTACGTGTAAAGTCTTAAGACTGGCACATAACGCACTTGAACTTCAATGTCTTTTGTGATGTAGTTAAATGACTTGTCCCAACCAGCAAATATGTATTCGTATTCAGTGGTTGGCGGTTTAGTCGGTATCAAATCAAACGTTGGTTCGGTTGCCCCTGTGCCATAAAGCACGTCTTGTTTTTTAATGGTGTTGCCAAACTCATCAACAAATGTGACCGTATAGCTTTGTAAGAAGCGGCTAAATACAGCTTCAATCGTTAGGTCATTTTTCACCGATACCGGTCTTGATCCCCACATTCTAAAGACATAGTAGTATTGATCATTTTCTGCTTTTTCAGGTATACCTGTTGGTAGTATGCCATCAAGCCCGTAGCTTACATAGTCTTCATAAAAGACGTTATGATTACCATCCAAGTAAGTGACTTTGAATGTTCGAGTCTCACTATCATAAACTGGATGGAATTCTAGATTTTCTGTGATTATTAATGGTACGTTTTGATCAAATCCGATAAACGTATAAATAAACTGCTCATCGGTTTCTTTGGTTGGTCCATTTGGTATGTTTATGGTTGTCCCATAAGGGGCATGAATTTCTTTATAAATATTGCCCTCTGAATCAAAAAATGTGTAGGTATATTCGTTCTTTTCTTCAATAATCAATACCGTGACTTTCGTATCTTCATAAATCGAATCAAACGATCGATCAAATTGATAAGAATATCTATATTCAGCTGTATCCTCAGGTAGTATGATTACCTCAGGTGCTGTCGCCTTATGACCAAACTGAACGAACTCTTCTTTCAAGACTTGATCAAATTCATCCACAAATATGACTGTGTATCTTCTAACTTCTTGTTTAAAAAGTGCCTTGATGATACGGTTTTCTTGAACATTTGTTAAATAATCCTCATAGCCAATAAATGTATAGCTAAATTCGTTTGAAGGCGTTTTTAACGGGATACCATTTGGTCGAATGGCGTCTTTGCCAAATAAAACAATTTGCTCGTCAAATACTTTTCCATCACCATCTAAGAAGGTAACTTCAAATTGATTATTCAGTTCTTGATAAACCGCATACGTAATAATGTCTTTTTTGACTTTAGTTACGTCTTGGTCAAACCCATCAAAGACGTAGCGATAAAGCTCGGTTGATGGTTTACTAAATGGTCCTTGTGGCAGGATGCCATCACTTAAGTATGAGACGCGTTCTTCTTTAATCAAACTCATGTCGTAGTCGAAGTAGGAAACGGTATAATACCTAGGAATTTCATCAAATAAGACATAAATCGTCCGATCTTCTTTGATGTTTAGTAAGCTACCTTCTAATCCGGTTGCTGCGAATATCGTCTCTTCATCAATCACATCAAAAGGGATTAAATCAATCGGATTATACGCGTCTTTTTGATATTCTACGATTTGTTCAAAAAGTAGTGTTTCAACGCCTAAACGTTCATGTACGAAAGACACTTTATAATACCTTGCAACCTCATCAAAAATCGGATAGACATCTAAATCAGAGGTCACACTTGAAAGGTTCTCTTTGTCAAATCGGTTAAATAGATAATAAATGGTCTCACTTGGTGTTTTACTAACTTCTTTTGGCGGTGTTGATGCCATGCCGTATAACACACGTTGAGTTAAAACAATTTCGTTATCGCCATTATAGAAGTTCACAATAAATTCATTGAGTTCTTCTTGATACATCGGGTATAAATCAAGGTTCTTGTTTACAAATGAACTGTCTTCACTAAACCCAATAAATACGTAGTGGTACTGCTCATCTTTTGGTTTTTCAGGAACTAAAACAGTTGAGGCTTTATTACCATATTCCACGATTTCGGTGTAGAATAGTTGATCAAACGCGTCATAGAAATTAACCACGTAATAGCGATCAACTTCATCAAATAACGCTTTGATTGTTAGATCCGAGCTAATGTCACTAAAACCTCGATCATAGCCTTTAAATAAATAAATGAACTCATCCGTTTTCTCTTTTTTAGGTGTTAAACTTGGTGCGATTGCGTCATTGCCTTTTAAGACATGTTGAACTTCTAAGATGTTTAAGTCCCCATCAAGGAAGGTAACAACGTAATAATGATACGACGCTTCGAAAATGGCTTCAATCACCACGTTTTCTTTAATGTTCGTTAAGCTAGTAACAACCTCACTACCAACCACCCAGTGTGAAAACTCATAGCTATACTGCTCATTGCCTGTTTTAATAGGGCTAGGTAGGTTAAAGTTTGATCCATGATTGACCACATGTGTGGTTGTTTCATCGCCATTGATTACCGTCACTTCATAGGTTCTAATTCGGTTGATATAGGTTGCTTTGACAACCAAGTCCGAGGTAATTGAACTGAAGTCTTTATCCCACCCCATGAAGACATACTCGTAAGCTTCTCTTGAATCTGTTCTAACGGGTGGTGTTGGTGCAGTTGCACTATCTAAGTATTCCACGCGTTGTTGTTTTAAAATTAAATTCAAATCATAACCATAAAAAGTCACCGTGTAATACCGGTCAACCTCAACAAATGATGAGGTTATGATTCTATCTTCTCTAACGTCTTTTAAACTTTCGTTCCATGAGACAAACTGGTAAGCAACCTCACCAACGGCTTGTTTTCGAGGTACACCCACTGGCATTGTTGCCTCCTTACCATAAAGCACTTCTTTGGTTTCATAGACTTGGTTATTGCCATCCATGAACGTTACGGTATATGGTCTTAGATTTTCAATAAAGATTGGTTCGATAACCGTATCTTCTTTAATCATCAAATACGCTTCATCCCAATGTGAAAAGACGTAGGTGTGTGATACGGTTTGTTCTTTTTCTGGAATGCCATCTGGTCTAGGTGCTTCACTTAGGTATTCGACCTCATAGGTTTCTCCAAATGGTAAGCCGTTACCATCAACGTAACTGACCGTGTAATAGCGGTCAATCTCTTCAAAGAGGGCTTGAACAACAAGGTCACCCTCAATTCGGTCAAACGTCTTGTCCCAGCCAATGAACTTATAGGCATATGGACCAAATGGGTCTTTTCTAGGTAGCCCGCTCGGTTCTACGGCTTGTTCAAAGTATTTGACTTGTTGGGTTTCAAACCGTTTGAAATTGCCATCTAAGAACGTCACTTCGTAATAACGGTCTTCTTCGAGGTAAGTTGCATAAACCTCTAAGTTTTCCTTGATACTTGTAACGTCTTGATCATACCCATTAAATGTATAGTGCTTATCAACACTTGATGCTTTGGTTGGGTCTATTTCTGGTTTGATGGCGTCTTTTAAATACTCGACTTGACTGCTTTGAATTAAACTACCATCGTCGTTTCTAAAGTTGATGGTGTAATACCTTGGAACCTCTTTGAATATTGGCATAATCGTATAGGCTTGTTTAATGGATTCATTAAAATTGAAATCCCAACCCATAAATTCGTAAGCGAAACTATCAAAGCGCTTCGAAGGTATTTGTAATGGTACGTCTGCTTGTGTGCCGTATTCAACTTTTTGAGTCGTAAAGAAGTTGCCATCACCATCTAAGAATGTTAGTTGATAATAGCGATCAATTTCAGTGAAATTGGCTTTAATGTCTACTGGTTTTGTGATCATCTGATCAAAATCAAACAACCAGGACTCAAATTCGTAGATCTTTGTAAGACTTTGATTCTTTAATGGGATTAAATCCGTTTGACTGATGTAATCACCATGTGCAATCGTTTCTTCGTGAATGACTTGGTTATTGCCATCGATAAAACGCACCAAATGCATGGCAATTTGATAATTCGCGCTGACGTAAATGTCTTTGTTATGATCAAAAGGCTCAATACTTTTTGCGTCTCTCACCGTTATTTTCGTTGGTTCACTGTTTTCTTCTAATACATACCAACCTTCTAACTCAAACCCAAACTTAAATGGGATTTGAAGTTGGTAGTGTTCATTTTCTAAGACGTAACTGAATAACACATCATTATTGTCATCGGCGTCTTGATAGTCATAATGAACTTTATAGAGTGTCGTTGATGTCGACTCAAACGATAACGCTCTAACGGTATCACTTTGGTGTTTAGAGAAAACGACCAATTGTGGGTAGTTTTCACCTGAGGTATTGAAGTTTGTTTGAAACACCGTTTGATTGAGGTTCATTTTTAAGTTACCAGTACCGATTGATGATAAGCCCGTCATGTAGGCTTTATCTAGCCCGTAAACACTATTAGAGTTACTCGAATTTGAGACCGCTCTTGTTGGTTTGATTAGACCATCAAAATCACGATACGCCCCAAGAATTCTTGTGTCATAATAACTATTATAAGCGTGCATTTCATCTAAATAGCCCGCGATTGCTCCAACGGCACTTGTCCCATAAACCACACCTATGTTATAGGAATCACTTAAGGTGTTGGCTAAAAATCCAACCACACCACCGGTGTAATTTTTACCAACGATGCGGCCTTTATTGTAAGTGTATAGAATACTACCGGCATTATATCCAGCAATCCCTCCGGTGTTGTTTGACCCGGTGACTTCTGCTTGGTTATAAACCTGTTCAATAGCACCATCGTTATAACCAACAATACCGCCAGTATAGTCTTTGCCTGTAATTTTGCCAGAAACACTCAGTGATGTGACAAAACCATAAGTACCTAAGTATCCAAATAGCCCTTGGTAATCTTCTGTTTTGACCAAGTTTAAATGGAAGTTTGATCCATTACCATCAAAATGACCATTAAACGGATTGGTCTTAGTACCGATCGCATTAAAGTAATAACCCAGGTCACTTCTTGTGAAATCAAAACCATCGGTATCTTCACTGACTTTAAAATAGATGCCCTCGTAATCATTACCACTATTGGTTGTTTCAAAAAGTAAGATAACGTCACTTTCATCTTTGATGATGTATGGGTCATCTTTTGTGCCTTGTCCAACAACAAAGGTCGTTGTGGTTACTGATTGATGTGAATCGGCTTTGACAAATTCTAACTGACTATTCTTAAAATAAGTCAACTCAGGGTAATACGCTTCTTTTTGGACACTCGGTTTTGTACTAAAAAGTGAACCGTTACTAAAGTTCAGTTGATGCGGATGCGTACCGATTGAACTTTGACTCACCATTTGACCATGAAATAACCCGCGTAGGTTATTACTGTCTGCCAGTTCATAATTACCGATTGCTTTTGTTGGTGTGCTTAGGGTGTCATCGGTTGATGCTAATAATAATTGATCGTAATACGCATTATTAATTTGTCCACCCAAGGTTTGTCCAACAACAAAACCAAGCTCTGTTTTTGAGAAAACAAGCCCTGAGACGTAAGCATCCGTTAAGTAACCAGCGTCTAGTTTACCAACAATACCACCAGATATGGTTTCTTTTGACGATACTTTTCCACTATGATACACACCAGTGATTCTACCGCTTGAGTCGTTTTGAAGCCCTGCGATGCCACCTGAAATATCACCAGAGGCGCTAATGATCCCATCGTTATAGGATTCGCTTATACTACCTCTATTCTCACCAGCAATCCCGCCAGTGACGGTAACACCTGTAACAAGTGCCTTATTGTATGATTTAGATACTTCAAATCGGTTTAACCCTGTGATTCCACCGACCTGAGCATCACCTTTAATCTCTTTATGGTTACTTGAATTTGTAATCACACCTTCATTTTCACCAACAATCCCACCAATATAGGAACCTTGTGCGCTAATGCTTCCGAAGTTTCTTGCATTTGTAATCGTCCCGTAGTTTACCCCAACAACCCCACCAATCGCGTTTGCGCCATCAGTCGTTGTCCCAAGACTATCAATCTTGACGTAGTTTGATACATTTTCAATTTTCCCGAAATTTCTTCCAGCGATGCCGCCTAAGTAACTTCGACCAAGGATTTCTCCTGAAGTATTTAAGTTTTTAACCAAACCATCCTTACCAATCGTATGAAATAAACCAAGGTAATCGTCATTGGATCTGCTTTGATTTAAAATGACATTAATGCCGTTAAAGTCAAACTGACCTCTAAAGGCATTCTCATCGTTACCAAGTGGTTGATAATAAACCCCTTCAACGGTGGTATCGATGACTGTGACCCCTGGTGCTACTTCAAAATATTTACCTAAGAAGTGGTTTTCATTTTCTAAGAACGTATGAATAATCATTAAATCAAAGGCGTCTTTAACTAGGTAAGGACTTAATTTTGTCCCATCTCCCTGTAACGTTTGATCCTTAACGGATTCAAGTGAATCTGCCTTCATCGTTGGATTTGAGTGCTTGCTGAAATAAGAAAGCTGTGGGTAATAAGACGTGAAGTCATTTCCACTTAAGCGTTCGTACTCACTTAATGTTAAATTCATTTGTTCATCGTTTGTTCCTATGGCAGTTAGACCAGTCATTTGAGGCAGTTTTAGCCCCTTAACACTTTGTGTCTCTAGTTCATTACCAATAGCACTTGAAATCGTTAGGTAGGTGTTTGACCCTTTTTGAGTATTAACACGGTCTAGGTCATAATAACTGTTGTTTATGACGCCTAAATTCTCTAAGACAAGGCCAGCGCCATTTGTCCTAGTTTCAATTAACCCAGAGACAAATGTTTCATCGATTGTCCCCTCATTGATGAGGACAAGACCTGCCGCATGACTATTTGTTGTGATATGTCCTGTGTGGTAACTTTGATAAATCTCACCAAAATTATGTAATACAAGACCAGCTGCATTTTTTGTTGAAGCCGTCACTAAACCGTAGTTGAAACTTTGAACTAAACTTGAATTTAATCCTAAATATGGCGTGATTCCGGCCGAATTTTGACTTGAGGAAACGCTGCCTTTATTATAAACGTGACTGATCGTGGTGTTTGGACCTTGATGCCCTGTGATCCCACCCGCATACGATTGACTTGCGTTGACATTCCCATGGTTATAAGATTCACTTAAATCACCCAAGTGATAGCCCACAAGACCACCCGCATAAGACTGTGCGTATATTTGTGCGTCATTACTCGTATTAAATAAGATACCTTCGTTGTAGCCAACCACACCACCAACGTAATTGAGACCTGAAACATAACCACTCGTCAAGACATTTGATACCTTAGCACTTTGGCTAATTGAACCAAAAAGCCCAACGTTATCTTTCTCTTCTTCTAATCGAAGTGTGATAGTTGAATTAGCGAAGTCGATCTGTCCATCAAATGGGATTAACCCACCGATTGGTTTAAACCCGTTAGAAGTTAAATCAAATACTAGATTCTCTTCATACACACTAAAATGCGTACTTAGTGTATCATACCCATCATTTACCAATAAAGAAAGACTCACTAAATCTTGATTGCTCATGATTAAATAAGGCGATTCAATGGTGCCTAAGCCTTGGAATAAACTTCGAGTAACTGAGCTTAACGAGGCTTCTTTAATGCTAATGTTGCTATTATCACTAAAAACTCTAAGTTGTGGATGGTAAATTACATAACCTTTATTTGTTGTTGTCTTAAAAGAAGACCCAAGGGTTGCATGCTCTAAATACCCACCCGATAATTCACTACTTGATAAACCCTTAACTGATCCATTATCTGCTTGAGTTGATATTGCTCTTGATGGTTTTACCCCTGTTTGAGCATTTAATACGGATTGG
Source organism: Paracholeplasma brassicae (assembly GCF_000967915.1). Classification (NCBI taxonomy): domain Bacteria; kingdom Bacillati; phylum Mycoplasmatota; class Mollicutes; order Acholeplasmatales; family Acholeplasmataceae; genus Acholeplasma; species Acholeplasma brassicae. The sequence goes on from NC_022549.1 coordinate 1,587,703, forward strand.
TCATAATAAATGGCCTCAGTGATTGCATTTTGGTCGACATTACCAATCAGTGCACCTAAATAAGATACCCCGGTCACTTCACCAATGTTATAGCCTCGTTTAACACTACCTGAGGCAAAACCGACAAGACCGCCGATGTAGGATCTACCTTTGATAAGACCGGTTTGATAGACGTCTTCAATCCTTGCATCTTTAGAAAGCGCACCGGTAATACCACCTGCGTAATCGTAGCGTTCAACTTGTATGTTGCCCTCATTATAACTATTTAGGATAACCCCATCATTATAACCGCTAATACCACCCGCGTAATAATCATAGCTAATAACTTCTGCTTGGTTATACACGTTTTCAATTAAACCAGCGTTACGCCCTGCAATCCCACCACTGAAACGAGAGCCACTTCTTACTAAGCCATCAACTGATAGATTTCTGACCACACCATTTCTACCGATATAGCCAAATAAACCTTGGTAGTAAGCACTACGATTGATGTCAATCATGAATTTCGCAAAACTGCCATCAAATGACCCTTCAAATGGGTAGGTTTGATTACCAATCGGTACGTAGTTTGATCCAAACACTGATAAATCAATGAAATCGACACTAGGACTTACTTTAAAGAATAAGCCCTTCATTGTATTTCTTGAGACAATGAGTTCCGATAAAGCCTTCATGTCATCTTCGTTATAAATAATGTAAGGGTCTGTTTCGCTACCTGTACCTGTTTTAAATCTCATATGTTTAACTGAATCAATTGAGGCGTCTTTAATGACTTGGTTACTTGATTTTGCAAATACGTTTAATTGAGGATAGTAAATCTCAAACCCGTTTGGTGCTAATGCAACCCATTTGCTTGAATCACTAAATGAGAAGTTCACCAAAGTCCCTTCGTGCATTTGAGCACTTGTTAAACCTAAAACAGTCGACTGATTTTCTTCATTTGAAATCGCGCTTGTGGCATTGATGTACCCTTCTTTTGATTTTAGCGTGGCAATTTCCTCATTATAGTACGAGCCAGAAACTAGTCCCGAATTATACCCAATGACCCCGCCGACCGCATCAATACCATAAATCTCAGAAACGGCGTATGTATCACTTAATTGTCCGAGTTGATAGCCCACTAGTCCACCAACAAATGAAACACCAACGGTTTGGTTGATGACATAAGCGTTTTTGATAATCCCTTCGTTAAATCCAACGAGCCCACCAACGGCCTCATTACCTAAAACGTCAGCGGTTGAATAGACGTTCGATAAAATACCTTCTAAATAACCCGCTACAGCACCTGTGTTGTTATTACCAACCACTTTGCCTGTAACAGAGAAATTTTCTAGGTTTGCATCAATCCCCACATAACCAAATAACCCCGTATCATCGCCTTGTGATAAATCGAGCCTAAATTCGATGCCTCTACCATCAAAATAACCATTAAACTTGTTTTGACTTGTCCCGATTGATTGGTAGTCCAAGCCCGTTAGGGTAAGGTCAAATAAGGTTGCGTTATTTCGCACCTTAAAGTAAGTATCATTAAATGCTTCACCACCATTGACAAGATTTGATAATAATTTCATGTCATAGGCATTGACTAAAATATAGGGTGATTCGTTTGTCCCAAGTCCAGCAAACAAGTAAGATTCCACTGAAATCAGTGACTCTTCTTTAATCAAATCAGATGATTCGAACACTTGTAGTCTTGGGTAATACGCATGTATCCCATCATTTTCTTGTAATAGAAAAACTGTTTTATCTAACGTTAATTGATTGAGCCCTGTTAAATAAGACTTACCAACACCGACGACATTTTCTTGATCCAAGACGTTAGATATTGCACGTATTGGACTTGATAAAGTCGTTCTTCCGTCAGCCTCAATAATCGACGTATCATAATAAGAATCAAAGGTTGACGATGTCCCTGCTTGAAAACCAACCAACCCACCGACGTTATTTAAGCCTCGAACAAGACCAGCACTGTAGGTTTGATTGATGTGACTTTGATTTAAATACCCTATAAGACCACCGATGTATGAGCTTGTTGAACTAATGTTTCCTCGGTTATAAGCATAGGATAATTTTGAGTTAAGCTCCAAACTACCAAACAAACCACCAACGTAGGAAACCCCATGAACATTACCGTAATTATAAACATCGTCAATGGTTGACTTATCGGCATGTCCGACTAGGCCACCAACACGAGAACCTGTCGAAAGGACATTAGAAAATTGATAACTCTCTTTTAAGCTTGAGTTACTTAACTGTCCAACCAAACCACCCACGTAGTTTCTACCTGTTACCATCACGTGACTTGATACTTGACTTAAGCTTGAGTTAAGTGAGTAACCAACCACACCACCTAAGTAGTCTCTACCGCTCAGGTTTCCCTCAACTCTTAAATTTTTAATGCTGCCTGATTCAACAAAACCAAACAGCCCTTGATAATCACTCGTTGTATAAGTAAGACTTAGGATAAATGTGGCGTGATTACCATCAAAATGTCCTTTGAATCGTCTTGTATTTGAACCTATTGCATAAAAGTTAATGCCTTCTTTGGTTAAATCAAGTGTCTCTACCCCATCCATGACCTTAAAGTAAAGTCCTGTTAAGGAATCTTCTTTTGACACCTCAGATAAGACCATCATGTCTTCTTCATGTCTAATCAAATATGGATTAGCTGCATCCCCAGAGCCGCTCGCAAATCGAATCAACCTGACAGACACGGCTGAATTATTACGGATCGTCGCATTCACGTTTGTTTTAAATGTCGTTAATTGGAGTGTGTAGTCATACATCCCTGAAGACGCTTGAGTCGAAAAATGATCCGCTTCTAAATCAAGCCCGTCAAACCCAAATAAAATTTCACGTTCGACACCCGTCACGTCACCACTGTTTTGTTCGTTACCCACCGAAAAACTCGGTTTGATGCCAACACTTGGTGTGTAGAATTCAATTAGCGTACGGTTATAATATGAAGCACTAATTGTGCCGGCATTAAAGCCCAAAACACCGCCGACATAATTAGCCCCTGAGGTTTTACTTGAGCCATAGGTTTGACTAATCACACCATTGTTGTACCCGACGACACCACCAACGTAAGTGCCTGTTGAGATAACCTCACCCGTGTGATAAGCGTATTCTAAACTACCTAAAAGATGGCCAACCAACCCACCCGTGTGATTAATCCCAGACACAGAAACGGTTGAATAAACCTCAGATAGCGCACCAGCCATATAACCAGCAAGACCACCAGTAGCATTACGCCCCTTAACAACACCTGATACAGACACATTTCTGATGGTTGCCTCACTTGAGGCATATCCAAACAAACCGACGTAATTGTCTGTTTGATTAATATTCAGATTTATATTAGCAAACGCGCCATCAAAATGCCCTCTAAATGGTCGATCAAGCGCACCGATTGGTTTAAACCCTGTGTTTGCTAAGTCGAAAGATGAGAGATTTGAACCAACCAAATAGTACGTATCAAGCGCACTAAAATCAGCCGTTATCGAATTAGATAGGTTGATTAAATCGCCTTCATTATTGATTAAATATGGACTATCTTTTGTCCCATCACCTAAGAACGGGTTCGTTCTAACCGATAACATCGACGCTTCTTTCACAGAGGTAATGGCACTACTTTCAAACGTTTTCAACTGAGGATAGTACGCGTAATTACCTTCAATTGGGTAATACGTGAAATAGGTTTGACCTAACTTATCAATTAACCCTTCTGCAATCATTTGCGTTTTTAAAAGCGCACTCGCAGATGGTGTTAGTGATGGGATATTATTTTTCGGTTTTTGATACCCTTGGTAGAGTGACGTATCATAATAAAGATTACTTCTAACGTTACCTGAGGCACTGTAGTTTTGAAGACTGTCTTGTCCAATGACCCCACCAACGTTGGTGTTTGATGAGACTAAGCCTGCGTTATATAGGTTACTCACATTATTATAAACATAAGTAGAATATGCAATTCGGATATAGCGGTAAGTGAATCCTAAGATACCACCAACCGAATCATTACCAACAATCTCTGCTCGGTTGTATCCATTTGATAAGGTGCCTTGGTATAAGAAACCAACAAGCCCACCAACATATGAACCAGTCGAGGTGATATCACCGTTATTATAGGTTTGATCAACCACACCAGCCTCATGACGACCGACGATACCACCAATGTAGTTTCTACCATTAATCACGGCCTCATTATATACATTTGAAATCGTCCCTGAAAGCTTATAGCCTACGACACCTGAGACGTAATCCAGTCCCGTAACTGAACCAGATACAGATAAGTTTTTAATTGTCCCATGACCAAAATAGCCAAAGAGCCCTTGGTAACTAGCTGTACTATTAATATCTAAAATGAACTCCGCATGGTTTCCATCAAACGACCCAAAGAATGGTTTCGTACTTGAACCAATTGGAACGAAATTGCCTAAATCAAATTGGCTGATGCCATCATCAACCTTAAAGAAAAAGCCTTTAAATGTGTTGCCTTTGTCGACCATTCGTTTTAATTCATCGATGTCTAGCTTGTCTTTAATTAAAAACGGAATATCCTCTGTACCTAAGCCTAAGCTTACATCGACTCTGACTGATTCAATTGAATTAGAAAGGATATCTTTTGTTTCGCTATTTCTAAATACGTTTAGTTGAGGGTAATAAGCCTCATTATCGGTCATCGCCTCAAAATAGAAAACATCACTCAATTTGGTGCTCATCTCTTTAAAGAACACACCACTATTGATACCTTGTGTTGAAGGATCAGTTGATGGTTTTGTCGTCTTCTTTTGATCGTAATTCGCGATCACCGTAATGTCATAGTAAAGATTGGTTCTTGGGTTATACCCACCACTATATACGGTTGGGTTATCATAACCAATCACCCCACCAGCGTAACTGTTTGCTGAAACGGTGCCTGAACTATAAACGTTATTGATGTTATTGTTTCGATACGTTGAGTAGTCGGTTCTTATCCCTAAATACGAATAGCCTACCACACCGCCAGCGTAAGAGGTTGCGATGACCTCACCACGGTTGTATGCCCCACTTAAAGTGGCACGTTCTAATAAACCGGTGATGCCACCGGCATAAGAACCTGCCGCCTCAATGGTTGCTGTGTTATAAACATTTCTTAGGGTACCACTGTTTTGTTCACCAACAATACCACCCACTCGGTTTAAACCTTTAACCGATCCTGATACCGAAAGATTTTCTATAATACCTGTACGAGTATAGCCGAAAAGACCTTGATAATTCAGGCCTGGGTTATCGATTGCTAAAATGAAGTTTGCGCCATTACCATCAAAGTTACCATCAAATGGTTTTGTATTTGAACCAATTGGGCTAAAATTACCCAGATCGATTTCACTGATGCCATCATCAACCTTAAAGTGAAAACTGAAGTAGGTATTTCCTAAGGCAACTTTTCTTGAGAGTTCTTCCATGTCAAAGGCATCACGAATGAGGAATGGAAACTCTTTTGTCCCTAGTCCATCACCCACATCATAAGCAGTTGATTGGTATGAATCATTTGAGATTCTTGTCTCACTATGATTTGAGAATGTAATCAATTGTGGGTAATATCCGGTTGTGCCATCTTTGGGTTCAAAGTGCCAAAGATTGGCGTTAAACCCTAAAGTGTCACTACTTGCGTAAACCAGATCGCTTGTGGTTTTCCCATAAGCGTGTCCAGTTACCGGTGGTTTTGTAGTCTTTGGTTGATCGTAGGTCACTAAGACCGACGTATCATAATATAAGTTACTTCTGACGTTACCTGATGCTGTATAGTTTTGAAGGCTGTCTTGTCCAATGACCCCACCAACGTTGGTGTTTGATGAAACAAGACCACTACTATATAAGTTACTCACATTATTATAAACATAAGTAGAAGATGCAATTCGGATATAGCGGTAAGTGAATCCTAAGACACCACCAACCGAATCAATCCCAATAATCTCTGCTCGGTTGTATCCATTTGATAAGGTGCCTTGGTATAAGAAACCAACAAGCCCACCAACATATGAACCAGTCGAGGTGATATCACCGTTATTATAGGTTTGATCAACCACCCCAGCCTCATTACGACCAACAATACCACCAACAAAATTACGTCCTGTTAATATCGCTTCATTATATACATTTGATATCGTCCCTGAAAGCTTATAGCCTACGACACCTGAGACATAATCAAGTCCCGTAACTGAACCAGAGACAGATAAGTTCTTAATCTCACCATGACCAAAATAACCAAATAGTCCTTGGTAACTTAAACTACTATTAATATTTAAAATGAACTCCGCATGGTTTCCATCAAACGATCCAAAGAATGGTTTCGTACTTGAACCAATCGGAACGAAATTACCTAAATCAAACTGGCTGATACCTTCATCAACCTTGAAGAAAAAGCCTTTAAATGTGTTGCCTTTGTCAATCATCGATTTTAAGTCTTCTATATCTTCATTCGTACGAATCAAAAATGGAAAACTTTCAGTCCCAAGTCCATCGCCAACGTCCACTTGTGCATTTAACTTGGAACGATTGACAATAGAAGCTTCTTCATTGTCACTAAACACTTGTAATTCTGGGTAATACGCGAATCCACCCGATTCAGCTCTAAATGTAAAAGAGCTACTCAGTTTTTCACTCATCTCTTTAAAGAATACACCACTATTGATGCCTTGTGTTGAAGGATCAGTTGATGGTTTTGTTGTCTTCTTTTGATCGTAGTTCGCGATCACCGTAATGTCATAGTAAAGATTGGTTCTTGGGTTATACCCACCACTATAAACCGTTGGGTTATCATAACCAATGACCCCACCAGCGTAACTGTTTGCTGTTACAGTACCAGAACTATAGACGTTATTGATGTTATTGTTTCGATACGTTGAGTAGTCGGTCCTTATCCCTAAATAAGAATACCCTACCACACCACCCGCATAAGAGGTTGCGATTACCTCACCACGGTTGTATGCCCCACTTAAAGTGGCACGTTCTAATAAACCGGTGATGCCACCGGCATAAGAACCTGCCGCCTCAATGGTTGCTGTGTTATAAACATTTCTTAGGGTACCACTGTTTTGTTCACCAACAATACCACCCACTCGGTTTAAGCCTTTAACCGATCCTGATACCGAAAGGTTTTCTATAATACCTGTACGTGTATAGCCGAAAAGACCTTGATAATTCAGGCCTGGGTTATCGATGGCTAAAATAAAGTTTGCGCCATTACCATCAAAGTTACCATCAAATGGTTTTGTATTTGAACCGATTGGACTAAAATTACCCAGATCGATTTCACTGATGCCATCATCAACCTTAAAGTGAAAACTGAAGTAGGTATTTCCTAAGGCAACTTTTCTTGAGAGTTCTTCCATGTCAAAGGCATCACGAATGAGGAATGGAAATTCTTTAGTTCCTAGACCATCACCCACATCATAAGCAGTTGATAGGTACGAATCGTTTGAAATCCTTGTCACACTGTGTGCCTCAAATGACTTTAATTGAGGGTAGTATGCCACATCTTCTACTTTCTCAATGTATGACCAAATAGAGGAAGATAGACCAAGTGTATCAGGTGTTCCATAAAGTAATTCACTCGAGGTTTTCCCATAAGCGTGTCCAGTCACTTCTGGTTTAAGATTTTTTGGTTGATCGTAGGTCACTAAGACCGACGTATCATAATAAAGATTACTTCTAACGTTACCTGAGCCACTGTAATTTTGAAGACTGTCTTGTCCAATGACCCCACCAACGTTGGTGTTTGATGAGACTAAGCCTGCGTTATATAGGTTACTCACATTATTATAAACATAAGTAGAATATGCAATTCGGATATAGCGGTAAGTGAATCCTAAGATACCACCAACCGAATCATTACCAACAATCTCTGCTCGGTTGTATCCATTTGATAAGGTGCCTTGGTATAAGAAACCAACAAGCCCACCAACGTAAGAACCAGTAGAGGTAATGTCACCATTGTTATAGGTTTGATCAACCACACCAGCCTCATGACGACCGACGATACCACCAACGTAGTTTCTACCGTTAATCACGGCTTCGTTATACACATTTAAAATGGTGCCTGAAAGTTTATAACCCACAACACCAGAGATGTAATCCAGTCCCGTAACTGAACCAGATACAGATAAGTTTTTGATTGTCCCATGACCAAAATAACCAAATAGTCCTTGGTAACTTAAACTACTATTAATATTTAAAATGAACTCCGCATGGTTTCCATCAAATGATCCAAAGAATGGTTTCGTACTTGAACCAATCGGAACAAAGTTTCCAAGACTAAAACTACTTCTACCGTCGGCGACTTTAAAGAAAAAGCCAAGGTAGGTCTCACCTGTATTTATTTGATTTTTTAGGTTTTCAATGTCCGTCACTGTTTTAATTAAAAACGGTTTGTTTTCTGTACCTATCCCATTGGTTGTATCAACAGTAACAAACTCATTAGAATTCGCTTGAACATTCGAATTAGGACTCTCATTAAAATATTTTAACTCAGGATAAAAACTGAAATTACCCGTTGAATCTCTAAAAGTAAAGGTTTGATTTAATCTTGTAGACATACCCGTAAACATAACGCCACTATTAACACCTTGCCCACTTTGCGTGGTTGAGGGTTTAAGTGTTTTTGGTTGTTTATAGTTTGCTATGACAGTCACGTCATAGTAGATGTTATTTCTTGGGTTATTGCCACCACTGTAGACCGTTGGGTTATCATAACCAATGACCCCACCGGCATTAGAGTTTGCCGAGACAAGCCCACTAGAGTAAACGTGTGTGATTGAATTGTTTCTGTAAGTTGAATAGTCCGTTCTTATCCCTAAATAAGAATACCCAACGACCCCACCAGCATTAGCAACCGCAGTTACTTCACCTCGGTTGTAAGCAGAGGTTAACGTCCCACGCTCTAAAAGACCAATAATCCCACCAGCATGAGACCCAGTTGAATCAATTCTTGCCGTGTTGTAGACGTTTCTTACCTGTCCTGAGGCCAAATACCCAAGAACACCACCAACGTAATTTCTGCCTTTAACCGTTCCTGAAACAGAAAAGTTCTCTAAAATGCCTGTCCTTAAATAGCCAAAAAGCCCTTGATAATCAAGCGCTTCTTTTGTTTGGTCTAAAATGAAATTAACACCATAACCATCAAAATAACCATCAAATGGTTTGGTGTTTGAACCGATTGAAATAAAGTCGCCTAAATAAATTTCGGATAACGTCGCATCCACGGTAAAATACTTGCCAGCAAATGTGTTACCCTGAGAAACAAGTAAAGAAAGCTGATCCATATCTGCTTTCGATCCAATCACGTATGGGTTATCAAATGTCCCCGCCTCACTTAAAAAAACGGTCGCATACTGAGGGCTGCGTCGTTTGACTTCAATTACCTCAGATGATTTACTCGTTTGGGCAACGAAAAACGCCACGAAAGATAGCGTGATAATAAGCCCAACAAAACCCTTTAATAATTTCATGAAGTTTTTACTCATTTGGCAATTCTCCTATTTAAATAACGTCTTACTTATCTAAATGATAACACTAAAACGCTTTTATGTCATCATTTTTTTGAAAAAAAGACGAAATATATATATATTTAACGTAAAATCGCTTCATTAAGTCATGTCATAGAATGACAATAAAATTAATAAGTTAATATAATAAAAAATGTATTATAAACAAAATAATCGTATTTTGAAATGTCACTTTATATTTTTAGTGATTTCACTTTCATAAACCTTAGTAAGTTGAATTATGTAAAAATGAAGAAAAACACATACTTTAATAATAATCTTCTACTCAATACCAATTCATATTCGATACCATATACCTACAACATTTCTTGTAATTTACTCTATATTCTAGCGCACGGTAAAAGAGACATGTTAATATCAACACGACAAAAGATGATTCGCCTAATTATTTAGATGACTTATTAATATCGGTTAAGCCTAATCACATTGATTGTTAATGAAATTAAAAATTGACTCTTTGAAGCTGTCTCATTTTTCTTTACTTATTATGAAACAAAATATGATTGTATCTAGTGTTCTAAAAATTAGTAAAACTCGTTAACTGAGGGTTTTAGCTTGGTAATATTCTATTCACGACTACACAAAAATTGGTCGATATTTGGTGATTTTTTCAATCGATTGATATTTATAAATCTTCAGTCTATGACGAAATTGCTTGTTAACCCTTTTCTTCATTTCATTTAAAGGTGACTAGTCATTTGTGCGATTCATAAGATATGGTCCATCAAACGATTGTTTTTCATCGGTACAATTAGATTCATAATTACATTTCAAGAGTGTTTCATTTTATCCGCATATTAGAAGAAAACACAATACCCATTTATCTTTGAATTTCAAATTATGAAATAATTACAAAGTGTTCACATTTAAGCTTTTTCCTTAACCCTTGTTATTTTAGTCATTATTCGATCAATTATTGAACAAATTTCAATTGAACTTCTCATTTGTATTATTTGATATAACCGGTCATTCTAATCTTTTTTTCTAGTTTTACTTCGTATTTTCATTTTTTAAGTTGTTTTTATTTGATTAGTTGTGGTTTATGATTCTAACCTGATCGACACACTTGGTTAGAACGCTTAAAAATAAGCAAGAAAAAAAGCCATTAAAATTAATGACTTCTTAGCATTCGATTTACTTTAGTTGACTAAGTCGTTCTTCTACTTGTTCGATTGACAACTGATGCTTAATCACGTAGCGATTTCTTTTATGCGTGCGGCAATCACTGCTACAACCGCCTAGGTATTTATGTTCGTTTTCTTCACTTGCGAGTATTTGTTTATTGCACTCAGGGTTTGCACAATTTAATTGTCTTTCGCAAGGCGTGTTATCAAAATAGTCCCTACCAACCACAACTTCTTCAACACGGTTAATTGGCACATTTAAGCGGTTATCAAATACGTAGCACTTACCATCCCATAATTGACCTTTAGCAACTTCATCCTTACCATACGTGATGATACCACCTTTTAATTGCCCAACGTCACTGTAGCCCTCGGCTTTTAACCAGCCAGATAGTTTTTCACAGCGAATCCCACCAGTGCAGTAAGTCAAGAGTTTTTTGCCTTCGAGTAATTCTTTATTCTCTTTGATCCAACGTGGCAAGTCTCTAAAGTTTCTGATGTCTGGTTTAATTGAGTTTCTAAAGTGACCAACCTCGTGCTCGTAGTCATTTCTTGCATCTATCACCAAGGTGTTCTCATCTTGCATTTCTTGAAAGAAATCTTTTGGTTCAACGTACCTTCCGGTTAGTTTTAATGGGTTAACGTCTTCTTCAAGACTTAAATTGACCAACTCTTTTTTGATACGCACAATGAGTTTGTTAAACGCATGACCGTTTGCTTCGTCGACTTTAAAGACCGTGTCTTTGAAACGTTCGTCTTCTTTGATATAGTCCATGTAGGCTAAAACGTCTTCTTTTTTTCCTGATACCGTGCCATTGATGCCTTCTTTAGCGACATAGATACGGCCCAATAAGCCCTTACCTTCTAAAAACGCACGGTGTGTGTCTCGATATAATTCTAAATCATCAATTTTGTGGTAGTGGTAATACAATATTACATAATAATCATTCATTGATTTAAGTACTCCTTTTTTAATCTATCTTTATGATATGAAAAAAAGGGCTTTCTATCAATTAATACGCTTAAAAAAAAGAAAAACAAGAAAACTTGTCTTTCTAATCGTAATAGTCGTAATTGTTTCTGTAATCAATTGGGTTTATCCCAACGACCTTATAAAATACCTTTGAAAAATAGTTCACATCTGAAAATCCACACAAATTGGCAATCTCATACACACGTAGTTGTGAGGTAATTAAAAATGACTTTGCCTTTTCGATTCTAAAGTTCGTTAAGTATGAAATAAAGTTCACGCCAGTTTCTTTTTTAAATACCCGTGATAAATGCACAGTTGAAATTAACAAATGTTCAGCCAATATCGACAAAGTGATTTCACGTTGATAGTTTTCTTCTACATACATCAGTGCTTGCCTAATCAAATGACTTTTGTGTTTGTAGATTTGTCTGTCATCCTGTCTTTCTTTGATTTTAACAGGCAATTTACCAACGGTTTTTCTACCGTCTAAGACCTGTTTTAGTGAGTCAAGTGATTGTTTGGTATACTCGTATAAACAAATATGACACACTGGTAAGCTTTGACCTAACAAATCATAAGGCGTCCTTAGTGAGATTAACATCACTTCATTGCCATTGGCAATCAAGTTCGAATAGAGCACGCGTTGTACAAGTGTTAAATGTGAGTCCGCCAAACATAAAACCACTTTTTGATTTTTGACAAACGCAATGATGTCATTGACATTAAAGTTTTTATTGTCAATGCTTAGGTATTCGATCCCATAATGATTACCGATTAATTTTGCAATATCGAGCTTTTCAACATTCGCATCCTCAGCAACGCTATGTAAGTAATTAGTCACGCCAATACATACGCATTGATCGTTGATTTGAAACGGTTTACCGTGTGTGATTGTCACACTTTCTAAACTCACTTTTTTAGCCGTTTCCTGATTTTTTACTAGATCGACAACTACTTGTGATTCCTTGGTATATTTTTCTTTTAAGCTCAAGATACGATTGACCGCCTTATCAATCGTCTCCATTTTGATTTCTTTTGTTTTTACCGCATTCAGTATACCATTTCTCGCAGTCAATTGTTTACCAAATGAATGACTCATCATTACCATGTCCGCACCCGCGTTTATCGCAAACACTGAGGCCTCTGACAGAGAAAATGCTCTAGAAATCGCGTCCATCTCAAAACAGTCTGTTAAGACTAAACCGTTGTAGTTCAGTTCGTCTCTTAATAACCCTTTAATGATTTTAGAAGAAATGGATGCCGGAAAACGGTCATCGATTTGTTTATATAAAATATGTGCCGTCATGATTGAATCTGATATGAATGAATCCATGTAAGGTACCAACTCTGTTTTTCTTAAATCCTCTAAGGATGTGTTTAAGTGTGGTAAGTCCAGATGCGAATCGACCTCCACGTTCCCATGACCAATAAAATGTTTATAACAAGACAATACCCCGCTTTTTTGCAAACCTCTTGAAAAATCTTTTGCTAAGCCTTTGACCGTTTCCGGGTCATCTGAAAACGCACGGTTTGCGATGACTGGATTATACGGATTTGTGTTTATATCTACGACAGGCGCTAAATCAAAATTAACCCCACAAGATTTTAATTCTTGACCTAAGATTGAGCCAATTTCATAAGCTGCCTCTTTATTATGAAAGCTTGCAGCACCAATCGCCATGTGTCCAGGCACATCGGTGAAAGATTCATCATAGATTCGTCTAATTGACCCACCCTCTTGGTCAATTGCGATAAACGCTTTTACGCCATTATATAAAAGCGATGCTTCTTGAATCTTATCACACATTTGTTTTAATTCTTCTTTCGTTCCGATATTTCTTGTAAAAAGGATCACATTACCAAAGTGGTACTTTCTGATGAGTTCCACCATTTCATCGACGTCTTTACTTTGCCAGCCAATTAACATCAACTGGCCAACTTTTTGTTCTATCGTTAACTCTTTCATCAAACTCACCCCTTAATTGCACCGGCCGTTAAGCCTTTAATGATGTGCTTTTGAAGTATGAAATAGACGATTAATATTGGCACACTGATTAAGGCAACCGAAGCAGCCATCAAACCAAAATCCGTCCCATACTTCGAACTGATTTCTCTTAGAATAGCACTAATCGGCATAACCGATTTACGTTTAAGCACCAACATTTGTAAAAACAAATCATTATAGCTCCATAAAAAGACAAAGATTGCCGTTGTCGCAAATGCGCTTTTTGCCATCGGTAGTATCAAATAAATCAATACTTGAGGCAAATTAGCCCCATCGATGTACGCACTTTCTTCGACTTCTAGTGGTAACTGTTTGATAAAGCCCGTCAAGATAATGACAGCAAACCCAACGTTACCAGCAGTTTGAGGTAAAATCACCCCAAGATGCTTCCCACCTAAATTAAACTTAATTAATAAATCATAAAGAGGAAAAATGATTGAAAAGATTGGAAACATCATGCAGATGATAACTAACCCATAAACCATATTCTTAAACCTAAAGTCGTATCTCGCAAGTGCAAACGACGCAAGCCCTGCAAATAGCGATACTAAGATCACCACAGAACTCGATATAATCAATGAGTTTACATACGCCCTTAGGATGTTGTATTCCCCATAAATTGCATTTTTAAAGTTATCAAATGTAAAATTACTGATTGGCAAACTAAACGCGTCTGAAATAATCGCATTTGACGGTTTAAACGCATTAACAACGACCCACACAAACGGATAGATCGTCGATAGTGCCCATAGGCTTAAGACCACATAAATCAAAATTGTACTTATCTTATTCTTTTTCATATACCCACCTACAAGTCCTGATTTGGTCGAAACACCAAATTGCTAATTGAAGACATCAAAAACCCAATAACAACGAGCATTACCGCAAACGCCGCAGCTGAACCAATGTTTGCCGCATTGCTCTTTTGATACATGTAGGTACCAAGAAAATGAAGTGTCCCATTTGGTCTTCCGGTTGGATTCATAATGTAGGGCAAATCAAACACTTTTAATGACCCCGTAATCGCAAGCACTAAGACAATTCTTGTGATATTTCTAAGTAGTGGTATTTGAATACGAAAGACCTTCGTTAATGAACTTGCGCCATCAATATCAGCCGCTTCTAATAACTCATCTGAAATCGTCGAAAGTCCAGTTAAAAAGATCACAAAATAAAAACCAATGTATTGCCAAATGACTGGTAGAGACAAGAATATAAATGCCTTAGAGGTCTTCTCATAATCAAGAAACACAAACCCCTCAATATTAACTAACTCTAAGAGTTGAACAAACATCCCACCATCTTTACGATAAAACATATTAAACATCAAACCAAGTGCCGTTGCCGAAATGATGATTGGCATAAAAAACGACACTTTATAAAACGTTTGAAATACCTTGATACGATGAACCAAAAGACTAAGTATCAATGCAATCCCTGTTTGAAACACAATAACCAACAACACAAGTGAAATGGTATTAACAAACGACGCTTTAAACGTTGGATCTTTAAACAATTCCACGTAGTTCTTTAACCCATAAAACACTGGATTTGGATCTAGACTGTGCTGAAACTTAAATAAACTATTATAGATGTTTACGGTAAAAGGATAGATTAGAAACAATCCTAGAAACAATAACATCGGTAAGATAAACAAATAGGGAATCACCTTACTCTTATACATCAATACCCACTCCTTTTATTTAAAATTAGGTGCCAAGTTCATTGGCACCTAACCTTTTTAGAATTCTTAAACTTGTTCGTTTAAATAAGCTTTAATTCCTGTAACAGCCGCTTCGCTATTACCTTTAACAAAGCTATCTGCGTATTCAACTAACTTAGCAAATGTCCCAGCCTTACTTAAATCTGATAAAGGCATTACAGTTCCATCGACCTTCGCAGGTAGTGCATTTAATTGTTTTTGTAAGTTCGTTTGAGTGGCGATAACAACGTTGTTATCTGCAGGCACACCACCGACTTTAGCAAACTCAGTTAACGCTGCAGTTGAGGTCATCGTTTCAATGAACTTAATTGCCATCTCACGTTTTTCTTCATTATCCCATGCTTTTTTACTAATATAGAAACCAGTTGTAAATCCAGCTTGTAAATAGTGTTCTCCAGTACCACCAAGTGATTCAGGAATGGATGGGAATGGGAAAACCTTAACATTATCAACGTCAGCTAAATGACCAGCTTGATCTTCCTTAGCGATATTACCAGCATACCAAGAGCCATCCAAGTACATTGCTGATTTACCTGTTGCGTGGAAATTTGATTTCATCGCATCAGCCGTTTCTTCTTGAGACATGTATGGGTCAAGTTGATTTAATAATAACAACGCTTTAGTCCATGCATGATTTGCTGTAATATCAGCAGCTTTAGGCATGTTTTTCGCAAAATCAATTCCTAGTGAACCAAGTAGGATATGTTCAATCCAGTAGTGTGGTTCAGTTGCACTAAACGCAATTGGGTTAAAGCCATCCACCTCAGCGTTAGCAGCAATTAATTTTTGATTGATATCTAAGAACTCATCCCAAGTCCAGTTATCCTTAGCTAAATAAGCTTGTAGTTCGGTTGTTGTAAAGAACGTTGTGTTAACGTATAAGCCTTCAACAAACCCAGTCGTAGGAACACTGTGTGTGCCCATCGTTGCTGGTGAAATGTTCTTAGCGTAATCAGGGTATTCTTTTCTGATGTCTGCAATACTAACAACCTTACCTGTTGAAACAATCGGATCTGCAGTTGCGCCTGTAAAGAATTGAAGTACGTCTGGTTCATTGCCACTCTTAAAGTCTGCAATGACCGATGCTTTCCAGTCTTCGTTCGATGAATTTGAACTATCATCGACCGTCCAACCAGATTCATTCTCAAACTCTTTAATTAACGCTTGGTAGGCATCCGTATTTGGATCGGTTCCCCCAAACATACTAACTGTGCGTAATGTGGTACCATTTGACTCTTCACAGCCAACCATCAATAGACCACTGACTAAAACTAACATTAAAACAAAGATTCGCTTCATTTTTAATTCCTCCTCCTGAAAGCGTTTTACACTTACAGTATATCAACGAAAAACCCCTCTAACAACGTTATTATTTATCATTTATAGTAATATATTAACATCGATATCTTTAATTTGAAATACAAAAAAAAGAAAAAGGACGTTAAATCCTTGAATGTTTCTAAATTATTCAAAGAATAAACGTCCTTTATCTACTTATCGAATTGTTTTTAACGCTTTTGCCCAGTTTTCAAGTTGAGTCACTTGGTCCTTAACCGCCGCTTCATGAACCGCTCTTGGTTTGAAACCTTCTGGTGTGAAATCATCAAATAATGACAACGTCACGTGTGAACGCACGTCAGCCACTTGTAATTCACCTAAGATACCTCTTAAGTGTTCAGCCGCGCGTGCCCCCCCAACAGATCCATACGATACAATACCTGCTGCCTTGTTTGCCCAAGGGTCCCTAGCTAAATCTAAGGCATTCTTTAAAGACGCCGCAATTGAGTGATTATATTCGCTCACAACAAAGATAAACCCATCAAGTGAAGCTAACTTTTCATTCCAAGCCATAATGCCACTCATGTCAGCCGATTCACCAAGAAGTGGTAAATTAAATGATTTAACATCCACAACCTCATATGATGCTTGTCCAAACGATTCAGTTAATCCTTTTACCCATTCTCCGACAAAAGGACTGACTCTACCTTCTCTTGTGCTACCTAAAATAATACCAATTTTTAAATCTTTACTCATATCATTGTTCTCCTTTATATGTAACTTACTTTCTGTAACCTATTATATTCTAGTAACCTAATGAAGTAAAGTGATTTGCTTTTGAAATGTTTTCGTATATAATAATGATGGTGATATTATGGCAACAGAAATATGCAGTCGATTTGAAGAAGCATTTAAATTACTTGGAAAAAGATGGACCGGACTAATTATTAATCAATTACTCGATGGTGCTAAAAGATTCAACGTCCTTGAATCTGAAGTAAAGATTAGCGGTAAGGTTTTATCTGAACGATTGAAAGAATTAGAATCCTTAGGAATAGTCTCTCGTTTTGTCTATCCTGAAACGCCTGTGCGTATTGAATACGCACTGACAAAAAAAGGATACGCCTTAAAACCAATCATGG
Organism: Paracholeplasma brassicae; assembly: GCF_000967915.1. NCBI lineage: Bacteria > Bacillati > Mycoplasmatota > Mollicutes > Acholeplasmatales > Acholeplasmataceae > Acholeplasma > Acholeplasma brassicae. The sequence goes on from NC_022549.1 coordinate 1,605,499, forward strand.
ACGAAGTAGCTAACTGGTCCGTTCATTGGATTGACTAAACACACCAAATTCAACCGGTGTGTTTTTTTATAATAAAATCCCTCTAACATCCTTTGAATAAAATGTATTCATGACTTAAATTATACTTTCTAAATATGAAACCAGTATAGTCTCGTATCGATTTTATCGCTTAAATAAAAGAAAAAGACATTTCAAGTTAATTGAGATGTCTTTTTTTTCTTGTGTTGTCATTTAAAATATTTCAATCTTTTAAAGAAGTATAGCATACCAAGTGTCAATAACACACAGAGTAAGATGAAAATCATCAACGAGTGCTTGTATTCCAACACATCAAAATACCTAAAATTCATACCAAAGAATCCGGTTAAAAACGATAATGGAATGAAGATCGCAGAAAACAATGTGAGTGTTTTCATGATCTGATTCATCTGATTTGACTGATTATTCATGTGTAAATCGAGTAGATGTCTAGTTAACTCTCTTTGTTCTTGAATGTTATCATCTAAACGTTTAAAGTGGTCTTTTAGGTCCTCAAAGTACGCTTCTGAATCTTTCTTGAACAACTTTTGATTCATTAACGCTTTTTCAAGTTGTGGATGCACTGGACTAGTAATACCTTTAATTCTTAATAAAGACTTTCTAATTTGATAGAAATCTTCTTGATTCACACGCTTAGAGTCCAAAATATCCGCCTCAAACTCATCTAGAAATCGCATTGATTCATCAGCAACGTCTAAGTGATGGTCTGTAATGATATCTAAGATATGGTAGTATAAATAATCAACACCTTTTTCTTTGATTTCTTTATAGTTTTCTAATAACGGGTAGAGCGCATCTAAATAAAGTGGTTCTTTTTCATGAAAGCTGATCAAGGTGTTTTCGAACATTAAAAGACTCAAATAGTCTTCAAATGCTTCATTATCCTTAATATAAACAATGTGAAAGACCGAAAAGATATAATCGCCTTTATCTTCAATTTTGACACGTTGATGCACATTAAATACGTCTTCTAATGTCAAACTATCGATCGGATATATTTCTCTTAAACCTTCAATCACGTTGACATCACTCAACCCAATCACTTGGATGTATGACTTTTCACCGTTCTTCTTAAATGTATCGGTTACCCTCAACTCGTTGTCATAAAAATAGTGTTTGATGGTTGTTTTTACGTTGTCATGTGCGCCAGTATAAACTAACGACTTTGGTGTAAAGTAGTCTTTTATTCTCATTGGATCACCTATTTCTTATTATTTATATATTCATTATACAATTTTTGGACATAATCTGCATCCTATTACTTTTCCAGCTTGGATAGGCTACAATAAGTTAGACAGAATTAGAATAGACATGTTAAAATCAAACTAACAAGAAAGCGAGTGGTTTGTTAATACATATACAAAACCTTTCATTAATTTGTCTCCTTACCTTGAATACATTACATCAATTATTACATTTGCAATATCATTCCCGTATTTATCAAACTGATATACTGACAAAATATCAGTCTTTTTTAATTCTTCTTTGTTTTTACACAATGATTTCATTATCGATGTCCTTTGCTGATTATTAAAAATTACATATGCTTTGACATTCAATTCTCGAGATTTATCCAATCGATATTTATTTAACTTTTCTTCAAGTTCTACTAACTTACCATTTATAATTTCAATAATTTCTACACCATATAGTTCATACTTTTTTTCACCAAATCCAGAAATAGATAAGAATTCTTCTTTGGTTCTTGGAAGTTTGTTAATTAAATCTAAAAGTTCATTATTATTGAATATGAAATACGGTTTAATCTTCAAACTTCTTGCCTTGTTAAATCTGTAATACTTTAGTGTCCTTTCTATTTTGCTGCCAGACTCGCTACTAGCTTCAGCCATATCAACATCAGCAGAATCATCAGCAATCGTTTCAGAAATTAATTTTACTTCATTATGTAAAGTTTTATCTGTATCTTTTAGATTATCATTTGATTCGGTAATCGGAGGGTTAAAAATGTTAGATTCTATGCTATACTTTTGTTCTTCCTCCTCAACTAAATTCGTTTTTTTAGTCATCTCGATACCGAACTTCTTAGCAACAAAATCACAATTAAGTGGTTCGTGATTTTCTACTATCACATCTGCAATCTCTTTCATATATGAATGTTTCATTCGTATAGTTGTATTGTTCTTATCTAATTTATTCAAATATTCAATAAGTCTATCGTGTTTAATAATATTGTCCTTTATATCTTTTGGTGCTTTATCTTTATCAACAAGTGTTTTTTCATTAGCAACTACAACAAGTGAATACAACGGACATCTCCTAATGAGCTTATTATTCCTAAGAAATTCATTTAAAAGCTCCAAGTGTTTACGATTTTGAACGATTGGACTATAGATACCCTCAGTATATTTGGATTGTCCATAGTTACTTTTTCGACTAAAATTCCCTTCGTTGTCGATCACTATTTCTCCATACAAATTTTTTGTTTCAATTACTAAAATAAAGTTAGATGCGATAATTATAAAATCAAACTGAGCAACTAAGTCATTATAATTTAATCGAATATCATGCAAACATATAAATGGAAGTCTTGCATTTTTTAATTCATAATAGACGTTACTCTCACCATGTAGTCCCGCTTTAATAAACATAATTTCTTTATCAATTTTTTCTGTATCCTCGGATGCAGCAACACCCTTCAACTCCAATAGTGCTTTTAAATAGTTATTGTCCTCTTTATTAAACTCCTTTAAAAATGTAGGACCTTTTTTATATCATCATAGCCGAAAATCTTTTCAAACAACCCCATAACATTACTCCTTGTCTTATCTTTTATATTTAATATACTTCCATAATCATAATTATTTTTAAAAAAAGTATTATACGCGATTTATAGTTCCTCTGAATACCTATTCTTGCACTATTACTTCTTCTTAATTTCTCTTAGAATTTCTTCAAGTAGTTCAATTTGTCTTTCTTGTTTTTTGATTCGTTTATTGATTTTCCAGTACCACATAACAAGTTCTCTAATGATTAGAAAAACAAGAATTGTTACTACTAAGGTGATGCCTAAAACATCCAGGCCAATCTCAGAAAACTGATTTAAATCGTTCATGTTATACCTCCTTGGTTTCTTTAACCGCCATTTCATCAACTAAGTTATTTAGTTTGTCATTTGCGTGTCCTTTGACTTTCATAAATTCGATGTCTTTGAATTTTGAGATTTCATTAAATAGCTCTTCCCATAAATCCTCGTTTTTATTTTTCTTCCACCCAAGCGTTACGGTCCCAATAACATACTGACTATCGGTATAAACAAGTGTCTTAATGTCATATCGTTTCATTTGTTTTAAGGCGTTAATAATCGCTAGTATCTCCATTCGATTGTTCGTTGTTTTAACGACTCTGCCAGACCCTTTTTTTACATGGCCTTTGTAGGATAGGTAATACGCCCATCCCCCAATGGATTTTTCAACCTCTTGGTTGTTACTACAAGCACCATCGGTGTAAATTTCAATCTTATTTGTCATATAATTCCTAATTTCTAATTGATTTTTGTAAAACGTTTTTATTTACTTTAATATTATAACACGATAAAGAACGATTTTTAAGCCTTGTTATTGGATTTTCGCTATTTAAGGTTATTGATTTCAAATTTACTCCTTTGTTTATTCAACTTTTTCGATTATAAGAAATACTCATTATTACACGTTCTATATACAACCGTAATTAGACCTTGTGACAAAATCCTTAAAATCATAAAGTACCGTAGAAAAAACACCAAAGCGGCGGGTTGCTTTGGTGTTTTCTATGATTTAATTATCTCAAAAGGGTGTTATTGATCATTAAGGACGATTGCCTTTGTCTTCATGATCGTCGTGTTCATGATGTCTGCCACCACGTTCGATGTCCTTTTGTTTGCCGTTTTCTTGGACTTTGTAAGTATAAGTGACGTTACCGAGTTCATCGGTTGTTTCAAATACTTTAACTTGACCTTTGACGTTACCAATTTCGTATTGGAATTTGTAGAAAGTCACACCGTCTTCAGTCTCTTTTTTGAATTTGTAACGAGATTCTGTTTCACCATTTTCGACTCTTAAATCGACTTCGGTTTCTTCGTCATCTTGTTCAAATTTAATTCTTGTTCTGGTTTCAACGCCATTGACGCTTGTGCGAATATCAAATTTTTGTTCATCGTCTTCGACCTTTGAAATCACATGAACGTAATCGCCACTACGGTTAAAGTCTTGTGTCTTAAACCAAGTTTTAACTTCGTCATCTTCGATTTCTCTTGCGCCTTCAAGAATAAATTCGACGCCATCAATCACAATTAATCCATTGATTTCAAAAAATTGTTCGTCATCGATTTCATCAATGTCATCGTCATCGTCTTCTTCGACAACTGCGTCGTCATCGATTTCATCAATGTCATCGTCATCGTCTTCTTCAACAAGAGCGTCATCATCGTTTTCTTCAACAACAGGATCCGTTTCGTCGGTTGTGACTGCTTCTTCTGGTAAGACTTCTTCAGTCACCATTGAATAATAGATCGTGTAAGTTAAACCATCGATGTTGTAAGTCACTTCAAAATCATAACCTTCTCTAGTTGATGGTACTTCACTGACGTTAAGCACGTTATCGACGCCTTGATCCATAAACACTTTAAGCTTATCAAAGTACTCGTTAACTTCGTCTAGTTCACTTTCTAAGGTTAGTGTGTCACTTTGTGTGAAACTTCTTAGTCTTACTTCTTTGGTCGAAACCGTTTGATTTGTACCTGCTGCTAGAAAGCTTGTCCCTAGGTAGGTTGAAAATGACATCGATTCCTTACTTGATAAGGAAACACTTTGAACGACACTGGCTTCTTCTTGTGCACATGAAGCAAGTGTCACCATTGACATCACACTTAAAACCCCAACCAATAATTTTTTAAACATAATAATTCCCCCCTCTTCTTTCTGCTCGCTTATATAACAATCAAGCGAAGCCCTTTTGACAGTAAAAAGTGAAAAAAGATGTTTTTTATGTTTTTTTTCTTGTCGCCTCCATAAATACGTCATAAAGATGCGCGTTGATTTCGTTGATTTTTTCTTCATCGACCTTAATGACACGGCGGTCAAATGTAATTAACCCATTGACTTCATCAAACACATCCGATAACTGCGTATAGACAAGAACTGAGAGACCTTTTTTAATCTTGCTTGCGACTTTCTTTAAATAGAGTTTCTCAAGCGCCTTCATTAAGGCGTCTTTGTCTTTAAATACTTTATAGCCAAAGACGACGTCTTCTTGGTAGATGTGATTGTTGATTTTCAAACTATACCCACCAAACTCACTTAACGAAGCGATGCGTTTTTTTGCCTTAGATTTTCTAAACCAAATTGGCGTGAAATAGATGTGTCTTGAATAATAATCACTAATGCCTTGATCACTCCAGCCTGAGGCGTGATCAATCAACCTTGTTTGATCGACCCTTTTTATGATTTCAACGGCCTTTTTTGAATCAAACTGCCCCCATGCCTCATTAAAAGGAACCCAAGTAAAGATTGAGGTGACGTTTTTTAGCTGGTTTAGGGTTCTGTTCAAATCTCTTAAGTAATTTTTTCTGCCCTCTAGGTGTTTTCTACCAAATAGCTTGTATCTGCTGTCTTTTGGGTGAATCCCAAGAATGGCTAAGATGCCAAAGAAGATAATGTCTTGTCGCTCGGTTGAATTTGGCATGTCTTGCATCACAAGCATGCCTAAACGATCGCAGTGATAATACCACCGATAAGCCTCAATCTTTATGTGTTTTCTTAAAAAATTAAAGCCCATGCGCTTGGCAAGTAAAATATCATCAATCAGTGCTTGATCGCTTGGGTTGGTTAAATAGGTGTCGCTATAGTACCCTTGATCGAGTAACCCATTCAAAAAATAAGGTTCATGATTCAAATAAAACCGCATCAAACCTTGATCGTCTTTTTTTCGTTCAAACAACCGAATTCCGACGTAGGTTTTTACCTCATCGGTCGTGGTTTTGATCACAACCTCGTATAAGTTAGGCTCTGATGGAGACCACAACTTAGGCGCCTCAAGCGGAATAAACACCTCGTGATTGAGGGTTTCTATCCTATGCACACACTTGCCATTAAAATACGTTTCTATTGTGATTCTATCTTTGGTGTCTGTCTCTAGTTTTAAATGATAACCATCTAACCTACTTGATGGTGTAATCGTTAAATTTTTAATGTAATCTTTATGGACCGCTTCTAAAAAGACTGGTTGATAAATTCCTGATTGCCCTTTATACCAAATACCACCATGCTTAATGCGCTGTTTTCCAGTTAACTCAAACGAGTCATCCGTTAAATCAAGAACATAGACCTCGATTAGGGCAACATTGTCTTTAATATAAGGGGCAATATCAATCTCAAAGGCAAAAAAGCCGCCTTCGTGTGTGTAGGCATGTTTTTGATTGATGTAGACGTCACACACTTGATCAACCGCTAAAAAGTGCAGTAAAATGTGCTCTTTATTCGCAAATTCTTCAAGACTCACTTCTTTTTTATAATAAAGATAGTAGCCCTGTGGTATCTCTTCATGAATTAATGACCGGTTCGTCTCTGGTGAAAATGGGACAAGAATTTCTCTTTTCTCACTTGGTATGAACTTCTCTTTTCTAATCTCAAAATGCCAAAGGCCATTTAGTGAGCGATAACTATCTCTTCTAAGTTGCGGTCTTGGATACTCATTTAGTGGAAAATCATTCACATCATAAGGGGTATACAAATCCGTTCTTACCATTTGTTTCTTACCTTTTCCGCAAACCCGAAGAGATGGTTTACGCGAACAATCTTACCTTCAATTCTGACGTAGCCTTTAAATATACCAAAGACTTGGTGCGCGTGTTGTCCTAAAATAACAAAATCTGTTTTTGTGTGGTTATCGTAAATCGGATAAAAATCAAAATAAAGCGAATCATCACTTGAAACTACCTGCCATGGGCTAATATAGTCATCACTTATTTTAAAAGTAACGTCATTTATTTTATAGCCTAGTCCATCATAAAAAATCATGTTTTCGGTAGCGGACTTTGTAATTCCAAACCCGTAGCCTAAATTAAACCCTATGCGTTTGTCATCCTCTAAGCCTGAAGCACTTGCCCAGTACCAGGTGTTATCATATGTCCAAACCCCACGACCAAAATCCAAGACGCCGTAAAAGTCATCAAAAGCATAAGTTTGATTACCTTTGATGAACCTACCTTTTGACTTGAGATGATTAATCTTGTGGTTATAATAAAACGCCTTTTTCTTCTTAAAAGGAATCACGATGCCTAAGTGGTCTTGGTTTTGTCTTTCTAATACCAAATCGATCACACAGTCTTCTTGGTTTTTAAATCCTTTGGTTTGTCCTTTAATCAAGACCAATTGGTCCTGATACTCATAAGAAAGACTTAAGTTTTTACTTTCGTATTTAATTAATCCTTTAAATACCTCATTTGGCATATTTAAGTGCCTTCTTGAAGTAACTAACATCTTTGTATAATCGTATTTTTTTTTATTTTTAAAATCAAGAAAGACAAAGCCTACCAAGCCCATGTAGTTGTTGTCAGCTATCGTTATAGCAAGCCCGTATGCCTCGTTTCCAACAAAATAATAATCCCATTCCTTTAAGCGAAACCTTGATGCCTTAACTTGTTTTTTATCGTAATGTAGCACTTCTTTCCTACTAAACCCCGCTTCGATGACTCTCCCCTTATCATCAAGCACGTTATGTAGGCTTTTGATTTCGTGTTGTTTCATATGCCCTCCTAAATAATTGAATCGTTAACGTTATTTTATCACAAATTCAAATCAATGTCCTTTCTAATTCTTTATTATTTCGAATTCGAAGCATTTTACTTGTATCCAAAAGAAAGGTTCGGTAGAATAAACTTACAAAAGGTAACAAACTACTTTTGGATTGGAGTATACATATGAATAGTCAAACTTACGGATTTCACCACATCACAGCCATCTCAGGTCACCCTCAAATCACCATGGATTTTTATCATGGTATTTTAGGGCTAAGACTTATCAAACAAACCGTTAATTTTGATGACCCAAACACCTACCACTTCTATTTTGGTGACTATAATGCTTCACCTGGCTCTGTGCTGACGTTTTTTCCTTGGGCATTTTCAAAACCAGGCGTCATTGGTGATTCTCAAGTCTCAGAAATTGGGCTATTAATTCCTAAAGGCGCTTATGATTTTTGGAAACATAGATTAACCTCATTTAATACCACAGTGACCGAAGAAATTCGGTTTAATGAAAAACTAATCAAGTTTAAAGACCCCTTTGGTCTACCGCTTTACTTAAAAGAAAGCGACAAAGAGATCACTAAATCCTATGTCTTTGATGACATCAACGAATCATCCTCAATCATTGGTGTAGGCGGTGTGGTTTTAAGTTTAGAAGATTATACTAAAACCAAAGATTTGTTAGTAAACACCTTCTTCTATCATCAAACAAACGAAGATGATATCTTTGTAAGGCTTAGTTCAACCGATCATCATCACACGATTGATTTAAGAAAGAAACCTTCTCTTAAGGCAACCATGGGGGTTGGTATTGTCCACCACATCGCCTTAAGTGTAGACTCATTAGAAGAAGAAAAAGTGTTTCAATCACAGTTAAAGCGTCTTGGTTATACTCCAACCGAAGTCAAAGACAGAAACTATTTCAAATCCATTTATTTTAGAGATCACAACCAAATATTATTTGAACTCGCAACCAAAAACCCTGGTTTTACGATAGACGAACCCTTAGAAACTTTAGGTGAGACCTTAAAACTACCCAAACAGTATGAGCCTTACAGACATCAAATTGAAGCGGTCTTACTGCCATTTAATAAACGCGTCTTAAGGAAATCTAAATGACCCAGTTGCACACAAAAAGCCTAACGGATAGGGAAATCTACAAGTTATTAATTGGTAGTATTCTACCAAGACCCGTGGCATTAATCACAACACTTAATGAGAATAAGACGACAAACGCTGCGCCATTTTCTTATGTCAACATTGTCTCATCAAGCCCAGCGATCATCAGTTTAAGTGTCAAACGAAAAAACCATGAACCAAAAGACACCGCAAGAAACATCTTAAGAGAAAAGAGTTTTGTCTTACATGTTGTGGATGAATCCTACCTTGAAGATGCAAATAAAACCTCTAAACCACTACCTTATGGTAAATCAGAAATAACAAACAGTAAACTCACCTTGATTGACTCCAGCCTTATTTCAACCAAAAGTATCAAAGAAGCTAAAATACGCATGGAAATCAAACTTTATGCCTACCTACCGATCGAAAAAGACAACCAAATAGAAACAGATTTCTTCTTAGGTGAAGTCGTCATGTTTCATATCGAAGAAGGCCTCCTAAAAGACGGCAAAATCAATAAAGACCTATTAAAGCCCATCGGCAGACTTGCAGGCAACGACTACACGACCTTAGGCACGACCATAACCATAGAAAGAGAGAACTAAACCAATGAACCATATCTATCTAAAAGGAAACAATCAAAAAACACTTATTTTGCTTCACGGCACAGGCGGTAGTGAACAAGATTTAATTCCCCTAGCCAAAACAATTGATAAAAACGCCAACATACTAAGCCTTAGAGGCAATGTCAAAGAAGGTCATATGAACCGCTTCTTTCGCCGGTTGGCCTTTGGTGTCTTTGATTTAGAAGACGTCACTTACCGTTCAAATGAAGCCCTTGACTTTATCATAGAAGCGAGTACCCGCTATGGTTTTGATATCAAACAGACAACCGCCATTGGGTATTCAAATGGTGCTAATCTTCTTTTATCTATGCTATTTCTTAAAGAAGTACCATTCGAACAACTGATTTTATCACACCCAATGCTCACCTATAAAGATAAAAAACCACTCAAACAGCAAACTAAAACCCTAATTACCTACGGGAATAACGACCCGATGACTTCCTTAGTTGAGACACAATACCTCATCAAACTGATGGATGAGGCGCTTGTCTTAACGACCTTTTCTCATCAAAACGGCCATCAGCTAACAAACGAGGAAGTTAGAGAAATGAGTCGCTTTTATCAATCATAAAAATAAAAACACGCCTAAGGCCCTGATGTATGCTAGCCACAGACGTGTTTTTTTTTCATTATTCGTAACGGCTTAATGCTTCTTTTGTTAAATAGGAGACTCTTTCTTGGATTTGAAGAAGCCCATAGGTCTCATCGTATGCTTCTTTCGAGTCTAAAGGCACGACGAAATACGCATTCAAATTGATTGGTAAAATCGTCATTAATGCCTGGTGGTTTCTAGGTGGGGTTAGGCTTAAGAAAACAAACGTTGGTAATTGTGTTTGATTGAGTTCTAAGGTCAAATGCGTCATTTGACTCACGGTCTTTGGGATCACAATCTTTGTAAACTGATGCATATCATCCACTCTTGAAAATAAATTCGATGATAGGCTAGTCACATTGATACCGTTGATTTGTTCTTTTATGCTAAGGTTTGTCTCATCACCAGTGTAATAAACCAACTCAAGCCCATCATTAAGTAAAACATACACATAACCCTCACTCGTTAAAAATTCAGTTTCATAAGGGTAATAGTGATTTAAATCAAGTAAACCACGATACGCTTCATATTCACTTTGATCGACTAATAGTTCAAACCCAGCAATTGGTCGGTATAGTGTCTGATACGTGCTTAAATAATTACTTGGTAGACTTATTGTCCTTACCTCGTCTTTACTTAATTTCCTTAGGCTAAATGCATGCTCTTCTAGGACAAGATTACTATGTGCTTTATGAAAGCTGACATTCACATCAATCGAATAGAACGCTTGTTTTTCAATGAGTGTCAAACTAACGGGTATCACCAAATCGTTAGTTAAATTAATACCCGCAAACGCGCTTTCTTTAATCTCTTTAATCCCTTCTTCTATGATTAATGCATCAAATGTTATGTCATCTATTAATCTACTAGAACTAAACGCCTCTTTCTTAATGCTTGTGACTGGCTTTCCTAAATAACTTGATGGTATGACTAACGTCTTAGGTATCATTCCTTCTTTTAGCCCAACGACGTCATAGGCGTCAAATTCATTTATCTCAAACACGATAAAGGCTTCATTTGGTATGGTTCTTTTAAGCTTTATTTCATCAGGGTAAATGTTTAGTGGTAAATAATCACTATAAAAAGTCTCAAAGGAAACAATCACTTCATCGCCTTTTTGAAGTTGATCATATGTGATTATGTTATCTATCAAATCAGATATGATCGTTTTTTGATTGTAGTTTAAATAGACTACAACCTCTTTTTCAAACGTTTCTTGAAGAAGATATAGTTTTTGATGACCTACTGCCTCAACCACATCAACAACAGAAAAAGCCATGCTCGTTTTAATCTTTTTTCCAGGTGCACTAAAGTCAATGGTTGCCTCACTTCGAATGAGACTATAAGAATCTTCAATGATTGGACTGTAACTTCCACTACCTACACCGTTTACAAGATTAGTCACATATAAATGTGTAAAATCATTTGATAGTTTGGTTACTGTTTGTTCCTCTGTTTTAATGTAACTGATCACCTTTTCTTGATATAAATAATGATGGTCACTAAAATAAAGGTTGTTTTCATCCTTTTCATTCGTGCTCAATAGACCAATCGCTTGATCACCTACTTTTACAAATAGTACGCTCGTTTTAACCCAATTCGTGCTATTTTTTTCTTTCAAACGTATCTTAGAAACAATGAATTCGACTGCGTCTTCGGTTTGATTTAAGCTGTAGCGTTCACTAAACCTTCCTAAGTCAACCAAAGCGATGAAATAATAGCTGTCTTCTAAAACGACTTCATCGTATAAGAAGTACTTTGAAAAATCTGAGATTTGATCAATCTCAACCGGTTTAAACGCTTTATCTTTAATGGATTCGTTATAGACATAATTCATTAAACGTTTGTTATCTTTAATGATGGTTTGATAAGGTATGCTTGGTTTGATGTTTAGTATAATCACAAGTAATATAACCGAAATAGACAGTACTAAAATCAGTCCTTTTTTATAATTAAAAAGGCTTTGTTGTGGTTTAATCTGATACTGTAGTTCAAGTGCTTCAATTCGCTTGTCAAACAAATGATCTAGCGTTGGAATTTGATTCCTAGATTGTCTAATCTTATCGTCCATTGGTTTTAGCCTCCCACGTCTTTTTTAATTGACTCCTTGCTCGTTCAAGTCTTTTTTTAATCGTTGATTCACTTGTTTTTAACACCTTAGAAATCTCTTTGACGGATAAATCTTCGTAATAATAGAGGATGATACACGATTTGTACATCGGTTCTAACAAACAAATCAGTTCAAACATGTGTTTGCTATTTTCATCCTCATGCTCATCTGCGATAGCCTCACTGATTTTAATTTGATCAACATGAATTTGAGGTCGATTCTTTTTGTAGAAATCATGACAGCGGTTGATTGCCACACGAATCAACCAGTACTTCTCATGTGCCTGGTCTTTAAAGACTGGTCTTTTTTCCAAATACTTAATAAAGACGTCTTGAACCAAATCCTCCGTGTCGAAGATATTTTTTGTATAGCTATAGCATATTTGAGTCACTGTCTGTTTGTGTCTGTGATAAAACAAATTAAAGTCTGTTGTCTCATTCATAAAGAAGCCATCCTTTCACTATTAAAACGATTGAAGTAACCATTTGGTGACATTGATTCTCTTTTGACTCTTTTTTTCTCGTGGTATCTTATTTTATAGTAACACGAAATCTCTTAGTTATTTCAAAATAATCAGCTTGTTTTTTGACTTCTTTTTGCCTTAAGCCTAATACCTGCAAGAAAAAAAGCACGTCTAGTCAAAGACATGCTTTTTAAGTACTTAGCGTTTAATCAAAAACAACGCTAGCCGTTTCGTTAAACTGATTGCCAATGTCGTGTTTTGTAATGAAACTAGGACTAATCACGTACAAATAATTGCCCACATAGACTGCCCGTTTGATAGACACATGATAATTCGAATTAGATTCATTTGATTGATGACTTATGGTTTTAATAATCTCAATTGGGGTTTCTTTTTCTAAATCCACCCCGAAAAGGACATATTCATTGATGTAGTTGTAGCGATAATCATCGTAAGTGTATCGCTCAACACTAAAACCAAAATAATCGTTTTCAATATCAAATAAAATCGCTTTATGATTGTAGAGTGCCTCACCATAGGTATACCCAAATTCATCGTTTCTAAGTACCAATGGTAACCCAATTTCAACTGGCTTATCTTGATTAGAGACATCATACATCGAGAGCTTCAAACCGACTTGGATTTGCCCTTCGGTTTCTACACCTATACCTAAAACGACGTTTTCTTGATAGACGTGTTGATAAGTTGAAAAACCTGGTATTTCAAGTTGCCCAACGACCACAGGGTTTGTTTGATCACTTAAATCAATGACGTAGAATGGATCTGTTTGTTCAAAGGTGACGACCGTCAGTTCGTCTTGATTAAACCGTGCCGAAAATATTCGTTCTCTTGGTTTACCAATGCCCTCATCTAAGTGCGAAACCAATTCAAGCTGATTTATGCCATCAACTAAAATCTTCTTATAAATATAAAGATGGTTAACAATTGAATCACCAAAACCCTCGGTTGAGAGTAACCTTAAGTGCCCATCGTACTCATCGATTGAAAACTGGTTGAGCACATAGCCTTTAAAGCTTTGATAACCACCAAAAACAATCGCACTATTCTCAAACAAAAACGCAAACACACGGTGGTCTTCTAAATAACTACTATCAATAAACTCATAACGATAGCTTGTTAGATAGATACCGTTTTTCGATACATAACTAACCCCATAATAGTAACTGCCTAAAAACACAAAGCGTTCTTCTTTGATTACCTCATCCAACTCGATGAGGTAAATCGTATTAAATACTTGTTTTTCTAATGACTCATGATAGTAGATTTCCTCATAACTAGGTCTATTTATCACACCATCAATCACATCCACCGGTCTTGGGTCTTCAAGCTCTAGGTCAATGTAGGTAGAAGTCATCACCACAAGCGTTTGATCGATTTGTCTAGATAAATTCAAATACCCTGAGAGTTCATAGGTTTTTACGAGTGAAAACGTTTCTAACTCAAACACATAAATGGTCGTTTGATTAGAACCTCTAACGTAGTAAAAATCTTCTTTATTATCTTCGTAAAAATAAGTGTAAGTGTAACCTATCACCACCAAATAATCAGGGGTTAAATAAAGATCACTTAAATACGTGTATGTGTTATCACTTGATAATGTTTGGTTATATACTACCTCTAATGATCCTTTAATTGAAGTGATTTTCAACTTATCTTGATCAATTTGATAAATGTAGTTTTCATCCACTTTAACCACATCACCCTCAATAACGCCTTCTACTTGACTGTTAGTTTCTGAGGTTCTATCTTCTACCTTTTGATCACCAACGGCATCCGTTGTTTCCTCAGGCCCATAATTAAACACGTCTCTTGAAGATGTCACTAGTGTTTTTAATGTTTCTTTTGACCCAACGCTTTGTAATCCAATTTCACTGGTCGTTTGTTGGCATGCGGCTAAGCCAAAGCCAATCAAAAGGACCATCAGTGCTAATAAACTTCGTTTCATTTGCCACACACCCTTTCTAAGTTCACTATATCACAACAAAGAAAAAACAATACCTTTAGAACAATCAAAATATCTCTTTTTTTGAAAAAAAGACGAAATCATATAAAAAACAATCATTTATGATGAAAAAACCTCACATATGATTGTATTTTATCTCTATTGATGATTTTTAATCGCTTGATTCACATAATGGATCGGATAAAAACTAAGAAGCCCTACAATCGCCCCAGCAATAAAGATACCAGGGTTAGGAATCGATTGTAATACGCCAAACTCATCGATAAACGTGCCTTTACCTTGGCTTATCACAAATGCCCCAATGAATGGTCCAATCACCATGGGGATTAGAATAAAGAAAATCATTCGAATCCCGCTAAAGACACCCACGTAGGCCTTAGGAACTAAATCACGATAAAGGCTATTTAATACCACCATCGCCCCTAAGTAAAAGCCCATCATCAACACACCAAAAATCAATGTCAAAAGAAAACTAATGCCGTCGTTCTTTTGATAGTAAAATCCTAAAAACCCTAAGGCAAACATCGAAAGAACATAGATCGCCACACTTAATGTCAAATAGCCTTTTTTACCGCTTTTATCGACCTTTCTTCCAAAAGATATGCTAAGAATCGATGCTAAAATGAGCACAGCACCTAGTAATATGACGTAATTTCCAAAGCCCATGTAAAACTCAAAATATATGATGAAATACGGCAAAAAGATTTGTTGCGCAATCCCTAAAATAGAGACCACAACAAAAATCAAATACATTGGTTTGTTTTCTTTGATCGTAGTTATTCTAAACCCATGAAACAAATCCTTAAGATATGACGACTCTTTTTTTTCAAGTGGGGCATCCTTAATCATAAAAAGACCAATAAAACCCACAAGAAAGACGAGCACGCCAACGCTTAAGAAAAACAAAAACCACTGGCCATTTTTAGTAAATCCATCAAAACCCCCAAATACCAAAAGCATACCAAACAGAGGCATACTCGATAATACCCCTTCGACTTTTGCCCGGTTTGATGACGTTGTATTATCCGTCACCCACGCATTAAACGCCGCATCGTTTGCACTTGATCCGATGAAAGTCATGAGACAATCTAACACAATAATCAAAAATACGGTTAAAAAGACCACATCAACATTCGGAAACAAACGGCTGACGTTATCTTTTGTTATCAAGGCGAACAAAACAATCGATAAGCCCCAAAACAAATACCCATAACTCATAAAGACTTTGCGTTTTCCGATTTTATCGGATAACGCCCCCATCGTTAAGGTTGAAAAAGTAGCGATAACACCTGAAATGGAAACCATATAGGCAATCGCTTTTGGGTCATAGGTGACTGTCTTATAAATATAGACATTCAAATACATGTTTTCAATCGTCCATGCCACCTGTCCGATTAAACCAAACAAAACTATAATTAACCACTTCTTACTCGTTAATCTTGACTCATTCATTTTATTTCTCCCATAAGCTTATTTTTAGCTCTATTATAGCACATAATCAGAACCAATCAGTGAAATTAAAACGACTGATTGTTCATTGATTATTGATCCAAAACACATAAACTTGGGATAGATTATCGCCAACAACGGGATAAAAAGTGTCCAGTTTCTAGCAATTTGTGGTAAAATAAGCCTGCTAGATTACATTATGTAAAAAGTAAATATCAAATTTAAAGGAGTTTTAATATGACACCAAATCAAATCGGATTAAGTATCTTGGTACTAGCGATTGCTTTATTAATTGCTAAAATCATTCGGATCAATTTTAAGATATTTTCTAAGTTCTTTCTACCCTCTTCTGTAATCGCTGGTTTTTTACTACTGATGATTGGACCAGAGGTTTTAGGCAAGTTCTTAGATAAAAGCCCTTATGGGTTATTAACGGTCGAAATGCTCACCGTATTTAAATCCTTACCGGGTTTATTAATTACGATCATTTTTGCAAGTCTATTCATCGGTAAAAAACTACCAAAAGTTAAAGATATTTGGAAGACCGCAGGTCCTCAAGTCGCCTTTGGTCAAACACTTGCTTGGGGTCAATACGTTGTTGGTACGCTTGTTACCTTACTCATACTTGTGCCCTTCTTTAACGCAAGCCCAATGGCTGGTGCGTTAATTGAAATCGCCTTTGAAGGTGGACATGGTACAGCCGCTGGTTTAAAAGACACGTTTATTGAACTTGGCTATCCGGATGGTGCTGAACTCGCCATGGGGCTTGCGACGGTTGGAATCGTCTTTGGCGTATTGATTGGCGTCTTTATGATCAACTGGGCCGTAAGAAAAGAAAAAACCGCCTTTTTGAAAGAGAAAAAAGATATGGACGTAACGGAGGTCACCGGCATCATTCCAAAAGAAGAACGTGTGCCGACGTCATTTATGACTGTATCGCCTGAATCCATTGAACCTTTAGCCCTTCACTTAGGTGTGATTGCAATGGCCGTTGTTTTTGGTGTATTAATGCAAAAAGGCCTCATTTGGATTGAAGACATCACTTGGGGAAAAACAGGTTTTTACATGTTTAAATACATTCCACTGTTTCCACTTGCTATGCTTGGCGGAGTTATCGTGCAGTTTTTTATTAACAAATTTGATAAACCCGAAATCATTAACCGTCAAATGATTGTCAGACTACAAGGCCTTGCACTCGATTTCTTGTTGGTTGCTGCAATCGCTGCGCTTTCATTAACGGTAATTGGATCAAACATCGAGGTATTTTTAATTCTAAGCATCACAGGTATTTTATGGAACACACTGGTCTTTATGTTTTTAGCTAAACGTATGTTACCTGAATACTGGTTTGAAAGAGGCATTGGGGATTATGGCCAATCCATGGGAATGACCGCGATTGGTTTAATGCTGATTAGAATCGTCGATACCAAAAATAAATCCAAAGCCCTCGAAGCCTTTGGCTATAAACAACTCTTGTTTGAGCCATTTGTAGGTGGGGGGATTATGACTGCAATTTCAGTACCTCTAATCTATCAATTTGGTTTAATCCCTGTGTTTATCATTACACTTCTGATTACACTATTTTTCTTACTACTTGGTTTATTTCACTTTGGTAAGAAAAAACAAACAACCAAATAATCGAAAAACGTGTGCACTTTTTGTCGTGCACACGTTTGTTTCATTCTTGCACATATTCCTAATCCTTGATAAAATAACGCATACGCTCTAAAAAGGAGAATCATTAATGGCACTAAAGCACATCAAACACCCCGAGCTCTTTCAAGGGTCTAAAAAGAAAAACAATTACTTTGAAGGTTGGTACTTCAAGTTTGTTAGTAAAAAAGAAGAAAGCTCAATTGCATTTATCCCTGGGGTTTCAATCAACAAAAAAGACCCACACTGTTTTATTCAAGTATTCATCAGCACAAAAGACTCTTTAAAAACACATTACTTTAAGTTTCCTTTAAGTGATTTCACCTACAACAAAGATGAATTTAAAATCGATATTAATCACAATCATTTCGAAAAAGATTATGTTCGAATTCACTTAACAGACGAACAAACCACTATCTCTGCAACCTTTGATTTAAACTCACACACCCCGATTAAGACAAACTTCTATCAACCAAACATCATGGGGCCATTCGCGTATTTGAATTTTATGGAATGTTATCATGGGATTGTCTCTATGCGTTCAGTTTTTAGTGGACATTTAACAATCAATCAAGAGACCACCACTTACAAAGACGAGGTTTCCTACATTGAAAAAGATTGGGGTAAATCCTTTCCTAGTAAGTACATCTGGCTTCAGTCAAATCATTTTAAAAACGAGAAAACGTCTTTCATGTTTTCTTACGCAGTGATCCCATTCAAACTTTTCTTCTTCAAGGGATTGATTGTTAACCTCATCTATGACAACAAAGAATACAGATTCTCAACCTATAACCGATCAAAAATCACGATAGAATCCTTAGATTCGATGACGTCTTCATTCAAACTTAAAAAAGGTAGCTACACCTTAGTGGTGACAGCCAAAAAAGAGAAAGATGCCGTGTTGATATCCCCAACAAATGGACAAATGATCAACACCATAAAAGAAGGTCTATCTGGGACCATCACTTTAAAGCTATATCATAAAAAAACACTTCTTTATGAAGACACAGGTATACACGCTGGGATTGAATTAATGTGGGATTAATCATAAAAAGATACGAACCGACTTTTTAGTCAATTCGTATCTTTTTTTCTCTATAAGTTGTTGATTTTAGAAGTTACTAATTTAATATCTTCTTCAGTTGTTCTAGCGTAAACTCGAGTGCTTCTTCATCATTCATCTTCATGTCATTATTTGCTTGTTGAAGTATAAGCCCTGAAATCAATGCTTGAACAACGTACTTATGTTCTTTTCTTGGTACTAAGATTTGATTATCCAAAATACCCTTTTCAAAAATTCGGTTAAACCTATCCGTCATGTTTGATTGAATGACTTTAATGCGTTCTTCATGCACTCTTGATAAAAAAGGCACTTCTTTGATGCTTTGATTCATAATCGCATCCATCAATTGTTTGGCATCTCTCATGACCTTTAGAATTAAAGACAGTTGAAACCGCATTTGCTCATTAAAATCGCCTTCAATCAAATCGGTTAACAAGATGCCTTCATACGTCTGTAATAAATATAGATAGGTATTTGATATCATCTCATCTTTACTTTTAAAATACTCATATACCGTGCTTTTACCGATGTTTGCTTCTTTTGCAATTTGATTTAAAGAGAGCTCCGATAAATTACTACCATCTTTGATGTGATTAACAACCACTTCAATGATTTTATCTTTGGTTTGAATCATCTTGAATCGCTTCTTTCTTAATATTCTTCCTATTAAATAACGCGTAAACCACTGGAATGACTAGTAGGGTTAAAATGGTTGAGTATAGTAAGCCACCAATCGCAGTAATTGCCATCGGTTGGAGTAACTCTGAGCCTTCACCAATACCTATTGCCATCGCACCAAGACCAAGAATGGTCGTAAGTGAGGTCATGAAAATTGGACGCAGTCTGGTTTTCCCGGCTTCAATAATTGCATCAGTTACCCCCATACCATCTTCTCTTAATTTATTGATATAGTCAATAAGAACAATCCCATTATTGACTACCACACCAACTAAGATAATCAAGCCCATCATAGAAACAAGACTTAAATAGCCGCCAGTGACAAATAACCCAATCATCCCACCGGTAAACGCAAGTGGAATCGTCATTAGAATGATGAATGGATAAACTAGGGATTGGAACTGAATGGCCATCACCATGTAGACAAGCAATATCGCTACGACTAACGCTAGACCTAAATCACTAATTGCAGACACAATTTCTTCTGATTCACCCGCAATTTCTACACGATAACCCATACCATAAGCCTTAAACTCATTAGAGTTCAAATACGAATTAATCTTTTGATTTACCTCGCTAGAAACAAGTGTTACATTATAACCTTCTTCGATTTGAGCTGTCACATTAAAATATCGTTGACTACCGTCGGTATTGATCACACTAAATCCTGTAACGTATGATACATCTGCAATTGGATTAGTTGTCTCAAATAAAGAAACACCTAAACTACTTAATGAAACAAGCGTACTTAGCGGATCTGTATCTTTTACAATCATACCACCATCAACTTTTAAACTTGAATCAACAACCAAACGCAGTGGTAGTATTGGAACAACTTGACCTTCAATTACTTCAAAACCACTAGGCATAATTGTATAAATACTGCCATTATTAGCTACATATTGATCAATCAAAGCTTGTGTGCTTGAATCAAACACATAAACACCTGATAAGAAATCTTGATAACTGCCAAACGCTTCTAAAGATATCCCTGCTTGAAGTGACTCGTTTGGTAGATTGATATCATATATAATGCCATCTAATGTCACAGTGGCTTCATTACTTGCCCCTAGGGCATCAAGACCAACAAACAGATTAGAAATGCTCTGGTTAAAATCTTTAACTGTCAAATTGTGTTTGATTGCTTCTTCTTTGATTACCGTCACTTTGACATTATTCTCACCCACACTAATACCGTTATCGGCTTTTGTTATGCCTTCTGAATCATTTAAAATAGAAACTAAATCATTGGTGATTTGTTCTAGCGTATATAAATCATAACCAGAAACCTTAATATTAATCCCACTAGAGCCTAAGAGAGCCCCTGTGCTATTTTGTGAACTCACGGTTGATTCAATTAAATTAAATGAACTTAAGTGATCGTATTTAAACTCACTGACTAACGCTCGTATTTCTTTTTCTAATGTCTTCGTATTCTTACTTCTGTTTTCATCTAAGGACACACTAATAGAAATATCCGAACTTGAGCCCATCGCCATTAGATTCATACCACCAGAAGCCCCAATCGATGCACTCACAGATTCAATGTCTTTTCCAAACGTTGAAAGTAGTAATTCTGTTAATTCATCGGTATAAGTCGCTTTATCACTAAAACTTGTGCTTGAGGAGGTAACCACACTAATTGAAACCACGCCTTCATCAGACTCAGGAATTAAGATCAATCCTTTTCTTGCAACTAAGAAGGTCGATAACACGAGTAATACCACCACCGAAACAAGCGTTAGTACTTTTCTTTTTAAGGTAAAACTAACCGCTTTTTCATACGCCAGTTTTAACCCTTTGATCCATTTACCTTCTTTTTGAGGTTTTTGATCATTTAATAAGCGTGAAGCCATTGAAGGCACCACGGTTAACGCAATAAATAAGGAAGCACCCAAGCTAAACGCAATGGTTAGTGCCATCGACATAAAGATATCTGCAATCATCCCTTCAATAAAGACAATCGGTAAGAAAACAGCGACCGTCGTGATTGTTGATGCTGTAATCGCACCTGCTACTTGTTTAGCACCTTCAATTGCAGCTTCTGTTTTTGACTTACCAATGGAAATCATACGGTAAATATTTTCAATCACAACGACCGCATTATCCACAAGCATGCCGATAGCAAGTGCAAGACCACCCATTGAAATTAAGTTCAAACTCACCCCAGCAAAATACATCAACATAAATGAGGTGATTACAGAAATCGGTATCGCTAGACCAACAATCAAGGTTGGTTTAATATCTTTTAAGAACATAAATAGTATCACAATGGCTAGTAAGCCACCAATGATTAGATTTTGTAAAACAGATCCAATCGATAAGTTAATGTACTCACCTTGGTCTAATATCACTTCATAATGCGCACTCGAATCTTCTTTTACTAACTCATCCATTCTAGCTAAGATGGCTTTTGACACATCGGTAATTGCCACATTCGATTGTTTGGTAAATGAGACTTGAATGCCTTGTTGTAAGTTAATCTTTGAATACGTATCAGTATTCGCATTTACATACTTAATCCCACCCTCAATGCTCAAGTCTTCTAAGTAGATAACTTCATTATTGATGAATGTAATCGGTAAAGCTTTAATCTCATCAAGAGATGCAATTTCATTACCCAAATAAAGCATGCGAAGTTGCCCATTGTCAAGCGCAACCCCAACCAAACCAGAAATGTTTTGGTTTTCAATGGTTTGTAAGACCTGATCGTGTGTTAACGACACCGCTGCAAGCTTAGTTTGATCTAAGTTAATCTCTAAGACCACATCGGCATTACCAGTAATACTGACATCAGCAACCCCAGGAATACTTTGTAGTTCTTGTAGAACCGTTTCATTTAACCACTGTGTGTTTAGAATCAAAATCTCATCATCTGTTAAATCCGCCTCGTAGTCTTTAAATAAGGTTAACGTAACAACCGGTAACATATCTGGACTGATGCGTAGAATTCTCGTACTACCCACGCCACTTGGAAACGAAATGTTGTTTAAGAGTTCCCTCATTTCAACCACAATTGAATCCATGTTTGATCCTTCACTAAAGGTAATCATAGAAATCCCAAAATGTTCGTTTGACATCGAAGAAATCTCACTAAAATTACCAATTGTGGCAACACTTGCCTCTATTTTTTTGGCGACTTCTTTTTCAACGACCTCAGGACTTGCCCCTTGATAATCTGTAATTGTCACCACATATGGTAGTTCTAAATCAGGAAATAGTGTCAAAGGCAATCTCGTTAAAGAAAACGCCCCTAACACCACTAGAATTAAAACACCCATTAAAACGGTGATTGGTTTTTTTACACTGTATTTACTCATAAACCCTCCTATACCGACCGACCGGTCGGACTGCTAGTTTGTATTATATCAATTAATTATTTAACAAGCAACAAATATACCATAAAAATAACAAAAAAGAGATTCTATAAAAAGAACCTCTGATTGTTTTTCTTTGCCTACTTAGGGTTTTACTCGGTTGATTGCCTCACCTTAAATCAGTGGCTTACTGAGTGAACTACCCACCACTTAATCGAAGTGGGGGCTTCCTATCCAAACCGATGTACCCACCAGTGACTCAATAGGCTATCCCCGTAGTCCCTACGGTTCTGAATCCTTTTATAACTGAAATGCTAACTTATATTGTCTTAATCCTTCTCTGTTGATATTGATCGCTGCGTTATGATCTCTATCAAGATGTAACTCACAATTTGGACAATAATAGACTCTCTCAGATAACTTCAAATCTGTTTTGATGTCCCCACAACAACTACATCTCTTAGATGATGGATACCACTGATCCATCATCATCAGGCTTTTACCCTGTGTTTCTAACTTGTACTTTAAGAAGGATACAAATCTAGTCCAACCAAATCTAGATATCTGTTTGGCGTAATATGGACTTGTTTGAGACATATCTATCAGATTCAAACCTTCTACACTCACCAAATCATAACGCTTGGCTATCGCGTTAGATAGTTTATGTAGGAAGTCATCTCTTTTATGTTTGATTCTTTCATATAACAAGGCGATTTCTAATGCCTTCTTATCATAGTTACTAGACCCTTTGACTCTTCTAGATAAACTTCTTTGTAGGATTCTTAATGTCGTAAAGTCTGTTTGAATGGCTTTAGGATAATCCATCTTGAATCCTTGGTCATCTATATAGAAATGATTCATTGAGAAATCTAGACCTATTGAATGATTGACTGCTTGTTTCTTAATCTCTATTTGGTATTCATATAGAATAGAAACATAATACTTACCTGTACTTGTTTTAGATACCGTAACGTTCTTTATAGACATATCACTAGGTATGGTTCTGTGTTGTTTGATTTTAACATCACCTAGTTTAGGTAGTTTGATATAACCCTTCTTTAGTACGATATTGTTATTAACGAAATTAGTCGTATAACCATAGTCTTGTTTCTTAGAGTGAAACTTAGGCAGGTCTTGTTTTCGTCTAAAGAACATTCTAAAGGCTTTTTCTAAATTGAGTTGGGTATTGGCTAAGGATAACGAGTCAATATCCTTTAAGAAGGGATACGTATCTTTATACTGAGCAGGACGGTTATATAACATGCCCTTAGTTAACTCATAATGTTTTTGTTTGTCTTCTAACATCTTATTCCATAGAAAGCGATTATGGCCTAAGGTCATATGAATCAAAGTCTTTTGAGTGTCCGTTGGATAGATTCTAAACTTAAAGGCTTTATTCATCTTTTTCACCCTGACTTTCGATATACTGTTTAATCACATCGATCGGTGCACCACCCGAAGTTAACAAACAAAAACTTTGACTCCAAAAGTAAGACTGCCATAACTTGTTACGTACAGATTCAAACTCTTGTTTGATTAATCGAGATGAAGCTGATTTATAGGCATTAATGAATTTGGATAGTTCGGTTTTTGGGTGACTCCTAAATAAAACGTGAACATGATCTGAATCGTGGTTCCACTCAATTAAGGTAATATGATAATTAGTAGCTATATTTTCAAAAATCTCTTTAGCACGATTAGAGATGTCATCTGTAAAGACTTCACGTCTATATTTAGTGACTAAAATCAAGTGATACCACAACATAAAGACTGAATGTGAATTCGTGTCTAATTTTAACATTATATAGCCTTCTTTCCGTAATTATACCGAATGTTCATTATATTTATATTATACCATGTTTTATATATAATATTCCAAAAAAAAACAAAAAAATCAATTCATCCCGCTACCTATAGAGGAAGGGGACTTCTTGATTAGATTGTTAAATAGCCTTGAATCAGATCACAACCAACAGAATCCAAGTATGACTTTTGTTCTAATGTTTAAACACCTTCTGCCACTGCTTTGTACCCCATTTTATGAATAATAGATACAATGTCGGTTGTAAGTAAGCGATCGGTTTTTGTTGAAAGAATACGGTCGATAAAATACTTATCAATCTTTACGTAATCAATAGGGTAATGGTATTTCTGTTAGAATGTGACTTGAAATCAAGAGTTTTTCTTCAATCAATCCTGAGATGATCTCAAATGCCATCATTGAGTTTTCGATCGAAGTTTGAGAGCTTTCGACCAATCCAGAGACCTTTTCCTGATAAATTTCTGGTTGTTTTACCTTTTCATTTTGGACTGAGTTAATCGCAACCCCTGTAAAAAATAGCGTAATGATCACTGACAAGCCAATAAAAAAGTAAATATAAAATTTTAAGTGCTTGTGCTTACTCAAACGTTATGTCCCCCATATCTCCCTAAACAAAACCAAGTTGCTATCTTTTGCTTTATAGATAGTTTTTTAATATTAATGCCGACTGATAGATCGTTGGCAACCCAGAGCCTGGGTGTGTGCCACCACCAACCAAATACACGTGATCAATCTCTTCAAATTTGTTTTGTGGTCTTCTGTTTAACATCTGACCTAAGTTATGCGCTAAATTAAAGACCGCCCCTAGGTAAACGTTGTGATTTTTTTGCCAATCGTTTGGCGTAATGACTTTTTTAGCCACGATGTGATCTTCAATTTTGATGCCATAGGTTTGATTTAATAGCTTAATAGCCTTTTGTGTGAGTTCGTCTTTTCGGTTTTCAAAATCAATTGTAGATGCTACGTTTGGTACAGGCATCAACACATAAAGACTTGAGTGTCCATCCTTAGCATAGGATGGGTCTGTTTTCGAAGGATTATGCACATACAAACTAAAGTCATCAATTAACTCATCATTCATCAGCCCTTTTAAATAGCTTTCGTAATCCTTAGAAAAAATAATCTCATGATGATTAATGTCTAATATCGTATCTAGTCCTAAATAAAGCATGAACGTTGAAACGCTGTATTTTTTCTTTGCAAGTTTTTCTTTCTTGTATTTCTTTAAATTGTCTTGGCTCACTAAGTTATCCATCGCGTAAGCAAAATCCGCATTAATGATCACTTCATCAAATAAATGCGTCTCATTACTGATTCTTAACCCATACGCTTTTTGATCTTTGACTAATATTTCTTCTACTGGTGTGTTTAGATGCAAATGCCCACCTTTGGCTTGAATGATTTTAGCCATTTGTTCGCTGATTTGGTTTAACCCACCTTTAACGTGGTATAGACCAAGATCGTGTTCTAAAAAGGGTAGAATTGTAAATAACGATGGTGCCTTGTAAGACGCCATCCCCAAATACTTCGCTTGAAAGGATAATGAATGAATGAACGCTTCGTTCTTTGAAAACTTAGACAAGTTTTTATAAACCGATTGAAGCGGGTGCACGTATGGTGCCATCCTTAAAACGTCTTTTCTAAAAAAGTGGGTGTAATTCGGAAATGGTTTTTTAAGTATCGGTGCCGCTAGTTTTAATTTCTTTTCTTGTGCTTGATACCATTTAACGTAAGCATCGCCTAAGCCTTTTTGGTACTCCTCATACATTAAATAGTTTTTTTCTTTGTTTTTATTCATATTAAATGTGACGTCATTAAAACGCAGTTTATAAAGTTCGTCTAATTGAATTAGTTCTAAGTGATCCCTTAAATTCTCACCGGCTTCCTTAAAAACATCTTCTAGAATTTCTAAATACATTAAGAAGGTTGGGCCTAAATCAAATTGATACCCTGACACATCCATTCGTTGATTTCTACCACCGACTCGATCGTCTTTTTCAAACACATGCACTTCATAGCCTTTAGTCACTAACACCATCCCAGCGGATAGCCCACCAGGGCCTGCCCCGATAATCGCAATTTTTTTCACTTTCTTACCTTCTTTCTAGCTTCATTGAATTCTTCAATAAACCGTCTCATCTCAACCATTAAAACCGTATCTGGTGCGCCTTTTAAGACCATCCCATCCAAATACATCATACTCTTAATGATTGGAAACATTCCTTTTTCAAACTCCATACCGGAATTAACCCCAAGCTTGATGGTTTCCATCATTTTTTTGGTTAACGATTCTTCGCTGACGGTAGTACCTTCAAAACCGACGTAGAGTTTTAATAGTTTTTCTTTAAATGCCTCATATTGTTTGCCGTGGATTTCGACTTCTGCCATCTCATTTAAGCTTTTTGCACAACCCTCAAAGTCGTAATAAGCCAAATGTGCCATGAAATTAAATAGTCCGGTTTGAATTTTAGTGCCTACTTTAGAAATCGCACCCGTATCGATAAAGTAGTAGTTTTGATCTTTAATGATTAAATTACCTGGGTGAAGATCTCCATGAAATGTCCCTACTAAAAAGATATAGAACCCGTGGATATGGAAGATCTCTAAAATATCATTAAACGGCAACTTCTTTTCCTCAAGTAATAAATCAACGGTCGGTCCTTCAATGAACTCTGATACCAGCACATGTTCATTTGACAACGCTTCATAGAGCGTTGGAAACTTTAAACGGTCTAAACTAAAATCGTCCTTATTCTTTAAATAAATCTCTTTTAGTACCTTGGCGTGTTTGATTTCATTTCTTAAATCAAGCTCAGCAAGGGTATATTCTTCAATGTGTTCAATAATGCCTTGTGGGTCAGCCACTTTTTTTAATTTGGGATAGAAGAAAATAATAAAAGAAATAAAACGTCTTAAAGACCTGACGTCTTTTTCGAATTTCTTCTTGAAGTCTTTTTTGATGAACTTAATCACGACTTCCTCTCCATTTTTTAGTCGTGCTCGGTGGACTTGTCCCACCGAAGCACTGCCGATCGGCTCTTCATCAAAGTACTCAAACTGATCTAGGAAGTCTTTGTTTGTGTAACTTTGAATCAGTGCTTTCGTATCTTCTTTTAAAATGGGGGTTGTCTTGGTGTATAACTTTGATAAATGAACGCACGTTGCCTCACTTAAAAAATCAATTCTTAAGGCGAAGGTTTGCGCGATTTTAACCGCTAATAACCCTTCATTTTGAATGAAATCCAAATCAGGCAATCGTTTTTTATTAAATATCTCTCTAAATAGTCTGATAAACCTTAGCCATCTCATTTGTTCACGTCCTTTTCCTTATTATATCAAGAATCACTTCATAAAAACGTAAAAATCTTGACAATTCTCATATGAAATTCTGTTAAATTCTATTTGAAAAAAAAGAAGGTCAATGTCCCTCTCTTATTTTTTGATGAATAATTGCTTACTTGCTCGTTTTGAGACAATCATTTCTAAGGCTTCTTGATGCACCTTAACCTTGATTGTTCCTTGATGTGTTTTCTCACCATCGGTATTCCATTCAACCGATGCTGGTGCTTGAATTTCATAATATGGCGATTTCAATGTTTTGACGTATTTGTTTGAAAATCCGCCAAACCCAAAGAATGACAGTATCGTAAATAACGTTCTACCTTTTCTTCTTCTAAATACTTTAGCTTCAATTACGCCATCATTCAGTTTTGACTTTTTAATTAAAAATAGATTAACCCCACCGACTCTTGGCCCATTTAAGACTAAAATTAAACCGAAAGTGTCTTCTAAAACGCCACCGTCATAAGTGATTTTCATTGGCATTTTATAGTCAACAAACGCGTCTTTGATACCTCTTGCGACGTAGGCTAAATGGCCAAATCGAACTTTATCGATTTTCTTAACATCGTAGGACGCTTTGGCAAACTTACCTGTGGCAGCCGCGTAAGTGAAATAGGTGTTGTTGATTTCAGAAATATCCATCTTCTCTTTAACGCCGTCTTTTAGTATAATTCTTAAGGCTTTTTTGATTTTTCTAGGTAAGCCAAGCATGTGGGCTAAATCGTTGGTTGTTCCTGTTGGGATATAGCCAACGGTTGGCCGTTTTTCTAAGGTCATCAATCCATTAACAACCTCACTCAACGTCCCATCGCCGCCCGCACAAATAAGCAAATCGTACCCTTTGCCGTATTCGATCGAGAGGTCTTTCGCATCCCCTGGTTTGTTTGTTTTAATGATGGTTGGTAAATACCCATGATCAATAAATTCTTTTTTGATCAACTCGATGTTTTTATTGATTCTACCTTTACCGGATTCCGGGTTATAGATAAATAGAACGTTCATATTAAACACTCCTTTTACGTATTATAACCTATTTAGATAATAATATAAAGTAAAAGAAACACACAAATGGAAAATTGTGTGTTTCTTTTATGTTAAGCTAAGGCTTTGATCATGTCATTCTTTGAAATCGAGCCTTTATAATAGCCATCTTTATTGATGACTGGCAAATCCGTTTCAACCACATCAAATCGTTCCCATAACGACTTAATGTAGGTATTGCGATAAACAGCCTCAAGTGGCTGGATCAAATCTTTAATCTCGGTACTTCTTGAACGTGCAACGTCGTTTCGATGCACAATGCCTTGATATAAATTATTCTCATCAACGATGAATAAATGGTTCTTCTTGTAAAGATCCATGGTTTCTAAGACGTCACTTCTAAGTGATGTGTCTTTAGCAACCACCGTTGTTTTGTTCATCACCGAACGCACTTTAATGATTTGCGTCTTATCCACATCGGAAATGAAGTCTCTCACGTAGTCGTTTTTAGGGTTTGAGAAAAATTCTTGTGGTGTCCCAATTTGAACGACTTCACCATCTTTCATTAAGGCGATTCGATCACCCATCTTAAAGGCTTCGTTCATGTCGTGTGTAATAAAGACGATGGTTCGGTTAATGTAGTCCTCTAAGTTTAGTAATTCGTTTTGCATTTCTCTTCTAATGAGTGGATCAAGTGCGCTATAGGGTTCATCCATTAATAAGATGTCTGGTTCGGTTATCAGCGCTCTTGCGATCCCTACTCTTTGTTTCATCCCACCCGATAATTCGTGTGGAAATTTGGTTTCATTGCCTTCAAGTCCAACGACTTTAATCGCAGTCATCGCTTTGTCTTTTCTGGTGTCTTTATCAACACCTTGAACCTCAAGACCATATTCAACGTTTCTTAAAATCGAACGATGGCTTAATAATCCAAAGTGCTGGAATACCATTGAAATACGATTACGTCTAAAATTTAATAGTTTTTCTTTATCGTAGGCGAGAATATTTTCATCGCCAACATAAATTTCACCTCTTGTTGGCTCATTTAAACGGTTTAGACAGCGAATTAGTGTGGATTTACCACTACCTGATAGTCCAACAATAACGAATAATTCAGTGTCTTTAATTTCAAAACTAACGTTTTTTAAAGCTACTGTCGTGTCTGTTTGTTTCATTACTTCTGCAATATCGATGCCTTCATCAATTAATCTTAGTGCTTCAACTTGATTTTTCTTTTTACCAAAAATCATCGATAAATTTTCAATTTTAATATGACTCATTACGCTTCACCTCTTTTTAACTTCATAACAAACCCTTGTAGAAGTCTATCTAGGATGATTGCTAAAAATACAATCGCAAGACCCGCTTGGATCCCTCTTCCGACCTCGACACGACGAATGGCGATTAAGACTTCATGTCCAATGCCTTCTGCCCCAATCATCGATGAAATAACGACCATCGCTACGGCCATCATTGTGGTTTGATTCACACCCGTCATGATGGTCGATAAGGCTTGTGGAAATTCGATTTTTAATAACATTTGAAGTGGGGTAGACCCAAAAGACTTCCCTGCTTCAACGACTTCTTCATCCACGTTCGTAATCCCTAAATAGGTCAGTCTAATGAGCGGTGGTAGTGCGTAGATGGTGGTTGCGAAAACCGCAGGCACACGTCCTAGCCCAAAGAGCATCACCGCAGGAATCAAATAGACAAACGATGGCATGGTTTGCATCCCATCTAATATGGGTTTTAGTATTTTTTCTGTTCGGTTTGATTTTGCCATCAGTATCCCCGCAGGAATACCGATAATTAATGAAACAAACACACTCATTAAGACAATGGCTAAGGTGTAGAGCATCATGTCCCACAAACCAAACATCCCAATCGCAAACAGCATTAAGCCTAAAGTGATCCCTGTTTTAATCGAATAAAGTTTTATGGCTAGTACAATAACGATAAGTAGGTAAACCCACCACGGTACGTACCTAAGTAATAAAATGGTTGTGTCGAATGTTTCTGAAATAATCAGGTTAATGAAATCAAATAGAAATTTAAACTTTTCTAGGATGAATTCGACGCCTTGATCAATGTATTTTGAAATTTGATAGACCAGTTGTTCTGGAAAATGTATCATAAGTTGTCCTCCTTCTTTTTAAAATGGACGCCCGTAGGCATCCATTTTGACTATTTTATCTTGTTATTTAAGACTATCTAATACGTTTGTTTTGACATCCTCAGGTACCCAAGTACCCCATAGGTCTTCATACGTTTCTAAAAACCAAATCGCCGCATCGTATGCTTCAACGTCGTTTTCTTGCATATAGGCAAGTGCTTTGTTGGTTATTTCGGTTGAAGTTTGGTAGTTACTAAAGAAATCATAGAGCTCTGGGAATTCTTTCTTAAACCCATCTCTTACGACCACCGTCACGTCAACGCTTGGAAACGCGCCTCTACCGACGGCATAGTCTTCTTCGCTATATGCGCTATCTTCTAATAAAACCATGTCATAAATCCCCATAATCCAAGTAGGTTCCCAGTTATAGCCAACCCAAGGTAACTCATTATCATAAGCTGCCTTTAAGGTAGCCGATAAAATAGCGTTTGAATCGATTGTTTTAAAATTGTAGAACTCATCTAATCCGTATAATTCAACTTTTTTATACATAAACTCTGTAGCAGCCCAGCCTTCAGGCCCACCATAAATCACTTGATCACCAGACCCATTTGGATCATCAAATAAATGACTATATCTTTTTAAATCCTCAACACTCACTAAGTCTGGGTATTGTTCTTGTAGGTATTTAGGAATATATAACCCTTGTTTATTATCTGCGAAATTCGTTGAAACCTCTTCATAATGACCCGCTTCTAAGTCACTGTCATAAGAAGGGATGTTATCGGTCCAAAGTTCAAGCGACACATCAACGTTGTTCGATTTTAATGCCGATAAGAGTAGTGCTGTATCAGCTAAAACAATATTAACTTTCACGTCATACCCGTTTTCTATGATATATTTAGCAATTTGGTCATGGACTTGGTTGGAATCCCAGTCACCTTCCCCAATCGTCAGTTCTTTTTGTTTTGTACCGCATGAGGCAAGCATTACCACTGCGACTAAGGCGATAAATACGCCTAAAATTTTCTTCATGTTTGTTTGTTTAAACATTTAATCACTCCTTTTCTCTACCTAAAAGTCTATCATAAAAAATTCATTGTTTCAAACTCATAACCTATATTCTAAGCCATTTTGGGGTTTTTGAAAACAGTTACATCAGCTCATTTCAATTGAACTTTAAGTCACTTCACTTGACCTTGTTACACGCCTTTACAAAGGTAAATAGTCTTGTTTAGACCTAGCTTAATTCCTGTATTTTTTCTATGAAATAACTAAACAAAATTAAAAAAGTTTTAAAAAATGTCTTGATTTCATCTAAAACGATTGATATTTAAAAGTGATTTAAGCGAAATTTTAATACCGATAATCAAAAAAAATGCCTGATGGTATTTGATCTACCACAGGCATTTTTAACGTCATTTTTTTCTTTAATCGTTTTTTTGATGAACAACCACTTGAGGAAATGGAATTTCAATGTTGTTTTCATCAAGTATTTCTTTGATTCGTTGTCTTATTTTACGTTCGACGCCAAAATGTTGAAGATTTAATGTCTTAGCAGTCACACGCATGTTCACACTTGAATTTGCAAGATCAATCACACCTAACACGGTTGGACCTTCAATAATTACAGGTAATTCATTTGCAAGTTTTGGCAACTCTTGATTTAAGATATCAATGGTTTGTTGCATATTCGCATCATATGAAATACCAAATTCAACAATCGCAAGTGATGGTAATTTCGAATGGTTGATGAGCGTTGTTACGTCACCATTGGCGATAATCTTAACCTCACCCTTAAAATTTTTCAGTTTGGTTGTCTTTAACCCAATTTCGGTAACTTCACCTCTAAACCCACCAGCTTCAATCGTATCACCCACATCATAATGATGCTCAAATACGATAAAGAATCCACTAATTAAATCGTTAATGAATTTTTGGGCCCCTAAACCAATCACTAGCCCTGCAATCCCAAGACCAGCTAAGGCAGGTGCCACATTCACGCCCCAAATTGCTAAGACGATTAATATCGCAATAATCCCTAACACATATCTAAATAAGCTTAATGTCAATTTAGCAATCGTACGCTTACGACGTTGGTTTTGGCTTTCTTTAACACCAACACGGTTTAAAGAGGTTTTCGCTACTTTTAAGACAAACATCAAAATAAAAATAACAATTAAACTTGAAACTACCCTGCCAATGGATTGTTCAATAAACTCGATAAACCCACCTGATATATTATTAAAATACGCATTTAGATCGTAATTCCATATATATAGAATCACACCAAACGCTACTATAAGCACACCAAATAAAACGAGATAAACAATCAGTAATAGTAGTTTGCTCATTTTTTCTTCGTGCTTCTTCATCAATTGTTTTTCAATCAACCAAAAGACAATAACCCCTAACACAACTAAACCTGTGTATAAAGCATTAAGCCCTGTTGATGACGTTAATAATGTAAACATAACCTCACTCCTTTATCTTTTTCCATTATATCATAAGATTATTTATAATTTTAGTCGTTAGCCCATAAACCACAAGAAACATCTCTATCTTGAACCAATGCATATAAAGGGGTATAATAGAACGTGCATCGGAGGAAATAGTTATGAAACGAATTGTATTACTACTGACGCTCTTATTTTCAAGCCTCAGTTTAGCCTCTTGTTTAACGACAACAGATCCGTTAACGGTCACGTTTGAAGTAAACAACGAGGTCTATGAAACCCTTGAAGTCAACTCAGGTGAGGTCCTTACCTTACCAAATGATCCAAGTGTTGAAAACTACGAGTTTAAAGGTTGGTTTTTTGACCCTTTATTCACAGATCCTTTCTCAAACGAATCTTATGAAGTCACTTACAGCTTCACCTTATACGCAAAAATGCGTGAGCTTGACCCAGAAGCTGTGTATTTTCTAGTCACTTTTTATGATGATCAAACAGAATTAGCGTCATTACTTGTTGAAGAGAACACCACCATCCCAAACACAGTTGACACTTCAAAAGAAGGTTATTACTTTGCTGGTTGGTTTACCGATCAAGCACTAACAACGCCTTATGGCAGTCAAACACCAGTGGTAAGTGAACTTACCTTATACGGCAAATGGCATGAACAATCAGACGAGTACTTAGCTTATTATAGTGGCATTGAAGACCTTAGTGGGTCGACACTCAAAAATAAGCTTGCAGAGATCATCAAAACAGGTTATAAATCGATTGGGTATTCTTCTACTTCCTACATCATTGAGGATTCTGATAAAACTACCCCACAAGCAAACACGTTATGGTTAATCTATAACAGTGGTAGTGCTAATGCTAAATGGGATAGTGCAGAAACGTGGAATAAAGAACACGTCTGGCCACGTTCGAAATTACCAAATTCAACCGCAGAATCCGATATCCATAACCTAAGAGCTTCAAATGTACAAGTCAATAGCTCAAGAGGTAATATGCCTTTTAGAGATTCAAGCGGTTCTTACAAATCCATTAGCGGTGGCTGGTACCCTGGGGATGAACATATCGGTGACGTTGCACGTATTGTTTTATACATGCATCTAAGATGGAACATCGCCATCACCTCATCATCGATTGGTGATTTATCGATGTTCTTAGCATGGCACTTAGAAGATCCAGTCTCAGACTTCGAACGTAATCGCAACGAAGTCATCTATCAAAACCAAAAAAATAGAAACCCGTTTATTGATCACCCAGAACTGGTTAGCATGGTCTTTGGAAACCAAAGCGTTTCTAATCAAGTGATTGAAGAAAAAACAACACTTGAACTGCCAACGACGTTAAGTTTTATCTTACCTTCGGTTGATTATCGAGTACAATAAAGTTGAGTAGTCGTTAATCATTATTATGTTTCGCCTCTCTTATCCCACCAGACGGTTTAGAGCTACGGCGGTTCATTCTATCTTACAATATAGTTTTTTAAATAGAGGACACGTGAATGCACGTGTCCTCTATTTTATAGACGTATATGACAAATGACTCGTCAGATTGCCTGTGGGTATGCGATTAACTGATTAACTCGTTAACACGAAATATAATCAATCACGATCATCAAGAATCCATGTTAAAATAGTTACTCTTGCCATATAGAATACCCCAAATGACTATCGTATGAGCGATTATGTCGCTAATCGGTGTATCAACAGGGCGTTTGTTTCTAATAAACCCATACTCTTAATCAAATAATCAAAAAGACCCGAAAATCGGGTCGTTTGTCTGTTAGATACTTTCAAAATGAAACGTCATTTCATGATGATACTTATCGCCTTTTTTAAGTAGCGGTACGTCTGCTTGAACGTACTGTGGTTCAATCGCAAGCCCACCATGAAGATTATTTAGTGTGTGGTTATTCGATAATGGGTAAATTGAATCTCTATTTTGAGAGAATATCACAATTGCAGGATAGCTTGAACTTACTGAAAGTTTGATGCCTCCTGCACGTAGAGTCGCTTGAATGGAATTTTCTTTGACTTCATAAACGTGATCTAATACCTCATTTTTTAACGTGTCTTTTAAACACGTTTCTTCTCTAAAGTCATCAAACCCTCGTTTGACTTCAAATCGTTTGCCTGTTTTATAATCATTCGAACGTCTCACGTGCGCCTTAGAAGGGACCATCAAATAGTGATTCATAATGTCTTTTTCCCCCGAGAGGTTAAAATAAGGATGTGTGGTGATGTTGGCGTAGGTATCTTTAGTTGAATGTCCTTCAACGATAATGATTAGGCGACTGCCATCAAGCTTGTAAGTTACCTTTACCTCAAAATCCCCTTGATAAAACCCATCTTTCTCAAGTTCTAAAAACCCCAAGGTAACCTCATCTTCTTTGACTGATAAGACATCAAAGAATTGTTTGTTAAACCCGCTTTTCCCACCATGTGAAAAATCTGTGGTCACCCCGTGATAACAAGCATCTTCTTTTACTACTTCATGAAACGTCTTACCTGCGGTTCTACCAATCAATCGACCTTTATTAAGGTCGTCTATTAAAAATGTCTCTATGTCTTTTGACGTCGATAACACTTGTCTCATGTTACCTTCATGGTTGTACCTAATATCAAAAATGGATGCCCCATAAGTCAAAATGGTTACTTCTAAATCCTTATTTTTTAACACATTGGTTTGATTTCTATTCATAATTTGACCTCCTTTAGACTCATTAACTCTATCATAGCACCCAATGATAAGAAAAACCATATCAAATAATGACCAAAAGATGAAAAAAGGATTCATCATTTACCGTCATATTTTAACCGATAAACTTGATAAACCCCTTATTAAAGCCATTTATATCACTTAAATCTTTCAACATTACATTTTCATAAGATTGCATTGTCTAGTCAAATTTGATACAATCAATAAGGATTACAACTTTAACAATAGATAATTTAAAAGAAAGGCTCATGTGTATGCATGAAGGGTGTATAACTATGTTAGACAATATCAAACGACCACTGAAGTACGACTGTGAATTTCAGCCAATGTATTTGTTCGTACTCGCTTATCAAAAGAAAGTAGCGACCGATGAAAATAGAGAAATCGTCAAAGTACTCATTGAAAGAGACAACGCTCAAACCGCTTTATTAAATCTTGAAATCTTTAGCCAAGATCACGAAGATGCGTCCTACAACTACTTGTACGTTGAAAGACAAATCAAAACCATTTTATGGCTAAAAGGTGGTTATAAAATCACTTATTTCGGACCAAAATACTTATTTAACCAACTCGAAGATGATTACTTAAATAAAGACCGTCGATTCGACTATGACTTTATGAGTAAGGTATATCAAAAACCATTTAGCCTAACTTATGTCACATCAGATAAGGGATTTAGTGAAATTGAACACCGTGTTGAATTATCGAAAAACTTAGATGGCAACCGCATCGGTTTTGACCTAGGTGGATCAGACATGAAGATTTCATGTGTACAAAACGGGACTTCCATTTTCTCAGAAGAAATCGTATGGCATCCTAAAACAAATGAAAACCCAGATTATCACTATGAGATGATCCGCAAAGCCTTAAACATGGCAAAAGAAAAAATGCCACAAATTGATGCAATCGGGATTAGTTCTGCTGGTATTTTCGTTGATAACGAAGTCCGTGTGGCTTCCCTATTCTTAAAAGTGCCTGAGGCAGTTTATCAAGAAAAAATCACACCAATCTATAAGATTTTAACCAAAGAACTTGCTGATGTACCAATGGTGGTTGCTAATGATGGCGACGTCACTGCACTGGCTGGTTCAATGAGTTTAGGTGTTAATTCACTACTAGGTATTGCGATGGGCACAAGCGAAGCTGCTGGCTACATCGATCACTCAGGTAAGATCACAGGATGGTTAAATGAACTTGCATTTGTCCCTATGGATATTAACCCAAAAGCGATGATTGACGAGTGGAGTAATGACATTGGTTGTGGGGTAAAATACTTATCTCAAGACGGTGTCATCAAACTAGCTGAATCCGCAGGTATCGACTTATCAATGTATAACGCACCAGCTGAAAAACTAAAACATATCCAAAACATGCACCAAAAAGGAAACGAAGTTGCTGAAAACATCTTTGAAACGGTTGGTTCTTATCTAGGTTATGCAATCTTATACTACAGCTTATTCTATGACATCAAGCACGTGTTAATCTTAGGCCGTGTGACCTCAGGTATTGGCGGACACATCCTCTTACAAAACGCACTTGATGTGGTTAAAAAAGAAAACAAAGCTTTATTTGATGCATTATCCATTAACTTACCAGATGAAAAGAGCAGACGCGTTGGTCAGTCCATCGCTGCAGCAAGTCTACCAAAAATCAAATAATACAAAAAGGCACTGTTCATTCTTTGAACAATGCCTTTTTTTCTATTCAAATAGTGTTCTTTTGCAATTTTTCTAATAGCGTTTCTTTGCTATTATTCTAATAGCGTTGATGATAATATCTGGATTTCTTTTCTTCTTTTTGTTGGTAGAGACGTTGGTCGACCTTCATGAATAACTTATCCATCGTTAAAGCTTCAATGTAGCGCTCATACCCATAAGAAAAACGAATTTGTTTCATGAATTTACGTGGATGCGCTTTTAGCTTTTGTTGTAGATCATTTGAGAGTTTGACAATGTCTTTTTCTTTTTCAATAATCACGATGAACTCATCCCCACCAAGTCTTGCAATCATTTTTTCGTCATAGGTTTCTTGTAGCATTTTTGAAAACTCTTTTAACACCAAGTCACCCATGTGATGGCCTTGTTCGTCGTTTAGATTTTTAAACTTATCCAAATCAATCATCAATAATGTGAAATCTTTTTTCTTTTCAATCATGAACTTCAAGTAGTCGTCTAAGGTTTGCCTTGTGTACAAATTCGTTAGAAAGTCTTTGGTCCCTGTGGTTGTTTCTAGATAAACGTAGATAAACAAACACGCAAGACCCATTAGTGGCCAAGTAAAACTGTCAGTGACCTCTAACATCTCTAAGATAGACCCCATAATCGGTAGAATAAAAAACAAGACCGCCATTAAAATGGGTTTAAATTCAATGAACCTGCGACTTTTAATTAAAATCAAAAAAATATAACCGTACATCAAATAATTACCAAGGAACATCAGATAATAATAAGGTGCGCGTTCATATAAGCCGGTCTCGTTATTGATGATGAAAAACAGCGGGTAAAAATAATTAAGAAATGACAACCCAATGATGACGTATAAAAAGTGCATGTAGTAATGCCTTTTAATGATTCGTGATAAATTCCCTAAGAGTTTGTAGTCAAAATAACTAACAATCATGCCTGCGATGATTGGTGGTAAAAATAGTTCTAATGTGAAAAACAAATAAGACACGTTTATATCTAATATTATTGAACCCGCTCTAACTAAATCAAGAAAAACATCCAAAGAAATCAGTATCGTCAAATACGCCACAACAAAAACAAGTAGTCTTGAAGAAAACTTGTGAATCTCTTTACGTATATTGATCAAAATTAAAAGAATCAGTAAGAATATAATTGAAAACAACCCAATACTTTCATTTAGAAGTTGTTGCATGCCATCACCTCTTTTTAGTTAATCGATAATTATTTATAATATCATACTTTAAAGTGCTTAATTTGTATAGGTCAAAATTAACGAATACCACGTTGGGTGAAATATAACGATGATTTTATGTTTATTTATGTCTTTTTCGCTTCGATTGCGTTTCAATATTCATTCAAGTTTACGAACAAAAAAGACTCAACCGAAGTTAAGTCTTTTTATATGTTACATCTTTTCTAACATTAAATCCGTTAAGTTTTTAGCAAACTCGCTAGGATCTTCAATTGGATAACCTTCAATCAATAGTGCTTGATGGTATAAGATACTTGCGTATTTATCAAGTTTGGTTGCGTCATTCTCAAAGACTTGTTTTAACTGAACAAAAATTGGGTGATCTGGATTAATCTCTAAGATTTTCGATGCCTTAACGTCACTTTGATTTGGCATTTGTTTTAGTACTTTTTCCATTTCAAGTGAGATGCCTTCACCAGAGACTAAGCACACCGGTGCGTCTTTTAGACGTCTTGATAACTTCACGTCACTGACTTTGTCATTAAGTGCGCCTTTAATGGCACCTAAGATGTCTTTGGCTTCTTTTTCTTTCTTATCGATTTCTTTTTTCTTTTTGTCGCTCGCCACATCCAAATCAGCGGTTTGGATCGACTTAAAGTTCATGTCTTCGTATTTCATCATGACTTGAATCATGAATTCATCGATTTCATCGGTGAAGAATAACACTTCAAACCCTTCTTCTTTCATCACATCCATTTGTGGTAGATTCATGATGGCTTGTTTGGTTTTACCGGTTGCGTAATAAATGTCTTTTTGATTTTCTTTCTTACGACTGACGTATTCTTTTAAGGTAATGTAGTCATCACTTTGACTCGTCTTAAATAAGAGTAAGTCTTGAAGTAAGTCTTTATTTAAACCAAACTGGTTGTAAATCCCATACTTGAGTGTGTTTTTATAAGCTTCATAAAAACTCACGTATAATTCTCTTTCGCTTTCAAGCATACGTTCTAATTCACTCTTGATTTTTTTATCTAAGTTTTGTTGGATTTTCTTTAATTGCTTGTCGTGTTGTAACAACTCTCTTGAGATGTTTAATGATAAATCACTCGAATCAACTAAGCCTTTAACAAACTTAAAGTGATCGCTGATGAGATCCTTATTCTTGTCTTGGATAAAAACACCCTTAGAGTAAAGTTGCAAGCCTTTTTCATAGGATTCACTGTAAAAATCATACGGTGGGCGTTTTGGAATAAATAGTAATGCTTGATACTCTAACAACCCTTCGACTTTTGTGTGTATCGTCTTTAACGGTTCTTCGTAATCATTAAACTGATGTTTATAAAACGCATTTAAAGCCTCATCGGTAATTTCATTCTTATCTTTTTTCCAAATTGGTGTCATTTGGTTGAGTGTGTTTTCTAAGTCCGATGCTAAATAGATTGGGTATCTAACGTAGTCAGAATATTTTTTAACCAAACTCTTAATCTCATAGTCTTCTAAGAACTGGCTAAACTTCTCTTCATTCTCTTCGTTTTCTTCTTCATCTTTTCTGAGGTATAAGATGATTTCAGTACCTACTTCTTCTTTATCTATCGCTTCAATCGTATAGGTGTCAACGCCATTAGAACGCCATAAGTACCCCATATCTGAATAAGGGCTCTTTGTTTTTACAACAACCTCATCGGATACGATGAAGGAAGAATAAAACCCAACCCCAAATTGACCAATGATATCGACGTCTTTACTGTCTAGTTTTTCCATAAATGATTTTGATCCACTTTGGGCAATGGTTCCTAGGTTTTCAATTAACTCTTCTTCGGTAAACCCAATCCCATTATCCTTAATCGATATGGTGTGTTCGTCTTTGTTTAACGTGATGATGATTTTATAGTCCGCAGAGCCTACTTGTTCATCGGTTAAAGACAAATAGTGTCTTTTGTCAATTGCGTCACTACTATTGGAAATAAGTTCCCTTAAAAAGATTTCTTTTTGTGTGTAAATCGAATGAGTCATTAAATGAAGTAGCTTCTTTGACTCGGTTTTGAATTGATTTGTTTTTTTCATATGTTCGCCTCCATTAGCAATATTATACCAAGAGTGCCAATTTGTCAAGAGGTTGAATCTAATGTGTGAAAAAGAAGATAAAAAAAACCGCTCGCATCTAGTCGCTAGACTGAACCGCCCCCTGTCAAGTAGACAGTGGAAATAATTAAATAACTGATTCAATTTTTAAGGCTTGATTCCGAAATTCCATCGGAGTTAAGCCTTTTAGTTTTTCTTGGTACCTTTGTTTATTATAAAACTGGATGTATTGATCAATCGCTACTTTGAGTTGATTGATGTCGTGAAACTGGGTTAAATAGTACATTTCTGATTTAAGTGTACCCCAAAAACTCTCCATCGGTCCATTATCAATACACCTACCAACTCTAGACATACTGACTGTCATGCTTCTAGAAGTGAGCTTCTTTTGAAACACTTTATTCGTATATTGATACCCGCGGTCACTGTGTACCATCGGTTTGGCTTCCGGATTAAGTTGGAATGCTTTCTCGAAGGTTTCATTTACCAGTTGGTTATTATTCGATATACCCATTTTGTAACTGATAATACTGGTATCACACAGATCGATGATGGCACTTAAGTATAACTTAGTATTCGATCCAATCACCTTGAACTCGGTAACGTCTGTTAACCATTTCTCATTGGGATTATTAGCCTCAAATTGTCTGTTTAAGACATTCTCTGCTGTGATCTCTGGTCTTACTTTAATATACCCCTTACGCACTCTACGGATAACCGACGATACACCTAATTTCTTCATCAATCGTCTGATGCGTTTTACATTATAGTTCGTTTGATTCCGCTTATTAATCCATAAAGTCATCCGTCTATAGCCTAAGATACCTTTAAACTCATCATGATATTCAAGAATCAATTGAGATAACTCATGATTAATCTTTTCTTCATTTGTTTCTTCATGTTTTAACCACTTATAATAGCTGCTACGAACAATCAAAAGGATTTCACATAACACCAAAATAGGATAGTTTTTTGCCTCATGAAGCCCTTTTATCGTTTTGTATTTGGCTTCTTGGCGGATCTTGCTAAAATATCCCTCCTTTCGATCTCCTGGAATTTTTTTATGACTTCAGCCTCCATCTCCAGACGTTCATTCTTCCGTCTTAGAAGCTCAACTTCACGTTTTAGTTTCTCAATTTCACTTAGATTCTCTACAGGCTTTCTCTTGCCTCGTTCGTCCTTTAAACCAGCTTCACCTTCTACGTTGTATTTTCTGACCCAGTTATACACTTGTGAGTAGGCTGTCTCAAACTTCTCCGCTGCGAGTTTATATTCAAAGTTATGTTCAATCGTCCATTTCACTATATCTAACTTTTCTTCATAACTCACTTTTCTTGATTTCGCCATATAAACATACCCCTTTGGATCATACGCTTTGATCTCGTTATGTCTATTATACTTGGAAACCCAACTCTTAATCATTGAGTCTGATGTTATTTGATATTGTTTGGCCAGTTCTGCGTATGATCCTTTGCCATCGTGGTAAGCTTTAATCACCTCTAATTTGAATGATTTCATATAACTTTGGTTTCTTGGTTTATCCTCAAATGCCATACTTCCCATCGATTCATAGTTCCTGACCCATTGTTTAACACTGGATACGTCACATCCTAATTCACATGCGATTTCTAACATTGACTTGATTCCTGTTTGATATGCTTTGATTGCTTTGATTTTTGTTTCTTTACTGAATCTTGGTGTTCTTGACATAAGAAAAATCCCCTCTCTGTACACTTCTACAAACTTTAATTATTTGTAGTGTCTACTTTAAGGGGATCATATCAGACCTCAACAAGCGGTTTTTTATCATTATCGTCGTTTATTTCGTTTATTTTCATACATTTGATCGTCTGCGAGTTTCATGAGCGCTTGACTCTTCATTTCATTTGTTGTCATCGCATAACCAATGCTAACGTCAATTTGGTAATGACTTTTTAGATTCAACTCGGTGACGCCTTCTTTTAAACTCACGATTTTGTCATTTAATGAGGCCTCATCTAAGTTCATCAAAACACAGCTAAACTCATCCCCACCAATCCGAAAGCAGTTATTTTTTTGAAAGACCTGTGTAATTACCCCATACGCCTGGATGATCGCCTCATCACCGACGTTATGCCCGTAGGTATCATTAATCTCTTTTAAGTGATCTAAATCAAAATAAAACAAATATAGGTTTTTTTCAATCGACTGAAGGTTCTCTTCTAACCTTTTTTCAAACGACAAACGATTATTCGCACCCGTTAAGTAATCGGTATAGGCTAGTTTTTCAAGCGCACTGGCTTCATAGACTTTTTTAGTATACACATTAATATACTTCAAATAATCATAAAGCATG
This sequence comes from Paracholeplasma brassicae, assembly GCF_000967915.1. Classification (NCBI taxonomy): domain Bacteria; kingdom Bacillati; phylum Mycoplasmatota; class Mollicutes; order Acholeplasmatales; family Acholeplasmataceae; genus Acholeplasma; species Acholeplasma brassicae. Next base: position 1,649,062 of record NC_022549.1, read on the forward strand.
AACACAGAGACAAATAAAAAACCCACAATAACAAACCACGAGGTGTAATTGAATCTACCTATTAAAAAGTAAATAAATTCTGCTAACACAAAAATTAAAAACACCCCAAGCACACGAACCGATTTCTTCGCTTCGTTACTTTGTTTTTTTAACCACTCATACAAGAGTAAGCCAACCACCACAATAAATTCTAATATCATCGTGATATGAGCGAAAATGACCGATTCAAAATAACCAGCAAGGCCACTAAACTGTAACACAAGCATCATCACAGTGACAAACAAACTCACACTAATCATCACATTAAGCACAAGATCATATTTTTTTAACGAGGAAAGTTTAAAGAAATAAAGCATTGGTATTGATATGATACCTAGTGTGATGTAAGACAAGCTTCCAAGCACATCAGGACTACCTATGATAAATTGTAGCAGTCTAGATTCACTAACAATCCAATAAGAAATCAGTAAGAGTGTAATCCCGAAATAGACGTAGTTAGATCGCTCGTTTTTGTAATACATAAAGCTAATCACAATGATAAATAGCCCAATGATGTTTAACAAAATCCCCATTAAGAATTGTAGCCCATGACTTTGAAAGATATAGGCGTATATTTCCGATAAGGTGCCATAGTGTATGTCGTTGATGAGTCCGTTCATACTTTCATAAGGGCTATAAACAACAAGCGTTAGCGTTTCTCCTTCACTAATCTCTATGACGTGCCATAAAGAAGCGTACGGGTGATTTTCGTTATTAAACGATTTACTATACACCAACACACCATCAATATAGACAAACAAATCTTGTAGGGAAGTTCTCAGTAGAAGAAAATCCTCGTCTTTAAACGTCGTCATATCTAAGTCGATCTCAATTGGAAGTTTTGACTCAATTTTTTCTGGGTATTTCTCATAAGGTGTGCCATTAATGATTAAGGTATCATCGTAACGATTCACCGTTTCGATGGTGAGTTTTTCATTAGAAGAACGATCGAAAACAATCAGCAATGAAAAAAACAATACATAGCTTAACATGATTAAAATAGGCATCAATCTTATATGTCTTTTCATACGCATTTTCCTCGTTTCTATTTTCATTATATACCACAATAACTAATATTATAATTTATACACATTTTTTTATCTTAAGTTGATAGATTGGATCATTGCCATCTAGGTAGTTTGTTTTTACAAAACCTTGTTGTTCATAAAAACGAATGGCTCTTTCGTTTTTCACATTGACACTTAAAAACAAATCTGCCACACCTGGATAATCGCTACTAATTGTATCTTTAAACAATTTAAAAAATAAGCGTCCATAGCCTTTTTTCTCATATCGATAATCCATTAAAAAGCGATCTAAAAATAAATCCCCCATTGAATTCAACCCTACCATTAAATAGCCAACAAATTCGTCTTCTAATTGAAACAGATAGATTTTCCATGCGATATCATAGGCCATTTCATGGTACGCCTTTAATGTGTCTTTCTGACTCTCAATGAATTTTTCTGATTCCTTTTGAACCTTTAATGACAAAAAGTCCGCTTCGTACTTTGTTTCATATAAAACTAATTTCATTTGGTACTCCTTTTTCTAACTTAGATAAAAACCGCCTAACCTAGGTTAAGCGGATAGTGATAAATCCAATTTGAGTGCCGTTTTTATGATCAAAAACATAGGTTAGTATAACGCTCTTTTTGGTTTGGATCAAGATATATCAATCGCTCGATGTATTCTTTTTTGATTAACACCTGATCCTCACTAATCACATACTCTTCTTTTTTAATGTTGGGGTTACTTGATAACCCAACAAATGAGCCCCCATACAAATCAAAGGTAAAAATTAGATCTGAACCGGTATACATGACATCACTACTTGAGGTGATTCTTGGATTAGGGTCAACCGTCAAATAAATAAATGTCACGTAATTCGTTTCGCCTCTAATTTCAAGCGGATAGATACCATCATTAAACTGATTTAAATAGTCACTAAAGACACTGAGTCGGTTGTCAATTATTTCATAAGAAGCTTCATCTACTTCATTACCGTTAAAATAGAGAACGCCAAAAAAAGAGGTTTGAAGACTTAATGACGTTTCATCTTTTGGTTTTGTGTAACCATCCACGTTAATATAAAACTCATGATCATAGACAACAACACCATTAAAAGTCGCTTTTATATGATATAAAACAAGACCATCTAAGGGCTCATAAGTCAATTGTCGTTCTTCAAGCTCATAGGATTTAACTTCAATGTTCTTATGTTTAACTGACACATGAAATGTTAAATCCGTCACTTCTGTTTGAAGACGAATAAATGATTCATCATAGATCAGTTCTAATTCAATGTCTTTGATAATGCTAAACTTATAATACTCAGAAAAATAAGACGACGCATCACCTTTAACAGTTTTTACCATCACAACATAATTGCCTGTTAGATAATCACTTAAATCCACGAACGTATCTTTCGTTTCAATCAGTTTGTTGTTGATGCTTACGACATAAGCATCAGCACCACTTACCTCACCCCATGAAAGTAAAGACGTTGATTCACTAAAAACAACCTCTTTTGGAGGGGTTAATATTAATTCCGTTTTTTCTTTTGAACAGCTCGTTAGCGAGCACATCAATAACATCAATAACAACATTCGTTTCAAGTAAATCACCTCTGTATTTTATCATATCATAATTTATAAAAATTGGCACAAACTCAGTTTAGAGTTTGTGCCAATTATTTAATTAATGAACTGACTTGAATTTGATACTGTAGAAGGATTATTTCCCCACAGTAAAGCAACATAATCCGGATTATCAATGAATGGATTTCGATTGTTTTGATAGTTATAAATTACTTCATTTCTATTTCGTTCGAAATCATCCACTGGGTCTTCGATGTGCCATTGTAGAAGTACAGACATCTTAGCCATGTAAGTGCCGTCTTCTTTGTAAGTCGCTTCATCCATCGCGCTTGTAATTACATTGACAATATCGAGATTCGGGTACATGACTACCATATAAAATAGTATTCTAGCCACGTCACCCTTATCATCCTCGCCAGGGTAATAAGCGTCATTTGTTGTTGTAAAATCAAAATATTTGTTGCTTCGTGAGCTGTTTGTTGATTGAATGGTAGCTCTTAAATTATGTAAATCGGTTCCGATATTCTTTGTTGAATTACTTACTCTTGATACTCCAAGTCTAGAATTTGGCCATACATGTTCTCTTGTATAAGTGGTTCCGTCCCATGCACCTAAAACTGATTGACGATCATAAATTGTCAATACATTGTTCGAGTTATTTGGGTCTTGATCAGCTTCATCTAAAATATAACGAGCATCACTATAAGATACCTTAATCATGTCGGCTTGAATGATCGATCTCAATTCTAAAAATAGTGTGTTTCCTGATAATCCCTCAGCACTACTATAATAAGCAAGCACATCAGGGTTTGATTCAACAACATCAGACACAGTAACGGTAAGCCTTAATTCTGCGGTGTTTCCTGCATTATCTGTTGCCTGATAAATTAATATATAGGTGCCAGCTATGGATGTATTAACAATCCCGTGACTTAAAAATTCGCAATCAACGGTTTCATCAACATTATCTATACCCTCACACCATGTAGAAGCAATAATATCGCTAAAAGGGTCCCCTACAGTGTACGTTAGTATCGCTTCTTCATTCATACTTAACGTAGGTGCTACGTTATCAACTATAGGTGTGACTAGTCCAAGTAGGTAATAATTATACTATTGATATATATTGAATTTGTAGTTGTTGTAACTTCAATGCTAACAGCACCAGAAAGATTATCAATCGAAACAATTCCCGCAGATCTTGGTGTTACTCCGCCAACTGTCGTTACCATATAAGTTTGAACAATGGATGAGCCAATTGACACTTCTATTGTTCCCTTACCTTTAGATGCGTTTGTGGCATATATAACTTCAATTGCGACTATGTTATCGATTGACTTAGAAGTCCCTTTTGCACCAGAAGCGCCAGTTGAAACCTGAATTCCTTGAGTAGCAAATCCATTACCAGCCTTAACCAAAGTCCAATTTTCTGCAGTCTCATCTCCGCCATCAATCGATGAAGTTGCTTCCCATGATTTTGATTTAAATTTATATGTTATTTCTTTTTGAACTGCTGAAGAACCTTGTTTGTTTACCGTTATCACAAATGTTTTACTTCTTTCAACACCATTGAACACTCCAGTAGCAGTTAAAATTACTTCTGTATTTTCATCAGTAGGAAGTGTAACTACACCACTTATTGGGTTAATTAGAGTTTCATTTGAAGAGCTCCATGTAATTGTTGATCCATTAGTACCTATATCTATCAAATCTAATGTCGTGGCTTCAGTAATAACACTTGGCAGACTGATTGAGTTTAGGTCATCTAAAACTTTTCCTTCATCTGTTTGTTCCCATTTTGCATACATATTTCTGTTGATTGTAGGCATCTTATATGGATCATCGTACTCAGTTGTTAAACTTTCATTAAACCACCCTAAGAAAACATAACCTGTTCTTGTTGGTATTGGCAGAACGGCCTGTGATCCGATTTGAACGACCTGTGTTGCAGGCATTTGTCCACCATCAGCACCATTATAATGGAATGTAATGGTCCTTGATTGTATTTCAAATTTTGCATACAACGTTCTTGACTGAATAATAGGACCACTAAAATCTACTTGGTTATTTTCAGCATCCAAATAGTACCAACCAACAAAATCATGATCTTCCTTGGTAGGTTCATATGTGATGCTACCGTTATTTGCAATCATTTCTTCTGTAACAACACCATCGACATTGTACTTGATTTCGTGGATTGGTCCGTTGAAAGCATCAAACATTATATTAATCTCATCGATGTTAATTCTTTCACCTAATACAGCAACTTCAAGTTTGACCCTAAGTAATTCTGATGTGGACAATGTTGACTCATTAAATAAACTTGAATTAGTTAAGTTTAAAGAATAGTCTTGTAGTTCCGAGGAAAGAGTGTTTCCTACCAAAGCATCGGTTACATCTACCCAATTAATCCCGTCGTTTGAAACACTTACTAAGACACTATTTGGATCATCACTACCATAAATTGCTGCTTTAAACGTTATGTTAGTTATTCCTGAAAAACCGCTGTTCGTGTAAATTTGTCCTTTAGAACGAACAGAGTGTGTTCCTATTTTTAATGGATCATCCGCAGCAACTAATGCCTCATCTAAAGTCCAAGAAATATCATTCACTATGACATCAGCTTTTGCATAACTTGCCTTACTGATTCCATCAAAACCTGCTGAATAAGTCCCTGCTTCTCCAATTGACTCAGGTGTTCTCTTATAATTCTCACTATAAATAACTTCTTCAACTGCCTCTTCGCCATTAGTGTTTAAGACAATCAAGTAAGCTCTAATACTGTTGTAAGCGTCATTTTCAAAGGTTCTAAGGAACTCTCTTGTTTCACCATTGTGAACGTTTGAAGCAATGACCTTAGCGCCTAATGATTCTAGCGTTAAGACATCACTACTTCTTGAGATAACGAACCCATATTCAATAAGTTCATAGCCACTTGACAGTTCAAATTGACCAACGTATGAGGTTGTGTTATCACCTCTTAGTGATAACGTATCAGACATATTGACTAATGGTGTTGATGGTTTTTCATTACCATAAACCGCATTAACAGTAATGTCTTTAAACACTGTGAACTTGTAAATACGGTTAGTCGATAAGACATGCCCTTTAGCATCTTCATAATGACTAAAAGGTACGCCTTCGTTTTCTAGGTTCGCAGTTAGGGTTGCTACTTCGTTATATTCATAGTTTGTTTTATTAGTCTCTGCGTTAGTTGTAACTGTAAAGGTAGAAACTTCGCTAACTGAATACTGTAAGAAGTAAACACGGCTTGAGCTAATATCATCAAGTGAAGTAATCCCACTGGTTGTTTTCCACTTAGGGTTTGAGTGAACCATGTTTGGTTTACTTGGAAGATTTGCAGGTTCTGTTACACTTGCACCTGGTATGACATAAGTCACATCAAGTATATGGCCATTGGAATCTGCAAACACAACCACATGTTCAAGCGAACTACCGCCACGATTGGCTTTATGAAAGATTGCGGTAATCTTTAGATTCGAGCGAACTGTGAACTGATAGTCTTCTGGTAAATCATCTCGGATGACACCATTGACAGCGTAAAATGCGAAATCATAGTCACTAGGACCAGATTTCGAAAATGTAATTTTTTCACCACGTCGTTTGTTTGGTATCCCTGGGGAGGGATTGCCTTTTTGCGTGTTGTCTAAATACGTTTCAATCTCCACTGTGAAATTGTTGCTTGCCAAGATTGGCATACTTGCAACGAATAAAAATAAACCGAGTAATAGTGTAATAACTGTCTTTCTCACCAGTCACTACCCCAAAACTCTTCATTACCACTGGTACCAGAGGTGCCTTGCCCACTTAAAGCAATCGAGTCTTTTAATTCAAACTCTACTACTTCTAGGGTAGGTGTTTCGTACTTCTGTTTTTCTTGCATACTTTCTTTCCTCCTAGAGTCTATTTAATTCTATATATATAGAATAGCACAGCAAACAACGTTTTGCAATGCAAAGTAAATAGATTATAGTAAAGATATTGTAAATAAAAAGAAAAGGGCTTAGTAAAGCCCTAAGGTGTCAAAAATATCTTCTATTTTCTTTCGTTCTTTTTCGCCTTGATTGAGTAATTTAACTTTTTTTGCGCTTTCTTTATGCCTAAACACAGCTAAATCAAATAAACGCACCAAATAAAACAATGGAATTAACCAAACATTTTTCTTCAAAATGGGATACATTTCTTTCATGTGCTTAAGACTTGGAAACACGGTTTGTAAAAGCACTCTAAATGGCCTTTTTTTACTGTTCTTTGAATTGGATAATCTAGGTGCCATCGGATTGAATTGACTGCCTTTTCCGTGGATACCGGAGACAAAAATATAATCTACTAGCGCTTCTATTTTATCGTTTTCAATCATAAAACCAGCGTCCAATAAATCGGTTTCAATTTGAAAGAGTTTTTTGTTTAAAAAGAGTAAAACTTGATAAAACCGTTTCATTTTCATTTCAATAAGATAGGTTTCAATTCTATTATTGTCTATGTTGTCTTCGTATCTTTTTGCATATAAACCAATATCCAGTATACTTCTTAAACCTACACCACTACTCTCGAAGTGTTTTGCCAAATGATACATCAAATAAAGCAGTTCAAAGGTTTCATCAAATGTATATTCATACCCTTTTAATGGTTTAAGGTAGTCGAGTGTGTTTCTAAAAAGTACGTACTTGTCATTAAACTCATGATCAAGTCTTGGATGAAGTTCAATTAATACACCCTCATTTGTTTCATACAAGTCGTGCGCAAGACTTCTAGATACCAAATTAATGTTTAATTCTTTAAGACATTTTTCCGCCTTTTGTAGTTCTTGATCTAGAAGTAAGACATCAATATCTCCCATACCTCTCATATAAGTATGCTCATAGAGTTCTTTAACTCTTGTCCCTTTTAAAAAGACAAATCGAATTTGATGCTCTTGAAATGTCTTTCTCAGCAACTCAATGACTTTTTGTTGTTTCAGATCGGTTGTCACATAATCATAAAGTACCTGTGTTTTGTAAGTAACAAAGGATTGGCTTCTGTTGGTATCACTGATGTATGGTAACACAAGACCAGATAACCCATTTTCCATTAGACGAACAAATATCTGTCTTTCGTCTGTGATTTTGCCTTCAAACGTTTCTTTTGATAACGCCTTAACGACTAACTCAGTAATTAAAGTTTTCATTTAAACACCCTAAACAGAAGCTTCTTAAATGGAATTAGTCCATAAAAACACACAATGAATTGATGTGTTATACTCGCTTCTTCTTTCTTTTTATTGTTGTGTTCGTAAAAGACTACTTTGCCATAAATATCACTTTTGTTTGGGAATTCTTTATAAAGACTGCCATCACCACGACAAACCACCAAATGTTGATTGATCTTTTTTATACGATGCAAGTAATAACTGCCCTTATACTTAAATAATACGACGTCATTCTTCTTATAGGTCGATTTTTTTAAGTACACACTTGTTTTACCATCCTTATAAAATGGCCACATAGACTGCCCTTTAACTTTGAATGAGGTCAGTTTACCTTCATTTAGAGATTCAATGATCAGTGGCATTAAGGTTTCATTATTAATTATCATTTGAGTAGTTGGTGTTTCTTTAAATGCTCAATAAAACCAATGACGTCTTTTCTCGCAAGTTCTTCTGTTACCTCATAACTGGCAGTCAACGCGTTTACTAAATCTTCAACGGTTTGTTCGTCTTTTAAACATTCAAATAATAACTTACCCGTTTTGTTTAATGTCATGATACCATTAAAATCCAGCGACGCTTCTTCTACTGGAATCACGATATATTTGCTACCTACTTCTCTTAGAACATACCCTGGTTTTAGTTGCATAAGTTTCTCCTTTATGATGTGATAATACGTCAGATAGACGGATTCAATCGAATTTGTTAGTATTGCTTCATGGATTGGTAACGTCAATAAATACTCAATGTTTTTAAAGTATGCATCTAGAAGTTCTTTTTTGTCTGGTCTAAAACTGTTCATGATCAACTGCTTTAGTTTCTCATCAATGGTTAAAGTTCTAACTTCTAAAGGTCCTTGTTTAATGAAATAGATACTTCTTATATGATATACTTCATTTTTATTGTATCGATTTTTACCTGAGAAAGGTGTGCCATAGACCATACCATCTTTGATCAGTGGCTTATCATCATTTAAAATAAATGCGTCTCTAAATGCTTCTAAGTAATAATTCGAATGCGTACTTTTCCCTGTGCCCGATGGCGCACAAAATAAATACGCTTCGTTATTCTTAACAACCACAGAGGCATGAAGGTTAATGTAACCTAGACGTAAAGATAGTTCAAGAAAGCTCATCGAAACCAAAATGTATTCTGCTTCGTCAATCTTCGTTTCTTTCGAAGATATTAAGATAGATTGATTGATACAGTCTTTATCATAACTGATTTGATAACGAATATGGCCTTCTTTATGATAGACCTGGACCGTTGTATTGCCATCATTTTGGAAAATACGTCGGTAAGTGCTTTCCTTAACTAACCCCTCTGATAAAGGTAATATCTCATCTGCTTGCCTGACGTCAATGACATAGGCAGGTTGATGTGTCGATTCATACGGCTTTAAACTGTTTGTAAGAAACGATTGTTCAATTTGATTAATCCTAAGATTGATGCCTGCAATTTGATAGTTACTCATTGCTTCACGTCCATTTCAATTTAATTATAGCATAGATAAAACTATATTGTCTTCCCATTATAAAGTTGTGTTACACTATTATTAAGAGGTGAGGTCAGTGCGAATTATTCCAACATTTTTTAAACCCTACTCAGCATTCATTAAGAAACCCGTGATATTATTATCGTTATCATCGATTGTAATGTCGATTACTGCCGTTTCTTTTGCTTACTATTCAAAAACAACCATCGACTATGCCGTCGATAAAAATGATCAATTTTATAAATATGGTGTCCTACTCATTTTTATTCTTGTGACACAGCTCTTATTCCAAACGTTTTCATATTACTACAAGTCATACGCTTATAATAAACTCTATTCAATGCTATTTAGGGATTACTATCAAGTTCTTATTCGTGGTGACTATCAAACACTAAAGAAAACACATAAAGAAACCTACCTTCATCTATTTAAACAAGACTTAATGTTTACAAGTGAAGCGATCATTGATGTTTATCCAAAGTTTCTATTCTTCATATTAAGGTTTCTGTTTGCCTTTGTCGTTTTATATCTTGTCTCTGATGTATTTGCGTTACTATTTTTGGGTCTTGGCCTACTTTTACTAGCCTCGGCCTTACTCATCAAAAAACCAATTAGACAGTCACATCAACAGGCCCTTGAACAAGAATCATTATTATTCCAAGAGATGAGTGAGTCTTTAACACACTTAGAAGTGATTAAGAGTTTCCAAATCGAATCACAAATGTCTGATACAATCAAAAAAACTTCTGATGATTTGTTTATTAGACGAATGAAAAAACAAAAAATTAGCGTTTTTTCATCTCTAGGTATGAATGTATTCTTCGGTTTTGGTTATGCATTCTCTATCGTCTTTGGTGCTTATCAAATCAGTTTAGGTCTTCTATCAATCGGTTCTTTAACCGCCATTATTCAATTAGTTTCCAATATCCAAAACCCGTTTTCAGGGTTATCTCAATTAATTCCTAAGTACTTTCAAATGAATGCCTCGATTGAACGTCTAGAGGTGCTAAATCAAATTGAAAAAGAAGTGATTATCAAACAGACACCTACTAAATTTGATAAAATCATATTCGATAAGGTGTCATTTTCTTACACTGATAAACCAGTTCTAAAAGATTTGAGTCTGACGTTAGATAAGAACAAAATTTACTGGTTAAAAGGCCCTTCAGGTTTAGGGAAAACGACCCTATTAAAACTATTACTGAGTTTGTTAGAACCCACTGAAGGACAAATACTACTTGAATCTGAATCCAACATTATTATAGGAAAACACACCAGAGACTATTTCGCTTACGTCCCTCAAGATTCATTCTTACTTCAACAAACCATCAAAGACAACCTTACTTTGGGTAAGGACGTCCAACTAGAAACACTCAATAAAGCTTGTCAAATAGCCTGTGTGCTAGAAGTCATCAATGACCTACCTTTGGGCTATAATACCCTACTAGGTGAAGGTGGCTATGGGTTATCCAATGGTCAACGCCAACGACTGTCGATTGCAAGAGCACTCATTAAAAACTGCCCAATCGTCCTACTTGATGAAGCAACTTCTGCTCTTGATAGAGAAACAGAAACTATACTCCTTACAAACCTATCTAAATTAAGTGACAAAACAATTGTCATTGTGTCTCACCATGATTTAAGTGCGTATGGGTTTAATGAAATTGATTTATTAAAACACTAATCATTAAAAAAAGAGATGAAGTCCCAAGTTATCTAGGGGATTTCATCTCTTTTTTATTTAGGTTACTAACGACCACTCTTTTTATGATACGTCGTTTGACTTGATGATGATTTTCTTGCAGACGTACGGCCTTGTCTAAAGTCTGATTTTCCGCCTTCAGTTTTCCCAAAAGTTTTCTTAAAACCACCGACCGAAGAATCACTTTTTGACTCAAAGGTTTTACCAACTTGTTGACGTTCGTCTCTTTTAAATGGTTCTGACTTTTTTTTGTCTGTAAATCGTTTGTTTGTTTGACCACGTTTTGGTTTTCCTGTTTTTGAAGGTTCTAGTTTTGGTCTTGTGTCTAATACATTCGTTGGCTCTGTTAAGACAAAGCCTTCTAAGGTTTTGACATCAATTGGGTTTTTAATGTGTTTTTCAATTGCCTTTAATAGGTCTCTTTCTAACACATCACAAAATGAAATCGAAATACCATCTAGACCTGCGCGACCGGTTCTACCGATACGATGGATGTAGGTTTCTGGTACTTCTGGTAAATCATAGTTAAAGACGTAAGAAAGGGCTTCTATGTCAATCCCTCTTGCTGCTATATCGGTTGCTACTAACACGTTTGTTTTACCTTTTTTGAAATTCTCTAACGCTCTTTCTCTGGCATTTTGTGATTTATTGCCATGAATGGCTTCGGTCCTGATGCCTTTTTCAAGTAACTCTTTAGTGACTCTGTTTGCCCCTTGTTTGGTTCTTGTAAAAACGAGTACAGATGCCATTTTTTCACTTTTAATCAGTTCGACTAACAATGATGTTTTCTTTTTCTTTGCGACGTGATAAACCGATTGGGTAATTTGATCTAGTGTTTTTGTCACCGGTGTCACCATCACTCTAACTGGGTCTTTTAATACCTCAGCCGCCAATTTTTCAATGGTCTTAGGCATTGTTGCACTAAAGAGCATGGTTTGTCTTTCGGTTTTAATCATTTTTACAATCTTCTTTACGTCGTTTATAAAGCCCATGTCTAACATTTGATCGGCTTCATCTAAGACAAAGTAAGATACGTCTTTTAAGTCCACAATTTTTTGATTGACTAAGTCTAATAATCGGCCTGGTGTTGCCACAAGCACATCAGCGCCACCTCTTAATTGGTGTTCTTGTTCTCTTTGTTTGACACCACCATAAATAACCACACTTCGAATACCTAAGTAAATGCTATAAGCGTTGAAGTTTTCAAAAATTTGATTCGCGAGCTCTCTGGTTGGCGATAACACAAGTGCTTTGATCAAGCGCTTGTCTGTCTTATCTTCATAGAGTCTTTGTAAGATTGGAATGGCAAACGCAGCGGTCTTTCCTGTACCGGTTTGCGCACTTGCTAACATATCTTTACCATCTAAAAGCACTGGAATGGCTTCTAGTTGGATCGGTGTTGGTGTTAAATAACCAAATTTCGTTACTGCTTTTGATATTTCATCGATAATACCTAATTTTTTAAATTCGTTCATAAGTTCTCTTTTCTTCGTTTTTTGCATTAAAAAATGAAGTGTCATCCATCAAACACTTCATTTTCAAGTATGCCTTTGTAAGTATACCACAAGACAATTCAATTTCCTAATTATTTTATTTATATTGGTAAATCACGTTTTTCAAATAACCTAATCCCAAAGTAATAACAACCTATGGCCAGTAAATTTAAAACAAGCATGTTCAAATATACCTGGTTTGATTCACTAAAAATCAAGTTTGTGTCAAATAAACTATAAACAGAAAAATACTTCAAGAAATCGAGTTTATCGTTCGTATTTCTTAGCATATCAATGACAAAAAACAAGATAGGGATACCTGTGCCATACATAAGTGCGTCTTTGGTTTCATTACAGATTGCACTAAAGAAAAAGCCAATCCCAGAAAGCAAGTAAAATAAAGCAACGACGTTCAGATTAAGCAGGATAAATCTTGAAAGATTTGCTACCTCGCCAACCATTAAGACCGCACATAGATAGATAACAAACGCAACCATCATTATGAGTAAGCTAATGGAACTTAATAAGAATATAGCACTCGTAAAACTAATCTTATTTCTTTTATTTGGTGTGGCAAGCAATAAAGCCATCGAGGTGTTATCGACGTATTTCGATAGAATTCTCATTGAGGCAGACCCCAAATAAATCATTGGAAACAACAACATCAAAAACCCATAGTAATAGCCCGCGATGTAGCCTACAAAACTTTGATCAAGCACTCGAAATCCCATCGCGTTAATCAATGATTCTGGAAACATCTTTAATAACTCGTCCCAACTTGCCATGTCTTGTGCATCATACATTGAAACGATGATTACGGCATAAAGACTCATTACACCAAAGACGATTAAAAATAACTTATAATTGTCTTTAATGGTTTGTTTAAATAACGCATTATTCATGAGTCACCGCCTCGCTTTCTAACGCATTCGTTTCATAAAGTTCAATAAACAATCGCTCAAGTGATTCTTTTTGCAGTTCAATTTTTGTCACATCGTAGGTGGATAGTTTTAATAAGACTTTATTTAACTCCGTTGTGATTCTAATCATCACATCTAGATTATCCGCAGTAATGGCGTCTTTGTCATTCAGAAGAAAACGCCTTTTCTCTTCTAGATCCTTAAAGGATACCAAATACGTTTTACTCACTTTATTCTTTAATTCGTCAATCGACTCAATTGAAAGCTTTCTGCCTTCTTTGATGATTAAAACCCGATCACACGTCTTTTCTATTTCTTCAAAGCTGTGACTACTCATAAAGATGGTAGCCCCTTCTCTTTTCTTTTGTTTAATTAAATCAATGAACTTTTTTTGCATGAGTGGGTCTAACCCTGAGGTTGGTTCATCTAGAATCAACAGCTTTGGTTGATGCATAAAGCAACAAACAAGCCCAAGTTTTTGTTTCATGCCTTTAGACATTTTTTTGATATAACCGGACGCATCAAGTTCAAAATAAGTAATCAATTCCATCATATAGGTTCGATCCGTTAAACCGCGAAGCTCTAGTATATAATTTAAAAAATCAATGCCTCTCATGTGTTCAAAAAACACAATTTCACCAGGTAGATACCCCAGGTCTCTTTTAATCTCTAATTCGGCCTCATTCAAGCATTTACCAAACAACTTAAACTCACCTTGTTGGGGAAATATGAACCCGAGTAATTGTCTAATGGTTGTGGTTTTTCCTGCCCCGTTCGGGCCTAAAAAACCATAAACCTCACCCTCAAAAATCTCAAACGACAAGTTGAAAACACCTTTATTTTGCCCGTAAGATTTCGTTAGATTTGCTACTTCAATGATTTTGGTCATCTCATCACCTCACTGGTTTTATTATACAACGAAAAAAAGACAAAGCGTCAATTCTTTTGCCTTTTATTCTGATTTTGGTTAAGCTGTTAATAATCTATGTAAATTTTTTTTTATTTAATACGTCAATCGATTCTATCAAAGTGCCATCTTTTGTAGTAAAAACTAAGCGTTTCTAATTCAATAAAGTCTGGCTTAATCGATAGAAGTTAGAAAACTTAGAATGATTCGGTTAGGGTTTGAACGTTTGGATAAATATATCTTTCATCGAAACCGCCAGCCGCCTCTGTAATGTAGAGTTGCCCATGTTTAATAAACGCACGATAGTCTTTATAGGAAGCCACATCAACCCAAAGCTTCGGTTGTTCGTTTTCCAAATAAAGATTGGCTTTAAAATGAAACACCAGTTGTTCTTTTGAGAACATCTCTGGTTTAAACGTCTTATTTAAATGCCCATAAGGGTTTGTATTCACCAGAAAACAACCGTCTTGGTTTGTTCGTTCACTCGTATCGCCATAATAGGAGTAAGCGTGAACCAATCGAAGTGAATCAGAATCCATCATGTGATCCTTTTCGATTAGACTCTTAAGAATCTCTACTATCGTTTCTTGTTTGTATGCGTATGGATAATTTATCATAACGACACCATCAAATAGATCGGCTTTATCATCAATCCTAGGTAGATGATAAACGATTTTATCCCCGATGGTGGTCAAAACATACGATAAATAAAGACGAACCTCACAGCGTTGTCTAATCATGTGTTTTCGAATTAGCTTAAAGGCATCAAGCGAATGTTCAGGCAGGTCACTTAAATCGTAGTTATCGTAGTCGATGGGTATCGTAAAATACACGTCTTTGATCGCTAGCTTATATTTTTCTTCAACTACTAATTTCATATCAACGTCTTTTAACACGACTTCTTTTTTACACCCGAAAAAAAGTGTACTAAAAAAGACGATCAATAAACCCATGACTAATTTTTTCATGACCTCACCACCCAAGTTTAATTTATCAAACAATAAAATGGTTGTCAAATTGATTCGAACTATAAATGGAAATGACCTTTGTTTATCTTTTATAACTAACAATACCGATTGATAATACTTCTAAACCCATTCAAAATAGAATCAAAACTTCTAGAATGACTTCATACTTGGAAACAATCCAGGTGTTTACTTGCTTCACGTAATGACAAATCATCAACAATACGCTATAATTAGGCTATTAGGCATAAGGTCGGTGATCCCTTTGAAACACATCAATAAAATTAATCTTTTGACCATTTTTATTACGATGGTCTTGATTGTGGGACTCTATTCGTTTTCAATCAACCGAATCAATCAATTTCATACGAAACAAACCTATGAGGCTATGCTTGAACAAAAAAAGGTTTTAATCAAAGAAGGCGTCGATAACCAAATCATTCGTATTGAGAAATACAAAAATTCATTTACGACTTATTTTTTTAGTGTTGCGGATCGCTTTATTAACCGTCAAATAGATAGCGCAATCGTAGGTGATGACCTGATTTATCAGCTTTCTCAATTAGAATCGATCATCCCAAACGCATTTAGCCTTCATTTGGTCGAAAATGGGATCACGAAATACGAACTCGGCATTCCAATCACATCCCTTGATGCGATTGAAGCAGACCCAAGGTTTTATCAAACGAACATATATACTCATCAAGACTATCTATTATTTTTAGGCGTCAATAAAGACTACGTCGATGAACGTGTATTTGTCCGTATTAAAGAAGATATTTTAAGCCAGTCTTATGATAAAGACACGTACATGTGGATCAATCAAATCCTAGATTACGACGGTGGCGATGACTACGCGATTCGCTTCATCCATCCAAATTCAAACCCACCCACAGGCACACTTCTATCCACCAATACTGAGGTCTATGGTAAAAAACCCTATCAAATCGAACTAGACGGTATAAAAGAAGACGGCGACGTCTATTTTACTTACCATTTCAAACTGCCAAACAGTGAGGTTTTAGCAGAAAAAATCACATACGCCAAACTCTATGAACCATACGACTTCGTGGTTGCGATGGGTATATACATCGAAGACATTACCGAATACAGCAACAAGAATCGTCAAGCAATGCTTAACTATTCGTTCGAAGTCTCTATTGGATTTGTCATTATCTTTGTCCTTGCTACCATAACGAACTACATCTACATTTCAAAAGCCAATCAAAAGAGGAATCAAGAAGAAAAAGAGACGATCATCAAAATCTCAAATACCGACCAGCTGACTGGTGCGTATTTAAGAAGGGTTGCCATTAGTCATTTCGATCTCTACTTGAAAAACAACGCCAAAAAAGATGGCGTCTGTGCGTTTATTTTGTTCGATATTGATCACTTCAAACAAATCAATGACCGTTTTGGCCATAAAATGGGCGACGTCATCTTACAAGACGTCACAAAAATTATTAAAGAAGTTAAGTCCTTAGATAACCGCATTTACCGTTGGGGTGGAGATGAATTTGTCTTCTTGTTAAGAAGAGAGTCCAAACAAGCACTTCAAACAGACGTTGAAGCACTCATCAAAACAATTAACAAATACGTCTTTAAATCCGAAGGTAAACAAACAAAAATCACAATTTCGATTGGTATTACTTTATTTAAAGAAACCGACCAATCCATTGATGAGTTAATTGTTCGTTCGGATAAAGCGTTATACGAATCAAAAAATAAAGGAAGAAATCGTTACACAATCATAGAGTAATCAATTAACATTTCAGAGATTTATCTTGCAAAATAGACCGTGGCAAACCAAAAATCAATCTGAACTAAGAAAAAAACATTGGATGACATATACCCAATGTTTTTTCTATTTATACGTTCTCTTCAAGTAATGTTCTTACTTTCGTTCCAAAGAGCTCAATGGATTTTAATACTTTTTCATGTTCTAAGAAACCAACTGGTACGTGTAGTGTAAACCGGTCAATTCCAAGCGTCTCTTTTAAATGACGTATTTTTTTTGCCACATAAACGGGATCTCCAACGTAGAGTGCGCCATCAAATCCATTAGCAAACTCATAACTGCGCTTGTTGTATTTTCCCCAACCGCGTTCACTTCCGATTTGATTCATCGCTTGTTCCATGGAAGGGTAATACGTCTCAAACGCTTCTTCATAAGTATCGGCAACATAACCATGCGAATGAACAGACACGTGCATTTTACTTTCGTCATGCCCAGCTTCAAGATACGTTTTTTTGTAAAGATCAATGAGCGGCTTAAACATTCGTGGTGCTCCACCTATAATCGCCACAAAAAGCGGTAATCCTAGTTTACCTGCACGAATTGCTGACTGCATTGTTCCACCAACCGCAACACTGATCCTTAAGTCCTTTGTTCTTGGATAAACCCCAAGATTTCGATAAGTGCTTCGGTAGTTTCCATCGTAACTTGAGATTTCATGATCTCTGATTTGAACCAGTAAATTTAACTTTTCATCAAACAGTTCATCATAATCATTTAAGTCATAACCAAACAAAGGAAAGGATTCAATAAAAGACCCCCGTCCAACCATCACTTCCGCTCTACCTTTAGATAAGGCATTGAGTGTGGCAAAGTTCTGGTAAACCCTTACCGGGTCCTCACTTGATAAAACGGTTACCGCACTACCTAAGGTAATTCGTTTAGTAACACTTGAGGCAGCCGCCAAAATCACGTGAGGCGCACTTGCCGCATAATCTTTTCGGTGGTGTTCACCGATACCATAAAAATCTAGGCCAACTTCATCAGCCAGTTTAATTTCCTCAATGGCATTTCTAATGCGCTCATCGTAGGTCATGGTTTGTAATGTTTTTGGATCCTGCATCACTTCTAAGAAAGTGGTTATCCCTAATTCTTAATTTTTTCATCTTATCACCACATTCAGTTTATCATTTCGAATTCGAAATGTTAATTGAAATGCTCAATCAAAAAAAAGTGCCGATTACTCGGTCACTTTGATCTCTTCTTTGATTAAGTTTTCCACTTCAAGTACGTGTAGGCTTTTTACCTCATCGGATTGCTTTTGTCTTAAAGTGAGCTTATCAATCATCTGAGTTAGGTCTTCCTTAGTAAAAATGCTTTTACCATACTTCTCTTTTTCCTTTACCGCTTTGATTGCTTGATTTAAGTGCGCGACGAAATGCTTCTTACTAACATTAATCTTTGATAGTTTACTACGATTACTAAAGACAACCATCGGAGTGATGTGTTCTATATCAATTTGCAGAAAGCTTTCAACCGCCTTCGTGTGAGCGTAGTTTTGTCTAAGAGGGTTATAGAAATCGTGCTTAGAAAATCGGTTCATGACTTGTTTCCAATGTTTGTCTTGTTCAGAACCGAAAATATAACCACCATAGTTCTTCATTTCAAATACGTAAACCCCTTTCGTTGAAACCACAAGTACGTCAATTTCTGTTACAGTCGTATTTTTTCCATCCAAATAGAGATTAGTCATTACCTGCTTGTTTTCAAATAGTTTACATAACTTACGATAAAGAATGAATTCCCCATAATACCCTTTATTTAAGTACATTTTAAAAAACGCTTGACCTGATTTTTCTTTATATTTCGTCTTTTTAAAAGACACCACATCATAGATAAAAATGATCAAGCGGATGATTAAAGCAATACTTGCTGCTATTAGTGTTGCAACAAGCATAATCAATGCTTCCATATCCGATTGTTTTTTCCGTTTTGCCACTAGTTACCTCTTTCTTAAACGATTAATGTCTCGTTAATCTATTTTTCTATTACATACTCTTTATAACAAATTCAACAATAAGTGCATCTCTCTTATTGATAAACCTTGTCACATAGGCGTTTTCATGGATACTAGCTACCGAATTTTTGCTTGATTGACTGATTAAACGATACGCATCTTTTAAACTGACAAAAACCACCTCACCACCTTCGTCATTCTCTTTTTTCGTCAAATCAAGATGGTTGAGTTGAATTGATCCGTAGCCTTTATATACATAGCTAATTTGCCTAAAATTACTTTGAGATTTTTCTTCAATAAAGTGCCCAAGGTATTCCAAAGAGTCAATAACAACGCCTGTTTCCTCTAATACCTCTCTTCTAAAACACGCCTCTGGTGACTCGTTATTTTCAATTCCACCACCAGGTAATTTATATTCGTTCTTCTTTTTTTATGAAATAGTGCAACTTGGTTATTGGGAAGAAAAACAAGACCTCTAGCAGAACGTCTTGTTTCTTCATTGAAGAACGGTTCATCTTTAAGTCCAAAGTCACTATCTTTTAGAATCGCGATTAATTGATCTTCCATTATTTTTTCTTCCAATAGTCTTGTTTTCTAATCTTTCCATCGACCTTGTGAATCACGATTGAACTGCCTGCTTTTTCAGCTAAGTCTTCAGCGACTTCAATCGCTTTTTTTTGAGTATTATAGTACTTGATGGTTTTATCAGAACCTTCTTTTCTTACGCGCCACTTTTTGTAATGTGGGCTTGTCTCGTCTTTGTTTTGTGAGATGTGGTATTTTAAAGGACGCCCCTTCTCGATTTTATCTTTTTTAGGATCATCTTCTTCAGACGAATCCTCATTCATCACTTTCTTTGTTTCTACAACTGTTATTTTTGGGCTTTCTTCTGCCTTCTTAATCGTTTCTTTTTTACTCGTAAGATTCTTTGATGTCGTCAGTGGTTTATCTTCAATTATCTGATTATCGACGTTTTCTGAAGCAACCTTAACGGCATCATCTGACTCAATCTTGGTTGGTTTTTCTTCTTTGAAATCATTTTTTGTTTCAATATCCAATCGTTTCTTTCTTCTAAACAATAGATAAACCGCTAGTAATACAAATAAAATACCAAGTGCGATAAAAATGGTGTAATCGTTCATGAAATCTCTCATTTTTCAATACCTCCTTGAATACCCTTATTTTCCCACACATTGACCTCAAAAGTCAATATTTTAACTTTTTTTAATCATTGTATCGATTATTATGATTATGTTCTCCACCTGTTTTTTTTATCAACAGTGTCGGTTATATATAAAAAAGGAAGTGCAAATACACTTCCCAATTGATTTAAGGAAATTACCCTACCTTTTCAGGTTTGTGATAAAAATAGCCTTGCTGAATGTAAATACCTAAGGCTTTGAACTTATCTGAGATTTCAATCGTCTCTACTTTTTCAATCACAATGTCTTTTTGTCCTTTGTGTGCGATGTCTTTTAATGTTCTAACAATGTCAAGAATCGTTGGTGACTGTATGTTTGTAGCAAATACGCCATCCAGTTTAAGGATGTCAAAAGGGACTTGATCTAGGATCCCTAAAGACGAATACTTAGACCCAAAATCATCGATTGCGATACGAAAGCCATAGCGTTTGAACTTATTGATTGTTTCAATGCATAAATCGGTATTTCGGATAAACGTATTTTCGGATATTTCGATACAAACGTCATCGGTTTTAAGCCCACTTGAAATGGTTTTTTCAAGGACCAGTAATTCAAAATTGGTTTTAAAGAGTGCCGCAGGTGATAAGTTTAAATTTAAAATCGCCTTTGGGTAGTCTTTTTTTAGATACCGACTAAATTTCTTGATGGCAAGTTGTACTAAGTAGTCTTCAAGATAATCAATCAAATTGGATTTGGATGCCAACTCAAAAAACTCGTCAGGTGAGACAAACCCAAGCTCTGGATCAATCCATCTTGCGAGCGCTTCAATGTATCTCACCTCATTTGTTCTAGTATCAACGATTTTCTGATAATACACATCAATTTGTTTGTTCTCGATTGCTTGATATAGCTTACTTGCCATGTTGATGTTTTTCTTTAACGCAAACCCGTGGGATTCTTCGTATTTCACAATCACGTTATGTTCACTTTGAGATGCCTCATTATTGGCGACCGCTGCTTGTGTGATTAGTTCAAACAAATTGACTGGTTCTTGGCTGATTCTAGAAAAACCAATGTTTTGTTTGACGTTTATCTCTGTGTCGATGATGTGATATTTTTTGTAGACCGAACGATTCGCGTGATCAATCACATCAAAAATGAGTTCTTCTTTTGGTTCGAGTAAAACTAAGATGAAGTGATGATAGCTGATGTTTGCTACGATAAACCCTTCTTTTTTGTAGATTAAAAATTCTTTTCCAATTTCTTGAATGAGTTTATCAATAAACTGGATGCCATAAAAGGCTTTAATTGAATTGATTTTTGAAATGCTTGCGTAAAAACAAACCGCGTCTTTCACTGGTTTTAGTTTCGAGATGTGTTCTTCAAGTCCTTGTTGATTGTAAAACGCATTCAGTGTATTGTGTGTCGCTAAATACGCTAAACGATCGTTTAAGGCTTTAAGCTCTGTGACGTCTTGATAGATCACCACCATGTGATCATTAAATGAGGGATAGGCCGTAATCATGCAATAACGACCGTTTCTTGTAATTCGTCTTTCAAACGATACGGGTTTATTGGTTTTTCTTGCGTCTAAATAGATTTCAATGCGGTCTAGGTAGTCATTAGGAATTAAGTCCTTTGCCGTTTTTTCAAGTAACTCCTTTTTCGAAACCGAGACGACATCAACAAAATACTCATTAATATAGATGTGCTTATAATCGACGATTTTGTCGCCTTCATAGATGAATTCAATCTCAATCACACCAACTTTAAGGTTTTTTAACAATTCCATCCGTAGGTGATTTTCTTCGTACATCGTTTTTTCTAAACTTTCAAAATCGGTATAATCAAAGGCCAAAATGACGTGTGTGAAATCAACCAAATAAGAGCCCTTGATTTGCATCGTCAATTCGATTTTTTGCTCAAATAGTCTTATATGAAACACGTCATTATTTAAAAAAGCCTTTTGTTTGATTGCTTCATCAAATCTCAAGTGCTCTTCTTCAACTACCCAATTTCTAAACTCATCTAAATCAATCGAAATCGTTTGTTTTAACAAACAATAAGCCTCTTTCAAGAACTCAGAAAATTCCATTTCTACCAGACGCTTTTTATAGTCAATCCGTATTAAAATCGACTGATTATAGTCAAATGCCGCTTTTCTAAGACTTTGATTTTTCTGATAGTTTTCATTCTCAAAGTAGACTAAGTAGCCCAATAAAACGTAATTGACCCCAAAAATAAAATGAATGATGAGGTGCATTATATCATTTGATTTAAACCATTCATGAAGCGTGGTTAATTCACTTATTAATTGAAATAAAACAATTAGTGAAACTAACCCTGTGATTACTTTAACCCTTAGCCCTTTATCTAAGAAATCTCTAAACAATAGAAATATCATCAACAATAAAACACCAGTGAGTAAAAATGCTGGGGTGTTGTCGTGAATAAAAGGATTAAAATACATCAGTAGATAGCTACTTGAATAAAGAAGCGAAATGCCAAGAAAGATTAAACGACGGTTCGTTAGTTTACTCATGTTTAAACCCTCCGACTTCTAGATAAACTCGCTTTTTATCTTCATACATTCTTAAATCACTTTCTTTAATTACTGTGTAAATATCCGTTGTTGGTTTTTCTTCAATGTAATACCCGATGGCAAGCGCCAATAATGAGCCCTGTTTTCGATTGGTGATTTGTTTGGTTTTAAATTGATTAACCTTTGATTCGATGATGTCTTTGCTCGTATTTTTCATGATGATCACAAACTCATCGCCACCGGTTCTAAAACAAATACCATCACTAAAGAACTCGCGAATGAGACTCGAAGCTTCCTTAATCAAAAGGTCACCCCTTACATGACCAAAGACGTCATTGACTTCTTTTAGGTAGTTTAGATCACAAGATAGCACCCCTAGTGGGTAACTTGAATCGATGACTAACTCCGGTGTGATTTTTTCAAAATAATGACGATTATAAAAACCGGTGAGCTGGTCGTGATAACTCAAGTACTCCACCTGTTTTAAGTGGTTATAATGATGGGTTACGTCTCTTGCTGAGGCATATATCTTTCCATCATAGGCGTACGTACGCCACTCTAAATACTTATAGGACCCATTCTTACAAACGTAGCGATTAATGAAATTTGAAATGCGTTCGTTATCAAATATGACTTCACGGTTCGTCTTTTTGGTGCGTTCTAGATCCTCAGGATGGACAAATTCAAAATAGGATTTGCTCATCAATTCTTCTTTTGAAAACCCTAGTGTTTTTTCCCAGGTGTCATTTAATTTGATAAAGTAGCCTTCCTTATTCGCAATCGCAAGTAAATCTAGACTCACATCAAAAAACGTTTCATTTTCTTTTCTTGACTCCAATAGTTCATGGTAAGTATCCACTAACTTTGAAACATCCCTTAAGATACCAGCGTAGCCAACGGGTTGATCATCCTCATAAATGGTTGTTGCTGAGGTCTCAAAATACCGCCACTGCCCTTTGTTTGTGATTAAACGAAATGAGCTAATTTCATGATGCTTGTTGGAATCCTTAATAATTTCAAAAAATGTGTTAATCTTTGGTAAGTCACTTGGGTGCACATAACCTTTAAAGGCGGTACCCATGCCTTCATTTAGAGAAAAGCCAAGTCGTTGTTCAAAAGCTTTCGATAAATAGGTAAAGTTACCATTTAATGATAGCCTGTAAATGACATCTTTTGTGTTGTTAATAATCTCGTTTAGATTTTTTTCATTTTCTTCTTTGACTTGATGTTCAATTTTTGAGTCATTAATGTCAATGTGTGCCCCAATCACAATTAGAGGTTTGCCTAAGTCATCTTTTTTGATGACTTTTCCCATATCTAGAACCCAAATCAACTGGCCATTTTTATGTTTAATTCGTACTTCTACTTTGTAAAAAGGCGTCTTACCTGAAAGTAAATCATCAACGGCCATTTTGGCTTTATCTTGGTCTTTTTCGTAGACAAAATCAAACCACGTATCCACGGTAATAGGTTCTAATGTCTTTCGATCATACCCAATCATCTCTAACCAGCGATCGTTAATGGTTAACTCATTGGTTTTGATATTCCAAATCCAAGTTGCAGCACCCATCGCTTCTGTGATTAATTTTTCATATGCTAAATTATCTATGTCCTGCATCTGATCACCTCATGACTTCTAATACTTTATTTTACCACGAATGAAAACAGATTGATTTCTAAATGATTATCCGATAAAAAAAAATAGCCATGATTAGTGGCTACTTTAAACGATTAATGCTCGATGTTCTTCTTGAAAACTAAAAAACTAGATAGACCAAATAACAACACATAAATAACCGTCATCAATGTTAAAATAAACAAATAAATATAGGCATTGATTAAGAAGAAAAAGCCAAACCTCACATAAAAATAAATCGCTAGTAGTCCGTTTGAAACTAGAAAGGAAAATAATACCCTACTTCGGTTTTGATTAATGTAGTTTCTAAGTGACTCAATGTAGTTTTGACCTTTTACTTGTTTAAACCGCTTGTTGGTATATAGATACAAGTAAATCATATATAAAAATACCACCATCAACAAGATCACTAAGTTATTTAAAACAGACGTTTGATAGTCTTGTTTAATGCCTTCTAAGTACTGACGGTGACTATGGACACTCGTGGCTTTATCTATGCCTACGATCTCAATAATTTGATCCAAATCAGAAGCTGATACCGGTTTTTCAAACGTTAGCTTCATTAAACTGATGTCACTTTTTGACCCAATCAGATTTTCGTAGTCGCTAATAAAAATGTAGGCTTGACTAAAATCAATCTGAGCTTCAATGTTGTTATGACCTCTAGTCTTGAGGTACTCAATCACATGAAGTCGTTCGTTTGTTTCTCTGATGACTTTATAGACATTAAATAAGACGATTTTGCCTTCGATCCATAGTTCAACGGTTTTACCAACCGCATTTTTTTGATTGAATAACTTGATTGCAGCCGTTTCATCGATGATGATTGGATTTGTTGGATTCACATTTTTTGACTCATAAAGAACCTGTGTTTCTTGAACGTTATAATAATAGTCATGAACACCCGTTTTATAAATCACACCTGAATCAAAGTAGTTATCAGATACGACATTTAGATTGATGCCATTTCCGATGCCATCGACGTTTTGGTCTATATAAGAGACTTCATACGAGTCACTAAGACTAAGTGTGCTTTGATGCTCAAAAAACGCGTACCGATCTAGAATAATGATGTTGTCTTCTAACCCTTTGATGTCATCGAGTTTTTCTTGTTGAGTTAACGTGATTGAGACAAACGTATACATCATAAGTATGCCGATTAGCGCGGTAACGATTAAAAATACCGCTTCAAACTTAAACCCCTTGATGAATGCTAAAAATCGTTTAAGTTCAGCGACAAACCGCTTTTTATTGAATAGCAACTCTGTTTTTTTTGTATCAAACAAGCCAAACGAGTAGGTAATCACACTTAAGGCAAATACCCCAATAAAAAACAACAGTTGATAGACCCAAAGCGGTTCGTAAAACACATGAATCACACCCACAAGTGAACTGTAGTTAATTTTGATCATGGTCTCAATTAAGAAATAAAACCCTAATAAGAATACCCCTTGAACAAACGACCCTAACTCGTCAGTAAACGTTTGTTTATCCCGATGCCTAACTAGCATTCGAGCCACTAAATAAATCAGACCGATAATAACAGCTAGTATCACCAAACTCGTATTTAAATAGTGCTGATGATCGAAAAACATATGATCATAATTGTGGCGCATGCTAAGCATCACAACTAAAAATATCACATAAACCAAGTTAACGGCCTTTGTGATTAAAGCATAAAGTGTGTAGGTAACCATTAAAAGCACATAAAGATAAATCATGAACGCATAAGGCGTAAAAGAGAAACTTAACTGATAAAAACCAACCGATACTAAAAAGAGTAGTTTAACGGGTTTACTGATGCGTTTCGTTCGAATTATACCTAAAATCAAATCAATTAAGTCAAAACTCAATAATAGCCCAACAATAAAACTGATATAGCCATAGTTAATGAATGCTTTCGCACGTTCTTCAATAAAATAGGCGGATAACTCGCCTAATAGATTATCCTCTAGGTGCACGTGTCCTAAAAAGTAATAGCCAAGAAAAAAAAGAATGATACCTAAAACATAAGACAAGCGAAACCACTTTAATTTCTTTTTCATTTAATCACCCAATTCCTCTACGTAATTCCATTATAGCACTAACAAATAATATTTATCATCTTCTTTTCATAAAATAGCTTATCCTGATTAGTTTATTTGTTTTCTAACTGGGTAAGTTACAAGAAGTCTTTGAAACACCGATAAATATAAAGAACCTCAATCACAAGACCAATACCTTGAACGGCCGTTTGATTGAGGCATTAATCCTTATATTTTTTAATTTGTTCTTGCTAAACGAAACCCAAGGTCTTCCATGCGAGTGATTGAATCAAGTGAAAAACTAATGCCTGTCACAGCGTCTTTTCGTAGCGTTGTGTAAGAACCGCCTCTAGTTACCGTCATAAACGAATCAGAATAACTGGTTGTTGTGATTGTCCACTCTCGAACGTTACCGCTCATATCAAAGAAACCCATGTGGTTGGCTTGTTTTAAACCCACGTTCATTGTTTTTGGTTGATCTGGGTATGCCCCGCCATAAATCCAAGCAATCAAATGGTGCTCACTAAAATCAGACGAACTCATGCTTGCCCCACTTAAAAAGTCAGATGGGATGTAGTAATTACCGGCCACATTGATGGTGTAGGTCTGTTCCGCAGGGACTCTTCTAGCCGCAAATTCCCATTCATTAGAGGTTGGCAAACGAAAGCCACCTTGATCATCAATGATTAAACCTTTAAGTGTATTGACGTAATCATCGACTTTCTTTAACACGTTAAACGACTCATCGTAATAGACTGGGACTAACCCCATCATTTCGGAGTAAGCATTTGAAAAAAGAATGGCATCGATTAGATTCACTTCGACCACTGGTTCATATAAACGGACTTTATCGTTTGAGCCAAACACATAAGAACCCGCCTTGCCTTTTTGAAAATCATAACCATTTGCCTTTGCGTATTCGTATACTTCAAAGTATAAGCCTGCAGTCACCTCAGACATACCAAGTTCATAACCGCCATCTATGGTTGCTTGACCATAACTTCCCGTTGGCATTGTGTAAGTATTTCCTTCGGACACAGGTTTAAAAGCGTAGTTTTGAATGTATCTTGGATAAACATCGATGTTTGACTTTGAGGTTAATAGCGATTGGCTATCTTTGTCAAATGGTTGTTGGTAACGATTAGAAATATACCAGCCGACAAACGAATGACCTTCTTTTTCGAGTGGTTCTGGTACCATGATTTTAGCATCAAGTTCTAAATCCACTGTAATTGTTGACTGATCGATTTGATGAAAATTCAACTGGTAAATGATTGGTTCTTCATCCTTTGGATCTTTATTCTCATTTGGTGTTTTATCGTAACACGCACTAAGTAGTCCTAAACATAAAACAAGCAATAATAACGTTACTTTTTTCATTTCTACCTCCTGAAATTGATACTCTATAACAATATTTTACCTGTTTTTATAACTATTGTAAATAAATTCATTCTAAGTAAAAAAAGAAACTTCAACGATGAAGTTTTCTTTAAATTTTGAGCTTATTTGATGTGACAACTAACAAAATGATTTGGTTCAACCTCTAGGAATGACTCATCTGCAATTCCTAAGGTCTTATAGCGATCAAAATCAAACACGTCATTTTCTTTTTCATACAAATCGAGGGATTTATGTGAACTGTTTCGTTCAAGATCAGTTTTTAAAAACGCCGCTAAGAGTTTTTTTGTATAGGGATGATAAGGATTTTTGAAAATCCGGTCGACCGGTGCTTTTTCAACAATCCTCCCCCCATGCATAACAATCACGTCATCGACCATCTTCGATACCACACCTAAATCATGGGTAATAAATAAGATTGAGGTTTTGTATTTCGCCTTAAGTTCATTCATCAATTTAAGGATTTCTGCTTGAATGATGACATCAAGTGCGGTCGTCGGTTCATCGGCAATTAAAAGCTTCGGATTGCAAGAAAGCGCCATCGCAATCATGACACGCTGGCTCATCCCGCCTGAGAGTTGATGCGGATAGGCTTTCATGACCCGTTGTGGGTTCTGGATTTTTACAACATTTAACATCTCATAAGCCTTACTTACGGCCTCTTTTTTTGTCAATTTTTGATGTAAAATCAACACTTCTGTTAACTGTTTTTCAACCGTCAATACTGGGTTTAAACTAGAAATCGGTTCTTGGAAAATCACCGAAATTTCATTACCTCTGATTTTTTCTAACTCTTTATCACTCATTAAAGACAACACTTGATTATTAAACGTAATCGTGCCTTCATGTATTTTTTGGTTGGCTTGAAATAATTTGATAATTGACATGGCCGTTTGGCTTTTTCCACTACCTGATTCACCAACTATCCCTAAGGTTTTTCCTTCTTCAAGTGTAAACGATATACCGTTAACCGCTTTAACAAGCCCATTTCTAGTGTCAAAGTACGTGTGTAGGTTTTCTACTTTTAGTAAACTCATAAGAGACCACCTTCGTCTTTCTCTTGTTTTAACTTACAGGAAACAAAATGCCCTTTTGATACCTCATACCAGTTTGGATCTGCTTCTCCTGTCTTGTGATAATGAAACTCGTAGTCACTTGTCTCATAAGTGATTTCGTGGATTGTTTGTTTGAATGTTTCGTCCTCGTAAGCCGGTATCGCATTTAGTAATTGTTTGGTGTATGGGTGTTTCGGATTCTTAAAAATCTCCTCAGCACTTGCGAGCTCAACTAATGAGCCAAAATACATCACACCGATACGGTCTGAAATAAATCTAACTACACCTAAATCATGTGTAATAAACAAGTAAGTTAAGTTATCGGTTTTCTTTAAGTCTTCTAACAAATTGATGATTTGAGATTGAATCGAAACGTCAAGTGCCGATACGGCCTCATCACAAACCACAAATTTCGGTTTTAATGCTAACGCTCTTGCAATCCCAATCCGCTGTCTTTGACCACCTGAAAACTGGTGTGGGTAACGGTTCTTATATGCCTCATCTAACCCACACTTCTTCATGATATCTTCGACATAATTGTTGTAGGCTTCACTGTTCTTTCGTTTAAAAAACTTATGAATTAATAGACCTTCACCAATGATGTCTTTAACTTTACTTCTAGGATCAAGTGACGAATAAGGGTCTTGAAAAATGATTTGCAAATCCTTCTTTAAATACCTAATTTCTTTTTTAGTTAGTGCACTTAAATCGATGCCTTGATCTTTAAACGATTCATATTTGATGAATTTCGGATCATTTTTTAATGTTACTTTAATGGATTCGACTTTTTCTTTAATCGTTTTAACGTCCGCCTCTTTTTCGTTGATTTGCTCTTCTAGTTTTTTTAGAAGCACACCACTATCTAAGTGCCTCATTTTTAACTTGGTTTCTTCAAAATCGTATTTTTGTTTGAGTACTGATAGTTCTTTTAATGCCTTATATTCGTCTAATAAAATACGACTGATTTCTTCTAAATCATGATAGGCCGCGAGGCCGCCAATTAAACGAAACGTATTATAATATTTATTTTCAAACTCAATTTTAGACAATCGGTACAGTTCGCTAGAAGCCTCATCGACTCTATTTTGTTTGAGTATGTTTAGTGCCTTAAAGTCTTTGTCGTAACTTTTAGAAACTTTTACAAGGCTTTGATAGACTTTCTTGACGTATTTAGGCATGAAATTATCAATCGTTTCCCCGTAGTAAAGACTAGAACCACCCGTTTGTTTTTGAAGTTGGATGATTGTTCGACCCAAGGTCGATTTACCACACCCAGATTCGCCAACTATCCCAAGTGTTTCGCCTTCATAAATATCAATTGAGACATTTTTATTGGCTTTGACGTAGTCTTGTTTGACTTGAAACGGGTGTTTCTTTTTAATTGGAAAGTATTTTTGTAAGTGTTTGATACTTAAGAGTACTCGTTCATTGTTCATAAAAAATTACCTCTCTCTCATCTTTGGATCAAGCGCGTCTCTAATGCCGTCACCAAGCATGTTAAAAGCAAGTATTGAAAACATAATCGCAAGACCTGGGTAAATCGTTAAATACGTATGGGTTCTAATGTAGGCTCTACCTGAGGAAAGCATTAAACCCCATTCCGCAACGGAGGATTCAAGTCCTAGTCCGATAAACCCTAAGCCTGCCGCCGATAAGATGGCTGATGCGATTCCAAGACTCGATTGCACAATAATTGCCGATAACGTATTTGGAATAATGTGGCTTACAATAATTCTTAAATTTGATGAGCCCAGGGCGTGCGACGCTTCAATGAATTGTTTTTCCGACAAAGCTAAGACGTTTGAACGAATGATCCTTGCGAAGATTGGAATATTACCAATGGCAATCGCAACAATCATATTAAACATACCAGCCCCGAAAGACGCAACAATCGCAATGGCTAGTAAAATCGATGGAATCGATAATAAAACGTCTGAAACCCTCATAATGACCACATCAAGTAAGCCCTTATAATAGCCCGCTAAAACGCCTAATAATCCGCCAATCACAAGTGAAATTGAGACGGCAGATAGCCCAATGGTAAGTGAGGTTCTAGCCCCATAAACCACCCTTGAAAACACATCTCTTCCTAAATGATCCGTCCCAAATAGATGATCTAAACTAGGCTTAGCAAGCGCATTTGAAAGGTTTTGTTCTTTCATCCCAAACGGTGCGATAAAATCGGCGAATAACGCCATAATGATAACCAAAACGAGAAACCCAAACCCAACTAAAAAACGTTTATTTTCTTTAAGTGACATCAATACCTCTTGAAAAGGTGTTTTTGGTAAGCGACTTAGATTTTCAATAACTTCATTTCTTTTTTTAAACATCGTCTTACCCCCTTTACTTGTACTGTGCACGAATGCGTGGATCGATGTAGGCATATAAGATATCAACAATCAAGTTGACCACAGTAAACACAAACGCAACAAATAACACACTGCCTTGAACCATCATAATGTCTCTTTGTCTAATGGCATTAACCATTAATACCCCAAGACCATTAATGCTAAAGATGGATTCGGTTAATACCGCTCCACCTAAAAGTGCACCAAATTGTAAGCCAATGACTGTAACGACAGGAATTAAGGCGTTTTTTAATGCGTGACGATAAACAACTTTATTGGATGATAACCCCTTGGCGTAAGCCGTTCTAATGTAGTCTTGATTGAGTGCGTCAATCATTGAAGATCTTGTGATCCGGGCGATTGAGCCTATCGAGGAACTCGATAAGGCAATCACCGGTAAGACCATTTGTCTAGGTGTATCAAAGCCACTTGATGGAAACCAACCAAGGGTCAAAGAGAAAATGATAATTAAGATTAACGATTGCCAAAACGTCGGCATTGACACCCCAAACAACGACACCACCATGGTTGTATTGTCTACCGCTTTGTTTGGCTTTCTAGAAGCCATAACGCCCATTGGTATGCCAATGAGTGTCGCAAAGACAATACTGAGACTTGCTAAAATAATGGTATTTGGTAGACGGATAAGTATTTCTTTTAACACCTCTCGGTTATTTAAATACGAACGTCCCAAATCAAACCTTAGAAACACATCACTTGCGTATCTAGCATATTGAACAATAAACGGGTCATTCAACCCCATTTCAAGTCTTAGTGCCGCTAATGCCTCAGGTGAAGCATTCTCACCTAAAATCATCACTGCCGCATCGGCAGGCGATAAAAACATAATGGTAAACACAATAAACGACACACCGATGAGAATCGGGATTAACCAAATCACACGTTTAATGATGTATTTGTACATAAACTCACCTTCATTTTTTTTAAAAAAGAATGGGTCGTTTTTGGCTTCCCATTCTTTTTCCTATTTTGTTATTTCTTTGATACACCAGCTAAGAAATAGCTTCCCATTGGGTGGTGTTTAAATCCAGTAACGACATTACGATACGCCGATACGTTTTCTCTGGTTTGTAAGAATACCCAAGGCAGCTCATCGTGGATAATCGCTTGTGCGGCTTCATAAGCTGCTTTTCTTACAGCTTGATCCGAAGTATTTCTACCCGTTTCTAAATAGCCATCAACTTCACTGTTGCTATAGAACACACGGTTACCACCAGATGGGGTCGATTGTGAATGGAATAATGGGTATAGTCCGTAATCCGCATCCGCTGTAACCGTTGTCCAACCAAGTAAGAATAAATCCGCTTGAGTGGTTTCTTTTGGTTTAGCGGTTTCTGCTAAGAATGCGCCCCACTCCATTTGATTAATCACAACCGTGATATTAAGTTTCTTCAATTGTTCTTGGACAACTTGTGCCACACTAATACGTTCAGCGCTGTTATCACCAACATACAGACGTAGTGTGAAACCACCCGTTGGCCATGCCGATTTGCCTAAGAATTCTTCTGCTAAATCTGCATCATAAGCGTATGGAGATAGGCTTGAATTATACCCGAACACCGAACTGTTGATTGGACCACTCATTTGAGTACCAACGTTTTGATAGACCGCCTTAACAATGGCATCGACATCAATGATGTGTGCAATCGCTTTTCTAACGTTAATGTCTTTTAAATAATCATTGCTTGCTTGGTTTAATCCTAAGTATTCTGCACCAAGGTTTGGTGTGTTGACTAAGGTTAATTTATCATTTGCGCGAACACTAGCGGTGTCTGCTGGTGAAATATCATAGGCAATATCGATCTCTCCGTTTTCTAAACCAATCAAACGAACGCTTGATTCTCTGATGGTTCTAAACTCGATTTTAGCCATTAATGCTTTTTGGCCCCAATAAGCGTCATTTCTCTCTAAAACAACTTTCTCACCAGATACCCAACTAACGAATTTAAATGGACCTGTCCCTACCGCACTCGTTGTGCCATAGTCTTCGCCTGCCGCTTCAACCGCTTTTTGATTTAATATAGCCGTTGCAGGGTGTGCAAGGTGTGTGATGAATGGGCCAAATGGGGTTTTCGTTCCAATTCGAATCACATACTCACTTACCACTTCGATTTTCTCAGGATCGACTGAACCGACGATGTGCGCAATCGTTGAGGAGGTCAACGCACGTCTCATTGTGTATTCAACATCTGCTGCCGTGAATTTCTCTCCATTATGGAAGTAGACATCATCTCTTAAAACGAACTCATACGTGTTATTTCCAACCTCAGTCCATGATTTAGCAAGTCCAGGTCTTAAGACAAGTTCTTCGTCTTGATGGACAAGTGTTTCATAGATTTGTCTAGCGACTCTTGTTGTCGCTTGGTCATTGGTTGCTTGAATATCAAACGTAATTGGGTCAGCGCCATTGGCGACGACTAATGTATCCGATGCACTAGCGCTTGATCCACAAGCAACTAAGCCAAATGTACTAAATAATGCTAGTAAAAGCACTAAAACTTTCTTTTTCTCATCAGTATCTCTCCTTTGTGATGATATTTTGTGTTCTATTATGCTTGATATTTTCGCTTGTGTCAATCTTTTTTCAACATTGATTGAAATGAAAACGATTTCATATCGAATTAGATACTTTGAATGACAAATAATTGAAAAAAGGCAATTTTCTCATGTTTAAAATTTCAATAATGATTTCAAACACCTTGTTTTACCATACAACTATGTTGTAAGAAAAACACATGAACCAGCTACGGTTCGTGTGTCCTTTATTAATGATATTTCTATTCTGTTGTTATGACTTGTTGTGTGTGTGATAGACAAGCATTTCAAAATCGAACGCTAGTTGATTCGTTCTTAAGTAAGTAAACCCGGATACCCTCACTTGTGTCCCTATCCATGATTCGTATTGTTGATAGTAAAGTGCCTCATCACTTGGTTTCTTGCTACTGGGGTGATACTATCACCTCAAAGCGGTGTGTACCTAAGCTTTGATTGGTTCTTCCGGTAACCCTTAATACGTCTGAGATGTAGCCGGAGGTTCCATAGTCATTGTAGGCTTGATACGTTTGGTAATCCAACTCAATATCAATGACCCCTGTGTCATCTTTTAAGATTAGGTTGTAGAAATTAGTCTTACTAGAATCAATAACCCCAATCACGCTTGCCTCAACGGTTACCATCTCTGTGGTTAACAGCGCCTCACTAATTGAGGTAATCACAAGTTCATAAACAGGCGTAATCGTCCTCATAAGTAAGACTTCCTTTTGAAGTTCACCAATAAGAATGGTTGCTTTTACTTCAATCAAGGTTTCTTCTGTGACAAGATTAATCCACTTGTTCTCAAAATCAATGACGTCTTGTTCATTTAAGGCTTCATAGGAAACGAGCGCATCCATAAATAAACTTTGTGCCATTTGAAGTGCTAATGGTTGGTCACTTTCTGTTAGTTGTTGATAGTTCTCTAAAATAAAGGCTTCAATTAAATCGACTTTTTCTTGTCACAATAAAATAATGACGTTTTTGTCATCTTTTTTCAAAATGCCTCAGAAAGTCAAAAAAAACAACGAAAATGCGCTGTTTTTTCAAAATTACTTCAGATTTTACTTAAAAATGATTCAACGCTTCACCCAGCGCTTTTACCAAATATAAAATGTATGACGTAAAAACCGCCATCGGTATCAAGATGACTAAATATCTAACGACAAGTCTAAATAACCGATTTTTGATAAAAACAGCCAGATAATAAATGCTGAGTAAAACAAATAGCGTAAGAAAAAGCACGTAAAATACCTCTTCTAAAACATAAGGTAAATCTTCTATAAATGTTGAAATTAACAGGTGATACATCGTCATCAGAAATGAGACTAAGTAGATTACCTCTAAGATTTTGATTCGTTTATCAATCATACGACTACCTCCAGTATTTTTGAAAATTAATTAGCTTAAACCTTAATAAAACTAGAAGCAGAAAAAACGCACCCAACAAATAGATAACTAAAATCCCCGGGGCATCACTTTGATCAGCTAGCACATACACCATAGGACTTGAGACTAAATATAGTCCTAACAATATAGCACTGCCTATCTGAACGTTTCTTAAGCGTGCCGACGTCTTTTGACTTCTTAGTGTCAACAATTGATTTAATAAATACATCACCGATAGCATAAACACAGACAGAAGAAAAAAAAGCGGGTATAAAATACGTCCATAAGGCCTGTTTACTGGATTATTGATTAGAAAGATTACTAGTACTATCAAAAAAATAGCCAATCCCATTTGTAAAATTCGTGCTAACCAGACAATTCGTTTTTCATTTAACACCTTATCATCTCCATACTAATTATACCACAATAATTTTATGAATAAAAAGAATGAATCACTCAAAACAACGAATTGTAAAAAAACAAAATTAGTTCTTGTCTTTTTAAAATCCTATGTTATACTATTTGTAGTTAAGGTCCTTTAAGTTGTGCCCGTGAGCATGATAAGGTGATGTTTTTTTATACCTAGATCAATTTAAAGGACACCACTGGTGTCTTTTTTTGTTAAAGGCCTTTTACAAAAGAAAAGGAGAAAACACAATGCAAGAAAAAGAATTGATTGTTGGAATTGATCAAAAACCAACGAGTATTGGGTCTTGGGTCATCCTAAGCCTTCAGCACGTATTTGCCATGTTTGGCGCAACCATCTTAGTCCCACTTCTAACAGGACTTGATGTCGGGGTGGCACTAGTCGCTTCTGGGATTGGAACCATCACTTATTTGTTATGTACAAAAAGAAAAGTCCCTGTTTACTTAGGTAGTTCCTTCGCCTACATTGGCGCAATACAGTTAGCAACCGCAAACGCTGGGGTTGATTCAGCCTACCTAGGCTTGATGGCGGTTGGTCTCATTTATATTTTATTCGCTTCCATCATTAAAATTTTTGGTAGTGGCTGGTTACGAAAACTCTTACCACCAATTGTGGTCGGACCGATGATTATGATCATTGGATTAACGCTCGCACCTGAGGCAATCAAGAGCGCAGGTCTTAATGGAGATTCTGGGTATGAAGTACCTGTTGTGGCACTCATCACGTTTTTATCCGTTGTGATTATCTCAACCAAAGCCAAAGGTATGTTAAAGATTGTGCCATTTATTGTTTCAATCTTTATTGGTTACGCAGCCGCGATGATTTTCGGTATCGTTGACTACAGCGTCTTTGAAACTGTTTCATTCTTTCAACTACCAAAGTTTAGTTTCATCGGTACTTATGATTTTGATTTCTCTCAAATTCTAATGTTTGCACCACTTGCATTTGTTACCATTGCCGAACACATCGGTGATCACGTGGTCTTAGGTGAAATCACTAATAAAGATTTCCTAACCGATCCAGGACTTGATAAAACCCTACTTGGTGATGGACTTGCGACATTCATTTCTGCTTCAATTGGTGGACCTGCCAATACCACTTACGGTGAAAACACCGGTGTCATCGCGATTACTCGCGTTGGTTCGGTTTACGTCATTGGTCTTGCCGCACTCTTTGCCATATCCCTTGGCTTCTTCGGTTACATCCAAGCCTTTATTACAAGTATTCCATGGGCAGTCATTGGCGGGATGACCATCATCTTGTATGGGTTAATCGCAGCCAATGGTGTCAAAATATTAATTAAAGACCGTACTGACCTATCAAACATGAGAAACTTAGTCATTGTTTCAACGATGCTAGTCATCGGTCTAGGTGGTGCAGTCTTACCTATTACAAGCACAATCCAATTAACCGGCATGAGCTTAGCGATGTTGGTTGGTATTCTTTTAAATCAATTCATCAAACTTTTAGATTACCTCATCAAACCATAAATAATAAAGCCATCAATATAGCAAGCAGTCAATCCAAACAAAGGGATTGGCTGCTTTAATATTTTTCGATAATAAACCACTAGATTTATCCTTATAAAATGCTATAATGAAGGTCAAGGTCAAATATAAAGGGGGACTCTATATGAGAAAACAAAACACACTGATTATCATCATTTTCTTAGTTGTTGGTACACTTGTGCTTGCTAGTGCCATCACCATGCTGTTTTTTGGAGAAGCACTTGCAGCGCGTTTTGACGTCATCGGGATACGTGTAGCCACCTTATTTGTTGCCTTTTCATCTTTTTTATCCTCAATGATTTTTTCACTACTCATCCTAATGCATAATAAAACCGTCGTTAAGTACAACGACGATACCAATCGTCGCGCTGAACTCTTTCGAGAACAACAATTTGCGTCATCCAATTATTCAATCATTGAGTTTATGGACCGAATGCTCATCTACCCAGAATCAACTAGATACATTGACCGACTTGTTGTAAGAAAAAGCATGTTATTTCATATGATTGAACAAAGCATTAATGAACAAGACGTTCTAAAGAAACCTGAAGACTTTCTATTCTTTTCTTTAAAGATTCCTTATCGGATCACCGAAGGTAAAATCGTTTCAAGCATTACATTTGATCGATTGAAATTTGAACGAAATGGCAATACCTATGAATTTATTACACCAAAACCAGAACAAACAAGTCGTACGTTCTTACTTTATAATGAACACACCAAACGAAACAATGTCATTATCAATTTAATCGTCAAAAAAGACGCCGATTTCTTCAACAAGGCGTCTATCAACTTATTTTCAAAAATAAAAATAAGTATTAACATTACATCTATCTTAGGCGTACTTGTAAAAGGGGTCTCAGAACTCTACTTTACCAACCCAGAACAAATCGAAGGTGATGGTTCAAATACTTACAAAATCAACTCAGCAAACTTTACATTAACTGAAATGCCTTCAATCGTCAAATCCTAAGCTCATGCTTGGGATTTTTTTTCGTAACACGTCTTACAAACAAATGAAATACCATCAACTTTCACATCCGCAAAAGGATAGCCTTGCGAATAACCTTTTGACATACTCGCTGATCCTGGGTATAAGTACGCTTGCTGATTTAAACACACACGTTCAATGAGCACATCTTTAAATAACGCACCGCAAAGTGGATCAAATAAATCATCCTTGATAGGCACAAGAGAAACGCCAACCAAAAACCTACCTAAGAAACCTTGATGCATATCTTTTTCTATTAGCACTTCTTTTTCATAAATAATACCCGTATCTAAGACTTCAATCTTAAAATACCACCCAGAGACCTGCCTTTTTAGTGTGATTCTAAAACGATCATGCCCTTGATATGAATTTGGTTCTACCATCTGAAACGAGGAAAGAATGGTTGGCTCTATATAAAACTGTTTGGGTTTTATCCCACCCATATAATAGTAAAATGGTTGTACTACTACTCTATCCTTTTGCTTACTAATGGACAAACCCACATCGATTTGATCACGTGCTTGATGGTTAAATAGCACGTAAGCGTTGTAGTTTGTTTCATTTTTTGAACACTTAAATATCGCATCTTTTAAAGAAACGATGGCTTCTAGCTCATCATAACCCTCTTTAGAAAATAAGTAATTATAGGCCCCCGTATGATACTCTAACTCAGTTTCTTCAATTGAGTTCTCATAATACTTGATTGGGATACTTGTGTATCTCTTCTTCTTTGTATCTATGGTGAATAAAGCTTTACCATAATCAACAACCACCGACTCTTTACTAAAATCATAAAGCACGTTTTTATCTTTGTTATAGACTAAGGAGCCCTCATTGAGGGCTTCTTTGATGACTTGATTCAAGTTGTTATACGCCTTACCGGTCTTCTTATTACTAGTATAATACATGAGAATGCCCTACCTTTTGTCCTATTTTTATAAAACGGAATTTCTAATAGATATCAACGACTTGAATCGCCTATATCCTTTAGTCGAACTAATCATACCACAATTTATCCTATGAATTCAATTGACTGCCAATGCGATATAGTGATCATTTCTTTCTTACTGTCTTGATTTCCAACCATCGTTATGTTAATATATGCATATATGCTCATATAATAAAATAAGGAGAATAACATGACACACGACACTTGTAATCACAACAAACACCTAGAAGAAATTAAAACAAATCTCATTAACGAATCAGACACTCAAAAACTATCCAAATTATTTAAAGTCTTATCTGATGAAACCAGAATCAAAATACTTTACACAATCTCTAAACACGAGGTTTGTGTCAACGACATCGCTAATGTCTTAAACCTATCCCAAAGTGCGATTTCTCATCAATTAAAGACGTTAAAAGATGCAAATCTCATCAAATCCAGAAGAGAAAAACAAACCATCTACTACACACTAGTTGATGACCATGTGCATTTAATCTATAACCAAGCACTATCTCATATTAAGGAGTAACCCATGCACACACAGCATAATCATACACATCATCAACATAACCATAAAAAAGACTTCTTCTTGTTTATCCTAGGCACCATTTTCTACCTTGTTGGTTTGGTTAGTTCAAACCCACTCATAGCCAATATACTTTTTGTCTTCGCCATACTTCTATCAGGCCTGCACGTCATTAAAGAAGGGTTTGTTGAAACCCTCACTAATACGCTAAAAAATAGAAAATTCTCACCTAACATCCATCTATTGATGACCTTAAGTGCCCTAGGTGCAATCCTCATTGATTACTATGATGAGGCGGCACTGCTCATCTTGATCTTTGCAGGGGCGCACTTCTTAGAAGATTACGCCAAAAACAAAAGTAAGAACGACCTTGTTGGACTGATAAAACTAAACCCAACCAAAGCCAGAAGACTAATCAATCAAACCGATTACGAAACCATTGATGCGAGTCTCGTTAACGAAAACGACACACTTCTCGTATTAAAAGGCGATCAAGTACCAACCGATGGTATGCTCTTAAGCGAAGAAGCCATCCTGAACGAGCAAAACATTACCGGTGAATCCATGCCTGTTGAAAAAAAACTTGATGATACCCTCTACGCATCTACCATCAATCTAGGCAATGCCTTTAAACTACGATCCACTAAAAAGAATAATGAGAGTTTGTTTTATCAAATCGTTGAACTTGCGAAAACCGCACAAAACAATCACAGTAAGACAGCCTCACTCATCAAGCGAATTGAACCCATTTATGTGACAACTGTCTTAATATTAAGCCCACTGTTCTTCATCTTAATGAATCAACTATTAAACCATAACATCGAATCTAGTTTTTATAAAACCATGGTCTTTTTAATCGGTGCATCGCCTTGTGCGATTGCGATGATAGACATACCTGCAACGCTATCAAGTCTATCGAACTTAGCCAAACAAGGTGTTCTTGTCAAAGGCGGCATGCACTTAGATAACTTGTCTCGTATCGATACCGTGGTCTTTGATAAAACCGGTACACTATCCAATGGCAACATCGTCTTAAGTGACCTACAGATACTAGAAGAGCAACACAAGTCTTTTTATCTTGATATTTTATACTCACTTGAAAAGAAATCCACACACCCGATCGCACAGGCAATCATCAATCACTTAACAAACGCCAAAGACCTTGATTTAGACGTCACCATACGCCCTGGATTTGGCCTAGAAGCGACATACCAAAAACACATCTATCAAGTCTTAAAACCAAGCGCAGTTGAATCAATTGAAGAGACCCTCAAAAAACAGATAGCTACGCTTGAATCAGAAGGAAAAACCGTCTTTATTCTAAACAAAGATCATCAACCGGTCTTACTGGTTGGTTTGACGGACACCATTAGAGAAAATGCCTGTGAAACAATTCAATACTTTAAATCCAATGGCCTTAAAACCATTTTACTGACCGGTGACTCTTTATTGACAGCAAACGCAATTAAAGAAAAATTAAACCTTGATGAGTCTTACGCAAACGTCTTACCTCTAGAAAAAAGTGAACACATCGATCGATTAATCGAGCATGGTCATCGTGTTTTAATGATTGGCGATGGCATTAACGACACCGTCGCACTCAAAAAAGCGACAATAGGTATTGCAATGGGCAGTTCAACTGACGCACTACTTGAAGTCTCTGACGTTGTTTTAACTAAAAACGACTTATTAAAACTGACACACTTGCACAAAGTCTCAAAAAGACATCACAGAATTGTGCTACAAAACCTCTTATTTTCTTTTGGGATTGTCCTTTTTCTTACCTTTATTAATATTTTTAATTTCTCAGATATCGCCTTTACGGTCATTCTACATGAAGGATCGACGATACTGGTGATTCTAAATGGCCTTAGACTCCTCAAAAAATAAAAAATGCCAATACAAAACAGAAAAAACTCTGTGAGTGATATGATCCCCTTAAAGTAGACACTACAAATAATTAAAGTTTGTAGAAGTGTACAGAGAGGGGATTTTTCTTATGTCAAGAACACCAAGATTCAGTAAAGAAACAAAAATCAAAGCAATCAAAGCATATCAAACAGGAATCAAGTCAATGTTAGAAATCGCATGTGAATTAGGATGTGACGTATCCAGTGTTAAACAATGGGTCAGGAACTATGAATCGATGGGAAGTATGGCATTTGAGGATAAACCAAGAAACCAAAGTTATATGAAATCATTCAAATTAGAGGTGATTAAAGCTTACCACGATGGCAAAGGATCATACGCAGAACTGGCCAAACAATATCAAATAACATCAGACTCAATGATTAAGAGTTGGGTTTCCAAGTATAATAGACATAACGAGATCAAAGCGTATGATCCAAAGGGGTATGTTTATATGGCGAAATCAAGAAAAGTGAGTTATGAAGAAAAGTTAGATATAGTGAAATGGACGATTGAACATAACTTTGAATATAAACTCGCAGCGGAGAAGTTTGAGACAGCCTACTCACAAGTGTATAACTGGGTCAGAAAATACAACGTAGAAGGTGAAGCTGGTTTAAAGGACGAACGAGGCAAGAGAAAGCCTGTAGAGAATCTAAGTGAAATTGAGAAACTAAAACGTGAAGTTGAGCTTCTAAGACGGAAGAATGAACGTCTGGAGATGGAGGCTGAAGTCATAAAAAAATTCCAGGAGATCGAAAGGAGGGATATTTTAGCAAGATCCGCCAAGAAGCCAAATACAAAACGATAAAAGGGCTTCATGAGGCAAAAAACTATCCTATTTTGGTGTTATGTGAAATCCTTTTGATTGTTCGTAGCAGCTATTATAAGTGGTTAAAACATGAAGAAACAAATGAAGAAAAGATTAATCATGAGTTATCTCAATTGATTCTTGAATATCATGATGAGTTTAAAGGTATCTTAGGCTATAGACGGATGACTTTATGGATTAATAAGCGGAATCAAACGAACTATAATGTAAAACGCATCAGACGATTGATGAAGAAATTAGGTGTATCGTCGGTTATCCGTAGAGTGCGTAAGGGGTATATTAAAGTAAGACCAGAGATCACAGCAGAGAATGTCTTAAACAGACAATTTGAGGCTAATAATCCCAATGAGAAATGGTTAACAGACGTTACCGAGTTCAAGGTGATTGGATCGAATACTAAGTTATACTTAAGTGCCATCATCGATCTGTGTGATACCAGTATTATCAGTTACAAAATGGGTAT
Source organism: Paracholeplasma brassicae (assembly GCF_000967915.1). Lineage (NCBI taxonomy): Bacteria > Bacillati > Mycoplasmatota > Mollicutes > Acholeplasmatales > Acholeplasmataceae > Acholeplasma > Acholeplasma brassicae. The sequence goes on from NC_022549.1 coordinate 1,691,835, forward strand.
ATCGAATAATAACCAACTGGTAAATGAAACCTTCGAGAAAGCATTCCAACTTAATCCGGAAGCCAAACCGATGGTACACAGTGACCGCGGGTATCAATATACGAATAAAGTGTTTCAAAAGAAGCTCACTTCTAGAAGCATGACAGTCAGTATGTCTAGAGTTGGTAGGTGTATTGATAATGGACCGATGGAGAGTTTTTGGGGTACACTTAAATCAGAAATGTACTATTTAACCCAGTTTCACGACATCAATCAACTCAAAGTAGCGATTGATCAATACATCCAGTTTTATAATAAACAAAGGTACCAAGAAAAACTAAAAGGCTTAACTCCGATGGAATTTCGGAATCAAGCCTTAAAAATTGAATCAGTTATTTAATTATTTCCACTGTCTACTTGACAGGGGGCGGTTCAGAGTATTGGCTTTTTTGATCGCCTTAAAGGATAAAAGATAACAATAGACTTAAACAAAAATACTACCGTTTATAGGCTCTTAACATCTCTTTTTTATCAACACTTAAGCGTCTTGATTCCCGGCACTTTTGAATCGCTTTATTGACTATTTTTTTGTTTAATTGCGGATGCGTCTTTAAATAATCTAAGCTTCTTTCTTCATACAATATAATCGCTTCACTCAATAACCACCCAGACATCATAATGACGTAATACGCATTTTCTTCTTCTAGCCACAACATACGTTTTAATACCCTATCAAGTACCCCGTCTTCTTTTAGTAAGATAAACAAGATAAAGAGCCCCAAACGCCTAACAAACACACGTTTGTCATATAAACAATCATCCACCAAGCTCAAAAGATCTTTTGGTTCAATTAAGTGAAAATTTAGTAGGTCACAATGCGCCCAGTTTTCCATTAACTCTTTATAGACCTCTAAATACTTTTTTAATTCCTCGAAGTCCTTGATATAGGTCAGCAATTTGCCATAAATCGCAATCTCTTCGTAACTACCTTCAAGTCTTAGATCCAAAAATGACGTATAATTGCCTTTAGCAATCGCTCGAACAATCTCATCCATCGTTTTCGTTTTTAAAGCAAGTAGGGGCAACTGTGTTTGTAAGATACGCCTAGCCCATGCTTCTTTTTCTACGTTTTTGAAGTTATCTAAATATTGTCGAAACACCTCTACATCTTCATCTTTCCACACATCTTTAATTAAGTTCATCAAACATCACCTCAATTTTGTCTTCTTCCGTTGTTTAGCGTTATTGATTACCTATAAAATCAAGGATGGCTTTAACCACCAAATCCTGTTGAGTCTTCGTTGAAATTGACGCATCGCCATCTTTTTTTTGATTACCATACCATCCAAACTGAGCGTGATTCCCCCCGACAATTTCATAAAACTGAACCGATTGTCCTAAATAGTTTTTACTTTCTTCAACTTTTGTTTTATCAAGAACAAGATCAAATTCAGCCGTTATCATAAGTACTTGTTGACTAGATACATCTCTAATTGGATAACTTGCTAAAAAGACTATTTCGTTGATGTTTTTATGATTTGTAGCAACCAAACTCGCGACGGTCCCACCAAGGGAATGTCCAATCACCACATTTTCTTTCTCATTACTTAAAAACCTCTTTGAATAATTAGGCGTTAGAATCGCCAAATTAAAGAGGGGTTTGACTATGGTTACGTCATACCCAGATAAGGCTAATTTAACCGCAAGATACCGATAACTCTCAGGATTCACCTTCCCACCAGGAATAAAGACAATATTCTTGATTGGATCATCCACATAATAACTAATTTGATCAAAATCCTCTTTAACTGTAAGCAAACTAAGATCATATAGTTCTATTTCCTCATTCATTGATTTTTGCGCATCATAAGAATTGCTTGTATAAATGAATAGACCTAGCACCACAACAAGAAATAATGTTAACGTTAGAATAAGTATGTATTTAATAACTTTTTTCATTAATTTTTTACCTTCCTTATAAAGACAAAAATTAGAACCATTTCTAGTTCTAATTATACATCAACTTGTTTGCCTTTGAGCGTTTAAAATAATGCGTTGATACTAAGTCAATAAAACGGACATATTAAATTAAGAGTATGTTCATTTTTCTCAACTAATTAGCATTTCTCGAGTTCTCGTATTGCTTTTCATACTGATTAGGAGAAATATATCCTAATGTGCCATGTATCCTTATAGTATGGTAAAATGTTTCAATATATTCAAACACTAGCTGTTGAGTATGCTCTAAATCTTTTATCTTAAATATCTTTAACCATTCACGTTTGATAATGGCGTGAAATGATTCTATACATGCATTATCCCATGGGTCTGCTTTCTTTGAATAGCTTGGTCTCATGTTAGAATCCATTAAACTCAAATACTCTTTTGAAACATATTGTATCCCACGATCACTATGAATAATCAGTGGATTATCCAAATTCCGTCTTTCTTTTGCACGTTTAATACACCGGACTACTGAATCTACAGATAAACTATCTGATAGATCCCAAGCGATGATTTTACGGCTGAATAAATCCATCACACTTCAAATTTATTAAAAATATAAAATAGGGATAAGCCTATTTCTATATTTTTTCTTAGGTTAATGACATTGTTTGACACTTACACTTTTTTAGACTTTAAGATATCTCTTTCTCTTATCCTCTAAGAATGCCTTAAACCAAGTTCATGTTCATCACGCCAAGATTCTACTACGGACTTCCTCCAACCCCATATATTATCGATATTTTTAAAAATTTAATTTATCAACACAGATCAAGTGTTAAAAAATTTGTCACTAAAACTACTACTTTCGAATTGCTTCGATTGGTTTCATCATGTTTATTTTATAAAGTGGTATTACCGTTCCTATCATATTTAACAGCAAAATAGCTGATACGGTAACAAAAGCAATATAAGTTTTATAGTAGATGAATGTATAATCTTTACTATACTGCTCAACAAATCCATAATTAATTACCCAAATAGTAAGATAAGAAAAAATAATAGATAGAATAATAATAGGAATACATAAAATTAAATTTTCATAAATATACACCTTATAAATGTTTTTATTTCTTGCTCCTAAAGCTTTTAAAATACCAATTTCCTTTCTTCTTGCATAAATACTTTGAGAAATTAGAGATACGGTTAAAAGTAAAACAATAAACGTCAAAAGTATACATACCAACAGCATGATTAACTTAATGTTTTCAAGTGTTAACTCAAAATGTGCTTGGGGTGCTGAAATTGGAGTTTCAATTTCTACATTGTAATAGTCTACAGATGTTCTTAAAAACTGAGACAGATTATTTACTGTACTTGTACTTATAAGTAGTTGATGCATCGTAATGAAAGGTACAATTTCACTATATGCTTCTTCGTCAATTAAAAATAAAGATTGTGTGTCCGATTTGAAAATAACTCCTTTTATTGTTACTTCGAAAGAATCTATTTGAGAATATGTTTTATCTGTTACTTCTATGTTAATTTTCTTACCCACATGAATCAAAGGATTTTTTAAAATTATTTTTTCTATTTCCATATCTTTATCTGGATCATAAACCCATTGTTCATCAAGATAATAAGACTCAATATAAGACTCAGAAAATATTTTATTGTAATCGTTTAATGTGATATATATTTCTTTTTTGTTAAGTTTGTCTTCAAGAATAAAATCATTTTGACCGGCTATGAGATAATCAGACTTATCGAAGAATGCTTTAAATTTGGGCGTTTGATGATTAGATAATCTTCCATCATGATTAATATTTATAGTCAACTTGTCATTGAGCGAGTTAGAATAAATATTAGTTTCAGTTCCATAATAGGTGTCCTTCAAGTAAATCGTATTGTAAATATTATAGATGTAATTTGCTTCATCTTCATATAATGTGGGATTTGGAGCATATCTAAATGGACTTTTAAATATGCCTGCAACCACTAACTCAGTACTTGCAACCGGTATTTTCGACCCAATTAACGAGGAGAACGTCACATTACTATAATTGAGAGTTATTTCCTGATCCTCAATCAACGCTATTTCTCCCATGTCAAAAAACCTATATAATAAACTTTCTGATATATAGTAACTATTCTCAGTTATCTCTAAACTCTCAGGATACATTTCAAATCCGAAATCAATCATTTCTTGTTTCGAACCGACTTTAAAATCCTCAAGTATCTTAGTGGTCGTATTTTTTTGCTTAATGTTTTGGATGTCATGATAACTAACATTAGATAAGCTAAAGTAATCATAATCTCTTGTTTTAATTAGTTTCGTATGCGGATCTGCATGATGATAACTGAAAAAAGACATTGTTAGAGCAATAGAAGCATACGATATCATCATCAATAAAACTGTTACAATTAACTTTATTTTTTTAAAACTTAAGTTTTTAAGACCCATTTTAAAAGCAATACGATTTGAAAATCTTTTTGATTCTCCAGTTTCATACACTTCTTTTGAGTTAGGAGGGGTAATTGTCTTGATTTCATCGAATATGATTGACCCGTCTTCCAACTTGATTAATCTATCTCCATAGTTATTAGCTAATTCTTCGTTATGAGTAACGATAATAACTAATTTTTCCTTAGAAATCTCTTTTAATAGTTTTATTATTTCATTCCCTGTTTTTTTATCAAGGTTACCTGTTGGTTCGTCGGCTAACAATACTTTTGATTTTTTAATCAGTGCTCTAGCTATTGCAACTCTTTGAAGTTGCCCGCCACTTAATTCATTGGGATATCTTTTCTCATATCCTTTTAACATAACAGAAGATAGTGTTCGATCTATAAATTCATTTGTGATACTTAAGTCTTGGAAGTTTAATCCCATTGTTAAATTATCTCTAATATTTAGTTCTGGTATTATATTGTAGTCTTGAAAAACAAAACCAACATACTTGTTTCGATACTCGTCTAATTCTTTTTCTTTTTTTCCAATAACTTTGTCTAGAAAAATTAAATCACCACCTGTAGGTATATCTAAACCACCTATAATATTCATCAACGTGGTTTTTCCACTTCCACTTTCCCCTAGTATAAAGACTAATCCTTTATTAGGTAATGAACAACTAATATTACATAACGCTTTTATATTAGGTGCGTTTTTTGTACTATATTCTTTTGCTATATTTGATAATTCAATCATTTGATATTATCCCTCTCGACCAATCTCTCTCTTAGTTGTTGCAACATATTCGTATTGGTTATATGTTGTGCTACCAATTCCTAAAAATCCACCCTCTTTAAATGAATATAATTTCCCTTTATCAATACAGTTAACGCTAGAAGACGCAGGCATTGTATTATTACTTGTTGTTCCACCTGTTTTTCTACCAATAATATATCCAATCGCAGGTTTTAAGTATTTATCATTTGTTGCTTCAAGACTCGCAGAGTACTTTATTCTCATATTATCATATACAGTACAATTCGAAACTGTACCTGAAGCTTGCCACCCAACTATGCCTCCAATTGTGCTATTTTGATTTATAGTTGTATTACTTTTAGGAATATAATACACATTAATAACTCCGCTATATGAACTTGAAGTCACTGTTCCTCCATACATTATGCCTAAAATACCACCGGCATTTCCATAAGTATTAATATTAACGGTTCTATCTCTAATACGTCCTATTAAGTACAGTTAAGACTGCCATCGAACCGCTTGACACTGTGGGCATTTCGTCTCTTCTTTTGACAAAACTTCACCACAATACAAACAATACTCTTTCTTTTCATCAGTATTAGTCGATGGATTTGTTTTATTTGACTCCTCCATTACTCGATGTGAAAACATCAATTTGAAATAGTAAATAGAACACCCTATAATACCTATGATTGAAATACTACCAATAATTAGAGCGTATCTTGTTTGTTTGATTGCTGCTAAATAACTCCCATCATCTGTCAAACTAAATGTCTTGTAATCGGCATTTATGGAATCCGTAGATGGTAATAGCGGTAAACCTTCAACAACAATCCGAATCTCACCTGTGTTAAATATGCGATCGGCTTCTTCCTTAGTATAAATAGAATAGGTATACCCATCCTCGCGCCATAAGTCACGACCAAAAATCTCAAGGTTGTAGGTAATGTAATACTTACCACCTTCTCCCTTGATACGATCGGTGACAATCGCATTCATATACTGTTCTTCTTTTGCTGTATCAATCATGTTAAAGTAGTACATTTGATCACTCTTAATTAAGTTAATTTTATTATTTGATGTGAATAAAAGCACACCACACAAAACCAAAGCGAACACAAAAACCGATAACCAATTATACATTTTGGTCATTTGATAATACCTTAACGAACCAACCCTATAAGATCTACGAAATAAACGGTAACGTCTTGGCGGATAAAACACATTATGTCGATGAACATAAGCCGGTCTTGATTTTCTTGAACTAGCGCTCCTAGAGCCACGAGATCCGTGTCCTCCCCTTGAACCCCCTCTTGAACCTGATGGCATATTAATATCCTCCCATTTCATGAATTTTAGATTCATTTATTACATATGTCAATTATAACATATAACTAACTATACAGTAATTAATCATTAGTAACTATTTGAAATCATACCATTTAGCTATCTAGTAAGATCCACACATCTTTAATATAATTTATTATTATTTTCTCCTTCTGTTCATTTTCCCAAACTGACGTCATTAATACTCAAATCAGCAACATGATATTTAACCGTTTATTGCTCAAACAATAATAATTTTTTGTAAGCTTCAAATAACTTAAACGCATGTTTTTTCACAAAAATAAAATACCTCCTGGTATTAACAGTAATAATATATTTTTACATTATTTTCTGTGCCTACTTTGGAGGTATCATATCAGAATGGTGATTTTATCATATAAATATTATATTATGTAGATAATGTTATCAAGATTAACTTTTCCATTCAATACTTCTATCTTGATAATCACATTTGATTGATTAATATCAAATGTATATGTCTTGAAGTCAGTCGTTAGTAAGTCGATTGAATCTAGCAGTATAAACTCATCAGTTACGTTAATATATATGTTGATGATACTATCATACGAGAAGTAAACCTCTGATCCAAAAAGTCTAGCATCAAACGATAACATTCTAACATATGAAAAGGGATCAACGTTATACATATAACTAACCGGTGTACTAAAGTAATCATCCTTATCACCTCTAAATCTAGCCACAACCGATCCATTACTATCACTCATGTAGTTCATTTCTTTTTCTTGATGCATGACTAAGGTGTGTACTTCTTTTAATACAAATTGCATGCCGTTTAATTCATGAATAGTTTCTTCATTGTCAAAGTCGAATAACTCAGATTCAAAGTCAACACTTGTTGTTTTATGCTCAGTTTGTCCACTTAGATTAGTCTTAAATATGATGTCATCAACTGTTAAACGATGACCACTACTAATTTCAATTCTAAACGTAAAATCACCTGAAACATTTAAATTAGAAAGCATAAAAGTCTTTCCTTTATTTGCTTCATCGTCATCTAAGAAACTGAATGTTTCAATCAATGTATCATTAACAAATACTTTGATTCTAGCGTTGTTTGCTTTATCTGATCCACCACCTTGTGGATAAGTTGATTTTGGTGAAAATGGTAACCTTGCTTTAAACGATACTTCAGATATGCCATCAACACCATTGGTTAATTCTATAAATCCTAACCCTGCATCACCTAAGTCATTCCCAAAACCACCAATGGTGATCGCATTACCATTTGCTTTTAAACCAATATCGATTCTACCGTTTAATACATCATACGTAAAACCTTTAACTGAAATATAATCAAAATCTTCATATGAACTAAAATTACCACCACCGTCTTTGATGACTTGAAGTTCTTCAAAATCCTCTGTGTGATATGAATCTTCGATATTTTCCTCTATCTTTTCCCATATCGCTTTTAAGGTTAGCCCATTTAAAGGCATATGCGTTGGTAGTTCTTTATCCCATTTAACAAATCGATGTCCTAATTTTTCAGGTATACTGGTGATTGATAACTCGCTTAAATAAGGTTGTTTAACATCAGCCATTGAAGTTCCACCATCTGTATCAAACGAAACCGTATAATGATTTGTCTCCCATAATGCTTTTAGATTAATGTCATGATTAGGCATCACTTCAGGTAACGTTTGATCCCAACTTATAAATGTATGACCAACTTTAGATGGCTCATCGCTTAAATCGATGATGTCACCTTCTTTTAACTCAACCGGTTTAATTTCATCGCCGCCATCTGTATCAAATGAAATCAAATAAGTATCTAAATCCTTTTCAATGTCATTGTCTTTTTGACAAGCCACTAACCCAAGGCTCATCATAAAAACCAACAATACAAATAACAACTTTTTCATGCTAATATTCATCAGAAATACTCCTTTATCGATGTGATGAATATATTATAACATGTATATAATTAATTTTCGATGATAAATTACTTGATTAAAACGACTGTTCACAACAAGTGTTTTTAAAGTTTTTACATTAATCTGTTTTCCGCCACAACTACTCAAACAAGCCATTAGAGCATTTGTCCCTAATGGAAAAGCGCTTAAATCTTTATTGTTTATTACCATTGGGTATTTTTTATCTAATCTTTCTGTAAATATTGTAAACCCTAATTCAAATAGAAATGCAATTACTTCTTCTAAGTCATCACCTAAAGACATATGAAGTTGTCCGTGATTACTGCCTTTTGTTGAATACTGCTTAACTAAAATCTTAAGTCTCTATTCTATATTGGAACAATTTATGAGGCAATGCACACTATATTACAAAAAAACTGCAACTTTTCTCACATAGTTAATTATGTGTAAAAAGTTGCAGCCACTAATTTAAACTTTTAGTAAGCGTCAAATAACAGACGTAAAAAAAGACCTGATCGCTCAGATCTTAGCTGTTACTTAAACAAGGTGATGGTTAGTCAGTTCCGTTATTCATATGAAATTTAGTTATCATCTTTTCACTATAAGGCATTAACTCGTCTAGTTTTAGCTCATTTACTTTTGAATTAGTTAATAGCTCTAAGATGTAGGTGTAGTACTTATAAGGATTTAACTCATTCATCAAACAACTTTGTGTGATTGAATATAATAGCGCACTTGAATCTGCACCATTTGGTGTATTAGAAAACAACTAGTTCATTACCCACGTTATCTTTTAAATCATAGATAATTGATCTTTCATTGGCTGCCTTTTTGATTGCCTCATTAAGTGAATGATATATTATTTTTCTTCATTTATTTTGATATAATAAATTCTAAAACCTCATTATTTCATCCTTAAATTGTTCGATATTTACTATCTCAATTGTCTTGTGGTTCAATGTTATAATTAGTCCTAACGACTCTAGTTCTTTAAGTTTACGACTAAATGTTTCAGGTGTTAAACCAACTTGTTTTGCTAGATTTTGTTTGGTTGTTTTAAATGTAACAATCCCGTTTTTATGATTTTCTAACAATAAGTGAGCCACACGATAAATGGCTTTTTGAATATTAGTATTTTCGATTAGTTCTTCAGCTTTTACTAATCTCTTTGATAATTCAGTCATCATTTTAAACGATAACTCAGGTGAGGTAACCATCAGCTTCTTTAGTTCGTCTTTGTCGACTAAACATATCACTGCATCCTCAATCACTTCAGCAGTTGATGACATCAATTCCTCACTAAAAATAGCCATCTCACCAAAGAAATCACCTTTTTCAAGAATTCTAATGACTTGTTCTTTACCCTCATCATTGAACTTACTCACTTTAACTTTACCCCGATGAATGACATATAAGCTATTAAGGATATCACCAGAGGTATAGATGAAACTGCCTTTAGAACGCTTTTGATGGGTGGAAATCAAACAAACCGCATCTTGCTCATCCTTAGAAAGGTTCTTAAATATCGGTACATATAAAATACAGCTTTTTGGTTCTAAGTTCTTTTTGCATATCAATACCTCCAACTCTATTGTATGATAAAGGCTTCTTTTTGCCAAGGTTTTTAATCTTTATTTTAGGGTTGTTTTTAAAACATCATAACCGATATTTTCTATTGTTTTTTGAATTTCATTAGAATCCAACTTAGAATCATCAAATGATAATTTAACTCTACTCGAATTAAACATCACTTCGACTGAATCCTTGTCGATTCCTTCTAGACGCTTTAACCCTTTTTCAATTTTGAGTAAGCAAGAAGGGCAAGTTAATGTTTCTAATTGTAATGTCATTTGTTTCATATGTTTATTTCTCCTTTATATTTGTTTTTAATAGTCTCATCCCGTTTAAAATCACTACTAGAATGGATAGTTCATGAACTAACATGCCAATAGACATTGTCATCTGACTGTTATATAGCACTTGATAAAGTAAGACAATAACGACTAATAACGAAATGATAATGTTTTGCCACATATTTCTTAAAATCTTGCCAGCAAGCCTTTTTGCAGTTGCCAAATGGTAAAGATCATGATGCATTAAGACAACATCACTTGTCTCAATCGCAACATCGGTACCACCTTTGATTGAAATACCAATGGTTGCACTAGCTAGTGATGGTGCATCATTGATGCCATCACCAATGAAGGTTACTTTTCTACCTTCAAGTACTAATTTATCAATGAATGCCTTTTTATCTTTTGGTAACATCCCTCCAAATCCTTGTGTCATATTAAGACTATCTTTAATTTTATCTACTGCCCCTTGGTTATCACCAGATAAAATATAAGTATCTTTAACACCTAGTTGACGTAATCTCTTTAAATCATTATTGATATTATCTCTTAATTGATCTCCAATTGAGATAACCGATAAAACTTTCTCTTCTTCTGCTAAAATGACATATGATAATCCTTTATCTTCAAAGCGTTTAATGTCATTTAAAACTGAACTTAGTTCTACTTGATAATCATTCATTAATGCTTGATTACCAAGTAAAATGCGTTTGTCATTTATGTATCCCTTGATGCCCTGACCTTTAATAACATTTAAGTCTTTTACCTCAAAAGTACTTACATCACCTATGTAGTTAAGGATAGATTTTGCCAGTGGATGTGTTTGAGTTTCTTCCAACGATTTATAATAGTTTTTAATCTTATCCACATTTGAATCATAAGCTATCATCTCTACAACTTCAGGAAACCCTTTCGTGAGTGTTCCTGTCTTATCAAAGATGAACACATCACTTTTGGCTAAGTCACTGATGGTCTCACTGCCTTTAAATAAAATCCCGTGTTTCGCTCCAAAACCAATGCCTGCCACATTAGATACTGGAATACCGATCACTAAAGCACCAGGACAACCTAACACTAAAATAGTCACACCAAGTTCTATATCTTTTGTTAATAACCCCATCAACAACCCAAAAATTAATACCACTGGTGTATAAAAAGTGCTAAAACGATCAATGAATTGCCATGCTCTTGATTTTTTATCTTGAGCTTCAACAACCATTTCAATGATTTTACCAAAGGTTGTATCTTCTAAAACTGCAGTAGTTTTTATCACAATATGCCCGTCGTCTAATATACTTGATGCATAAACTTGATCTGATAATGTTTTTGATACAGGTATGGATTCACCAGTTAGTGAAGCTTCACTTAAATAACCACTGCCTTCAACAATCAAACCATCCACAGGGACTTTTTCTCCTGTTTTTACAACGACCAAATCACCAACTAGAACCTCCTCAATCGGAATTTTTACAGTCAAACCATCTTTTAACACTGCTGCTTCAAGCGGTGTTAAATCCGTTAACTCTTTGATTGCTTTTTTAGTATGATTTAGTGTTTTTTGTTCTAGAAAAGAACCAAATAGAAATAGAAATGTGACAATCGCACTTTCTTCATAGTTCTTAATAATAAATGCCCCAAGTACAGCAAGTACGACTAATACATCAATGCTAATGACTTTAATTTTTAATGCGCTGTATGCTTGAAATAAAATAGGTAATAAACCTACTATAGAAGCAATCAATAACAAAATCTCTGATATGTTTTTATTATGAGTTACATAATTATTTACAAATGCAAATACGATCAGTATCAATGAAACTAACATCAAATGGTTTTTATGTTTATAGATAATTTTTGTGTTCATTAGATTTCTTGATATCCTTGATCGATTGATTTTATATACTCATAAACCATTTGATATGTTTCACATACATCATTAGGTACTAAGTAGTCATGTGTTAATACCCTTAAACGGTGTAATGTTTCTTTAATCCTTAGATCATCGTTAGTTTCAAATCCTTCATATAGCTTTAAATACTGATCATAAACCTCATAAAACTCTTTATGCGATTCTCCGTGAACCTTTCTAACAATTTTGATGATTTCTAAAAAACGTTTGTTTTCTAATACTTCTTTTCTTAATACCGCATTCATATTATCCCTCCTAAGACACCATCATTTTATCAACTAATCCATATAAAAACCTTGATCCAAATCAAGAAAACATCAAGATCAAAAAAAGATGGAAAGTTCACAAAGGAACTATCCACCATTAGCGTTTATAAAGTTTTAACGCTTCTTTTCTCTCTATCGTTACTCTTCTTGTGTCAATAGCGTTTTGAAAATACATTAAAAAAGCGAATTGTCTTTTTAATTAATCAATTATAAATAGAATTAAAGATTTAAAAATCAATCGTTTAAAAGGTTTTATTTCAAATAATGATTGACAATAGATTCAGGGTGCTGTAAGATATAATTATCGAAAAACAATAATTTTAGGAGAGAAATATGAAAATTTTAATGTCTTATATGATCCTTTTAATGTCATTACTAGGGTATTGGTTATTTAAACCCACAGACTTAGAAGATTACTTTTTAATTGAAGCACCCAATAAGTATGAAACCTATGTGGATAGTTTAGGTTATGACGGTAAACTGCCTTACATAGCTTCTGATTTATTGAGTCACTATGAAACAGACTCTTATGTAACCTCCCTTAAAAACGTAGATTTCATTTGGGATAGTTCACTACCTTATACTTATTCTAGGGATTGGAGTCGTTATGAAAACATCGATTGGGATGGCAAGCCTACGTTTTCTTTAGAGGGGCATCTCTTTAAATCTAGAGAGAATACATACTATTTACTATTTACTTATAATTATAACCATACCGCGCTGGGTCATTTAGTACATCATTTTGAACTGAATGTCAGTGAGACACTTGGGTATGAGTATAAAACACATCTTGGACAACTAACTTATAGAAATAAACTGTATGGTAGTCGTATCATTTATGGTGAAAAAGAGACTTTCCCTACCCCAATCACAAATTCACCGCACAAATCCAATTTTGAAGGGGTTATCCTCTACGAGATTAATGAAATTCCAAACAATTTCTTACAACTTAGGTTTAACGTCTATGAACAACAAGATGTATTATCTACAGTCCGTTTAGGTTTTAATAGCTTTACGAACCGTAAAAAACCCTTTATCCCACAATCTTTAGAACTTACTTACTTTTTGGAGGACAATTAATTATGCAATATATGTTTATTTTACTCACATTACTCGCTATAGGCACCCTAAGTCTTTCTGTTTATATCATCTATCTAACAAAGAAAAACAATTTAACAGAAATTTTACGATTTTTCAGTAAGTTCTTAATCTTTGTTTTTTGTTTCTTTGTATTAATTTATGTAGTCTTATCACTTGTAGCCTTGTTTACTAAACCACTGAACGAGATTAGTTTGATTTTATTATTAGATATAAGTTTTAGAGGGTACTTCTTCTACTACATATTTAAAGATGCGCTATTTTTAATGAATCAGTTAAACCATGGGATTGTGTTTGAAGAAAAGAACGCAGAAGCGGTATTAAGAATGGGTAAGAACTTCATTTTGATTACTGCGATTCAAATCCTTACTGGATTAGGAATAAGCGTAGTTAGGTATATAGGTGGAACTTATTCAAAAGAATTTATTGTTACGATCGCATCAGAACCATTAATATTCATAGTTGTTGGATTTATCCTTTATATCCTGGCACTTATTTACCGTAAAGCAATCGAAATCTATGAGGAAAATAAACTTACTGTATGATTTATGTTACTTTGACAGAAATGTTAGAAAAGAAACAAATGACGTCTAAAATGTTATGTGAGATCATTGGGATAACTGAGGCTAACCTATCTATCTTAAGATCGGGTAAAGCCAAAGCGATAAGATTCACAACATTAAACGCTATTTGTCAAGCTTTAGAGTGTCATCCAGGAGACATTCTAAGATATACGGAAGGTGGTCAACCCGAAGATGACATGGTTTAGTATATTCTCAATCCTAACACCTATTGTGCTTATCACAGCAATTGTTTATTTTAAAAAGAAACGTAGGATGATTATTTCAATAGCAATTTTATGTCTCTCTTATTTAGCCTTTGAGTTTTATACTTGGACGGATGAACCTTATTATGGTTTCAACTATACACATCTAGTCCTCGATGATAAAACGAGTGATTTTACATTATCATTAATTGATGACGTATTGTATGAGTCTTCATTGAATGAACCATTAGACTATAAACTGCTCGATTGGGGTTCTAAGCGTCTTGATTACAAACCGATTTACTTAAAAACATTGAACGCTCAGTATGATTTGGTTATTTTCTCTAGAAATAAAAACAAACAGGTGCCTTATGGTTACTACACACATGACGACTATGAATTCAATAGTGATACACAGTCGAAAATTGTGATTGTAGAAAAAAAGACTGGTAAATTATTGGAATTTCATTCCTATGATTTAATAGGGTATACCCTAGATTTAAACAATATACTAGTCCAGGATAAAACGGTTGCACTCCCTGTATTCAAGCCGTTTACCAATGAGGTTTCATATTACTTTGCACTTTACATTGAAGATTCTGATAATTTTACATCGATTACAGAAACTTACCTATTCTTTAATATGCGTAGCAAGCTTAAATATTATGCTTTTGGTCATGAATTTTATTTAGGTGTATTTGAAGATGGCACTATTAACTATCAATCCTTCAAGTCTGAACGAATTATTGAATATATCAAAGGAGAACCAAAAATCGTCTCTAGTAGTTATGGTGGTCGCACGTTAAATGCTTTAGATGATGAACTATACGTTCAACAAGGTTACTTCACTGTCGTAAATCGATTATTATATATTGTGAAAAACGATTTAAAGATTTATAGAATGAATGGAAACGATTTAACTTATGTCGCTGATGTCATCGATTTGAAATCGTGGCAAACCCAAATCCCTCATTAATTAGAGTGGAGGTCTTTTAATAAAAACCCTGCTATTTAGCTCTCTTAATCCTGAGCTATTTGCAGGGTTATTTTCTTATTTGGATAAAACTCTAAAAAAAGATTTATATAGCCATCTAAACGTTCTTCATTAGGTTTGAAGAACTCAAACGTAATGCCATTACATTTATCATAGTTAACACCATCAATGCTATAGCTTTTTCTAAACCTACAAATAGGTCCTTTACAATAAGTACATTTAGCACTGTCAGTGATAAATGTACTTTAATAAATGAAGGTGTATTTCTAATCAATAATTCATGTTTTGTCACGTCATTCAAATAGAATCTTACTACTACCCCTGTGATTAATATCACCATCATTTTTATATTCAGCTGACCATTTATAATATGTCGGTTTTGATATATTAAGGTTTCTACACACTGCCGCGACACTTAATTCAGGATGTGTTTGTTGGTACTTGATTGCGTCTAGTTTAAACTGTTTATCATACTGTTTTGCCATTGATAAGCTCACTTCCTTTTCATGAATTATTTTAACATGAACACTCTATGTTTAACTTATCCGTTATTTATACTAGCATCACAATGCCAAAACATTTTTACTACAATCAAAATAAAGATCTCTGATCAAGAGAAAAAACTACGCTTAGAAGATTATCGCTATGCTCTTGAAAACGACTATTGCTTTGGACCGCCTGTTGATATCGATGATATTATGAACAAAGATATTTTTGATGAATTTGTCCATTTTAAATGTCTTAAATGTGGCTTCGAATATGATGAGGAATATGATATCCTACTAGAAATGTGGGATGAATCCATCTCTGATTATCCTGTGATTTACTGTGATCATTGTGGTAAAGAATCTTCTGTACCACTTGATGCTTACTATAAACAAACCTTAATGGTTTTTAAATAATTATTTTAACTCATATCTTGCTTACCCACATGACTGTGGGATTTTTGTCTATTTAGATTTTTAGATTTGAAAATAGAATTTCCTATTAAGCAAAAAAAGGAATTCGATCATCTCGAACGCCTATTACTTCTAGGCTTACTTTTAGCCAGTACTCAACGATAAATACACTCTATCATAATTGTCAAATATTGTCCATGAGCCCAACGCACGATATAGCCCAATGAGGCCCTCAAAAGTGTAAGGTGTTTTATTCTCATATAATCAAGCATCATTTCTTTTCGTTACTTATACAGAAATTCACAATGATTATAGAAGGTATAAAAAATTATTCTAAATAATGCATAAATAAGTATTTTTAGATTAGTTCACCAAACTATTCTACTTTTAGAATTCCAAAAAAGATAGTAATTGATAGAAGTGCTATTAGCGGGAAACTAGATGCGAATAAAGAGAAATAACTATAGGTTATTTGAAACTGAAGTATCCATATGAGTATAAATGCCAATGCAACAGTAAAATAGAGATTTTAACCCAAGATTTCATGTGCTTTAAGTTTAATAAATTAATAGTAAGTATGCCAATTGTTAATATCCTACTCAAAATCACTAGATGCCTAATAAAATCATCACTATAAAAATTCAATAAACCATACGTGATAATTATGATTCCGCAGATTAAAGGATACCATTGTCTATAATGTCTTTTAGCTAATAGCCTCATACCTCACTCCTTAGTCTAGCCAATTAAATGGCCAATTATTAATATAATTTAGTTTACATAGGCTTTCTTTAATTTCAACATATCTTTTAAACGCTCACAAAAAAACTGCAACTTTTTACACATAAATAACTATGTGAGAAAAGTTGCAGCCACTAATTTAAACTTTTATAACTTAAAATGTACCTTAAAAAAATAATAACTACTCTGCAGCCCTCAACTCATTTACTAGAATTCCTAAAATAATTATATATATAGATATTTGGTAACGCTAATGTAAACCACCATATTAAAAGATATATAAATATTGGTACATCATATTCTATAAGTATAATAGAAACGATTGAAGTTGACATAAAAGTCATAAAAAAGATACCTTGTTTTATACTACTTTCTTGGTTATGCACTTGAAAGTTTCTCTTTTTAATGAACAATACATATACTAAAATAACAAAAAGTAGTATAGGTAGTCCTATTTGAATGTATATCATATACATCACTCCTCTCATAGATTATAGTAAAGACTTCTTTAATTCTTGTTGAGCATTTTTGTCAATGAGATTTTCCAATAGAATATTTAATATTCTTTCTTTGGCCTTTGTGTCTATAACCGATAAATCTACAAAGAATACAAATCTAACTGATTTGCTGTTCGAAAAGAAGATGCCATTTAAATCACTTCTATATGTAATATGCTTGATTGAGTTTAATAAGGATGACTTTTTTGAATTATCTTTCCCAATATATGCTATTTGATCTTCATCTATAACAACACCATACTTTATTATATTCTTATTTCTATATAGTTTTTCTGTTTGTCTTTTTAAAGCATAAATTTGAAGTTCTTCACCCTTCAAAATCATAGATACTAGAAAGAGTAAGAGAATACAATTTGTTAGTAAATATAAAATATTTAGTTTGGGAACGATAGAGAATATTAAACCGATAAGAACCAATATAGTTAGAATTGAAAATACTTTATAGGCTGTCTTTTTTCTAAATGAATATGCATATATTACATTTTCTCTGGCTAAATTCAAAGCCTTTTACTTGTCAATCTCATAATTATACTCCATTTTAATCCTCCTATAAGTTTAAGAATTTTATATATGATGCTAATGCAGGAACAGCAACTTTTAATAATAACGGTGCTAAGTAGGGAGCAAAGTATATTACTGCAGCAACAACTAATATTGCAACTCCAACAGTAACATATCCTCCAATAACTCCCCAATCAACACTTTTTATTTTTTCTTTTGCATACTCATATCCTTCTATGGCAACTGTTGCTAGTGCTAATGGAATTGGTCTAATACCAAAAGTTGTTGTGTTTGTTGTATTGCCTATCTGTGTTTAATGGCCGAATGATAAGAACAACTCTGTATCTTTACTAAATCCACCAGAAATATTAAACGTACTATTGATACCTACAAGATTGAGCAATGATGGTATCTTGATTGAACCAACTCCATCGCTCCATTTAGCATCCCATAGTTTATCAATTTCACCAGTTCTGAATTGGTTTTCTATAAAACCAAACCCATAGTCAAATTTGATGTCTACCTTTTCTAGAAAATAGTCGACTACTTTGTTTACTACTTTTTTAGCATAATCTTTGACTTTGCCCCAAAGCTTTTTAAAGTTAAACTTGCCACTTGTATCAAATCCGTGAACTGGATTGTTAGCGCAATATGCAAACAGATTAATACCGTCAACGTTTCCTGGTTCTAAATACAATGTATGATCCATATTAATAAATCTTGATAATAATGGACTGTAATATCTGCTTTCTAGACAGTACCACTCAGTTTCTACATCATAATAATATCCCTTGTATCTAAATGGGTTAATATTACCAATAAATGATGAACGTGTGTTTTCTGCATTTGATGAATCATATACCTTATGATTACCCCATGCATCATATTTATATGTTACCACAATCTTACCATTAACATCAATAATATTTCTAATAATTCCGAGTAAATCTCTTACATAAAAATACTTGTTTGACTGATGTTCAAATCCAACTAGTTGGTTTTGCTCATTGTAGATGAAGTGCATGGTTTGACCATTCTTTTCTTCTGCAATGATATTAGTGCCTTGTAGATAATACTTAGTTTCAACACCATTGATGTTTTTGATGTATTTTAGATCAATCATGATTTAAGTGCTTGTAGGAACTGAGGTAAATCACTAAGCTCAACACGAACTAAATGCCCACTTAGTTTAAATGAAATCTCTCTTGTTTTAATCAGTTCCGTCACGTTGATGAGTGGGGATTTGTTTGATGAATCTTCCTTCGTCGTTTTAAGCCACTTATGAATCACCGAAACAGAAACACCATGTTTGATTGAAATTGATTTAACGCTTAATCCACTTAGTCGTTCTTTTATGATCTTATTTTTGAATGTTTGATCGTATGCTTTTGCCATATCATTTACCACCTTATCTTTTTATAGATATTGTAGTATTTGTCAAACATCATTGGAAGAACGGGTTATTTTAAACGCTCACAAAAAACAAAAATAAATCTTATATTTTAATATCAATAATTCAGCTTCACAGGATTAAATAAAAAATCAAAGGCTATCACAATGATGATTCACCCTTGATTAGTTTATGAAATGTAAAATTTAAATCTTATTCATTTTGATACTTTTCCATGTAAGGTTCAATTCGGTTTGATAATTCATACCAGTTTTCTGATAATGCCGAAATTTTAAGAATACATTTTTTATCAACATAAATATCAATTCTAGCAGGCGTTACTACACATTTGCATTCAGTGTATTCATATTGAATCGATTTACCAAACATACTTCTATAGATAAATTCATGATCGCCAATTCTGATTTCCCAAACAATGTAGTACCAAATAAATGTAATACCAAATAAAGTCATAAGTATAGATAATACAAAAAACATCACTAATATTTCAACCCCACCTGTAGTTGGTAGAAACGGCATTGATATACCCAAAATTACGAATATAATAGAGACAAAAATTCCTCCTCTAAGAATCATAAGAGGTTGCTTAATAATATTGCTATTAGATTTGGGCTTAGCTTTATAACCATATCTCATAAGTCCTAAAATAAATATCGTTAATGCAATAAAGATGTACCTTGATACATTGTCCATTTGTTACCCTCCCATTTTCTTAAATTAATTCATCCAAAATCGATGAAACAACATCCCATATAATATTTTTCTTAATATCCTTGTTACCTGAGTTTAAAAGTCTTGATACATACTTGTTCATTTGTTTGTTCAAGTTTTTAATATGTCTTGCTTTACTATTCGGATTACTTTGTCTAACTCTAACTTTTTGAATGTTAGTTAGTCTACCATGCTGTACTCCAGGTCCACTGATGAATCCAAATAAAGCACCTGTTGCACCTGATCCAATCACTCTACCCCATTCAATAGGGCCTACAGAAACTAGTTGTGAAGCAAGTTCACCAGCAGATCCTGTTATTCCACCTGCAATAGTCATGCCTAATCTACCGATTGCAGAACCACCAAAAGCACCCATTACACCACCTATTGCTATATCTATGAAAAGTTGTTGAGGATCAACTTCACCGGTAGTTATTAACTGGGTAACGACGGAAGTTGCTCCGCCTATCCCAGCTCCAACGCCAGCTCCCACAAGTACTAGAGGGCCTAAGCCAGCAGTCGCTACAGAAACTGCGGCAATTACTATTACAGCTGCGACAACAACAATTGCTGTCGTTAACCACTTAGGCCAGTTTCTACTATCGTCTACTAGATTTACAGGATTGTTCTCACAATATGCGAATAAATTAGTGCCATAAATATCACCAACATCACCGGTTTCACTATCTGAATTTATGAATCTTTGGATTTTTGAATCGTAGAATCGATTCTTTAAATAATACCATCCAGTTTCTTCATCTAAGTAATACCCTTTGTAGATAAAACTATTTAATTCTGCAATAATTTCGCCAGTAGTATTTGGTGTATAAACTTTGTTAAGTAATCTACCCTTTGCATCATATTTATATGATACCATAACTACTTTATTTTCATCAACTATTTCTGTGATGATGCCAAGCAAGTCTCTAATATAATAATACATTTTGCTCAGGTATTCGAACCCTACTAGAAGTCCTCTTTCATTATAGATATATCTAGTTGTTATCGTTCCATTCTTTGTTTCTGAAATGATGTTTGATCCATTGAGTTCATAGGTTGTGATATCACTACCTACAATCTTTTTAGTTCTAATACCTGCTTCATTGTAGAAATACTCGATATTATCTTTGTTTGGTTCAGTGATTGCTGTTAATCTTCTACCTGACCATGTTAACGATTTACTTCCAATTTGACTTGGATTTCCAATAAAATTACTACCAGCATATGAGATGGTTTCTGTACTATCTTCAACATTATCAACATACTTAATGATTCTAGTTAATTGATCTTTCCAAGCGTTATCATGCTTATATTCATAAGACTCATTTGGTGTTAGTTGAGTTGAAAGTGGTTGATTGCCGTTATAGTATTTCTTGAACTGGATATTGTTATTACCAGTATAGGTCATAATTAACGTTCTACCAAGTGGTTGTCCATCAATTGGATTGTATTCTCTAACCAACCGGTTCAAGTAATCATACTCATATTCATAGGTACCATCAGGCGTAATCATTGAAGTTACATTTCCTAGGGCATCATACGAGTAAATAACGGTTGTACTGTCGTATTTTTGAATGGATTCTACTTGTAGGGATGATTTACCAGCACCTGGTGCTTTATAGGTATAACTGTTCTCTAATGTATGTAATCCAGTATTAATAACATCCTTGGTACTTCTACCTAGGTGGTCCACATAGGTTTTAACTGACATCATATGATTGGTTTGGCATAGTTTTGAGATAATGGTTGAATCAACCACATCATCTTTATAGGCGAGCATCTCTAGTTGTCCATTTAAGTGTTTATCTGGATTAAACCCATTTAGGTTTGACCCAACAACGGTTTGAGATCCTTCCAATGATAGGGTTGCAGTTTCAGTTTTTGTGTCTACACCATCGTAAACGTTATAGGTGTCTCCATCCCAAGTTAAGACAACGGTTTGCCATACATCCATTGGTACTACTGCATCTCTAACAAGGTGTTTAACATTGTTTAGTGTCAATGGCGTTTTTGAAAATGTATTAAGAAATGCTTAACTACTTCAAATCGTTCTCTATCTGTATCATGTTTTCCTGTCTGTTTCCTTAACATCTTTTGATGGTTTAAGTGTAGGAAAAAAAGTGAGCGTTTAAAAAAGCACGTCCCATATAAAGTAAAAACCTCTAGGCCCGATTTTTGGCTATCTGAACCGCCCCCTGTCAAGTAGACAGTGGAAATAATTAAATAACTGATTCAATTTTTAAGGCTTGATTCCGAAATTCCATCGGAGTTAAGCCTTTTAGTTTTTCTTGGTACCTTTGTTTATTATAAAACTGGATGTATTGATCAATCGCTACTTTGAGTTGATTGATGTCGTGAAACTGGGTTAAATAGTACATTTCTGATTTAAGTGTACCCCAAAAACTCTCCATCGGTCCATTATCAATACACCTACCAACTCTAGACATACTGACTGTCATGCTTCTAGAAGTGAGCTTCTTTTGAAACACTTTATTCGTATATTGATACCCGCGGTCACTGTGTACCATCGGTTTGGCTTCCGGATTAAGTTGGAATGCTTTCTCGAAGGTTTCATTTACCAGTTGGTTATTATTCGATATACCCATTTTGTAACTGATAATACTGGTATCACACAGATCGATGATGGCACTTAAGTATAACTTAGTATTCGATCCAATCACCTTGAACTCGGTAACGTCTGTTAACCATTTCTCATTGGGATTATTAGCCTCAAATTGTCTGTTTAAGACATTCTCTGCTGTGATCTCTGGTCTTACTTTAATATACCCCTTACGCACTCTACGGATAACCGACGATACACCTAATTTCTTCATCAATCGTCTGATGCGTTTTACATTATAGTTCGTTTGATTCCGCTTATTAATCCATAAAGTCATCCGTCTATAGCCTAAGATACCTTTAAACTCATCATGATATTCAAGAATCAATTGAGATAACTCATGATTAATCTTTTCTTCATTTGTTTCTTCATGTTTTAACCACTTATAATAGCTGCTACGAACAATCAAAAGGATTTCACATAACACCAAAATAGGATAGTTTTTTGCCTCATGAAGCCCTTTTATCGTTTTGTATTTGGCTTCTTGGCGGATCTTGCTAAAATATCCCTCCTTTCGATCTCCTGGAATTTTTTTATGACTTCAGCCTCCATCTCCAGACGTTCATTCTTCCGTCTTAGAAGCTCAACTTCACGTTTTAGTTTCTCAATTTCACTTAGATTCTCTACAGGCTTTCTCTTGCCTCGTTCGTCCTTTAAACCAGCTTCACCTTCTACGTTGTATTTTCTGACCCAGTTATACACTTGTGAGTAGGCTGTCTCAAACTTCTCCGCTGCGAGTTTATATTCAAAGTTATGTTCAATCGTCCATTTCACTATATCTAACTTTTCTTCATAACTCACTTTTCTTGATTTCGCCATATAAACATACCCCTTTGGATCATACGCTTTGATCTCGTTATGTCTATTATACTTGGAAACCCAACTCTTAATCATTGAGTCTGATGTTATTTGATATTGTTTGGCCAGTTCTGCGTATGATCCTTTGCCATCGTGGTAAGCTTTAATCACCTCTAATTTGAATGATTTCATATAACTTTGGTTTCTTGGTTTATCCTCAAATGCCATACTTCCCATCGATTCATAGTTCCTGACCCATTGTTTAACACTGGATACGTCACATCCTAATTCACATGCGATTTCTAACATTGACTTGATTCCTGTTTGATATGCTTTGATTGCTTTGATTTTTGTTTCTTTACTGAATCTTGGTGTTCTTGACATAAGAAAAATCCCCTCTCTGTACACTTCTACAAACTTTAATTATTTGTAGTGTCTACTTTAAGGGGATCATATCAATCTAGAGGTTTCTTTCATTTTAAATTGACATCTTGATGTTGTTATCCCATGGGAGTAAATGAGCCATCATCTTAAATTTATCATTTAATTTGACTGGGTATTGAAACTCACTTTCAGCAATGCGTTATACTAAACATCAATACAGTAGATTTCCTTGATATCCTTGAATGACAAAATATTCCAACTCATCCCCTTTTTTCTTAGAAGTTCATGATTTGGATTCTTTTAAATTTAAAAAATCCGTTTATTTCGAATGTTAAAAAAAGACCCTTGAATATCAATAGCCTTTCTTAGTTTGCCCCTTGATTATTATAAAATCACATTTCCAATTTTACTTGGTCCAACTATTGGGGTTCATTACAATTAATCCGTCTATTTTTTAATGGTGCCGAAAAGATGACCCGAAGTTTATACATATATTTACATCACTTTGCCTTGTGATAAGCATATTTGTATTGATCCATGTGGTAATCTTTAATTTGAGTATATTTTTCTTTATTATCAATATCTACTTTGTTTGATACAGCATCAACTAATATGTTTTGTAAATATTGATACTCTGCATACTGTCCT
Source organism: Paracholeplasma brassicae (assembly GCF_000967915.1). NCBI lineage: Bacteria > Bacillati > Mycoplasmatota > Mollicutes > Acholeplasmatales > Acholeplasmataceae > Acholeplasma > Acholeplasma brassicae. The sequence continues at coordinate 1,716,328 of NC_022549.1, forward strand.
AATGAAGCCATCACAAGGGCATTCCTAAAATACTTAGCGTGATGAGAAATTAGTCTAGCATTGAAATCATACCCATATTGCTTTAAAAATAGGTAAGCAAATGCTGCAACTGTTCTTGTGTTCCCTTCTCTAAATGGGTGTACTTTCCAAACATCAGCAATCATTCGAGTAAATAAATGAATGAAGTCCTCTTTCTTCAGTAAAATCCACTCGGTTTTAAAATATTGACGATCTATATGAGTGAATTCGTTGATAATACTCATATGTGCTGTATATTCAACGCTCTTGCCATTGATGATAGGTTCTTCTTTATAGATGTCAATTTTTCTTGTTTCTCCAGCCCAATCATAAACATTCTCAAACAATTTCTTATGGATTTTCAAGACATCTTTTGATGTATTTATCTTGAACGAATCTTTGATTAATGAAATCAAAGCAAGATTTGTCATACGGTTCTCAAACTCATCAAGTTTGTCTTTATCTTTAATGTTAGCTTTGTTGATTAAAACATCAGAGTCTTTGTAAATATATGGATCTTTCATTATAAGTTTCTTCCAAGTGCAAATACTGCTGTTTCATAATCAATCAAGTCTTGAGCGTATAAGCCTAGTATTCGATTTGCATAAGAAGATACTTCTTTCCCACCAGTTAAATTAATCGCGTTTGCTAGCATTTCAATTTCTTTAGCTTTCTCTTGACTTGGTAAAACCACTTCAAAAGGAATGCCTCTTTTAGATTCTATTTGCTTTAAGTATATATTAACGGCATAGGATAAAGTAATCCCCAAATCACTTAGAATCGATTCAACATTGTTCTTTAAATCATCAGAAACTCTGACATGAATAACATCATTTCTCATACAATCCACCTCAATAGTATTGTATCACATTTGATACACATAATCAAGATTTAAGACTATTTGTCTCCTCCCATTTTCCATTGCCCATCCTGTTCAATAGTCATCATTTTTTTTATAATATTCATTAGCTTTTGTAGTTGTATAAAGATAATTTCCCATCGCATCATAATGGCTTATCCCTGCGCTTGAAAACAGACCTAGAAAATAGTCTGTCATTTCTTGCGATATACAAAAGTCATTATATATTTGCTTAATGTTTTTTTGATTACTAATCAAGTTAAATATAGAGTGATTTTTCCCTATTACACAGTGTACGCCATAAGTGAAATCACATACAAAAAAATTTTTGTTTTTTCAATATATCAAATAAGCTCATTTCGATAAAATAATATCAACGACATTTTATGATTCGTTCGAAAATTCGGTCGACAATAATTTATTCGTTCTTTTTTTAGTCGAAACAAGTGGTGTGAACAAACTCAATTTCCTTTCTAGATAAATAAAGCTTGCAACAATAGATTATATTATCGTTTCATTTTGAATCGTTTTTCATTGTTTTTGTTTCGAAATAAATGATTCCTTGTTTTTATGTCATTAAAAAGACTAGGAGAGTTATGACTGTTTTAGTTATTTCACATATCGCTTCAATTAATAGACTATTTATATTATTTTTGGGGTATAACTCTTAGAAATTCATGGGTGAGACTCAAATTCAAATCGCCCCTTTTGACTCTAGAAGTTCATATTTTACATTTCTTGTCACCCAATTAAAGAGTATTTATTCTTATTCGCCATAAAAACAAAAGACCATTGAACTTCAATGATCTATCTCTAAAAACTAATTATTCAAAAAATGGTGCCGAAAATAGGACTCGAACCTACGACCTGCTGATTACGAGACAGCTGCTCTACCACCTGAGCTATTTCGGCATCTAGGTTCATTATACGCCTCATCTTATCCATTTTTCAAGAGGGAAAAGAAAGAACTCTAATCAATTATTAGAGTTCTAAGTCTATTTACGCTTTTAAAACAACCGTTGCCGACGATTGTGTTTCTAGCGCTTTATGATAGGCATTTTCATTTTTTATCCACTTTTTAAGAAACATTCGTAGACGCTTAAATCCATTTCTATCATAAATTCGTTTAATTTGCTTATACTTACCTATTCCATAAAATACAGTCAAACCCGCATCAATTTTTAGAGATGGATGCATTGAATAGGCACCTTCGATCAATAAGTATTTTTTATAAGGTAAGCGGACCTCTCCTACGTGACTATGGGTTTTAAAATCAAATGGTCGATAACAAATCTTATCTTTCGATAAAAATGGTTTGACGACACTTTGATTCATTTTATTAAAATCGATGTTCGTAGCATATTTACCATATGCGGTAGTTTGATCTATTTCTGGTTTTTTAAAGAAATCATCCATGTGAATGACGTTCATTTCATAAATCATGGAAAGTTGTTGAGCTAAGGTTGTTTTACCTGAGGCTGCATTCCCATCGAGTTTTATGACAATTTGATCATTGTCTTGAAGCTCTTCAATAACAAACACCATTGTCATCAAATTTCTAGCGTTCTTTGTAACAAAAATGCTTTGTTCATCCACGATAAGTCCAAGCTTTTTCTGTTCTCTATTTAACCGTTCAAATCGGTTAAAAGAAAGACAATACGTCCCCCTTTTATCTAGTTCGTATTTATGATGGTTGATTCTCTTTAAATGAAGCACATGCTCGTTAGTTATCTTTAAAGGCATCCAAAACACCTCGTTTAGTTAAACCAATGTAAAGTGCTGGGATCATAATCAATTGAATGGCCATCCCTGGTAAGCCTTTAACAAATGAAGTTGTTAAAAACACATCAAGATTAAAAGGTACTCCTGCGTCTTTATAAAATACGTTTGCCGCTAACCCCCAAGTCGCACGCCCTAGTAACATCGCAATGACCAAACTAACAAAGACAAGCGCGTCTTTTTTCGGTAGAAGTTTGTGTAACAAACCAATAAAAAATCCGTAAGCCGCAAGCTCAAACATCATTGTTGTCGCGATTGGATAAAGCGGCGGTGTGGTTAATAACACACTTCTTAAGATGGGTGAAATTAACCCAACCGTTAAACCATACCACGGACCGAGTATTAACCCTGTGAGTAACGCAGGTATATGCATCAATAAAAAGACGGAACCTAAGGCTGGATTTGATCCAGTTAAAAATGGTAGTAAAATCCCTAAAGCTATCATTAAACCCGATAAAATCAGGGATTTCAAATGTTTGTTTGTCATGAATTATCTTCTTTCTATATTGATGTCAAAATCGGTTCTTATCAATCCAAAGCCCAAGTGCTGGGTTTGGAATAAAGAATATTTCTTCACCATCTTCTAATGTATTAAAACCTGGTTCAAGTTTATTAGGATCATACTTTTTAACTGCTTCATCGTAACTACAAGCATTAAAATGAACGCCTCTAACTTCATCTAGAGTGATGTTTTTAACTGCATATGTAATCTTAAAACGGCCATCTGAAGAGCTATGGATTAAGTGTGCAGCTGCACCCATGTTTTTTTGTAAATCATCATTTTCCTTGAATAAATCTAAGACATTAAGTCTGCCACAGTAGCCATACTTTCTGATGAGTTGATCGATTTTTGGGTCTTCACCAAACTTTACAATGCCCTCACCTAAAACAAGTAACTCACCACCATCAGCGATTGCCATACGTGTACGGTAAACAGACTTATTACCTAACCAAGTACTCTTGAATTCTTTTGGATCAAGATACACAACTGCCTTTTTTATCCCTTTGTGAACAAAATTTATATTCTTTTCTTGAGATAACTTGATGGCTTCTTCTAAGACTTTTCTTGTATTACCAATAAACACACCATGTGTTTTAATGACATTTTTTGGTGCGGTAGTTACTGTTAATACAAACACGATAGGACGACTCTTTAAAAAGTGTTCTAACGCGTAATCAAGCACTTTTCTAACCGGTGTGTGGTCTTTACCCATCATACGTTCCATACCAAAAACGGCACCGATCATATGAGATTCATTGATGGTTGTTTTACCACCACAACCAACAAATAAGTTTTTCGCATGATTAGCCATACCAATGACTTCATGAGGGACAACTTGACCAACCGATAGAATTAAATCATATGATTCATCCATTAAAATACGGTTGACTTCCATCCCAACGCCTTTATCCCAAAGACCTTCTGTGATCTCTTTAACATAGCTAGCCGGTACTTCACCAACACGAACGACATCTTCTCTCCAGTTATGGATTAAAAATCTGTCTTTAGGAATATCCCCATACATTTCATCAATCTCTATATCGCTCATTGGTTCGTGTGTACCTAAAGCAGGCAAAATATCAACTTGTGCGTGATCTTTTAATAGATGATAATATGTGTTCGTTATAAAACCTGAGTTTGAGTGGAATCTTGTAAAATCAGGTGGAATAATTAATACTTTTTTATAAGATTTGCCTTCTAATGAATCCTTTAACGCTTGTTTAATCTCTTCATTAGTTAAGCCTTCTATTGTTTTTCCAAGATAAAATTTTTCCATTGTTTATACCCCACTATATGAAGAGAATCCACCATCGACAGGCACTACAATACCGGTGACGAATTTAGATTGTTTTGGGTCAATTAGGTATAAGAGTGTACCAACTAATTCATCTGGTTCACCAAAGCGTTTCATTGGGGTTGCCTCAATGATTTTATGTGATCTTGGTGTGAGTGTACCATCGGCATTCACAAGTAAGTTTTTGTTTTGTTCAGTAACAAAGAAACCTGGTGCCATGGCATTAACTCTAATACCAGCTTGTGCAAAATGGACAGCCATCCACTGTGTAAAGTTATTGATTGCTGCTTTTGCTGCACTATAAGCCGCTACTTTAGTGAGCGGGTTGTATGAACTCATGGATGAAATATTTAACACACTACATCCTTCTTTCCCGATCATATCCTTCATGAATACTTGTGAAGGGATTAATGTGCCTTGGAAGTTTAATCCAAAGACATAATCAAAACCGTTTAAGTCCATGTTGAAGAAATGCATGTCCTCGTTTTTTAAGACGGTTTCTTCATTGAAATATTCATCTTTTGTGGTTGCTTTTAAGTCATTACCACCGGCGGCATTAATTAAAATGTCGACTGGTCCAAATACTTGGTTAACAATCTCTTTGGCTTGTTCAATGCTTTCTTTATTTAATACGTCAGCTGATACCGCAAGGGCATGATAGCCACTTTTCGCAATCTCATCTTTCAGTTTTGATGCTTTTTCTAAACTTCTACCAAGAATGACGACCTTCGCACCTGCTTGTGCACAAGCTCTTGAAAAACTTGAACCTAAAACACCTGCACCACCGGTAATAACAACGACTTTATCTGTTAAGTCAAACGTTAGTGGATACATAATTAAACGTTATAAGTCGTTGATGAGGTTTTACCCCCACGACCTGTCCAGTTTGTATGAAAGAACTCGCCTCTTGGTTTGTCTGTTCTTTCATAAGTGTGCGCACCAAAGAAATCTCTTTGAGCTTGTAGTAAGTTTGCAGGCAGTTTTTCTGTACGGTAGGAATCAAAATAGTTAAGTGCTGCACTCATTGCTGGTGTTGGAATACCATTCATTACTGCAGTAGCAATGACTTTACGCCAAGAGGCTGCATTTTCTTCAACAGCATGCTTGAAGTATGGATCAAGCAGTAAATTATTTAACTCATGGTTTTTATCAAATGCTTCTTTAATCTTGCCTAAGAAGACAGATCTAATGATACATCCACCACGCCACATTAATGCTATGCCGCCATAGTTTAAATCCCAATGGTTTGACTTAGCGGCTTCTTTCATTAACGCATAACCTTGTGCATATGAAACAATCTTAGAGACATATAAGGCCTTCTTGATGTCTTCAATAAATGCTTTCTTATCTCCATCAAAAGTGATTGGTACTTGTTTGAATGTTTTTGAAGCAACCACACGTTCGTCTTTCATTGCTGAAATGAAACGAGCATATACAGCTTCAGTGATTAAAGTTAGTGGCACTGAATCTTCAAGTGATGAAACAGCGGTCCATTTGCCTGTGCCTTTTTGACCAGCAGTATCTAAAATCTTATCGATTAATGGACTGCCATCTTCATCTTTATGAGATAAGATTTCGCCAGTAATTTCAATGAGATAACTATCTAATTCTGTTTTATTCCAATCTTTAAATACTTCTGCCATTTCATCCGCAGACATACCTAAAACATTTCTCATTAAATGATAAGCTTCAGTGATTAATTGAATATCACCGTATTCAATCCCGTTATGAACCATTTTAACGAAATGGCCAGCGCCATCTTGTCCAACCCAGTCGCAGCAAACCGCACCATCGTCGACTTTCGCAGCGATTGCTTGGAAGATTGGTTTAACGTGTTCCCATGCTTTAACTGAGCCACCTGGCATGATTGATGGTCCAAGTAATGCGCCTTCTTCACCACCTGAAACACCAGTACCAATGTAGTATAGACCTTTAGATTCGACATACTTAGTACGTCTGATGGTATCAGGATAATGCGAGTTACCACCATCAATGATGATATCGCCTTCTTCAAGTAAGGGAATTAATTGCTCAATGACTTGATCGACTGGATTACCAGCTTTAATCATCATCATGACCTTACGTGGTTTTTTTAATGTTTTTACTAATTCTTTTAAGTCAGATGTCCCAATGATAGACATGCCCTTAGCACGGCCATTTAGGAATTCATCGACGCGACTTTGTTGTCTTGCATGCGCTGTGACTTGAAAACCTTTAGAAGCCATATTTAAGACTAGGTTTTCCCCCATCACCGCAAGCCCTGTTAATCCAATATCTGATAATTTTTGCATAGTATTCTCCTCTTATCGTTTAACTCTCGCGTTACCTTCATAAATCGCCCATATTTGTTCTTCATCTAAAGGTAGCCCAAAATCTTCTTTCACCGTCGTGACATAGGCACCAGTTGCCCAAGCAAATTGTGCACATTTTTCACTTTCAAAACCTCTGAGTTTACTATATAATAAACCACCAACAAACCCGTCTCCACCACCAATACGGTCTAAGACACTGATTGGTCTTGGTTCAATCACTGACCAGTTGCCATTATCATATAGGATTGCACCCCATTCATGGTGATTTGCATCCACAACTTCTCTTAGTGTGGTTGCGTAAGTTTGTGCGTTTGGATACGCTTTTCTCACGTTATTTACTAAGTCCTTAAAATTTTCAATCTCAGCTTTAATATCTTTACCGCCTGCTTTAGGACCTTCAATATCAAGTGCTAATTGATAGTCTTCTTCATTACCGATTAAGATATCTGTTAAGCTTGCGATTTCTTTAAAGACTTCAAGTAGTTCTTTTCTTCTATTTTTCCAGAATGTGGCACGATAGTTTAAATCAAATGAAATCTTTGTTCCATTTTCTTTAGCATATCTTGCTAACTTCAAACAGAAATCACTGGTTTCTTTTGATAAAGCAACAATTAACCCTGATAAGTGTAATAACTCAACACCCTCATCCTTAAAAATACGTTCTAAATCAAAATCGTCAATGGACATTGTACGCCCAACTTCACCAGCTCTATCATTTAAGACCCTAGGCCCTCTCATGCCATAACCGCTATCGGCAATATTAAACTGATGACGTAATCCCCAAGGACCACCCTGTTCAACATCGAGTCCTTCATAAGCAATACCGCGTCTTCTTAAATCCCCTTTGATTAGAAGTGCGATTGGACTATCTTTAACAAACTTAGTCATCACCATTGTATTTAAACCTAACGATGCTGAAATACTTAAAACGTTACTTTCAGCGCTCGTTGCTTGCATTTCAAATAAATGACTTGTGTGCACCGGTTGACGATCAAACGGTGTGATTCTAACCCCCATCGACGTTGGTGATACTAACTGATACTTACTGTTTTTTCTAAATGACATTTCTATTGCCTCCCCTATGCTTTAAATCCTTGATATAGTAATTCTAAGTGTTTACCAATGTGTGTTTCAAGACGGTCTTTGTAGGCAGATATTTCTTGTCGCCACAACAGATAAAGTCGATCTTTAAACACAAAATTTCCATCGCTATCTTTGTGGTTTAAGATAAACCCATACGTAATGTGAATCAATTGTCTTGCATCCTCATGATTCATTAACGATGGTAATTCTTCATCCTTAAGTGAATCTAATGATGGGATATTATTTATGTTCGTTGTCACATGATAGAACTTAGTTGCTTCCTTAAACATCGATAATGCATACGCATGTAATTCTCTATATAATCCCGGGTCTTTCATCGAAACCACACGAACCGCTTCTAACCAATTAGTACCCGCAGTTTTCACATGGAAGTGACCTTTGGTATGTTTACCGATTAATTCAAAGATCGAGAATTTATCAGAACCTGAGTGAATTGATAATTTGTAACCAAAGTGTTCAGCGATTGCCACATGAATGATTAATTCTTGTTCAAATTGTTTGATATCGCCAATATAGTCAATACCCTTTTGGAATTCACCACAAAATCTAGGTGCTAATGTGTCGACTTTAATACCTCTTAATGCCAATTCATTTGCAACAAAGTAGTGTTCTACTGGTGTGGTAGGTGTTTCTGTTTCATCAATCGATAACTCAAAATTAGGCGCATTTTTTTTACCTCTAAAGAACGTATCATAAATGTCTTCAACAAATGAAATTGCCTCTAAATACACTAAGACTGATCGTTTTAACTCATATTCACTAAACGTGATGGTTTGATCAGAAACATTAAATGATTGATTCAAATAGCGTCCTTTGAGTTCATCTGATAACACGTCTTGATCAAGTATTTCTTTTTTGCTCATTCGATTAACATCATTTCTAATGTGTTCACTTGCATCCAGTGTGATCATTGTAAAACCTAAGGATAGTGCGTATTCAATGTCTTTTTTCGTCTTCAAGTGATCCCCATCAGCGCCAAACCCGCGTTTGAAACCCACTTTATACACACCAAACGTTGCGCTATTTAATACATCTTCGTACGTACGATTTGTCATGTTTAACTCACGAATCGATTGTTGTGCGAAGATTGGGTAAGCGTCGTATTTTTCAAAAACACGCGCATGTCCTTCGGTCGCAAGACCCAATCGGTCACCAAGTCCAAAGCTTCTTTTTTGATGAAGTACTGGTACAGGTTTTGTAAAGCTAAATAGTTCTCTTAACACGTTAGCGTTATGAGACGATAAGGGTGCAATTACACCTGGTTTACCAAAAACCATAAAAGGTTTACCTTCAAATTTAGACGATAGACTGCCATACGCAATTAATTCATCAACTGTTTCTTTCTTTTGCATGAAAACCCAAGTATCTGAAACCTGATTAATGGATTTTTCATACACAGTCGCTTCTTTGATGCCATCCACTGAAGCCAATTCTTGTAACATTGTTTCTTTTGTCTGTTGCATATTTTTTCTCCCTTTTGTTTTTTTTCCTACTCGAATAGGATTTATAAATGCGTCAAAACCTTTCTTATTTTCATACATCCCCTCGATTCAAAGGGATGCCTTTATTATCATTTTATCACAATTTGTAAAAAATAAACACCGTTTATTATTACAGACACTATAATTTAAGGACGCACGCGTACGTGAGTCCAAAATGACCTACTTTTGATAAATGAGGGTTTTGACTGCATGAGTAAACCCTTCCTCAGTCACTGATTTTGTGACGTAGTCTGAATGCTCTTTTAAGATGGCTTCTGCATTTGCCATCGCAACCCCAACACCCGCTTCTAAAATCATGGATAAATCATTTTCTTGATCCCCAATCGCAAGCACATCTTTTAAATCAACACCTAAGTACTTGGTTAAGCGTTTAAGTGCTCGTCCTTTACTCGCAAGTTGATTGCCAATATCCAAGAACTGTGGTTGGCTTTGTAAAAGATAAATTCCTTTAATCGTTTTTAACGTTTCTTTAAGTTCATTTAGTAGGTCATGATCTTCTTCGATCACTAAGAGTTTTAAAACACCATCTTCTAGATAAGCTCTTTCTTCTTCTAATTCAACTATTACCGATTCAAATGTACCAATTCGTTTTTCTAATTTGTCTTTAGCTACTTTACTAGAGACGATTTGCTTGGTCGTATAAATTAAATACGACACTTGTTTTTGGTTAATGATTCTAAGTAGTTGATCAAGTAAAGCCTTCTCTAACGTATCTTGATGAATGACTGTTTCACTTTGGTAATCATAAATGCACGCGCCATTGGTAAGAATAACCGGTAAATCGATGTTTAATTCCTCAACTAATGCTCTAGTGGCATCTTTATGTCTACCTGTGGCAAGCGTAAAGTAATACCCGTCTTCTTTTAATTGATGAATCGTTTGACGGGTTTCTTTGCTCATTTTTTTTTGATGAACCAACGTCCCGTCCAAATCCGCTACAACCATTTTCATAAACTCATTCCCCTTTAATTTTATTATACAACAAACTATAAATAATCAAATGTTTAAGGCTTTAATTCTTAGATATTAAAAAAAGACCGTCTATTTAGACCGTCTGGTTTATTTAGACATTGAACCATAGATTACTGTCAATGGTATATCTAAAAATGAATATTTCACTTCAATAAACGTTCAAATTTGATTGAACTTTGTACAATAATTTTTGTTTTATTAAGGTAAGTCACTTCTAATTTATCATGTTCATTTAACTTCGATATCAATCTCATTTTTTCTTTAAATGCGTGGGTGTTTTTATCAGGTCTAATGACTATATTAGAAGATAGAAAAGGATAGAACAATTTAGTCTTTTTTCCATCAATCAAACAATATATGTTTAGCCCAAATGTATCGTATATAATAGGTGGTCTTCTATTGGTTTCTAAGTATGTTTTAAAACGGTATTTGTAGATCTTAACTTCTTTTTGTATCCGTTTCCCAGTCTTTATAGCCTTCTTCATCTTAAAAACCGTAAAGTAATATAGATAAACATATAAGACTAGCACACTTGATAAAAGAACCTCTACTAACACTATCCATAATCCAACGATTCCATTTTGGCTAAATAGCGATAGTAGTAACGTAAGAACGATAGAGATTGAAATTAATAGCGTTGCTTGTTGATGATACTTGAAAAATACCAATCTTGATTTAATACGATTAACAAATTCATTTGCTTTATGAACATTAAAGTCATATGGTCTTTGATCTCTTTTGATTAACTCAATCTTAAGTAAATCTAAATCCATCTTTTGGTTATCATATAAAAATAATGCTTGTGTCTCATTCATCTGAAGTTTATTCATTAAGCGTTTAATGACCTCAAGTCTATCTTCTCTTTTTAAACTTGGGTGACCATAATAGTAATCTTTGTTTTTTGTTACTTTAATGACTATTTTTCTATAAGTATGGATGATCTCATAAATAGTTAGACTTCTATAATCTTTTTTAAACATAAGCCCTCCATTTGATAACATATTATCTATATTAACATTATATAACAAGTCAAAAAAAACTAAAAACATTCATTTTATGTTCTTAGTTTTCTATTTTGACCTATAAGAGGTCGTTAATTTTAATTTGAATGACGCCGATACCATTTGTTAACTCTTTAAAATATAAGTTCTTCTCTTCTGCTAACTTGTGATAAATCTTTGATGTCAATGTTTCATCATCTATATAAGATACAGCTAGTTCTTTAAAGTTTAACCCTTTTAAGCTCGTCGTTAATTCAATTTTGTTTTCTTTTTGAATATGTCTAACCTTATCAGTATCTTTAACAACTAATGCATAATAGAACTCATCAATTGTTGTGATACTTAAAAAGCCTTCATGACCTTCAAATTTATATTTTAGTACTTTACTCATGTAATCACTCCTTATGAACCTATATCGATTATAACGGATAATAGTTCGAATCCAAAACATTATGCGCTCTATCAATCAAAAAATCCCCATTCAATGAGTGGGGATTTTAGAATATAAATGTTATTTACGATAATCTGCCTTAGCCCAAGCTTGTGACATCGATTTGCCAAGTGACTTCATTATTCGTTGTATCTTATGGTAGCACTTTATGCTGTTAACTGAATGTTTTGTCCGACTAATCCTTGATTTAATCTACTAATTGTAATTGATTCAGCAAGTACTATTGGATCACTTACTGTAATCACATGGGTTTGTTCAATTACCCCAACCGTCGCTTTGATTGTGACTTTACCGTGCTTTTAATAAGCTAACGACACCATTTGTAACGGTTTCGATTAGTTCATCACTTGAGGTCCATACCACGTCTTTATTGGTTGCGTTTGTTGGTAGTACTTCGGCTATTAAGGTGATTTCTTCACCAACAAAACCAACGTTATCTCCCGTAACGTTGATGCTACTAACTTCAACGACTTGCTGTGTCACTTTGACGGTAATGGTTTTTTCAATATCTTTATCCTTTACCTTGACAGTCAACATGACCTCACCAGCAGAAACACCCGTAATTGAGGTTCCTTCTAGTTTTGCTACCGTTTCATTTGGTAGAAAAAACTCAAGTTCAAATCCTTTCGTCACTTCTGCGCTAATTTGTTTTGTTTCCCCGACTTCTAGTTCAATGATATCATCTGTGAGTGAAATTTCTGGTGCCTCTTCACAAGATGCTAGTCCAAGACCTAGAAGGAGAAACAATACAACCATCATTTTATTCATATCGCCTTTTTTCCTCTCTTTGGCTCAATTGCGCATTTTCATTTATGTAAACGCTATTATAATTCATGCATAGTAAACCACATCTAATCTACTTGGTCTAATTACTAAAAAACGTGAATAATTATTCCATTAAGAATACCACTTCGTCGCGCCTTAGTGCACTTATACAAAAAAATATACTAACTAATACTTTTTATATTGTCTTATAAAATGGCCTTATAAAGCCATTATCAACTTTATGAAATTGATTTTACTATTTTTTTTAAGTTTGAAATTAAGCCTGTCTCCATGAAAATAAAGCAAGAACTTCTTTGATCTTTTCAAAATCGTTTCATCACCATCAATCTGCCAGATGCTGAAAAAAAAGAAGCGAACTATTCGCTTCTATCGTTACATTCGTTTACCCTGTTAATTTTGAAAAGATAATTGATTTTCTCATCATCTATTTGAGTCTTCAAGTAACTCTAAAAATTGACGATACGAAAGAACTTCCCCGTTGACTGATGACAAACACGCTAAGATGCCGACCCGAATGCCACCAAAAGCTACTTTCTTTTCTAGGTCAACACAAATTACTTTCGACAGCGTCTCTTGGTAGGTTAGTCTGTAGTCCATCTTTGACAACAGCTCAAATAACTGTTTTTCCTCATCTAACTTCACATAAATTTGCCTACTTCTTGAATCCGTTGGTAAATTCATTTTTACCTTTTCTACGTTGAATGTTTTCATTCATTTCCTCTTTTCTACCAAAAAGAAAAAAAACCATCTATGATGGGTTTAGTGTTTCCCATCATTCAAGCTTTAGCACCTTGCGTCTGCAGGTTGCTGAAGGGTCATCGAGCTTGTCTCTTACCTTCTCTTTATGGTAGTTTCATTATAGCATATCGAACTGATTTGTCAATAAAATAAAAAAATCCACCAAAACGTGGATTTTTACCTCAATTATCTTTTCTCTTTGAGTTCGGCCATAACCACCAAACTCCCCAAACCAAACACATGAATCCCCACAACTGAAAAAAACTGTCCTAAAAGTCGTTGGTTATTTGACTTTATGTTGTGATCGATTAGTTTAATATAATAACTGCCCAAGACTTCTTGAGAAGCATCTAGTGGTGGTTCTAGAAATGTGACGTTTAGGTTAACGACGGCTAGACAATAACTAATCAGCCCGATTAACGTCAAGGTTAGGCCAAAGAGTTGCACATAAAGTAATTTTCTAGATTTCGTTTTCAATTGATGACTCACCATAAAACTCGAAAATCCAATGAGTGTCATTAGTGACATAAAGCCGATTAAAAGATATAGAATATTGGGTGCACTTGAAAAACGATCATAAGACGCATCTTTAATGTTTAATGTTAATAGATAGTACAACACACCAGTCAATAAGAGTGAACCAAAGCCAATCAAGTGATATACTTTATCGCTAATTTTTTTCAAAAAAACCCCTCCAATTTAGATGATATCTATCGTTAATATACCATAAAATCGTATACTTTGTTCAATTTTTTCTATTTTTTTCGTAATAAAACAAAAAAACACGACCAGTCACCCGGTCATGTCTTAGCGTTGATTCTACCAAATACTCACCATTTCTTCTTTCTTTAAATACATCGGGTCATCTTCTTTTATTTCATAGAAGTTGATGAATTCTTCTAGATTACTTAACTGGCGATTCGCTCTTAGAATCGTTGGCCCATGAACATCTACTCTAAGTAGTAGTTCTGCGTATTCTTTGGATGACTTGTTACGCCACACACGTGCCCAGTTTTGAAAGAACTCGTCATAGTTATGATCGTCTTTTTTCTTACTTGCTTCTAGCGCACAACGTAACCCGCCACTATCGGCGATATTTTCTGAGACCGTAAGGGTCCCATTACATGGACCTACCCCCGTTTCAACGCCATCAAACAGCTTAATCATGTCTTGTGATTTTTGATTAAATGCGTCTAAGTCTTCTTTACTCCACCAATTGTTTAATGAACCAAATTCATCGAATTTAGCTCCATTATTATCAAACGCATGTGAAATTTCGTGTGCCATTACCGCACCAATGCCACCGTAGTTTTCTGATGGGCTTTGTTCAAGGCTGTAATAAGGTTTTTGTAGAATGGCCGCTGGAAATACAATTTGATTATTTGTTGGGCTATAATACGCATTGACCATACTTGCAGGCATACCCCATAAATTACGATTTGGTGCTTGATTGTATTTTTGATAATTAAATGCGTTAATCAATCGGTTCATCTTAATCTTTTCTAAAACAAGGTTTGACCCCTCGTCGTAGTTTTTGATGTCAATTTGATCTAAGTATGGTGGCAATTCATCCGGGTAGCCAACGTGTACTGAGAGTGTTGACAACTTTTTGATTGCTTTTTCTTTGGTTTCTTCTTTTAACCAATCGTTCTTTCTAATTCGTTCTTCATAAATTCCGATGATTTCATGAACCATTGCCTTCACGTCATTCTTGGCTTTCTCACCGAAGTAATGCTTGCCGTAGTAAAGACCAACCGATTGTCCAAAACGGTTGTAGGCTTGATAAAATGCGAACTTCTCTTTACTTCTGGCTTCCTTAATCCCCGATAGCGCGCGTGAGAACGCACCGCTTGCGACTCGGATTTCATCTGATAAATCGCTTGCAAATGCCATAGCGTTTGATAAAATCATCCACGACTTCATTAAACTAAAATGTTCTTCATTGATGATTGAATCAAATGCGTTAATGAAATCCAGATTTAAAACAATTAACTCATCAACTTTTTGATTAACTAGTTTCTCTGCTGTTTTTATCACACCAAACGAATTAATCTTTTGGTTAACCTCTTCTTTTTTAAGCGGGTTATACATTTTCACGTAATCGGCTTTCTCCACACTCGATTTCGTTACTGGGACTAAAAGGGAATCAAACAAAATTGCGTCATCGATAATGGATTGTCCGTCTTGTTCATTATAACCAAATAGGGCTAAGAGCGCTTTTGATGTTTGTGTAAACAACCCAAGCATTTGTTCTTTGGATTGTTCATCCTTATAGTAACTGGTGTCAGGTAAAAATAAATCGGAGGCACCAAAATAGAGTACTTGGTTATTACTATTCATAAAGTCTTGCATGACGTAATAACCAAATGGGGTTTCAATCCCATCGAGTGTTAAATCCACGTAGGAGGCCTCAAGATCACTTAGGTTTTTTAGACCATTAATTCGATTTTTGATTACTTCAAATGGTTTTGAGCCTAATAAGTCACGTTTCTCAAAATCCTTAGTCATTTGATAATACTTAATGTACTTCTTTAGTTGTGGGTTTAATTCTTTGTTGTTACTCTCCCATACGCTAGTTAAATCCATTAGTGTTTTTTCAATGCCCAAATGCAGTTCTAAAAACGCCGACATGGATGGTTGATCCGCTGGTATCTCTGCTTTTTCTAGCCAGTCTTTATTGACTGCCTCATAAAAATTCTTCTTTATTAATGCTTTGTTCATAAATTCACCTCTCCTTTTTCAATTTTATCATTAATTTCCTTTGTCAACGAGTCTAAATCCTTCTTACCAAGCTCAGATAGTGTGTAACTGCCTCTTCTTGGGTTTAAAAACCACCCATAATAATTCTTTCTTAGCATCCCTGGTGCTTCTTTAATCCCGGTATAGTTAATGATTTCTTTTGGAGACTTTTCACCAAATTCCTCTAGATATTTGGCAATCTCGATGACTTTTTCCTTGTAGGCGGTCATCTTTTTTCCGTTTGTGCCCCCAACGTTTTGGTTTGTTTTCCTTAGGGCAAATTCATTTAACAGTTTGACTTTTTTCTTCTTTGACTGTGCCATGCTTTTTTTAAAATCAAAGCCAAACGTTTCAAGCCTCACCTCTGCGAAACCTTCGTCAACCACAATTAACCCAATCTCTAAGCGTTTTAATAATAAAATAAATGATTTAAGACTCGAACGATTGCTTGTTGTTGCTTTCTTTGGCAGGCAAACATAAACTTTGTCTGCGAACTTCTGGCGATCAATCGCTTGATAGATTAGCTTAAGTGATATACTTAATTTTAGTTCGATAATCACCACATAGTCGTCTTTGATAGCCATGATATCACAACTACCCACCTCAGCTTTTACCTCAAATCCTTGGTCTTCTAATAGCACCAGACAAGGTTCATAAAGGTCCGTTTCTTTCATTTAATCACCTATCTTTCGATTGATTAGTTCTATTGTAGACCTATTTTATTCGTTTGTAAACATCTAATATCACAAAAAATAAAGAAAACCACCTCAACAGAAGTGGTAAATAGACTACGTGAAGCTTAAGGTTTTGTCACTATGATTGCATCTAATGAAATACTGGTTTGTGCACAAATCGAGTTTAGTGCTCTAAATTTAATTACCTATGGCTTACCTATTTTGGCAAGTCTATCTTTATTCTTATCAAAACAGGGTTACCTATTCTCTTCAATTCTTTTTAGTTTTGGTGCAATCTTACTGTATTTCATTCCATCATTTACAACCGTAACAACCACACTTTTTGATAACGTTACGCCATTAAACATTGATTGGCTCTTTGGAAGTGGCCTAATCATCGCACTGGTTTTATCGATCATAGGCTCTATTTCTAGCCTATTACTAACCATACTCAACCGAGATTAAACAAAGTTACTAAAAAAAATGTGCTTCTCTAAAAAGAGAGACACATTTTTTATCGTCTTTTATAACGAATCTAAGACCTCTTTAATCATTTCTTCACTATCGGTCCATTCCATCAAGTATAACGTAACGCTCACACAATCGCCACCGGTTTTATTGATCGCCTGACGAATTGTTTGATTAATCGATATCAGTTTATCCCCGTCTTTTCTTGGGGCAAGATTTAACTCTTTAATTTCATAATCATCAATCTTACCAAACACCTTCATTCGTCCCCAAGTACCCGTTAAATCTTTTGTGTTAGGAATTCTAAGGTGATAAGTCCAAGCCCCAAACCCTTCTTTGTAGGTTAAGATGAGCGGTTCATTTTTTATAATCAGTTTCACTTGTCTTTCCTCCTTTAAAGAATTCACTTATTCTAGCGTGTTTGTTTTTTCTCTTTTTTCTCTAAATACATCAATTGATCGGCCAAACTAATAAGTTCATCACTCGTTAACCCGTCCGTCGGAAAATAGGAAAGCCCGCAACTAAATCCTAAAAATGGTAATCCATTGTCAAGGTTAGCTTCAACTAATAAACGACAGGACTTGATGTCAAACTGCTCAATATGATTTTTGACGATCGCAATAAACTCATCACCGGCAAACCGGTAAAACTCACCATAATCGCCTATGGCCCTTTTTACCGCCTCAGCAAACGATCTTAAATATTGATCACCTTCTTGATGACTATAACGGTCGTTAATTTCTTTTAATTGATCGAGGTCCATGAAAACCAATAAAAACGGTCTAGCTTCTTTAATCAAAGAATCGATGTCACTATAAAGTGAATACCTATTTTTCACTCCCGTCAAGGTGTCCGTGTAGGCAATCGATGAGATTGTCTTTGACTCTTTTGCTAGCGTAGTTACTTGAGCACTAAGTTGTTCTTTGTCTTCAAGGGTTTTCATCTTCTTTTCAATTTCTTTAAATAAAAATGACATAATCACATAAATAAATACCGTTAGTCCAATCGCTATATAGCCATGGATGAAATAGATTGGTCGCTGAAATATCGCATTTGGGACAAACAAAATAAAATAAAGAAGCGCGTATGATAGGATCATCGCCCCGTTTAACACCCACCACCCCTTATCCAAACGATTCGCCATTTTTAAGTATGTGGGTCTTACATATTTAAACATCACAGATAACAACATCAGATAAGTCAAGATTCTAGCCAATAAATCAAATAGTGGGGCATCCTTACCAAAAAGTAAATAAGACGTCAGTAGCCCATTGATTATCGTTAGGTTACCAACCATTTGCACCGACAGTAGTGCAAAAATGACTTTAGCCCCACGATAATAAGAAAAGATCAAAAACATGAATACGTGTGGTATCGTCAGCGTCAAAAAATAAAACCTAACGTAGAATTTAACCCCGTAAAGGCTAATCAAAAAAGCGTTGATTACCGTAATGAGTATCGCCCCAGCAACGACAATTCGTTGATTGTTTCTTACAGGTTCTTTAAGTGGTATCATCACCAACATCAAATAAACGATGAACGCGTGAGAGCCAAGTAATCGTAAGACGGTTTCAAGTTCAGTTGTCATATGATTTATTCTCACAGCCTTCCTAAGGTAGTTACCTTTATAGCAAAAATATACCACGAATCACTAAGAGATGCAATGACGATAACCATGTGATTCATTGAACTTAGACATCAAAATTCTTTCTTAAGTCATTCTTTGAGCTTCAAATATCAATAAACAACATTTCAGGCGGTATAATGACCTTATCCTCATGTATGAACGATCACGACAAATAAGAAAGAGGTAAGAAAAATGAAATTCGTAAAAATCATCGCATGGCTTGGCTTAATCTCAATGACTCCCGTTTTACTTCACGGGTTTATCAATGAAAACTTCTTTAGTGATGGTAAAACTTTACTTGCAAACCCTTGAGGGTTGATCTCCTTTATTGATCTATACGTCGGATTCTTTTTAATGGCGTTATGGATTTTATTTCGTGAAGAGAAAAATTACTTGAAAATCCTTTGGTTTATCCTACTGATGGTTTTCGGTTTTTTCACAGGCGCACTCTACGTACTAATTCAACTCTACCGCAGTCAAGGTGATTGGTTATCGTTTTTCTTAGGTCATCAAAAAGAACGTTTGCTCAAACAAAGCATAAAAAATCGGTCTTAGGATGAAAAAATTGTTTAAAGAACTTCTTCAAGAACTTACGTTGGTCTTAAAAGGAAAGACCTTAGACACACTGATTACGCCATTGATATTTATCCTTACTTTAAACTTATTTGACCTTAATACGGCCATCATCACGTCGGTCGTTGGCTATCCGCTTTTATTTCTTATCTTAGTAACTAGCTACATCTACGGCATCTACCGATTAAGAAAACTAAAAGGCCCTGGCATCGACGAGTTCATTCAAAAGAAAGAACCACCGTTTCGTGGTCAAACAAGAGGCTTCTAACAAACAAAAGGACGATCAAGTCTAAAAGATAAAACCATCTTTTATCGACTTGATCGTCCTTTTTGATTGATATTCATTTAATAAGCGTCAAAGAAAAAATCACCATACCCTAGGTATTTAAACGTCTCATCCTCGTATTTAAAGTAATAATACGGTGTATAACTTTGCATAAACATCAAGCCACCAAAATAGCCCTGAAGAACTAAAAATGACCCATTTGAATTTTCAACAAAATACGTCTCGTTAAAGACAAACTGGCCTTCTTTCGCATACCCATGAATCTCTTTTAATGAATTTGAAAGTCCCATAAAATCATCGTATTGATACGTCTTACCCAGCCATGTGATTTCATAGGTGTACTCATCAAGATAAAAAGGGTCTTTAAACACTTGATCGTAATCACTAGTTTCTCCTGTTTTATAGTTATAGGCCACTTTATCACGTATACTAAGCAAGTAGTCTCCCTTGATTTGATTGTAGATGACCTCATCTGTCACGTATCGTGTTTCTGTGATGGTTGGCCCATCAAATGAAACAACGACTAGTTCTTCATCGATGTAGGCAAATCGTTGGTCTTTTCCATCACTAGCTAGTGGTTCTACCTCAAAGGTTTTTATAACCTCGTTGGTTTGTAATACGACGTACTCTATCGCATCCTTAGTTTTGATTAACGCGTGGGTATGATCAAATAGATCAACAAACGTCTGTATATCAGTTACACCATATGCGCCAAACGTTCTAAGTATGCTTACCTTTAATGAGGTGGTATCAATAAAACCTAAGACGTAATGTGATTTTCTTGGATCCTCTTTGTCCGTTCTTAGTTTGTATGTAAACATCACGTGTTTGTCTTTGTATGTTACTTGGTATCGAATGAAACGGTCTTTGTGATAAGTAATGTCTAAATCGTCTAGCGCCTCTATAATCAACGCATCAAAGTTCGTTTTCTTTTGATTTGTTTGGATGTATTTTCGAGTCACGATGCTGTAGCCATCAAGTTCAACCTTCATTTTAGCGGCTTTTTGTTTAAAACTAACGTTACCACCGTCGCATGCCGAAAGTAGAAAAAGTAGTAAAATCACCATCGTCAGTTTGACTAGTATCGGTTTTCTCATTTGTCATCAACCTCATCTCTTTTATTTATCATTATACGTGAAAATGTGTCAAAGTGATGAACTTCCATTTAAATCAAACTAAGTCTTTTGCTCATCATCTTTAAAACTGATAAGGTCGAGTAAAAAAAATCACCTAACAAAGGCAAACAAGTGATACTTATTTGACTAAATAATGTCTTTTAATTAATCGTTGTTCATATAATC
The DNA here is from genome assembly GCF_000967915.1 of Paracholeplasma brassicae. NCBI lineage: Bacteria > Bacillati > Mycoplasmatota > Mollicutes > Acholeplasmatales > Acholeplasmataceae > Acholeplasma > Acholeplasma brassicae. The sequence continues at coordinate 1,737,314 of NC_022549.1, forward strand.
CTTAGGACTTGAAGCCGGTAGCAATAGGATAGTCAACCAAGCCAAATCAAACTAACGCTACTTCTTATGACGTGTTTGATAGTCTTCATCAATCTCATTTTTCCAATCGGAGCTGATTGATTTTTTTACCCTAAGTTCACTGATTGTTTCAGCAATCACTCTAAAGTTTAACTCTGTTCCTTCTTCATCGGCGTGATAATTAGCCACTCGGTCTTCTGAAATCCCGAAATCTTTAGCGGTATTAAGCGCATCCATATTGGCGCCTAAAAAAATAAATTCCCATTGGTATTTTTCTTTTTGGAACTCAATCATTTGTTTAATTTTCGCACTTGAATATTCTCTACTTGCATTTTCCATTCCATCGGTTGTAATAACAACAACAGTTCTCTCCGGTATTTCATCATTTTTTAGCTTTTTATGACATGCAATTATTTGTGTGACACTTCGACCAATCGCATCTAGTAACGCGGTGGTTCCTCTAACAAAATATTCGTTTGTTGTCATGTCATTAACGTTACTGATTCGTTTTCTTTGATGAATTAATTCGTAATGATCATCAAACAAAACGGTTGTCACAAGTGCTTGTCCCTTAGTTTCTTTTTGTCTTTTGATCATTGAATTAAACCCACCGATGGTATCTTTTTCTAAGCCTGCCATTGAGCCACTGCGGTCTAAGATAAAAATTAACTCGACTAAATCTTTTTTCATATTCATCTACCCTCTTTCATACCTTAAGGATACACGAATATTGAATCCATTTGGTCGCCTAGAAAGCGACAAATAAAATTAGATGCCTCCGATGGTTTTTTGTTCAAATGCGAAAAGCACTTGATTAATTTCATACAAATCATAATTTTCATCTTCAATAAAATACGAAATGATTTTATCGAACTTTGAACTAGGTGATAGCGAATACCCCGCTTTATTCAGTAAATCTTTTGTCTGATCTAGATTCAGTTCTAAGGCAATTGAAAAGGCAATGACTGTCAGTTTACTTGGTTGGTAATCGTCGTTACTTTTAATTTTTGAAAATAGTTTGCGATCAATGTTCGCTTTTTTATAGACGTCAACGTCAGTTAAATCACTTTCATCAATCAAACGAAACAAACACGAACTAAATGTCTCGTCTAAGGTTAAATCAATTTCTGATAGCTTTCTAGTTCTTAAAATTCTTCTAGCCACTGGACGTTCATATGCATCCACCAAATCCATTTTAAAGAAAACTCTGTTTGTCTTTGATTCATCCAAATCACTTAAGTAATTTTTTACCTCATTGAAGCGGTCTAAAGAGACTTGATACGACGCCTCATCATAAACCACTAAATAAATCATCATCTCGTGTTTTTCTAAAAACAGTTTAATTTCAGAAAGCGCTACTTCTAGCGCTTCTCCTCTTGGAAATCTGTTGGCACCTGAGGCGATTAATGGAAATGCAATCGACTCAAATTGGTGTGTGCTTGCTAGTTTTAAGGAAGCCTTATACGCTTGGCGTAATGCTTGTGTTTCATGATGTGATCCGTTTTTATAAACCGGTGATGCCACATGAATCACATGCTTTGCAGGTAAATCAAAGCCTTTAGTAAGAACAGCCTCTTTAGCTTTGATTACACCATAGGCGTTTCTTTCTTCTTGCAAACCAGGGCCAGCTGCCTGATAAATATCGAATTCAACACCATCACTAACGTTTCGATGTATACTTGATGGATTTATAATCGCATCCACCTTCATTTTTGTTATATCACTTCTTAAAATTTCAAAAGGCATTTATCTCACTCCAATCACTAATGAAAGCTTATGTAAAACCTAATAATAGATATCGTTAAAAATCGCTTCATAGTTGTTCCCGCACTTTTAATTTTTCTTTATTTTAAATAATTTTACCATAATATGAACTCTAGGTAAATAAACCGTTAAACCCATAGGACGAACATGCCTTCCTATAGAACTCAGTCTTAGGTGTTTAGGATGAATTAGCGCTAAATTCATGAACTAGTAGATTATAAGAAATTGCAATAACGTTCTAAAAAATGTAAGGCAACTAAGCTTAAACGAAATCATCATTTCTTTATCTTCGATCACTTATTTTTTATAGGAGGCTATTCTTTCGATTAGAAATACGATTTTGCCTGAAGGTATACTCATTTCAATCGAATTTTGTTTGATTTATTATTCTTACAAAAAATATTTAAGGTGCCGTAATCCATCTATGAGTACAAAAAAAACCTGTCTTGTATGTTTTCTTATATGTTTTCTTGTATTAATCATATCAAGGATTTATACGATTATGTTTAAGTACAAAAAAGCCCTTCTCAAAAAAGAGAAGAGCATTCTATATTAGTTATGGTGACCCGTAGGGGTTCACATTTTTTTCAGTGTTTGCCAGTCTAGTCTGGCATGGATATCTTTAGTTAATGTGTTATTTTGGATACTCAGCGAGGCAATTTATATGATGCATCCTAATAAAAACTTTTATTATACATAGTTAATCCAACTCTAAACTTCTTTTGGAGTCAAATAAAAGCCAGGTTTTTCACTTTGATTCACTACATAGAAAACATGAATTTCATCTTTTCGATAATCACGTTTAACTATCTCATAGGCTTGGTCATATGTATAATATAAATCTTCAATCTTGTATAGATTATTTGCTACTCTAACTTTTTCATTTAAGTGTTCCACTATCTCTGAATCACTCAATTTATATCTATATATTTCAAGTGGCAATATCTTATAAGAGAATTTATTGCTATTAATAATTACATTATGAAAGCCTGATGATTTATCATCTTCTCCTAATCCTATAGAATCTTTTTCAATATAGGGGTTTAAATCATATTTCAGACTTTCAATATTAGTAGTCATATTTAACTGATTGTTTTCAATGATTTCTTTTAGTTTCTCGTACTCTTCTAAACTAGTTCCAATTTTAATTGATTCAAGATGTTTTTCAAATATCATGTTGACTATGTGATTTTCCAAAGTAGTATCGAGGAGATAAATTAAAACTTCATTGTTCATTTCAGTTATATTATTTATCCCAAAATTGATCACAACCAACTTGTTTCGTTCTCCATCAAGAGAATTATTTCCAGCAAAATATTTCTCGCTATCAATTTCTTTTGTTGATGAAATAATCCCATCCTCTTCAATGAACTCTTTATCCAGTTTTGTGTCTGATCCAATTGTATATGTGTTGTTGCATTGATGTCCATCTTTTTCCAATTTAATCAACTCAGAATTTACATAATTGAAATAATCAACAAAACCCTGAGCTTCGATGTTCTTATTCCACTTGAGAAACTTAAGTAACTCCAGCGTTCTTGTTATATGGGTCTCTGCAATTTGGAGTTCATCATTTTTGAAAGTAAAAGCCTCCAGAACTCTATTTAGAACTAGTACTCGTTTATCTATGCTTAACTGCTTAAACTTAAAAAATTCCTCTATATTTCTGCTGCGAGGATTAATTAACATTATTGAAATATACAAATCTATCATCATATGTTCTGTAAATACAGTACTCTTGAGAACTGAGTAATTGTTAGAATAATACTCTAAATCCATAAGGTCTGAACTCAGAAAATCAAAATCTTGAAAAGAACTGAAAAGCTCCTTTATATTTCTTTTCATCAAATCAATTAAGGATGCTTTTTGATCAATAAAATCAATTGATACTTTCTTTTCTAAGGTATTATATACCAACGAGGAATGTACCTGATCTATTGATTGATCCATTCTTGTATATCCCCAACTTAAAATTAAAATATTGGCTAATACAAGCTTTTGAATGTTTTTCGATATTGTCATTGGATAATTATGTAAACTTACCAATGTTGCTTCTGAAAGAATTTTTGCTACATCGTTGTTTTCATTAAAACAGATTAAATTTTTATAAATATTTCTAAAGGTAGGAACAATAACCTCTATATAATCGTTTTTTGGATCAAAAACATTTAATAAATCAGTCATCATTTGCTTTAAAAACTGATTTCGATATTCACGTAAGGCTATATTTCTTGCTGTTCTACTAAACATATTGTATAAAATTGTTATTTTTAAAGAACTTTTAATTTGTTTAGAATAAATAACATCTTTTACTTGTTTCATAATGTTACTTTTTAAATATGTTTCTACCGAGCTGTATTCAATAGTGTCAAATTCTTCAAATAGTAATTGTCGAATTCGATTAAAATCTTCATTCTGGCTATACATATTATTAACGAATGTTTCGAATGCAAAGGAAAATCCTTTATTAAATACTATTTCATGGAATATTTTCTTCTCAGTTTCTAATATCAAGGGGGCAAATGAGTTAGTCTTTTTCATCGTGTTCCACCTCTTCTTTAACTTTTTTTATAAAATCTAAAATTTGATTGTTTTCTTCCAGACTTCTATCAATCCATCCCTCAAGAAAATAATTATAGCTTGAATATAATATTAGATAACCATTCTCACTTAAAGTCTTTTTATTGAGCAAGAACTTCCTAATCTTATCATCGTTCATAACATAGTTAAAATATATCACTGCACTTACTGCTAATACTACAATAATATAAATAAAATATAATCCTAAAATATAAATGTTACTAGTCATAAATGCTAAATAGGATAAAAGCATTGTAAGAAAAGATAGACTTGATAACTGATTAAACTTGATTGGAAAACTATTAAAAGAATTATACCTATGGAAAGCAATGCCATAATATTTTTTATTAGAATTGGTTAATATTGAAAGTATTGTCATCGATAGCACTGATATAGTGATAATTCCAGAAAACACACTTTGAAGATACAACTCATCGTCATTTAAAAAGTTAAACTTGATGGAATCACCAAAAGCCATCAAAATATGCATAATAAAAATAGCAACCAAAAAAAACCAGTAAGAAAACATTGCCCTAGAAATGCCAATATGTATTTTGTTAAAAAAATAAACCAATGCTCTATAAATCATTAATCTTACCTTTTTCACAATTAATTTTGTTTTTTGGAAAATTTTTTTTTTTACTAATATGATTTAGCTTAGTTAGTATGCCAAAAACTTTATTAGTGTATACAAGTTCAAAAAAAATGAATATTAAAAATATCCAGAAATTATATCCAGAAATGTATTCAGCAATCAAACCTAAAACAGTTATAAGTACAATGTGTCCCAAAATGTAAAATGCGATTTTATGTGTATATACTTTATTTTCAAGAATATTTGCATTTACATATATTTGCTTTAATAAATCTATTTCATCTTTTTCTGATTTTTTTGTATTGTATTTTTCGCTGTATTTTTCGATAAATACATCACAATCAACAAACTGAATTATTGATTTCCAATAAAAAATATTTAGCTCATCAGATTTTTTCTTTCTAAAGTTGAACTTGTTAGAGTATATAGGAACTAAAGACCATACCAACAGCAATAATGGTAATAATAAAAATAAGAATAAATATTGCATTCCATTTAGTTGCTCTTGAGTATAAAGAGTGGCTGGTATGTCAGAAATAAAGGCAAAAAAGGCAGAAATAATAACTATAAAAATATTAGCCTTAGCATCTGAGTTTCTTTGCTCCTCTTTAATGATGTCATAAGATTTGATTAAAATATCATTCATCTTTCATTCCTCCTGCAACCCAATTATTAAACTCCACATCGACAATACCACATTGCACATATTCTCTATTCTTATAATTAAATGTAGAAAACCAACTATCAACATTCTTATTTGGATTGCGTTCTTTTATCTTGTCAATAATGAATTCCAAATTGTTGGCATTAATACCGATAGCCTTTCTTCCAGCTTTGCTCATACAATTTGATAATTTAGATGCAATATGTATTGCGTCTCCTATCCAAACTTTATCATTAGCACCTGTTCCTTTTCGACCAGTTTTAACGATAAACTCGTAATCACAGGAAAACCCAATACCAATATCGATTTTCCTATATCCTTTCTCACTAAATAAAGAATTCAGCATATAAACCAATGTATTTATTAAGATAGTCAGATCAAAGATTTTCAATTCATCTGAATCTTTTGGTGTTGAATATATACCGTAAACACAATCCCCCCTAATACCTAACTCTCTTACTAAATCTTTTTCCAAATTTAATATTTCTAATGTCTCAGAAATAAATGATCGTAATATTTTTGACATTTCGATGAACTCTTCTTCTTCCATCATTTGTGATGAATTTCTTAAGTCAACAAATATTGCACTAGTCCACGCTTTTATACCGTTATCATATTTAAAGTCACTGTCATTAATGGGAATTGATTTTCTTTCATTTATTGAAGTATCATTATCTAATATTTGAATGACTCTACTTTTCCCATCCTTATATTTATATTTCAATGTCATTATCCCCCATACCCGTACAATTTATTTTTATTATAGCACTAATTTAAGAATTTTGGTAATTTTCATGAAGCTTCAATTACATTGCTAGGTTACTGTATATAAATATATCCACAATATCCTAAAGATATATAAGTTTCTCAACGACTGCAATGTGACTCACAGTTTATTATATTTGGAGTAAATGGAAACTGAACTAAATTCTTGACAAGGCTTATTATTTATCAGTCGAATAATAAAAATGACAAAACTTATGCCAATATAAACTGGCTTTTATAGCATAAATCAATAATTTGTCATGGACTTTCAAAAAGAGGTGTAATTTTTGCTTATGTCGACATAAGTTTTAAAAAGTTTTCTCATTTTGATTAAACCCTACCTAATTTCAAATTTCCACTAATATTTGCCTGATAATGAGTTTAAAAACTCTACATAAATGTCTAGAAAAAAAGCCCTTCCCACGGGTGAGAAGAGCGTTTCATATCATTATTGGTGACCCGTACGGGATTCGAACCCGTGAATGCATGCGTGAAAGGCATGTGAGTTAACCGTTTCTCCAACGGGCCATATTTTTACCAGCTTTTTTAGTATACTATACTTAAAACTTTTTTGCAACACTTTTTCAAAAAAAAGACACACGTTTTATTGTGTGTCTTAGAAATACCGTAATAACCCTTAGACTCTTTTAAAGAACCGGTATAAAATCGGGCTAAAGTAAAAACAGATAAAGTAAAAATAGAACCCCAAAGTTTTAAATGGTGTTACGTCTCTAAAAATGATCATAACGAGAACCTCAAGTGACAACAGACTCATGGTCCAATAAAAACTAATTTGATACGTCTCTTCAATGGTTTCTAGGATGCTATAGCGCTGCAAGAAATACCCGAGCCCAACCACACCGATTGAAGCCAAAAAATAGGTTGTATCAACGATGATACGGGAATCACTACTTGACTTAAATATCACATGCTCAAGTAAGATACCTAACAGTAAGCGGATCAACAAAACAGATAAAACATAAAACAAGCCTATCTTGATGTAATTATCTCTCGCTTTCATATAAGCCCCCCCCCCAGACACTTATATTATACCCCCATTTTTCTTTTACAACAAATAGACGTTTTCTTTTGCTAGATTTTCTTTCATTTCTTCTGGCCAATGACTTGCCTGTACTTCACCGATGTGGCGTTTTTCTAAGTAAAATAAACATAGCCTTGATTGTCCAATCCCGCCACCTATGGTTAGCGGCAATGTCTTGTTGATGATTGCCTGATGATATGGGTAATTTAGACGTTCTAAATTTCCCCTTAACTCTAGTTGTGATAATAGCGCTTGATCATCGACTCGAATACCCATACTTGATAATTCTAAGGCGATGTCTAGTGGTTCATGATAAACCAGTAAATCCCCATTTAATGACCAATCATCGTAATCTGGGCTTCTGCCATCGTGTGCTTCATTGTTGGATAATAACCCGCCAATTTGTGTAATAAAGACCGCACCTTTTTCTTTTGTGATTAAGTATTCTCTTTCTTTTGGTGTCTGTGTTGGATACCTCATCAATAGTGCCTCAGAAGAGATGAAATAGATTGATTCTGGCAGCTTCTTAGTTAATTTAGCATAACGCTTGTTGATTTCATCTTCGACCTGTTTTAACGCCTCATAAATGCGTTTAACCACCGAGATTAAAAAAGCTTCTTGTCGTTCTTCTTTAGAGATGATCTTCTCCCAGTCCCATTGATCCACATAGATTGAATGAATTGGCGATAAGACTTCATTTGGCCTTAAGGCATTCATATCGGTGTATAGCCCTTCATCATAAGAAAAACCATAGCGATTAAGCGCCATGCGTTTCCATTTGGCAAGGGATTGAACAATCTCTAAGGTTTGTTCTTGAAATGAAAAACCTACGGGCGGCTCTGCCCCATTTAAATAGTCGTTAATACCGCTGTCTTTATCGACAATCAACGGCGATGAAATCCGTTTTAATTTGAGTGCCTTTGAAAGTTCTTTTTCAAACAGATCTTTGATTGCCTTAATGGCATCTTCGGTTTGCATTAATGATAACTTACTTTGATACATATGATTTATCCTCCAATTAAATAAAAAAAATCCTTAAGATCATAAAATCTTAAGGACGAAATATTCCGTGGTACCACCTTAGTTCTAGTAAATCAAAACTAGCTCATTTGATGTTAACGCCATCCTACGTGTAAGTCTACTAGAGCAAGCTCGTTCTTTTACCTCATCAAAAGTGTTGGTTTCTTGGTGGTTATCTTAGTCTTTCACCCTCACTAAGTCGCTTTTAAAACCAGATCAAGTCACATCTTTATCATCGATTTAACTCATTATAGCGAAAAGACTTTGAAATGTCAATTTTATCGTTAATAACCGCTTATTCATCCCCATAAAAGGATAAGTCGATTGAGCCATTTGATGTAATGGCTTCAATGTATGGTGTTTTGTTTGGGTTGTAGGTTGAAGACCCATAAACCGCATCATTGATTCTAACGGTCCCGTTAGACGTCTTTGTTTTAACTTTATAATCCATAAATTGACCGTAAACATTTAAGTTGATTGAGCCATTAGACGAATGTACTTTAAGACGATTGGTTGTGATTTTAGAACCCGTAATCCGTCCATTAGACGTTTGTGCGTCTATTTCATCAATCGTGATGGTTTGAAGTTCGATAGCACCATTAGAGGTATCGAGGTTTGCTTTTGTTGCTGTAACACCTTCTAAAGAAATATCCCCATTGGAGGTATCTGCTCCTAAAAGCGTAATGCGACTTTCTTGAATCTCAATTTTACCATTTGATGTGACAAATGAGCCTTGTTGTAGATTTACACCAGTGACACTTATCTTTCCATTTGATGTTTTTAAGTACACGTCTTCAATTGCCTCTGGCAGTTCAATAATGACTTCTTTTGGGTTCATCATGCGCGCCAAATTAAAGACTTGAATGCCTCGAGTAAATCGAGTTAAAAATGGGGCACGAACGTCTATATTGAGTTCGTTTTCAAGCTCTTTGATCGTCAGTGTTTCATAATCTTCATAAATGATGGTGATAATCAATTCGTTTGTTAGGGATGGTTTAAGAACGATTTTTTCATCCTCCACACTAAGATAGAGTTTAGTAAAACGATCACTCTCATACTTCAGTACTTTTTCTTCTAATAATCTATCGGCATCATTGCCTGAGAGAAATAAGAATGTGGCTGCCCCAATCATCCCAAGAATAACAAATACAATACCAAATTTTAGTACGAGTTTCATAAGCGGCTCCTTCTTTCCTCAAAATAAGTCATTAGTTGCTTAATACGTCTTAGTGTAAAATAGATACACGCACTTGAGATAAAGATTACCCCAACAGCGATTAATGCTTCCGATAGAAAATACAAGTCCAAATAGAGGCTCTCGTATTGCCCCACACGAAGCAATGTCGTAAAAAATGAGATCCCCCCTGAACTAATCAAAGATATAAAGAAGAATAACGCGATAACCGAAACAATCATTAATAAGACTTGCTTAAAAAGTGTGACTGACTCACGCTTTTTTGACAAATTCGCTGGGTATGTTTTTCCCATCGTCTGAATGATTTCTTTGACACTGCCCAACCGTTTGATCATTTCTTCTTCTGATTCCCCATCTAAGACAGCTTCATCGATTAATTCCTCATAGTACTTAAGGATATCTTGTTGCTCAACGTCATTTCCCAGGGCTAGTTTTAATTCATTTAAAAACTGTTTTTTTGTCATAAGCTACCTCAATATGTATTTATAGATGGTTTCAATCTCTTTAAAATCCTTATACGCCGCATTAATGACGGCCATACCTAAATCCGTGATTCGGTAATACTTTCTTAATCTTGATTGGTGTTGTTCCTGGTAAGTTGTTAAATACTTTTGTTGTTCTAACCGCTTTAAGATTGGGTATAATGTCGATTCACTAATGTCAATTAAGTTCGATAAGTCGGTGATAATTTTATACCCGTATGAAGGCTCTTCTTTCATCGCAGAAAGCACAAGTACTTCAAGAAACCCTTTTTTTAATTGCGCATCCATAAAGATACCCCCTCATACGATATACTATACATTGCATAGTATGAAAAGTCAATAAAAAAATCAAACATTCGTAATGATGTTTGATTTTGTCGTTATTTCGTGGCGGAGCAGGAGGGATTTGAACCCTCGCGCCGGTTTTAGCCGACCTACACCCTTAGCAGGGGCGCCTCTTCAGCCTCTTGAGTACTACTCCAAATGCGCTATTATATGATAACCTATTTTAGCAAAACTGTCAACACAAAACCGTGAAAAATAAAAAAAGCATCTTGGAGAGAGAATGCTTTTTTTATTTATATTAACGAGGTTCGATCATGGAGAGAGAGACTTTCCCTCGTTTTTCATCTACACTTAATACCCAAACTTTAACAATATCCCCGACTGAGACAACATCTTTAGGATGTTTAACAAATGATTTTGATAATTTAGAAATATGTACTAAACCATCTTCTTTCAAACCACAGTCAACAAAGCAACCAAAGTCAACAACGTTACGTACGGTGCCTTCTAATTGCATACCTGGTTTTAAATCTTCTAGGTTAAGAATATCACTTCTTAACACTGGTGCGTCAAATTGGTCTCTAGGATCTCTTAATGGAGCAATAAATGCATCTAGAATGTCATTTAAGGTGTACTTATCGATGCCAAGTGTTTTAACCAGTTCGTTACGGTTAATGGCATCAATGAGTTTTTTTATTTCTGGTTTGCCAAACATCTCTGGCGTGATTTGATACATCGCCATGATTTGTTTTGCGTAATCGTAACTCTCTGGGTGAATTGAGGTAATGTCTAATGGTTCTAACCCATCAGCAATACGCAAGAATCCAACCGATTGTTCAAAGGCTTTATCGCCAAGTCTAGGTACTTTTTTGATGTCCTTACGACTCTTAAATGCGCCAAATTCGTCACGATACTTGACAATATTTTCTGCAACGGTCTTATTCAGACCAGAAATATAAGTTAATAATGCTTGTGAAGCACTGTTGATGTTAACCCCTACTTGGTTGACGGCATTTGTCACCACAAAATCAAGTGATTCACTTAATTTTTTTTGTGAGACGTCATGCTGATATTGACCAACCCCAATGGATTTTGGATCAATTTTTACAAGCTCTGATAGTGGGTCTTGAAGACGACGGGCAATCGATGCCGCACTTCTTTCTTCAACAGAGAAATCTGGAAATTCATTTCTTGCGTAATCACTTGCAGAGTAAACTGAAGCACCCGCTTCGTTAACAATGACGTATTTAACGTCAAGATTGCTTTCTCTAAGTAAATTCGCAATAAAACTTTCTGTTTCTCTTGAGGCTGTTCCATTACCAATGGCAATCAAGTTAACCCCATATTTTGCAATAAACTGTTTAATGATTTTTTCAGATAGTTTGACTCGTTCGTCCGACATTTTTTCCCCAATGTATTTCTCATGTGGGTAAATGACGCCTTTTTGTAAAACAGTGCCTTGCTCATTAACCACACATAGTTTACAACCCGTGCGGTACGCTGGGTCAACACCAAGAACGATTTTATCTTTCATTGGTTGTTGTAAGAGTAAGTTTCTTAAGTTAATTGAGAACACGTCAATGGCTTGATCTTCAGCTTTTGAAGTTAAATCCGAACGGACTTCTCTTTCAATGCTTGGGTAAATCAAACGCTTAAGTGCATCTTCAATCGCCTCTTTAATCAAATGGACGACTGGTGATTTTTGGTTATTGATCACTTTCAAACCGAGATATTGTAACATTACTTCTTGATCCGTGTCAAGAGAAACTGAAATAATTTTTTCATTCTCTGCGCGGTTCATCGCAAGCACACGGTGCGGTGCGACTTTATTGATTAATTCTTTATGGTCATAGTAATTGACATAAACGCCTTTTTCATCAAGTTCTTTGGCATTCTTCTTCTCTTTTGCAACAATCAAACCAGTTTTTTCAACGAGCTCTCTTAAATGCTTACGATACTCAGCGTTATCACTTACGTATTCACTGATGATGTATTTCGCACCAGTAATCGCGTCTTCAATCGTTAAGACTTCGTCTGTTAAAAACGCTTGTGCTTCTAATTCAATATCCACTTGGTTTGGTTGGCTAAAGATCAGATCCGCTAGCGGTTGAAGGCCTTTTTTAATTGCTTCGGTTGCTTTGGTCTTTTTCTTTTCTTTGTAAGGACGATACAAATCTTCAACTTCGATTAATTTGGTCGAACTCATAATTTGCATTTGAAGCGCTTCGGTTAACATGCCTTTTTCGTCAATCAAACGAATAACGTCTTCTTTACGTTTTGCCAAGTTCACGCCATATTCCCACTCTTTGTGAATGGTGTTGATTTGTTCTTCATCTAGCCCGCCGGTAACTTCCTTACGGTATCTTGCGATAAACGGAATGGTATTGCCTTCATCAAGTAATTTTAAAACGGACTCGACTTGTGCACCCTTAATCGATAGATTTTGACTGATTTCTTTAATTAAATTTTGATCCATAGTTTCACCCTTTTTCGTACGAAAAGGCCTTATCGGCCTCTTGGTATTATTTTGAAATTGTTGCTAATTTATACTCGATTTGAGTTTTAACGGTTAAAACACCTTCGGTTTCTGCAATCGCTTCACCTTCGATGTGAATTAAGCCTGGACGGCTTGGTAATTGAAGTCCTGATACTTCAGTTTGGATTTCATTGTATTCGTTATAGTTTAAGACAAAGAAAGAGTAACCTTTTTCTTTTGCTTTACTTGCTGCATCTTTAACAATTTCTTCTAAATCTTCACAGGTTGTACATTCATCGTAATTTCCGTTATATACAAAAATATAAATGTCGTGAAAAACATCTGTGATTGCATCGTCTTGATCTTCGTTTGTACCAATTAAGTATTTGTACTCATCTAAGGTTAAGTGTTCTAAGGTTTCAAAACGATTGTAGTTTGGTTCTTTTTCAGTAAATACGTACTTGTCTAATAGTAAATACGCTAAAACACCAAGGATGGCAAGCAATCCAATGACCGCACCTATTTTAATGATTTTAGCATCTACTTGTTTCTTTTGATTCACTTGATTCTTTTTAGCGGGTTGTTTGTTTACCGCTTTTTTCTCTACTCTAGGCATTTATAAACACTCCTAACTCCTTAGTTATTATACATAAAAATTGGTTGTTATACAAGACTATCAAGAATTATGTAATTTATTTGTTTTTTATTAGTAACACAACCGCACTTGCGTAAGTCGTTGTGTGTGTAATTGATAGTTTGATTGTGACGTTTTCTAAGAAAGCATTTTGCACAAAATAAGGCGCACCAGCGAGGTCATTCAAAACTGTAAAATCACGATAGTTCGCGGTTTTATCCCCTTGTTTAAATGCCTTAAATAGCGCTTCTTTCGCAGCAAAACGACCACCCAAGAACGTCAGTTTTCGCACCTTGTCAGTAATACCCTCATAGATGTTAAATTCATCAACCGATAAAAGTCTATGAATTAACGCTTCACTTATTTTCGATTCCAGTGTCTTTAAATCCACCAAATCAATGCCAACTTCAAACACATTATCGCCCTTCTCTTATTTGATCAGCAAGTTCTTTAATCTTTACTAAGCGGTGATTCATCCCAGACTTAGATAAGGGTTCGCCGGTCATTTTTTTATATTCGATGATTAATTCGTTCAAAGACGCATCCGGAAAACTTTCCCTAAGAACGATGGTGTCCTTTAACTTTTGATCTAATAGGTCAAAGTCACGGTTTTCTCTAATGAACTCAATGTCTTTTAGCATTTTATTTGCTGCCGTCAGGGTTTTTCTTTCATTGGCAATCTCAATGTTGATTAAGCGATTAATTGAGTTATTAAAGTCCCGTTTGATTCGTATATCTTCGTAGCGAAACATCGATTCATTGGCGCCAATGACGCTTAAGAAATTACTGATTGCCTCTGCTTCCTTTAAATAAATAATCAACCCTTTACGTCGCTTTGTAATTTTCGCATTTAAATCAAAGTGATTCATCAAACGTTGTATGAAAATCGCTTCAATTTTATCTTCCGTGAAAATCTCAAGATGGTATGTTGGTTTGGATGGGTCATTAATCGATCCACTTGATAAGAAGCACCCTCTAATATAGGCTCTCTTCTCAACATCCGTTTGAGTCATTTTTTCATATACCCCAATGTTTTGATCAAACATCGAGTGATCTTCTACGATTTTTTTAACATTCGTTTTAATATTAACGATGTAACCTCGTTTTCGAAGCTTTGAAGATGACTTTGAAAGCAATTCAATTTCACTTTGATACAAATGCTTTAGAATGACGACAAAGCGTCTGGCAATCCCTGCATTATTCGTTGTAAACTGAAGGCTCATTCCCTCATTATTAATCGAAATCGATGTGTGTAAATGAAGAAGCGCCGAAAGCTCTGCAAGCTGTTCAGCGTCACTTGATTTTAAATTAATAAGTTCATCTTTAACACTTTTCGCAAACGACATATTATTCCCAAGTTTCTAAATATTTTAAACAGTTTTGTACCGCAATTGCCCCATCAGAGGTTGCCGTAACCACTTGTCTAATTTGTTTGGTTCTAACGTCTCCAGCCGCATAGATGCCTTCGACTTTGGTTTCCATTTTTTCATTGGTATCAATAAACCCATACGCATTTAAAACGCCCGTTTCCTTTAAGAAATCAGTCACTGGAATTGCACCAATGTATTCAAAGACCGCTTTGGTTTCAATCACGTTTTCATCCCCTTGATCCGACTTAATCTTAACCGCTTTAAGTTTGTCTTTCTCGTCAATGATGAATTCGGTTACGACGCTTTCTAAATGAATGGTCACGTTTTTTTGTTTTCTTAAAATATCTTGAGCCTTTTTATCGGCCGTTAACTCTTTTAAGTTTTGAACCACAGTCACGTGCTTACATAACGTGGCAAGATAACTTGCTTCTTCAACCGCACTGTTGCCGCCACCAACAACCACCACGTCTTCGCCTTTATAAATCGGTCCATCACAAATGGCACACCAACTGACCCCATTAGAGGCAAGCATATCTTCGTGTTCTAACCCTAGGCGTCTTGGTAACATACCTGAGGCAACAATGATTGACTTGGTTTCATAGGTTTTATCCTCTGTAATTACTTTCTTAACATTGCCTTCTTGTTCTACTTTTAGAACGTTGCCATACTCATATTGAACACCTAAACTCATCACGTGATCAAACATGGCCATCGAAATATCCGCGCCACTTTGCTTTTTCAAGCCTGTGTAGTTTTCAATTTCCCACGTGTTCACCATTTGACCACCTGGTGCGCCTTTTTCAATTAGAACCACATTTAAGTTGGCTCTTTTAGCATAAATCGCTGCCGTCATCCCCGCAGGACCGGCACCAATAATTATTAAATCATACATGTTGTAGCACCTCTTTTAATTGGATTAGCGAATCAATATAAAAATCCGCGTTTGCTTTTAGTAACGCTTCTTTATGTAGTGAGTAGTTCATCCCACAACTCATGATATTGGCATTCTTTGCCGCCATGATGTCGTTTGGATGATCCCCCACGTAAATTGCTTTTTTGACTTCTTTAAAGAAACTCAATGCTTTTAGAATCGGTTCTTTGTCTGGTTTGTGTTTGATAACGTCATCTGACCCAATAATCACATCGAAAAAAGAAATAAGGTTGGTCACCGCTAACCCGCGTCTGACCATATGATTCATCTTTGAAGAAACGATGGCTAACTGATAACCTTCTTTTTTTAGTTCGGATAGCAGTAACGATGCCCCCTCAAAAGCTTTGACGTAATGATCGTGAAGTTCTAAGTTTTTTTCTTTGTAAGCTTTGATTAAATAATCAATTTCCGCTTCGCTTTTAGCGTAATTGAGAAACGATTCTCTTAAGGTAGGACCAATAAATTTGATATAGTCTTCTCGTTCTAATTGATGTTGTTTAAGATGCGTTTTAAACACATGATCCACAGTATCAATGATGAGTTCATTCGTATCAACCAAAGTCCCATCCAAATCAAATAACACAGTATCTATCACTTGTTTGCCTCTAGTTCTTTTTTTCCATCATTATAGACGTCAATGTAATAAGGTAGTTCTTTGAAGAATACTAAGTTTTTCAAGACTAAGTAGACCACACCACCACCAACAAACAATAATAAACTCATTAATATGTTGACTTTAAATAAGCTGAACGCAGCCCCTTCGACTGGCTTTCCAATCCAAAGAGGGTCTGTACGAAAAGGTTCAATTAAGAAACCTCTACCTAACCCATACCAGATTAAGTAAACACCAATTAAATCGCCAATCTTAAAGACTTTTTTTCGTCTAAGCACTAAGATGATCGCAAGACCTAATAAATTCCATAACCCTTCATATAAGAAGGTTGGGTGATAATAAACGCCACCTTTGTTCATGTTTTCAACGATGAACTCAGGTAGGTGAAGTGTGTCTTTTAAAAAGGTTCTTGTGGTTTCTCCGCCATGCGCTTCTTGATTAAAGAAATTTCCCCAACGACCCATAATCTGTCCTATCAAAAATCCTGGGGCTAAAATATCTAATACTTTCCATAGATTCATCTGTTTGTATCTTGTAAAGAAGATTAAAAAGAGAATGGTGGTGATTACCGCACCGTGGATAGCTAGGCCACCACCAGCAATATCAAATACCTCTGCAATAGAAGTGTAGTTGTTATGTGGGTCAAAAATCACATAGTAAAGTCTAGCGCCAACAATGGCTAGAGGGACAGTAAATAATATCCCATCATACAAATCGTCTTTGTTTATCCCAATAAATTTGATTTCATAAAACCCCAAGATCGAGGCAAACACAATACCAGAAATAATAAAGACGGCGTACCAGGCAATACTAAAACCACCAATGGCGATTGCTACGCTATCAAATGGCGGTTCTTGCCCAATGGTTGCCATTAAAAGTAAGAATAAAAACCAAAGGACCATGCCAAACCCTAAACCATAACCCATGCGATATTTAAAGAAATGTGCTTTAATTTGATTCATTTTCTTCCCTCTCATTCCGTTTCATACTTCTTGTGATTTCTCTTGTTAAGTTAAACGCCGCGTGATACCCCATGTATTTAAGCTTTTGATTTCTTGCGGCACTCTCAACGAGTGTGGCCACATTTCTGCCAGGTAACACCGGAATCACAATCTTAGGGATTTCAGTATCAAAGTACTTTGTCGTTTCTAAATCCAACCCAAGTCGGTCATAGTAACGATTCTCTTCCCATTTTTCTAGCTCAACGACCATGCGTATCTTCTTTGTTTCTCTAAACGCACTTACACCAAACATCGAAATGACATCGACGATACCAATCCCTCTAATCTCAAGGTATCTTTCTAATATCTTTGGTGCCTGACCAATCAAAATGCCGACGTCTTTTTGATAGATATCCACGCGGTCATCCGAAATCAATATATGCCCGCGCTTAATCAATTCAAGCGCTGTTTCTGATTTACCAATGCCGCTTTTTCCGGTAATTAGAACCCCAAGACCGCCAATGTCTAACAACACCCCATGAACGGTTTTTCTTGGTGATAAATAATCTTGTAGATAGGAAAATAGTTTGGAATTGAGTGCCGTGGTTCTAAGCTGACTTTTTAGAATCGGTACCCCATACTCATCCCCTAATTTTTTATAAACCTCAGGGACATCAACGTTAACTGAAAAGATGACTGCCGGTGGTTTTAACTTCATAATTTGTCTTAAACGTACCTCTTGAATCTTTTGATCGAATAATAAGAAAAACGAATTTTCCTTACTCCCAATTAAAATGACACGGTTGTTGTCAAAAAAATCCATAAATCCCGCCAGCTCAATGCCTGGTCTTGATATCATTTGTTCCGTGATAAACGAACTCATGCCGGCGTGTCCTGAGACACACTCGAGTTGATTATCCTTTGCCAAGTGCGCGACTTTAATTCCTCTCATCCTAGCCCTACTTTCTTAGTTTAAATTGATGCATCTTAACGTAATAGGTCAACATAAAACGAAGACCTAAAAACACAATCGAAAATCCGATTAAATCCGTTACTTTGATAAACGCAAGTCCAGGTGTGACACTCACTGATGCATACATTAACACAACCGACAGCACCAATAAGAGTAACCCAAACGACTGTAAGACGTATTTTAATAAATACCTGAATACCATCATTTTAACGATTATTTCCAATAATGTAAACAGCAACACACCAATAAAGAACCCAGGCACTTCACTTACTTTTAATAAAGAGGTTAGACCTGTGGTGACCATAAAGAGAAGTAAATTGACCAAATACATCAATAGAACGTTTAGCCCGAAGTTCTTATGAAGCCCATAAGTTGTCACACTTAAAAGCTTATCTTTTTTTTGCTGATGCTTTAATTGTTCAATCAAATCATGCAACTCTTTTTCAATGTCTTCTTGATTTCTATCGTCGTCATCCCTCAAAAATAAGACCTCCTTTTAATTAGCTATTGTAATAAGAGCCGTCCATGATTTTCTTAAGATACGCCCCAGTATAACTTTCTTTGATTTTAATAATCTCTTCTGGTGTTCCAACCCCAACGATTGTTCCACCTTTATCGCCGCCCTCAGGGCCCAAATCAATGATATGATCAGCACATTTGATAACGTCTAAATTATGTTCAATAATGATCACAGTTGCGCCTTCATCCACGATACGATTAACCACTTCCATTAACCGTTTAACGTCATCAATGTGCAAACCAGTGGTCGGTTCATCTAGGATATAGAGCGTATCCGGTGAAATCTTTTTATAAAGTTCTGAGGCCAGTTTTACCCGTTGTGCTTCCCCACCAGAAAGGGTGGTTGCCGATTGTCCAAGCTCAATGTAGCCTAAACCCACATCGAATAACGTCTGAAGCTTCATTTTCACTTTTGGTACATTCTCAAAGAAAACGACGGCGTCTTCAACCTTCATCTTTAACACATCGGCAATCGACTTGCCTTTGTATTTCACTTGTAATGTTTCACGGTTGTATCTTGAGCCACCGCACACCTCACAAGCCACATAGACGTCTGGTAAGAAGTGCATGGTAATTTTCGTTACCCCATCACCACTACAATTCTCACAACGACCACCGCGGACGTTAAATGAGAATCTACCCTTTTGATAACCTCTAATCTTCGCTTCATTCGTCATCGCAAATACATCTCTAATGTCATCAAATACACCAGTATAGGTCGCCGGATTACTTCTAGGTGTTCTACCAATTGGTGACTGTGAAATATCAATGATTCGCTTAATGAGTTTCGAATTATGAATTTTATCGTGCTTGCCTGGTTCGTCTTTAGTCTTATAAAGCTTTTTATGTAACGCCTTGTATAAGATTTCATTAACCAGGGTGGATTTACCACTACCAGAAACACCCGTCACACAAATCATTTTTCCAAGTGGAAAATCCACACTGATGTTTTTTAAATTGTTTTCTCTTGCGCCAATGACGCTGATGACCTCACCATTGCCAGTTCTTCTTTTTTCTGGTACGTCAATTCTAAGTTTACCAGACAGATATAAGCCTGTAATCGACTTAGGATTATTTTTAACCTCTTGTGGTGTCCCAAAGGCAATTAAATTGCCCCCATGCACCCCGGCTCCTGGCCCAATATCGATTAAATAATCCGCAGCCATCATCGTCTCTTCATCATGTTCAACGACCACCAGTGTATTACCTAAGTCTCTCATTTTCTTTAAGGTATCAATTAACTTATGATTGTCTCTTTGATGTAGACCAATCGATGGTTCATCAAGGACATATAAGACACCTGAGAGTCTAGAGCCGATTTGTGTGGCTAAGCGGATACGCTGTGCCTCACCACCGGAAAGCGTGGCCGCTTCTCTAGATAAGGTTAAGTAATCCAGTCCGACGTCGTGTAAAAACGATAACCTTGATTTAATCTCTTGGACAATATTTTGTGCGATGATGGTGTCGGTTTGATTTAACGTTAGACCGTTAAAAAACGCAATTTCATCTTCAATCGACAAATTAGTTAGCGCTGCAATGTGAAGACCGCCCACACGCACCGATAATGCCGATTCATTTAGGCGTTTGCCTTCACAAACCGGGCATGTACGTTCCGACATAAAGCCTTCAATCCACTCTCTAATCCACGCAGAGGTGGTTTCGATGTAGCGTCTGTTTAAATTATTAATTACCCCTTCGAAACTCTTTTTTGACTCATGAACTCTGCCACTAGAGGACTTCATCTTGTAGTGGATGATGTCTTTCGAGCCATAAAGAAGAATCGCTAAGTGTTCTTTAGACAATTCTTTTAGTGGTTTATCTAAGGCAATCCCGTAGTACTGACACGTTTGTTCAATCTCTGCACCTTGAAGGTTATTATCATCGAAATTCTTAAATGGGATAATCCCCCCATTTAGAATTGGTTTATCCATGTTTAAAACCAAATCCTCAGAAACGTTAAGTTTATTACCAAGCCCATTACATTCACTACATGCCCCAATCGGACTGTTAAATGAAAACAATCTTGGTTCTAAGTCTGGTATCACAAAATCGGTATCAGGACAGCTGTAGTGCTCTGAGAAATGAAGCGTCTCTTTGCCAATAACCTCGACATCAACAAAACCACCTGATTTATTTGAGGCGAGTTCAATCGCATCAAACAATCGTGAACGTATGTCGTCTTTAATGACTAAACGGTCAATGACCAGTGAAATGGAATGCTTTTTATTCTTATCCAAATCGATGATTGGTTCTAAATCGACCATTTCATCGTTGATTTTCGCTCGGATAAACCCGTCTTTCATGAACTGTTCAATTAATTTTTTATGAGACCCTTTTTGTAGTTTGACCACCGGCGATAAAATCATCACCTTAGAACCTACCTCTAAATCAAGCACACGATTGGTCATCTCTTCAACCGTTTGTTTGCTTAATTCAATGTCAGTGCCTGGGCAATACGCCTTACCGACTTTTGCGTATAACAGCCTTAAATAGTCAAAGATTTCCGTGACTGTTCCCACCGTTGATCGTGGGTTTTTAGAGGTCGTTCGTTGATCAATTGAAATTGCCGGACTTAAGCCCTCAATTTTATCCACGTTCGGTTTTTCAAATGACCCTAGAAACTGTCTCGCATAGGACGACAAAGATTCCACATAACGACGTTGTCCTTCTTGATAAAGTGTATCAAACGCTAAAGATGATTTTCCACTGCCTGATAAGCCAGTCATGACAACCAGTTTATTTTTTGGAATATCAATATCCACGTTTTTTAAATTGTTTTCTCTTGCCCCACGAATGACAATGTAATCATTATTCGCCATCTTTGCTCATCTCCTTAAAAGACGCTTCGTCTAATACGTTAATACCTAATGTTCTTGCCTTATCTAGTTTAGATCCTGCGTCAATACCAGCAAGCACATAGTCTGTTTTCTTACTGACTGAACTACTGACTTTGCCACCTAAGGATTCAATCAGAAGGGTAGCTTCTTCTCTTGTGTATATTTCTAATTTCCCCGTTAAAACAAATGTTTTCCCGTTGAAGTTTTCATTGTATTTGATTAATGGTTTGTCACTCGTTAGAGTCAAGCCAGCAGCTTCAAAAAAATCGATTAACTCTTTTGCATAATCGGTAGAAAAATAGGTCACAAGCGAACTAGCGATTCGGTCGCCTACTTCATTAATTTGAACTAATTGATCGTAGGAGGCAACACTTAGTGCCTTTAATGATCCAAATTCTTTGACTATGGTTTTAGCCACCTTTTGACCAACGTGTCTAATACCTAAACCAAAAATTAACTTATCTAATTCTCTTGTCTTTGACTCTTCAATCGCAAAAAGTAAATTCTCGATTTTCTTTTCGCCCATACGTTCTAGTTTCAATAACGCATCTTTATGTTCTTTTAACAAATAAATGTCTTTGATGTCTTTTAATAGACCGATGTCATAAAGTTGAGTGATGACTTTCTCACCTAAGGTATCAATGTTCATCGCGACCCGAGACGAAAAGTGAATTAACTTGCCAACTTGTTGTGCATCACAATTTGGATTGATGCAATAGTAATCCGCAAACGCTTCATCTTTATACAGTTTGGTTTGGCAGGACGGGCATGTATCAATCATATGAATCACCGTAGTGTCTTTTCGTTTTTCAAGCACTGGTCTGACAACTTCTGGGATGATTTCTCCTGCTTTACGGACCACAACGACATCATTTAACTCAATATCTAATTGCTTAATGAACTCTTCATTGTGTAGTGTTGCACGTGATACCATCGAACCAGAAATGAGTACCGGTTCTAATTCCGCTACCGGTGTAATTACACCTGTACGTCCAACCTGATAGGTAATTGCCTTTAGTCTAGTTTCAACTTCTTCTGGTGAAAACTTATACGCAATTGCCCATTTTGGGTATTTAGCGGTATAACCAATCTCATCATAAAGGGCTAATTGATTCACCTTGATTACGACGCCATCGGTGTCGTAGCTTAATTCTTTTCTAAGCTTGTCATAAGCTTCTATTTTAGCTACAAGCGCCTCAAAACTAGAGATAATCGCTTCATGTGGGTTAACTTTTAGCCCCAATTTTCTAAGGTAGTCAAGTGCCTCTTTTTGAGTACTTATCCCATAAGATTCTGGTTTAACTAACGTATACAAAAACACGTCAAGACCACGTTTAGATACCACACTGGAATCCAACTGTCTTAGCGTGCCTGCTGCGGCATTTCTAGGGTTTTTAAATGGCTCTTCTGCTTGTTGTTCTCTTTCCTCATTAGCTTTAAGGAAACTCTTGTAAGGCATAAAAACCTCACCTCTAACCTCAAGCGTCACTGGCTCTTTTAGTCTATTAGGTAAGCTTTTGATTGTCTTTACGTTTTCAGTCACGTCCTCACCAATGAGTCCGTCACCTCTCGTTGACGCGCTTTTAAAAATCCCTTGTTCGTATTTGATGTTAATCGCAAGTCCATCAATTTTGAGTTCCGTGGTTAAGTCAAACTGTTCGGTTGTCTTCTTTAAGCGTTCGTAAAACTCGCTTAAATCAGACTCATCAAATGCGTTTGACAAGCTCATCATTGGTTGGTCATGAACCACTTTTTTAAAGCCGTCTAACACGAGACCGCCAACCTTAGAGGTAGGCGAATACAGACTTTTATATTGTGGGTATTGTTGTTCTAATTCGATTAATTCCTTTAACAACTCATCGTAAGTGCGATCACTCATTGTGGGCTGGTCTAGGGTGTGATAATCATAGTTAGCTTGATCTATGATTTGTTCTAATTCTATCATTCTTTTTCTTATCATTTCCATATCAAATCACCATGAATATTGTAACACAAAGACCCGTGCTTTTTATACTATTTAGACTCTATGTTATTAAAAGTTTGCTTGATTAGATAAGTAATCTATCTTAATAAATCCTCATAGAACAATGAGCGTTTTTTCTTTTGTTTTGGAAAAAACAGCACCAAGTGTTCTTCTGCTCTAGTCATAGCCACAAAAAATAAGCGACGTTCTTCAGGTACTGGTTCATCTTTTAGCGGAAACTGATGCTTTTCTAATCCCACCACAAGAACGCATGGAAATTCAAGCCCCTTGGATTGGTGAATGCTCATTGTATTAAGTGCTCTAAACCCTGATTTTTGATTGATTAATTTTGCGACCTGATGGTGGCTTCGATAAAGCACGACAACTTCATGTGGTTGATAACCCATGCTATAAAAACGCCCCACTTCCTCTGTGACCATTTGTTCAAATGTGGTATCGTAACTTTTAAAACTCAATGACCCCTGTTCTTTTTTGATACCATGAAGTTCCTTTTTAAGTCTTTTAGGGTTTTTATCGATTAATCGGTTGGCGTACTTAATGATGAATGCTTTTGATCGGTAATTATTAAACAGCGTGTAGCGTGTTGCCTGATACGTCTTTATGTAATGATCAATGACTTCTTTAGACGCCCCACGAAACGCATAAATGCTTTGATCAGGATCACCCACACAAAAAACATGTGAAGAAGGTTGAATCAAGCATTTAAGCAGTTCAAACTGAACTAAGGATGTATCTTGAAATTCGTCAATGAAAATATAGTGAAAATTCTTTACTTCACAAAAACGATTGTCATTAAAAGCGTTTAGCGTTTGTTGTTCTAAATCGATGAAATCCATAAGCCCTTTTTCTTGTAAATACGTATCGTATCTTTTATTCAGTTCATTATTTCTATTTTTGTTAAACTGCTTGTTTAGGCCAATTTTCATAATCACTTCTTTAGAAAAAGATGCCTTAATCAGCTCATCTTCAGTGACTAATGAAACCTCACGAATCGTTCTTAATAGCTGATAACATAACCCATGAAACGTCGTGGCTGTTACTTGGTTATTTGTTCCTAAACGTGCTTTTAGTTGTTGTGCGCTTTTTCTCGTAAAAGAGATGAGTAACATGTCTTTTTCATTGACGCCTGATTCGATTAGCCGTTTAACTCTAGAAATCAATACGGTCGTTTTACCTGAGCCTGCACCTGCAAGCAAAAAAATAAAGCGGTCGTTGGCATCGACCGCTTGCTGTTGTTCTTTATTTAACAAGTAGATCACCTCTACTTATGTTACCCCAGTATCAATTAATTACTTTTTTTAATGCCGGATGCCCATTCGTAAATAGTTTTATCCCATGATGAATCGAAAATGCGACACGTGTTACATTGTCGTCTTTTTGGACGACCGTACCAAACCCATATTTCTCATGCGTCACTTTATCGCCAATTTTAATGTCATCTGAACTTGTCATAAAGTCACTTGGCGCGACCTCTTTAACAATGACTTGTTTTCTTTTTTGAATGCGATCGTCTTCTAAGTTCATTTCTTCAATGAATCTTGATGGCGCGTTCATTTGAAGTTGACCAAAACGGAACCGTTGTCTACTACAGGATAACAACAACCTTTTTTTCGCTCTGGTGGTTGCCACATAACAGATGCGTCTTTCTTCGTCTATTTCGCCTGAATTAAACGCTGTTTCGCTTGGAAAAATGCCTTCTTCAAGTGCCACAACAAAGACACAATCAAATTCCAACCCTTTGACTTGGTGAATCGTCGCGAGCTTAACGGTGTCTTTATCTTCAACGATGTCTTGGTCGGTTTTTAATGCCATGTCGTCCAAGATTTGTTCGATTTTTTCAAGATTGGTTCCTTTGTAGTCGATTGCGCCATTATAAAAGACGCTTTTTAATTCGAGTATGTTTTCATAACGATCTTTGCCTTCGTTACCCTCGTCGTTTAACATTTGTTTATACCCTGAGATGGCTAAAACCAAATCGACGACGTAGATTAAATCATCTAAGCGGGCAATTTCATTTTGCATTTTTATAATAATCTCTTTAAAATCGAGCAGGTTCTGTTTTGTGGTTCCTTTGATGTCCATTTGGTCAATCGCATCCCACATTGAAATTTTGTGGATCGTCGCATAGGTTTCAATCTTAGTGATTGTCGTTTGACCGATTTTACGTCTTGGAACATTGATGATACGTTTCAAGGAGATGTTGTCTTGTGGAAACAAACATACCCTAACGTAGGATAGCATGTCTTTGATTTCTTTCCGTTGGAAAAAGGAGATCCCGCCATAAACGGTATAAGGAATGTTATACCTCAAAAACGCTTCTTCAAAAATTCGGCTTAGCGCATTTGAGCGATACAGTACCGCAATGTTTTGATAAGGTGTGTGCCCTTGGTGAATGATTTCAATCGCTCGTGCAACGTAATAAGCTTCATCCTTATCTGAGTCTCTTTGTTCGTAAATCACTTTTGGTCCTTCATCAAAGCTGCTTCTTAAGTTTTTCTCACCTTGTCTATTTTTATTATGTCCGATCAACTGATTGGCAGCATCTAGGATATTTTTAGTCGAACGGTAGTTTTGATCTAAGATGACCACTTCTGCCTTAAACTCTCTAACAAAGCGTTCGTGATTCTCATAATTTGCCCCACGAAATGCATAAATACTTTGGTCAGGATCACCAACGATGAACACATTCTTTTCCTTATTTGATAACAGTTTTATTAAATCGTACTGCACACTGTTGGTGTCTTGAAACTCATCAATTAATAAGTACTCGTAATATTGATTATAATAAGCTAACACACTGGGATTTTCTTTTAGTATCTTGATTGTATAATTAATCAAGTCATCAAAATCAAGTGAGTTGTTATATGCTAAGTAGTCGTTGTATTTTAGATATATTTCTTGTTCGATCGTTTCAAGTTCATCGTACTGTCCATTCTTGTATTTTGAAAAGAGTGATTTCAATCGATTAGAATTGTAACGATTAGGGTCGTAATTGAGTTCTTTTACCGTGTCGCGAATGATTTGTTTACTATCGTCTTCATCGATGATTAAAAACCTTCGGTTATAGGTTTGACCTAAATACTCAATTTCACTTCTTAGAAATCTTGCGCAAAAGGAGTGAAATGTGGATAAGGTTACGTCAAGTGCCTTTGGACCGACCAATTCTACAACGCGCTCTCTCATCTCTCTTGCTGCCTTATTCGTAAACGTGACCGCTAAAATGGACAACGGATTTACCCCTTGGTTAATCAAATAACCAATACGATACGTTAGGGTGCGGGTTTTTCCTGAACCGGCACCTGCCACCACCGAAAGTGGACCTTTGATATGTTTTACGGCTTTTAATTGATTGTCATTTAAGATGCTTAAATCCATAGTCCCTCCTTAGAAATTAGAAAAGGGGAAATCCCCTTGTTCTATTTTTTGAATGAGCTTTTGAGCTCCACAATTCGGTTTAGGTGGATGACTTCATCGGTGCTGTGTTTATCTTTTTTAAAGAAGCCCACACGCATTAATTGAATGCCTTCCTTTAATTCTAATTGCTTAAAGGCATGTTCAACATACCCCATACGTTTTTCCCAAGAGTCTTTGTTAAGACGCTCAACAAGTGGTGCATCACCATCAAAAACCAGTGGACCGAACAGATTAAACTGTGCCTTTACCGCTGTCGTGGCTTCAACAAAATGAATGGTGCCATTTGGCTTTCTTTCATCAAATCCGGTTCCGCTCTTTGTTTTTTCATCGTAAGTAACTTTAAGTTCAATTATGTTTCCTTCATCATCTTTAATCACTTCTTCACATTTTATGAAATACGCGTGAAATAACCTTACTTCAATGCCTTTTGCTAAACGTTTCCAGTGTTTGTTTGGCTTTTCTTCAATAAAGTCATCGTGATCTATGTATAAATGTTTTGAAAAGTAGATTGTCTTTGTCCCCATAGAGGCGTCGTTTGGATCTAGAGGTACTTCAATGGCTTCTAAGCCTTTGTCGTAATTCAAAACCGTCACTTTAAGTGGGTTAATAACACCCATCATTTTAGCACTATGTGCTTGTAGGTCATCTCTAACAAACGATTCAAGCATTTCAGTTGAAACCGTTGAATTCATTCTTGATAAACCAGTACCTAGAATAAAGTTTCTGATGGCCGATGGCGTGTAACCTCTTCTTCTCATCCCTGAAAGTGTTGGCATTCTTGGGTCATCCCATCCATCGACAAGCTTTGAATCCACAAGTTCTTTTAAATAACGTTTGGACATGACGGTGTTTTCAATGTTTAGTCTTCCAAACTCGATTTGTCTTGGTACGAGAGGCATTTCTGTTTCTCTGACTACCCAATCATAGAGTGGGCGGTGGTCTTCAAACTCCAAGCTACAAAGTGAATGTGTGATGCCTTCAATCGCATCCTCTAACGGGTGTGCGTAATCATACATTGGATAAATACACCATTTATCCCCTGTGTTGTGATGATGTGCAAAGCTGATGCGGTAGATGACTGGGTCTCTCATGTTCATGTTAGGTGAGCTCATGTCAATCTTCGCTCTTAACACTTTTTCGCCTTCTTTGTATAAACCATTTTTCATATTCATAAAGAGTGTTAGGTTCTCTTCAACGCTTCGGTCTCTAAACGGTGAGTCAATGCCTTTAGAAGTTAAACTGCCTCTACCTTTTGAAATTTCATCCGCCGTTTGATCATCAACGAACGCCTTTCCTTTTTTGATTAGAATGATTGCACGATCAAACATTTCTTGAAAATAATCCGATGCGTAGTAAATTTGGTTTGGTGTGTACCCAAGCCATGCGATGTCTTCTTTAATTGAATTGACGTACTCAACGTCTTCTTTTCCTGGATTTGTGTCATCAAATCGTAGGTTTGTTCTACCACCAAAAGAGGCAGCCAACTCAAAGTTATTCACAATGGCTCTGGCGTGGCCGATGTGTAGATAGCCATTGGGTTCTGGTGGGAAACGCGTGATAATTTCATCGTGTTTCTTTGATTCTAAATCCTGTATCATAATCGTCTTAATAAAATTCGAATGATTTTCCATAAATTCACATCCTATTCTTGTAATATTATACTATAATATCGGTCCAACAACAAGAAAAATCAAGAACTCTTAAGTCCTCTGTTCTGCTCTTGGAATGCTTTCTAGTCATCAAAGTGGTCTCTTTTAATTTTAATTAATTCACAACCGTTATAAGCTGCAAGCATGATGCTTGAAAAACAACGTTGTCAGATAAAGAAAAAAACCATCGAATTACCGCTTTTTTATGCGGTTTTCTATGGTTGTAATTTAATCGTTTTCGTTAGCGCTTATTCTTCTAAATCAAGTGAAGAATGTCCCCCAAGGCGATAATCCTTTAATGCGCCTTTTTTCAAATAAGTGAAATAGGCTGCTGCCCCAATCATCGCTGCATTGTCGGTACAATACTTCAAACTTGGTATTAAAACATGCTTATCTTTAAATCGTTCGTTGACTTTATTTCTTAAGCCACGGTTTGCTGCCACACCACCAGCTAGAACAATGTGATCAACCTTAAAGTCATTCACTGCTTTTTCTAACTTAAAACTTAGTACGTCAATTACGCTTGCTTGAAAAGACGCACACAGGTCATTCACATCAATGGTTTCACCCTTACGATTGGCATGATAGATTAAGTTATTAACGGCACTCTTTAACCCAGAAAATGAAAAGTCATACCCATTAATGTCTAGGTAAGGTCTTGGTAAATGATACGTATCTTTACCAAGCACAGCACGTTCGTCTATGATTGGCCCGCCTGGGTAAGGCAATCCCATCATACGACCAACCTTATCATACGCTTCACCAACCGCATCGTCTAAGGTTTCACCTAGTAGTTGAAAACTCATATGATCTTTCATGTAAATGAGTTCCGTGTGCCCACCTGAGGCAAGAAGTGCCACCAGTGGAAATTGAATATCATTTTCAATGTTTGCCGCGTAAATATGACCAGCCAAATGATTGACTCCGATCAGTGGTTTATTGTTTGCAAACGCAAATGCTGCAGCTGCGTTAATGCCTACCAAAAGCGAACCAATCAAACCCGGACCTTCCGTCACCGAGACCGCATCAATTTCATCGATTGTCACATTTGCTTCTTTAATTGCTTCATCAAACACAATCGTCATATTTTCAACGTGGTGTCTTGAGGCAATCTCAGGAACCACACCACCATAAAGCGTATGTATATTGATTTGTGATAACACCACGTTGCTTAAGACTTCTTTACCGTCTTTTACTAGCGCAACGCTCGTTTCATCACAACTACTTTCTACCGCTAAAATTATCAATTTAATCCCTCCATAACAAGACCAGTGCGTCTTCGTCCTTGTAATAGTTCTTTCGTTTATGACTTTGATGAAAGCCAAACGACTCATAAAGCGAAATTGCCTTGTGATTTGATTCTCTAACTTCTAAGGTAATCACACCAACCCTGTGTTCTTTAAACACACCCATGGCATACGTTAGTAATTCTTTGCCAAACCCTAGACGTTGATACGCCTTTTTAACTAAGAAATTAACGACCTGTCCAACCTCATCGTTAATCCATAACCCGATATACCCTTTAATCTCATGGTTTTCTTCTAATACATAATAATAGGCAAACGGATGTTCTTTGATTTCTTTTTCGATAAAATCATAGCCTAAACTCTCGCTAAAGGCCTCTTCTTCAAGCAACACAACCGCTTTAATGTCTTTTGTTGTCATTAATCGAATCATTTTTCTAGGTTTCTTTCTGCCTCAGTAACTCGTAAATAATTAGGAATAAACCGCATCACATCAAGCACGTCGGTTGAAAATAATTGAATCACTTTAGTGTCAATTTCATAATGATATTCATCGATCATAACAGGTCTTGCTTGATATGTTTTTGCAAGTTCTCTCATCTCTTCTAAACTTCTTAACCTATCGTCTAAGAGACAACGTTCTTTAGAATAAATCCCGCCAAATACATTACCGTTTCGAGCATCAATCATTGGCGCAACCACACCTTCATAGCCACTTGTCAGAAATAGAAGGCTTGAAACTTCTTTTATTTTTATTTTTTTAGTGTATCCTAGCATTTTAGCAACCATCACAGAAATTCGAATACCTGTGTAACTGCCTGGCCCACTGCCCACAACGAGCTCATCGATTTGATCAAGCGTCATGTGTCTTCTCTCAAGTACTTGAGCGATACGATCGACAATGTGTTTTGCATGATCCTTCTTGCCAATGCGAACCGAATAATCAATCATTCGTCCATCTTTGGCAAGAGCAACAATTAAAACCCCGGTTGACGAATCAAACATTAATTGATTCATAGGTACTTCACCACACCCTCATATATTAAGCCTTTGGCCTCAAAGCTAAACTTACGCTCATTCTCACCTAAGGTCTCTATCTTTATTAGTAAATAAGACGATGGCAATAAAGACTTTAATTTAAACGGCCATTCAATCACAGAAACCCCATCGGAATTGATGTAGTCTTCTAAATCAAAATCAGACCCTTCATCATCTAAACGATATAGGTCGATATGGTATAACTTATTCTCATCATGGACGTAACGCTTTAAGATTGTAAAGGTTGGCGAATTGATCGTACGCGAAATACCAAGCGCCTTACCAATGCCTTTGGTAAACGTCGTTTTCCCCGCTGCCAAATCCCCTTCTAATAATAGCACCATGCCTTTTTGTAGTAACAACCCCACTTGAAACCCTAAATGTTCGGTTTCTTTTGAGTTGTATGTGTATTTTTCTCTTATCATATCATCACCTCATCTATTTTAACATTTTTGACAAAAATGTATAATAGTTCGCTTGTGTTTTTTCGCTAATAACTTAGATAGTATACTACAATCATCGCCTTTTTTAAAGTAGAAAACACCTGTATAATACGTTTTAATCTAATCATTGTGAATAATCAACCAGGGACTGAATTTTTGAGAACAAACTCTCACGATTTAATCTAATCCAAAGATTGATAAAGCATTGACAAATATGATAGGAATTAACCATTGGTGCCAAGCATAATAATTATTGAGATTTGATTTCAAGTGATTAAACCTCTATTAATTTTGCTGTTTTGGATAAATAATAAAATTAGACTGATGTTTCGTGCATAAATTAGTCTTACTTTGAATACCTTTTTATACGAAATAATATATGGCCTGTTAATTAAATCTGAAAATACTAACTTGATGTGTTCGACTACCATTTTTATACATATTAAATCCTGATATTTATTGTAGCTTCTCTAATTTTATAGTAACTATTGATTAGTTTATTCTAAACTATTTATAAAATTATAAAATTTCATATAAAATCGTGTTCAGAATATAAATCATCTTCAAAAACATTATTAATACTTGCATTACGTTCACAAAATCAATTAAATTACATGTCAATTTTTTATTTTTTAAAGAAAAACATAATTTATATATTTATATTGAATAATGTGTTTACAATTTATATTTTGTATGATATATTTTAATAGAATGATGTAAGCATTTTCTCGTGGAGATGAATTTAAATTTCGTGCAACTCAATTTATAAGTGTTGAAACGGCAATTGTTTTTTAGAAAAAAAATTTAAATAGACATCGCATTTCTATATTCAACGGGTGATAAATACCCTAAACTGCCATGAATCCTTTTATTGTTAAACCAGTAAACATATTCAAATAGTTCTGTTTCTAATTGTTCAAATGAATCGAATCTTTTCCTACCAAACTCGATTTTAAATGATTTAAACGTTGATTCAGCTACTGCATTGTCATAAGGATTGCCTGGACGAGATAATGATCTTATAATCTCGAATACACTTAGTATCTCGTCAATGATCTGATTATCAAATTCTTTTCCTCGATCGGTATGGAATATATTGATATTCTTTATGGGAATACTTAGACTATAAAATGCTTTTTGAACTAGATTTGCATCCTTATGTTTTACATAGCTATAACCGATGATTTCACGATTGAATAAGTCAATTAGTATACAAATATAATTCCACTTACCAGCCACGTTAACGTAGGTTAAATCACTGACAACGACTTCATGTTTTTCGTAGTTGTCAAATGATCTGGATACGATACTTTCAATTTTTTGTTCATTAGTTGAAGATTTGGTTGGCTTATACCTAAAGACTATATAACAGCTTACTAACCCGTTTCTTTCCATAATCTTTCGTATTTTCTTCCGAGACATTATGATATTTTTCTTAGATAATTCAAACTTGATTTTTCTAGAACCATAACGGTTTGTTGATTCTTCAAATATTTGAATGATTTCTTTATCTTCTATTGTCTCTACCTCTGTTTGGATTCGGTTAATCTCATAGTAATAATTTGATCTTGGTACACCTAAAAGAAGGCACATTTTTGTGATTGAATACTTATGGGTATTGCGGCTTATGAGTTGGATTAACACCCACATTCAGCGCTGCTTGATTTAAAATATCATTTTCCATCTTAAAGCTCTGCCATGCGTTTCTTAAGTGCTTTTAGCTCTCTTTGTCATCGGTTAAATTATCATTGGTCTCAAATGAACCTGTAGTGTTTGAGTCTTTAATCCACTTATGAATCGTTGTTCTTGTCACATGATAATCTCTTCTAGTGTTTGTTTAATTTTAACATGTCTATTCTAAAACTGTCCAACTAAGTATAACCTATCTATACTAAGTCAGTAAATATAGTGTTGTTAAACGTTTTTTTTGTCCTATAGTCAGTAATTTGGTTAACTATTAATGATCGAACGATGATATCCAATTCATAAATGCTTATCCTTTATGCAACCTAAGTGCACTGAATGCCCTTAAATTACTCAATATTTCACAATAGAAGATATTTTTTAAGATTAATATCGCTATATTTCTAAGTTCATATAATTATTCAAAATGGAAAGGAGGGAGAATATATGAACAATTTTAACATTGTGTCACCAAAAGAATTTGTAAACTTTTATCCTGTATGTGATTGCACAATAAATGCATTCCCTGGATGTGGTGGGACGACAAATGTAGGCTGTATTTAGAAGTATTATAAATTAGTATTATTAAATAAAGGAGGTGAAAGTATGCAAAATTTTTCTGGATTGATGCGACCAATGGGAATAAATATAGTACCAAAATGCTCTTGTGAGATAAACGTTTTAAAATGTTTATGTACATATAGCTAGGAAATCATAAAAATTATCCACAATACTATATAAATATTGTGGATAATTTTCTAATAACAAATAGGAGGTAAAATAGTGAGAACAATTAAAAATTTCTTGTTCGTTTTAAAGGAAATATATGTATTACAAAAATCATATTTGGTTGTTAATTTTTTTTACGTGGTTTTTGCTTCCATGAAGCCTATTAGTTCAGCCTTAGTAATAAAAATTGTAATAGATGGGTTAATTGAAGATGTTGAGTTAAGGGAAAATTTAAATGTAATTTTACTTTATCTCCTATTGATTTCTTCAATAGAGATACTACAAACAATACTAGGAAAATACTTAAACGAGATTTTATCCACAAAATTAAAGGATAAGTTAAAGTTAAAATTTTGTGACAAAGTCAAACATATTGACAACTCAGCTTATGAAAACCCCGAGTATTACAATGTAATGACTAGAACTATGGCAAATGGGGATTCTAGATATATCGCTGTATCGGATACATTCTTTAATTTTTTCGGAAGTATTTTGGTGATTACTGGGTTAACCTCACTAATCATAGTATTAAATATAACGTTAATATATTCTGTACTGATTTTTGTAGTCCTTAAAATAATAATCTCCTCATTAATAAAGAAGTTAACATTTGATGAGTATATCAGCTTGACAAGAAGTAATCGATACATTGACTATTTTACTAGATTATTTAGATTACCGACTTTCATTAATGAAATCAAGTTATTTCCTTTAGAGGACGTTATTAGACAAAAACATATAGATGAAAGTAACCAACGATTATTAATGAAGATGAAATTTAAAGGTAAACAAAATATATATAATGTATTAAATAATGTTATAGATGTATCTTTTATGGGATTCGTTATTATTTTCTTAGTTATTGAAATCGGTAACAATAGAAGTAGTGTCGGTGATTTTGCAGCATTAATGAACTCAACGCAACAATTAGGGATGTCATTAGTGTCTTTTCTATTAATTATACCAAACTTAAAGGAACACAATAGGTATATTAATGATATGAAAAGCTTCTTAGAGTATAAAGGTGAAATAGAAACTAATAACGGCGAAAATTTAACGACAATTGACAAAATTGAATTTAAAGATGTATCTTTTTGCTATCCAAATACTCAATCAAATTCACTAAATAATATCAATATTACTATCCATAAGGGTAGTAAAATTGCACTTGTTGGTCATAATGGGGCGGGAAAATCCACTTTAATCAAATTGATTTTAAGATTTTTTGATCCAGTAACTGGTGTTATACTAATAAATGAT
This sequence comes from Paracholeplasma brassicae, assembly GCF_000967915.1. Taxonomy (NCBI): domain Bacteria; kingdom Bacillati; phylum Mycoplasmatota; class Mollicutes; order Acholeplasmatales; family Acholeplasmataceae; genus Acholeplasma; species Acholeplasma brassicae. The sequence goes on from NC_022549.1 coordinate 1,772,462, forward strand.
AAAAATTTAAAATTATATAATGCAAATAGTTACCGTAATCACTTTGGGGTTATTTTCCAAAACTATCAAGTTTATTCATTATCAATAGAAGAAAATATATTATTAAGAACTATTAATAGCGACGAAAGAATCGACGTTTTATGGGAATCATTAAACTTAGTAGAGTTAGCAGACAAAGTAAACAGTTTACCTTTGAAGGAAAAAACTATTTTATCAAAAGAATTTAGTGAACAAGGCACTATTTTATCTGGTGGGGAACAACAAAAAGTTGCAATTGCTAGACTTTATTCAATCAATAAAGATGTTGTGATCTTAGATGAAGCATCGAGCGCTCTGGATCCATATACAGAACATAAGATTAATAATATGCTTTTAGATAGTTTTAAAGATAAAACCGTAATTATTATATCTCATAGATTGTCAATCACAAAAAACGTTGACAAGATATTTATGATAGAAAACGGTAATATTATCGAGCAAGGTAATCATAAAGAGTTGATAAAAATGTCAGGAGGTAAGTATGCTGAAATGTATAACTTACAAGCTAATAATTATAAGTAAATAATACTTTAGAATGAAAATCTATTAGAAAAATATGATAAAAGGCGTTTATCGAATGGCCCGATAGAAAATATGAACTCTCAAATAAAGACGATTATTAAAACATCAAATGGCTATAAAGATTTCAGAAGATTAAGAAATCGAATCTTATACAGTTTAAACAAAGATACGCCTATCAAAGGGTAAGGATATTGTGTGTGGACACATAAAAAAACACAGAAATCTAATGATTTTCTGTGTTTTTTTTATTCACAACCTAGATTTGACAGGTCGAAAACCCCAATCACAACCTAGATTTTATAAAGTCTTTTAATCCTCATTTCGTTACAGATCCTTATATTGTTCTATTTTCTTTATTATCCAATAAGAAAACAATTGTTTGAACTATTTTTCTTCTAGTTTATTTAACAAGGTTTCTTTTAACTCTTCAAACCCTTTTTTACCCAGTAGTGCAAACATGTTCTTCTTATAGGCTTCAACCCCTGGTTGGTCAAATGGATTAACATCAAGTAGGTAAGCGGACATAGCCACGGCTTTCATAAAGAAATAAACCGTGTAGCCAAAGTAATAAGGATTAATGGTAGGCACTTCTAAGATGATGTTTGGTGCACCGCCATCCACGTGGGCAAGTAGCGTCCCTAAGAATGCTTTATCATTCACGTGCTGAATGGATTTACCCGCTAAATAATTTAGACCGTCTAAGTCGTTTGGATCACTTGGGATTTGTTGGTCTTTCTCGGTTTTTCCAATTTTTATCACCGTTTCAAATAGGTTACGTTCACCTTCTTGAATGAGTTGTCCAATTGAGTGAAGATCGGTTGAGAAATTAGCGCTTGCTGCAAATAGTGCCTTATTCTCTTTACCCTCAGATTCAGCAAACAATTGTTTCCACCATTCGGATAAGAAACTTAAGCTTGGTTCATAGTTCACCAAAATTTCAATCTTTTTACCACTCTTGTAAAGACGGTATCTTAATTTCGCGTATTTGTACGCTTCATTATCAAGCGATAGCATGTGATTGTAAGCATCTAGTGCCCCTTGCATCATTTGATCGATATCTACACCACTAGCTGCGATTGGTAATAGACCAACAGCCGTAAGCACTGAGAATCTACCGCCAATGTCGTCTGAAATAACAAAAGATTCGTAGCCTTCTTCTGTGGTTAGGCTTCTAAGTGCCCCACGAGATTGATCGGTTGTCACAAAAATACGTTCTTTAGAAGCCACTTTACCATAGCGTGATTCTAGGTAGTTCTTCATAATTCGAAACGCAATTGCTGGTTCAGTCGTTGTGCCTGATTTTGAAATCACATTGATCGAAAACTCTTTGTCTTCTAAATATGAAAGCAGTTCATTCGTGTATTGTGCGGATAATTGATGGCCGACAAAAATAACCTCAACATCGCCTTTTTTCTTAAACGGTGAATTCAACATTTCAAGTGCTGCCTTAGCACCTAAGTATGAGCCACCAATCCCAACCACCACTAAAACTTGTGATTGGTTTCTAATTTTTTGTGCTGCCTTTTTGATTCTTGAGAACTCTTCTTTATCGTAGGTTTTAGGCAAATCTAACCAGCCTAAAAAGTCATTACCTTTGCCTGTTTTTTCATGAATTTGTTTGTGAATTTTAGCCACACGTTCATTGAGTGATTGCTCATCACCTGTCAAAAAAGGTAACGCGTATTTATCATTTACTTTAATCATTGTTCCACATCCTTTTCATTTATTTATTATATCACTTAATCCGCATTATCAAAACCGTTTATTGTTTGAACCGTTTACAATCGATCAAGATATCAAAAAAGTAGTGTGATGTCAAAAACATCTCACTACTTTATAAATACTGATTTCTGCCCTGTCTTTGACTTAAGACACGGTCTAATTATGTTTTAGTTACTCCCATGTTGTTTACGCATCTCAACTTCGATATTAATTCGAACTGAAACACTATTTTTTAATTCAAATATCGTTTCTTTTGTTTGTTGTATTTGTGTTAAGAGTTGATTTCTAATGGTGTTCATTTGCTCTTCTAAGCTCCATTCAAAAAGTGCTTCAAAGCCTTCAATCGATAACCCATAGGATTTAAAGATTTCATTATGTGTCTCATAAATTGCTTTATACTCTAATGCCATTTCTTTTGACGTTAATAGTTTTACCTCAAAATTCACATAGATGTAGTAATCAAGGTAGGCTTCATAATTCGTCTCTATGAGTTCATAAACACGTTCGTTGAGTTGATCAAGAATTTCAGTTCTAAGGACTAACTTCGCTTTTAATTCAGTGATAACCTGTGCTTTTTTCTCTTGATGATAAGAATCAAACAATGCTTTTATCTCTAAATCAATTGCGTTTAGCGCATCCGTCTTCTCTATGATTACCGTATCAAGTAAAATCATTTGATTAATTTCTGTTTCAGCGGTAATGCTAGAAGTCGTATCGATTAGACGCAAATCGTTTTGATAGTCTTTATATAAATCAACCAAAGCGGTCTTTGTCAGACTGGTTTCTTTTAAGTAATCGTCATAAAACGTGGGTTCTAATAATAGCTTTGACTGAGCAAGTGCAGCAATCAAATTCACTTTTGCTAATCTAAAGGTCATGTAGCGTCTTGCGATGACAGCTTGATACATGTTTTGATAGTTCTTTGGTAATCCATCACTTAACTGCGTTTGATGAGTACTTAAGCGAGACATAATCTCATTGACGCTCATTGCTTTTGCTTCTTCATAAGTTAATTCAATTTCAAATGCCATTAACGCCTCAATAAGTCTTAGTTTCCCAATGGATACTTGAAGTTGAACACTTCTATTTATCTCAAACGCATTTGGTTCTTGGTGATCTTTTGAAAGTTCAATAGCCGCTTGGTGTTCATTTTCATACGATTGTATTTTTTTCTCAATTTTAGCTTCAACCCTATTTTTGATTGATTCATCTTCAGCTAAAGTAGTGATTAAAACGTGTTTTTCATCGCCTTTAAAATACCCTTGTTGTTCAGCCTCATCAATCAACGTAACGACTGCTAAATCAATAGACATCCCAACCACTGTCTTTTCGTTCATAGCGACAAGTGCGTCTTCATTGGTTTTATAAAAACCCGTTACTTTACCTTCGCTATTAACCATAAGTTCATAAGATGGGTTAATGTCTACTGCAACATAACTCTCGTAGTTGGTGTCTTCGCTTGTTTGACAAGCCGATAAAAGCGTCAAACCAACAGACACAATTAAAGCAAGTGTTGCTATCATAAAATACTTTTTCATACTTATGTTACCTCCTTTAAAACTCAATCTTCCATCAAATCTTCATAGAAATCCATGACTGATTCGTAATAGTCGCTCTCTAATATGTCTTCTGAGACAAGTTCAGAGTCAATATAACTTTGTATCTCACTGTGGATTGATTGAACTAAGCTTCGATGAATGAACGACCCTGTTTTTTCATAAACCCTTAAATGATTTTCTAATCGGTTTAATAAAATATAGAATGCTCGATCATTTTTTGAAGTCGTTTGAGCAGGTCTAAATCCCGCCTTGACTTGATCAACAAACGATTCATTATAGTTTGATTTAATCGTAAGTTCTCCCTCATAATTGAGGTTTTTCCACGAATCAATGCTTGATTTAATATCCATATCAAATCCGTTATCGAGTTCATCTATTCGCTCTTCTAGGTAGTCCTCTAAATCATCCTCTAGCGTTTCAATGATTATTTCTAACATCTCTTTTGATTCTACTATCTCTAGTGATGGAAAAAGACTTCTTAGTTTTTCATAGTTTTCTAAGGCTTCATCAAAATCTTCATCAATGGATTTTTCAAGTGCTTTTAAGTACGTTTTTACGTCCTTCTCTATTGTTTCAATAGATTCAATCAATTGTTCTTTTTCGATTTCTTGTTCATCTTTAAACTGATCAATCATTTCTTTAACTAGCCTCATCTTATCTTGATCAAGTGCACTTAACATCTTCGTTAGATTACTAACCGATTCTTTTGAAAGTTGATCAAAGCTCAAGTTAGGTTGTCTTTCAAGTAAACGTTCAATGAGCACAAGTTTTCCTGTAGAGATTTGTTCGATATTACTTGGTTTCTCATTAACAGTCACTTTGGGATTATTTAAAAATCGTTCAATGAGTTCTTGTCGTAGGTTTGTCTCAATTGTTTGATTGTCATTAATGACATTGATGGTCACTTGTTTGTCAACCAAATAACCATAGACTTTCGCTTCTTCAATTATTTTATTTACTTCAATGTCGTATGGTGAATTTAGTGTCAATTGAATGCCTGATAATAAGACAACGGCATCTTCATTTAATGGGGTATAGGCAACCAATAACCCGTCGTTATCAACTTCAAATTCAATGGATGGGTTAATGTCGATTAATAAATAACTATTATAATAATTAACAGGTTCATCTGGTCTTGATTGGAGAATGCCAATCACCCCAAGAACAATTAATACCCCCATGAGTGCGAGCTTATAAGAAAATGAGAATCGCCTTTTAGTGATGGGTTCTTGTATGCAAGAAAGAACGCGGTTTTTGGTATCTCTAACGAAATACGCTTTTTCAGCTTTTAACATCTTCTTTAATTTTCTGTTGTTCATTGATTGGCACCTCCTTCCAAGTAACCCCTTAATTTTGTTAAGGCTTCGTTTAGTTTAAATGTGACGCCTGAGGTCGATAAATTGAAAATTTCAGCCACTTCTCTTCTGGTTTTATTTTCAACGACACAGTACATCACAATGAGGAATGATTGCTCATCTAATACCTCATGTGCAAGATTAATCAGCGGTGTTTGTTCAACTTCCTCTGCCTGAATAAAACTGATCTTGTTGTCTTCAATGATCACTTCTCTTTGTCTTTTTTTGATTAAATTCAGTGCTTCATTTCGAGCGATCATTAAAATCCAGGCCTTTGGGGACTGTTGGTCTTGATACGAATCAATTCGATTCACTACCTTCATATAGACGTCTTGCATCAAGTCTTCGGTTAAATTGTGATCGTGACAGATCTGATACACTTGATAATATACCAAACGATTGGTTTGGTCATAGATAACCTCAATGGCGTCTTTGTTTCCCTTTTTAAGGCTGTTCATCGCTTTTGATAATTTTTGATTATCAAACATTAAACATCACCTAGCTTTTCTTTCTTGCACCTATATAACAATTGAAGGTGCCTGTTTGAACAGTAAAATTAGAATTTTATTACTTACCTATATTATACGCGTGAACGAAGATAATAAAAATAAGACTTGCTTAAACACATACTTAAATATAATTTTTTCACCTCTAATTGTTTTTATTCACGCACATGTAGTATTTGCAAGTTCAATACATAATATTGTCTGCTTAAGTTTTTGTCATCTAAATGCTTTACGCTAAGAAATAGTTTATTGTTTCTATATTGACTTATACAAAAAAAATCACCCAAAGATTTCATAAGAAATCCATGGATGATTGATTGGTTAATGCCCTTATTTCGCGATTTACTTTTATACTTATTTTGAGTAAAAGTGCTACTTAGTGTATTTCTTAGAAATCCAACCAGGCATTGCCGCTTTAAGTGAGTCAAAGCCGATTTCAGGCTTCGCTACGATGATGCGCTTGGCTCTTTGGCATTTCTTATAAGACAACTTTAGCTGATTGGTTTCTTCGTCACACTCAATAATTTGAGCTTTGATGATGTCACCCACACAAGCAAACGTTTGAATGTCTCTAACGTATTTATCCGAAATCTCTGATATGTGAATCAACCCGCTGCACTCGCCAACTTTGACAAACACACCATAAGGGACAACTCCGGTTACTTCACAATCGACGATTTGTCCTTTTTTATGCATAAAACCACCTCATTAATAGTATTATATCAAATTTCCTTTCATCTGCCCAATAAATAGACAAATCCGTTATTCTGTGTTATTCTATCATTAATAAATTAATCGAGGTAAATCGTTATGAAAAAATTATTAAAACTTTTTTTTGTCTATCTTCTCTTGTTAGTCTTTGGGTTTTTAATCGGTTTTGGTTTTGCTAGGCTTAATCTGCCTGTAAAGAACCCTTTTGCATTGTCTGGCTTTTTGATGATGCTATTGTGGTTCTTACCCGCATTATTCCTTACCGTTTTCTTCCACGAACTTGGTCACTTGATCCTTGGTCTACTCACTGGTTATGAGTTTGTTAGTTTTCGTGTGCTTAACCGTTTGATAAAAAAAGAAGATGACAGGCTAGTTATTAAAAAATTCAGTTTGAAAGGTACACTTGGACAATGTTTACTATTGCCCACCGAAAAGTCACTTAATCATCCTTTTTGGTATAATTTTGGTGGTGTTTTCTTCAATCTAATCATCTTTTTTTCTTTGATTCCACTGTTATTTTTTGTAAAAAGCAATCTCTTATTTCTACCACTACTATTTACGATTGTTCTTAATTTGCTTTTTGCCTATATCAACTGGGCAAAGACACCAGGTCTTACGAACGATGGCAATAACTATCGTGAACTAAAAAAGCATCCAACATCTAAAGCGTCTTACTACCAACTGCTTAGGATCAACCATTTGTTATCAAATGGCGATGATCTTAGAAACGTTGAATTTACTATTGCTGAAGATAGTCTTGATTTATCAAAGAACATACAAGTGAACTACGCCATGTTTTTGGTTTTATATTATCACCTGACCTTTCAAATGGATAAAGCAAAAACGCTCGTTGACTCGATTGAAACGAACTACCCTCACAAGCAATCCATTCTTGGTAGCATGTGGTTAGCTAACAAGCATTTTCAAGATTATTACTTTGAAGTGGCCGAAAAAACAGAAGACAAACGACTTAAACTCATTTTTTCTGATAAAAACACCGATCCCGGCATCGCATTATTTCATTTTTACATCACCTATTTGAATACTGGGCAATACCCAACGGATTTGGATGAACTTTTTCAAAAGAACTTGAAAAATTCACCAAATAAGGGTGTCATTGAGCCATACTTAGCATTCAAATCATTCTTGATTGATGACGTGATAAAGAAACAAGAATCAATAGAACAATCAATATAGATTGCATGATGCCCTAATAATAAAATGAAAAAACAGTTACTAATATAGTGAACTGTTTTTTTTAGTTTTGAAGGATTTTGTTTCTATGTTTTGATGATTACTCGTTGGTCAAGTAAATACCTAAACCAGCACTTCCCACATGAACCGCGACAACCGCACTGATTTTTCCACTAAAGCTGACTTTAACGTCCTCAAACTTAGCTTTAATTTCTTTTTCTAGTTGGAGTCCTAAATCACTTGTGGTGGTGTAGGCGATCTTAACGATTGTTTTTGCTTTTTCTTGTAACTTACCGACTTCTTGAACTAAGTACTTGATCACGTTGTCGCTACTTCTAACTTTGTGTTCAACCTCAAGTTTACCCTGATCAAATCGTAAAATCGGTTTGATTTTTAATAAATTACCGATCATGCCTGAAAGTTTCGATAAACGTCCACTTTTGACTAAAATTCCAAGATCATCGACGGTAAATATCACAGAGCCTTGTGCCATCTTTTGTTCTAATTTTTCTAAGATAACGTTAAGCTCTGTTTCTTGACTTCTTAGTTTTACTAACGACTCTGCAATGTACTCTGAACCACAAATTGCGGTTCTTGTATCAATCACGGTCACACGATTTGGATCATCAAGCATTGATTTCGCTAGGTTGGCGCTGTTGTTTGTCCCACTAAGCGAAGCAGAAATCGTTAAACAAATCACATGTTCGTACCCCTCATTTAGCAATTTATCAAATGCATCTTTAAACCTTGCCGGGGTTGGTTGTGTTGTCGTCACTTTTTTGTTATGGCTCATTGCCTCATAGATTGTTTCATTTGAGACCTCGCCATCTTTAAAGACCTGGTTGTCGACAATAATATCAAGATAAACCACCTCGATGGCTTCTTTTTCTTGAAAGTCCTTGTCTAATTTAAATGTGGAATCCACAACGATTCCGATTTTCTTATTATTCATTTTTTCTTTACCTCCTTATACGTAAAAATTGAATAAGGATATGACTATACCGAGGATAACCCCAGCTAGTACTTCAATCGGTAGATGGCCAAGTGGTTCTTTTAACGGTCTACCCTCATTAATTTCATCGGTTGGTAATTCTATTTTTTCTGCTATTTTATTAAGTAGGATGGCGTGTTTAGATGCTTCTAAACGGATGCCCATTGAATCATGAATGACCACAAGCGATAAAACAAGTGCAATCGCAAAATAGAGATTAACCCCTTCGTATAGGTATATGCTAAAACTCATCGCTGAGACAAGCGCACTGTGAGAAGAAGGCATCCCTCCGGTTGACACTAATGCTTTTGTGTAAATGCTTCGATTCTTAAAACTGCTGATGACAAATTTAAGCAGTTGAGCTAACGTCATCGCAAAAAGAGAATCAAAGATGATTTGGTTTGCATGATTCATAAAATACTCCTTATTATACGTTAATTACTGCGATAACGCCTGGCACATTTTCAAGTAACATGGTTTCAATACCCTGTCTTAAAGTCACGTCAATTAAGCCACAACCATCACAAGCGCCTAACATTTTTACATAGACAATCCCATCTTCAACTGATACGATTTCAATGTCCCCACCGTCACGGTGTAGGTATGGTCTAACTCTATCGATTAATTCATGAACTAATTTCGTTGTTTCATCCATAGAAATCCCCTCCTTCTTTCGATATAAGTATACTTGATACGTCAAATATTATCAATCATATTACTATTTGATGCGTTTTAGTATGAAATAACCACACGCGAAATTACACGTTTCGTTGATGTAATCTGGAATGGTTTTTAGGTTTCTTTTTTCTTTGGTATTATCAAAAAAACCTTTGATTCGAAGTAGGTCTGAGGCCACATCACCAACGATGTAGTCGTATTTATCAAACGTTTCTGGTACATAGCGTTCTTGAAATTTCACAATATCAAACGCGTCTTTGGTTTGATCGATTAACGTAAAATTACCAAATTGGGTTTCAATGATCATAATTATCCCTTCTTTATAAGCACCGTCGCAGAAGCGGCAATGGCTCTTTCTTCGCCGATGGCGTCTAATTTTTCATTGGTTGCTGCTTTAATATTGACGTTACTTAACTCCGTTTCTAAGAGTCTTGCAACGCTTTGCTTGATGTCATCAATGTGCGGTGCTAGTTTGGGTTTTTCTAAAAAAACCGTCGCGTCTAGATTTGAAATTTGATAGCCTGTTTGCTTCATTTTATCAACGACAAACCCAACAATCACTTTTGAATCTAAGTCCTTATTATTTGGATCCGTATCAGGGTAAATCGTGCCTAAATCACCAAGCCCCAACGCGCCTAAGATGGCTTCGGCTACCGCATGCAATAAGACATCGGCATCGCTATGACCCATCAATCCTTTATCCGCTTTGATTTCTAAGCCACCTAAGATTAATTTTCGATTGCTATCTGTTTGATGAATGTCGTAACTGTGTCCGATTTTATACATAACACCATTTCCTTTTTTATCTAAGTTCAACAAATCTTGTTTGGTTGTGATTTTATGGTTGTCATAACCATGAAAAATCAGCCCAACCTCGTCTTTATAACACGCCTGATAAAGTGATATATCATCCGTAAATAAGCCTTGTTGTTTGACATAAGCAAGCTTGATTTTATCGGTCTTAAATCCTTGTGGGGTTTCGGCCTCAAACAGCTTGTTTCTTTCTAAGACATGTAGTCCATCGTCTTGTTTTTCATAAATCGTGTTGATTACCGATTTGGCTAACATCACGGCATCATATTCAAGTAGTTGGTCTTCAATCTGAATGACCATGTCTTCATTAATAAATGGTCTTGCCCCATCGTGAATCAACACATTTGGGTTGGTTACTAACTTCAAACCCGATAAAACGGATTCGCCTCTGGTATTACCACCATAAGTAATCTTAACTTCTTTTGGTAATGCCTCTTTCATAAAGGCTTCATCGTTTGGATTGATGACCACGATTACCTCGTGGCTTCGTTTTAAGAAAACATCAACGGAATGTAAAAAGATTGGTTTTCCGTTAAATAAATGCGTTACTTTATTATACCCAAGTTCGCTTCTTGACCCCAAACCTGCGCATAACACAATACTACTGTACATAATTTATCCTCCATTATAAGATTTCATCAAGAGCGATGTCGTGTGATTCTTCATACCCTTGTTGAAATTTTGCAAAAGGCATCGTTACCCCAATCGTATACCCTTTATTTCGTTTTAAATACTGATCATAATAGCCCCTACCATAACCAATACGGTAACACCCCGTGGTTGCAACACACGGGATTAAGTAGAGGTCTAAGTCGTTCGACTTAGGTAAGGTCAACTTCGGTTCAAATAATTGAAATACTGTTTTCTCTAGGTCATTTAAATCGTTGACTAAAAAATACGATATTTGATTGTCAACTACCCTTGGAAAATAAAACCGCTTGTCTTTATGTCTTGTCATTAATCTGAGCAAATTTGGCTCTTGATTGATTGGATAGTAAAGACCAATCCTTGTGGCCTTAGTAAACCTTGGGTGTGATTCAATGCGTTCTAATAACTCGTTTGTTAGGACCTCAAGTTCAGTATGATCCAAGCTTTTTCGTTTTAAAAGCATATCTCTTCTAATTGATTCTTTAGTCATGAATGTCCATGTAGTAACAACTATTCTTGTTGTAATTCGGATTTTTTGCAACATTCAATGCTTCTAAGGCGCAACCAACCATCTCTTTAGATGTCTTTGCGTCTTTGTATGAGGCAGAAACCCCAAGCATCACTTCAAGCTCGGTTTTAATTGAACCATAGTTCATTGTCAAATTTAAAAACGTGTTATTCGAATTGACCCCTTGTCTTAATATTTCCATTTTTCTTGGGTCGATTAACGTTACTGCAAATACCAACCCTGAAATTCGAAAGATTGATGAAGATTCACTCATGAATGTTTGACGCATCTTTTTTAAATACTCACCCATTAACATATTACCAACCACACGCCCTGCCTCTTTATTAATTTGAGGTATGTTCGAAAGTTCAAAAAGCGCCAGCTGAAAGTGTTTCTTTTTTTCAATTAAGCCGTCTAAATGTACATAGAGTTCACTCTCACCAAGTAACTGATCCATTTCCTCAACGCCTGTTTTTTGATAACTTGATTGCGTTAAGACACTGAGACTACCTAAAATGATATTAGAGGTTTTATCCTCAAAAATTCGTTTACCGGTTTCTTTAATCCAAATGTACCTGTTTTGATATAAGAAACGATACGTCATTTTATAGGTTTGTTTTCGCTGTGTTAAGCTACTTAAAACAGCCAAATACGCATTTAAATCATCCTCATGGATGTATTTATGATAATCCGTGATATCGATGGTTTGGTCTTGTAGCCCTGTCATTTGAACAAATCGTTGGCTTCCCCAAAGGTAGCGTTGATCCAAATCAATGTAGAATAGCCCATCCTCAACCAGTTCAAGTGTCGCAATGTATTTTAACCTTAAACTTTCAAGTTCATCTTGTTTTTCTTTAAGTGTTTTCTCAACACTCAACAAGTCAAAGTCGCTACGGATTTCACCGATGCTAATTCGTCCTTTGTATTTCCCAAAAATGAATACCGGTTGTTCGACCGTATGAAGCATAACCGTCTTGCCGTTATAATTTTGAAACAGAATTTCATTCTCGTCTTTTTGATCCGAGCGTACGTTTTTTTCGTATTCATCGTAATACGTCTCAAGTGCCCGGTTGTTTGTATCGACACCGTTAAACGAGGTGATTCTGATGCTTCGGTTAAAAACATCAAAAAGTGGCTTACCGATGACTTGGTCTTTTGTAAAACCCAACTCCATACATAACCCATCAGACATCTCTTTAATTCTTGATTTTTTATCAACTACGTAATACGCATTCCATTTGGTCTTTTTAATTGACTTAATGAACAATTGGTAGTGATTCTTAGAAAAAATTCCTTTATAGAAAGAAATCATTGAAATGATCAAGAATATGCCTAAATTGATGTAGGCCACAATCGGATAAATATCGTTAAGTGATACGATTTGATTGATTTGTTCATAGAAAATGCCCAAACCAACAAACAAAATCACATTAAGACTTAATATGATGAAAAACACTTTATAATTTTTTTCATCCATGATCGCCACTAAAAGTAAAAACAACAATCCCAGTAGTGAAACAATCATCGGGTAAATCAATTCAATACCCATAGACTCACGCCCTTCTTTTTAAACTAACCAATCGAAATGACTTTATTTAGATAGTAAACCGCAACCAATACCATAGCAGTCACAAAAAACGACAACAGTACTTTAAACCAAGGATTCTTATTAGAAAAATTAACTATTTTTTCGGATAAATCAGCATTGCCTGCTTTTTTCACTGGGTTCATTAATAATGCCCCCAAATTGATAATGACTTTTCTTAACATACTTGGCCTCCTTATTTCATAAACATATTTAAATACTCATAAATCTTCTCACGGTCATTTATCTTCAACATAATACCTTCCATTACAATTGAAATGGTCCCTGTTTCTTCTGAAACCACAATCGTAAATGAGTCCGTAACCTCAGAGATACCAAGTGCAGCTCGGTGTCTTGAACCCATCGTCTTATCGTATTTGGTTGATTCGGATAATACGTAATAAGCCCCAGCACATCTGATGGAATCACCTCGAATAATAACCGCACCGTCATGCAGTGGTGTGAGTGGTGTAAATATATTAATGAGTAACTCTTTGGAAACTAACGAGTTCATGATAATCGCACGATCCGCGTACTGATCAAGCGAATTGTGTTTTTCAATTGTAATCAGTGCCCCAATTTTTTGGCTCGACAAATACATAACCGCTTCAACGATGTGGTTTTTTGTCTCTTGAGAACCCAAGACCGCCATATCTTTTTTATTATCAAGTAACCATGCCGTTTCAAAACTGCGTCTAATGTCTGGTGCTAAAATGACAATTAGCGCCAGTGGTAACCACGTTTCTACATAGGTCAATATCTCATAACTCGCCTCAAGTTTAAAGTGTTTGGCAAAGAATGTAATCAAATAAATAAAAACAACGGATAAGAAGATTTTAAAAACCCGCTTACTACCGATAAAAAAGCTAATTAAAAAATAAACGACAATCCACACGATATACCCATCGAGTAGAATTTTTACCCATTCGGTCATACGCCCACATCCTTTTAAAATATTATAACATAGTTATTTGTGAATATCGCCACAAACTAATTGAAATCAACTGACTTATGCTTACATAAAACCAAAACGTTTTATAAGCATCAAGCTTAAAAAATAAAAAATTAGCAAAGCGAATTGATTGACTAATTGCTAAAAATTCGCTTATGAATTGAAATACTCAATTTAAAATTAATCTAATCTAGACCTTAACGTTCGATTAATGGCTTACATAAGAAATTATCGACTTTATGTCCTTATAAAACGGTATTAATTTTTACAAAATAGCCCTTGTAATTAAGACCTATTACCGATATAATGCATATTACAAGGAAAGGAAGTTGTAAGATGAAATACGAAGATAAATTAGTAGATAAACTGAATCAAGATATTACCACTCACTTTAAACACCTACACCCGATTACGCCTGACATGCACATGCGTTTTGAAGGTGTTTCTAGACTTGTAATGCTTGATAGATACACTCAAAAAGACCTTTCACTAAAAACCTTATCGGTTGGTGACTTAGTCGTTGCTGTTATCAAGCACGACCCAAAATTCCCAGCACGCGGGATCGGTTATGTGATCGCCCTTGAAAAAGATTCTGTTACAATCAAAGTAGAGGATGAATTCATTGGACAAATCGGCGATGATCACGTGGATGGTGTCATCAAACGTAATTATAGAGAAATCGAAAAACCACTTGAAATTTACTATGAACAAATCGCAAAACGTGTCGGTAAAAACCTAGGCGAAGGCGAACCAATGGACCGTCAAAACGCATTTGTTGAAGAACTTAAAAACTTAAGGTTAATCCCTGCCGGACGTGTCTTGTATGGGGCTGGTTCACAGTCTCAAGTGACTTACTTTAACTGCTATGTCATGCCTTTTATTGAAGACTCAAGAGAAGGCTTAGCAAACCACCGAAAAGAAGTCATGGAAATCATGGCTAGAGGTGGTGGTGTTGGAACCAACGGCTCCACACTAAGACCAAAAAACGCACTTGCTAAAGGTGTGAATGGTAAATCAAGCGGCTCCGTATCATGGCTTCACGATTTAGCCCAATTAACACACTTAGTTGAACAAGGCGGCTCTAGAAGAGGCGCACAAATGATCATGCTTGCCGATTGGCATCCTGACATCATTGAGTTCATCATCTCAAAAATGCAAAACCCAAGAATCCTTAGATTCATCATCGAACAAACGGATAATGACTTCATTAAGTCACTTGCAAAAGAAAAGCTAAAATTCAAACCACTGTCTTTTGATGAGTTCCAAATGTATGAAAAAATCATTGAAATCAGTGAACAAAACCCACAAGCGTTTAACTCATCTAGCATTGATGAAGCCAGACGTCTTCTATCGGATGGTGGACGCTATGAAGTTAACAATCCAGATTTCCTAACAGGTGCAAATATTTCTGTTGCCATCACTAAAGACTTTATGGATGCCGTAGAAAACGACGCCATGTATGACCTTAAGTTCCCGGACTTAGATGGTTACACCAAAGAACAAAAAGCGTTTTATGATCAGGAATGGAAAAACATCGGTGACGTTAGAAAATTCGAAGCCCTTGGCTATCCAAGTAAGGTTTACCGCCAAATCAAAGCCAAAGATTTGTGGAACCTAATTAACGTTTGTGCCACCTATTCAGCAGAACCTGGCATCTTCTTTATCGATAACGCCAATGACTACACCAACGCCACTTCATACGGCCAAAGTGTCGTTTGTACGAACCCATGTGGCGAACAACCACTAGCACCATACTCAGTTTGTAACCTCGCAGCTATTAACCTAGCAACGATGGTAAACAAACATACCCATGAAGTGCTTTGGGATCAACTAGCAACGACCATCAAGAATGCCGTACGTATGCAAGACAACGTCATTGATCAAACCTATTACTTCCTTGAACAAAACAAACAACAAGCCCTTGGCGAACGCCGTATCGGTATGGGTGTCATGGGGTTACATGATTTATTAATTTACGCAAACAAACGCTATGGTTCGCTTGAGGGTAACCTTTTAGTCAATGAACTCTTCCGTTTTATTGCAATCAAAGCTTACGAAACGTCCGTTGAAATTGCCAAAGAAAAAGGGTCTTTCCCTTTCCTTGAGCAATTTGGTTCAAGAGAAGCCTTTGTCAAAGGTAAGTTCATTCAAAAATTACCAAAATCCTTACAACAAGACATTCTTAAGTATGGCATTAGAAACTCGCATCTTCTAACCATCGCACCAACCGGTTCGACTGGTACCATGGTCGGTGTTTCTACTGGTTTAGAACCATACTTTGCATTTACCTACTTTAGAAGTGGCCGTTTAGGCAAATTCATTGAAGTAAATGCCCCAATCGTAGAAACCTACTTACAATTAAACCCACAACACACTAGAGAAAATCTACCAGACATCTTTGTAGCTGCTATGGAACTTCAACCAGAGGAACACGCAGACGTGCAATGCATCATTCAAAACTGGGTTGACTCATCTATCTCTAAGACCGTTAATGCCCCAAGAGGTTATACCGTCGAAGACGTTGAACGTGTTTACATGCGTCTTTATAAAGGTGGCGCTAAAGGTGGTACAGTTTACGTTGATGGCTCAAGAGACTCTCAAGTCTTATCACTCAAAAAAGAGTCTAAAGAAGTCCAAGTCGACATTACTGACCTTGGTATTAAACTAGACGAAAAACAAACACCGACACACAACGATGAAATCAAAACGCCTTTAAGAGGCGATAGACAAGACCGCGAAATCGGGGCTGAGGTTGGAAACCTATGCCCAGTATGTCGTGAAGGCATTGTCCAAGACATCGGTGGCTGTCATACCTGCACTAACTGTGGTGCACAGTTAAAGTGTGGTTTATAATTAATTTGATTCAACACGAAGGCAAGTTGCCTTCGTGTTATTTTTTATGTATTAGGAAAACTTCTACATAAAATCGTGGTTTACGTTTTATGATTTATCTTATTTGTAGTATAATTTATAAAGACACTAAAGAAAAAGAGGATTATTATGGATAACGCATTACTAGTCTTTTTAGATCTCGGACTTTACGATCTTGCCGAATCTAAAAAAGAACTCGAAAATTTAGCAATTGCTGCAGAACTGAATGTCCTTGACTCAATGACACAAAAACTCGATAAACCGACCAGTAATTATTACATCGGTAGTGGGAAAGTAGTCGAACTCAAGAAAACGGTTGACGTTCTCAAAATAGATGTTTGTGTGTTTGATACCGAACTAAGTCCTGCTCAAATTAGAAATCTCGAAGAAGCCTTAGACACGCAAGTCATTGATCGCGGTTTTTTAATTTTGCAAATCTTTGCGAAAAGAGCAAAAACAAAAGAAGCTCGCTTAGAAATTGATTTGGCTCAACAAAAATACTTACTACCAAGACTGATCGGTCTTTCCTCAAGCCTCTCTAGGCAGGGTGGTGGTTCGTTTAACTCCAAAGGGCCTGGTGAAAAAAAACTAGAACTAGACCGACGACGCATTGAATCAAACATCACAAAACTAGAAGATCAACTCAAAAAAGTCCATCTAGAAAAGAAAGTCAATCAAAAGAGACGACAATCCAATCAAATCCCAATCGTCGCCCTGGTTGGTTATACGAATGCCGGCAAATCCTCGACCATGAATTCTTTACTCATGAAGTTAATGCGAAACGAAGAAAAAAAGGTCTTCGAGAAAAACATGCTGTTTGCGACACTACAAACACAAGCCAGACAAATCAACTACTATAACGAACCAAGCTTTATCTTAACCGACACCGTTGGATTTGTATCTCGCCTTCCTCACGATTTAGTCAATTCATTTAAATCGACCCTAGAAGAGGTTAAACAAGCCGATTTAATTCTGCATATCATTGATGGTTCAAACCCAAATTACCAACATCAAATGACCACCACCAACGACGTCTTAGATTCAATTGAAGCAAGTCATATTGAAACAATCAACGTTTTAACGAAGTTAGATTTAATGATTAATCAAACCCCAATAACCGATTTCAAATACCTAAGTATTTCTAATAAAACAAAGACAAATCTTGACTTTTTAATTGATGAAATATATACACGATTGTTTGGACAAAAAGTCGAAGTTGATTTATCCTTTACCTACGAAGAAAAATCCCTGATTAATGCGCTTTATCAGTCCTCAAAGATCATTGATATCAGTTACTTAGAAGATGAAATTAGAGTGAAATCCATCATTAGAGAATCTCAACTAGTGACTTATCAAAATCAATTACTTCAAAAGGAACTACCAAGCAATGAAAAATAAAATAAATACCGTTATATGGATTAGTTTAATCATTAATATTTTACTATCCGTTTTAAAACTCTACTATGGTTTTAAAGGTAACGCAGGTTCATTAAAAAGCGATGGCTTTAACTCACTATCGGACGTATTCGTATCAATCATGATTTTGATTACATTAAAAATCGCACATAAAAAACCAGATGAGAATCATCCCTATGGACATGAAAAATTTGAAGGATTAATGTATTTTCTGCTTGGTCTAGTATTAGTCTTAACCGCATTTTCAATTGGTGCCAACGGCATCTCAGAATTATACGATTATTTCATTCATAAACGTGTTTTTATTAAACCTAGCACCTCAACCATATACGTCGCAGTCATTGCGATTCTACTTAAACTACTGCTAAGTTATTTGACCATCACAGCGTCTAAAAAATATAAGGCACCTGCGTTAAAAGCCGATAGCGTCAATCACTTAACCGACGTTTTCGCAACCTCTGCTTCGTTGATTGGTATTACCTTAGCACAGTTTAACTTAATCTACTTTGACTCGATTGCCTCTATACTAATTGCCCTACTGATTCTACTTTCCTCAGTTGAAATATTAAAAGAAGCCATTTCATTTTTAGTCGATGCCTCAGCAGAAAAAGAAGTTGTTTCAAACATCAATCAAACCATAAAAACCGTCTTAGGTGTGATCCGAATTGATGATTTGAAAGTCAGAAAACATATGAAACACTACTACGTTGACGTTGAGATTTGTGTCGATGAGCGCTTATCTTTAAAAGAAGCTCATGACATCGCAGAAAACGTCCATGACACGATTGAAGAAACCTACCTTGACGTGCTTCATTGTATGGTTCACGTCAACCCTGGTGTACCCAAAAAGAAAAAATAGTCCAGATTATAGCTCTATAAAGAGAAATATATAAAAATGGTATTCAAACAATGAGGGATAAAACCCTGGTTGATTGAATACCATTTTTTTGATTAACTTGTCATAATCAAATTAAAATAGTCATCGACAATACTTCTAAACGTGTCATAATCTGATACCTTAGATAATAACGACTTCGTGTGTGACGCGTGTGGTAAGCCTTTAAAATACCACGTGCTTTGCCCTCGCATTTGTAACATCGCTAAGTGTTCACCTTTGAGTTCCATCAAAATATCCGCGTGTCTTAGAATCATGTCTTTGATTTCTTTGTAACTTGGTTTTGGTGTTTCTTCTTGGTATTTTAAATAGCGGTCAATTTCTTTAAATACCCATGGGTTACCAAGTGCTGCTCTTCCGACCATGACTGCATCGGCTTTCGTGTAATCCAGTACGTATCTCGCTTCTTTTCCATTGGTGACATCACCGTTTGCGATGACAGGGATGGATACCGCTTCTTTAACCGCCTTAATGACATCAAGATTGGCTCTGCCTGAATACATTTGAGCTCTTGTTCTGCCATGAACAGTAATGGCTTTCGCGCCTGCTTGTTCGATTTTTTTAGCGACTTCTACTGCGTTAATACTAGCATCATCCCAACCGGTTCTAATTTTAACCGTCACGGGTTTCGTTACCGCTTCTTGAATCGCTTTAACGATCTCATAAATCTTATCTGGGTCTTTTAATAATGCGGCACCCGCTTGCGCACGGGCAGCCACTTTAGGGACTGGACAACCCATGTTAATGTCAATGATGTCACAATCCGTATGTTGATCAATATATATTGCCGCTTTAACCATGGATTCTTTATCCGAACCAAAAATTTGTTGTGCGTAAGGGTGTTCGCTACTTAAACTCTTAAGCAAGTCTTTGGTTTTTTCATTGTCATACATCAGACCTTTGTCTGAGACCATCTCAGCAAAAACAACGCCTGCGCCTAGTTCTCTTGAGATGACACGAAACGCAGCATTTGAAACACCAGCCATTGGTGCTAAAACCACGTTTGAATCGATTTCGATTGTTCCTATCTTAAATGCCATACACTCACTTCTTTCCTTATCCATATTATCACAAAAACATATTCATTTTACAATAATACGCAATATGATACAATAGAAAAGACAGGAGTGAACTTATGAAAACAAACAACGTATTAATTACAACTGCTTATAATAATGAAGCTAGAATTTATGTAACAAACACACTAGAGATGGTTGAAGAAGCCAGAAGAATCCACCAAACATGGCCAACCGTTACGGCCGCACTTGGCAGATTTCTAACCGTATCCGGTATGATGGGCTTAATGTACAAAGACGATGAGTCAATCACACTAAAGATTGAGGCGGACGGCCCAATTGGGTTTATGCTTGCTGAGGCAAACGGTAAAGGCGAAGTTCGTGCGGACTTAAAAAACCCTGAGGTTTACTTAAAATACGAAAGCGGTCCAAAAAAAGGCAAACTGGCCGTGGGTAAAGCTGTTGGTGATGGCTACCTTCACGTCACTAAAGACTTGAACTTGAAAAATATGTTTACCTCGACGGTTGAACTCCAAACTGGTGAAATTGGTGACGATTTTACCTACTACTTTACCTCAAGTGAACAAACCCCATCAGCCGTTGGTCTTGGTGTCTTAGTCAATGAAGACCAAACGGTCAAACAAGCTGGCGGTTTTATCATCCAACTACTACCAAGCGCAAGCGAAGAAACCATCGTACAAATCGAACATGTGCTTAGTCACATTAAGGCCATGACTGATCTATTTGAAGAAGGACTCACGATCTATGACATTGCTAATCTTCTTTCTAACAATACAGCAAAAATATTGGAAGAAAGACAAATTACTTATCATTGTAGTTGTAGTAAAGACAAATTTGCCTTCTCCTTAGCTAAACTTGATGATCAAACCCTTGATCAGTTTATAAAAGAAGATAAGGGCGCTGAGGTTACTTGTCACTTCTGTAAAAAAGGATACCACTTTAATGAATGTGACCTAGAAGAAATCAAACGTAGTAAAACAAAACTTGCAGACTAAATAAATAGCCTCCAGCGTATAATGATATGATCCCCTTAAAGTAGACACTACAAATAATTAAAGTTTGTAGAAGTGTACAGAGAGGGGATTTTTCTTATGTCAAGAACACCAAGATTCAGTAAAGAAACAAAAATCAAAGCAATCAAAGCATATCAAACAGGAATCAAGTCAATGTTAGAAATCGCATGTGAATTAGGATGTGACGTATCCAGTGTTAAACAATGGGTCAGGAACTATGAATCGATGGGAAGTATGGCATTTGAGGATAAACCAAGAAACCAAAGTTATATGAAATCATTCAAATTAGAGGTGATTAAAGCTTACCACGATGGCAAAGGATCATACGCAGAACTGGCCAAACAATATCAAATAACATCAGACTCAATGATTAAGAGTTGGGTTTCCAAGTATAATAGACATAACGAGATCAAAGCGTATGATCCAAAGGGGTATGTTTATATGGCGAAATCAAGAAAAGTGAGTTATGAAGAAAAGTTAGATATAGTGAAATGGACGATTGAACATAACTTTGAATATAAACTCGCAGCGGAGAAGTTTGAGACAGCCTACTCACAAGTGTATAACTGGGTCAGAAAATACAACGTAGAAGGTGAAGCTGGTTTAAAGGACGAACGAGGCAAGAGAAAGCCTGTAGAGAATCTAAGTGAAATTGAGAAACTAAAACGTGAAGTTGAGCTTCTAAGACGGAAGAATGAACGTCTGGAGATGGAGGCTGAAGTCATAAAAAAATTCCAGGAGATCGAAAGGAGGGATATTTTAGCAAGATCCGCCAAGAAGCCAAATACAAAACGATAAAAGGGCTTCATGAGGCAAAAAACTATCCTATTTTGGTGTTATGTGAAATCCTTTTGATTGTTCGTAGCAGCTATTATAAGTGGTTAAAACATGAAGAAACAAATGAAGAAAAGATTAATCATGAGTTATCTCAATTGATTCTTGAATATCATGATGAGTTTAAAGGTATCTTAGGCTATAGACGGATGACTTTATGGATTAATAAGCGGAATCAAACGAACTATAATGTAAAACGCATCAGACGATTGATGAAGAAATTAGGTGTATCGTCGGTTATCCGTAGAGTGCGTAAGGGGTATATTAAAGTAAGACCAGAGATCACAGCAGAGAATGTCTTAAACAGACAATTTGAGGCTAATAATCCCAATGAGAAATGGTTAACAGACGTTACCGAGTTCAAGGTGATTGGATCGAATACTAAGTTATACTTAAGTGCCATCATCGATCTGTGTGATACCAGTATTATCAGTTACAAAATGGGTATATCGAATAATAACCAACTGGTAAATGAAACCTTCGAGAAAGCATTCCAACTTAATCCGGAAGCCAAACCGATGGTACACAGTGACCGCGGGTATCAATATACGAATAAAGTGTTTCAAAAGAAGCTCACTTCTAGAAGCATGACAGTCAGTATGTCTAGAGTTGGTAGGTGTATTGATAATGGACCGATGGAGAGTTTTTGGGGTACACTTAAATCAGAAATGTACTATTTAACCCAGTTTCACGACATCAATCAACTCAAAGTAGCGATTGATCAATACATCCAGTTTTATAATAAACAAAGGTACCAAGAAAAACTAAAAGGCTTAACTCCGATGGAATTTCGGAATCAAGCCTTAAAAATTGAATCAGTTATTTAATTATTTCCACTGTCTACTTGACAGGGGGCGGTTCATAATTGCGCTGGGGGCTTTTTAGTTGTTTATCACAGTTACGTTTAATATTAATTATATAAAAGACAAAAACCACCAAAATGGTGGCTTTCGTTTAAAACAATCCTGACAACTAATTAGGTCTTAGGACTGGCTACCCATGCATATTTTATTATATCGTTAGTCTAAGAAATACAAGATTCATTTCGATCAGTTGACTTTATTCAAGACAGCCACCTTCATATTCATTATAAACTCTCGTATAGGACGTACCATCAACAATCAATATACCATCTCTAATACTAAAATCCTTAATGTCTAGTGTATCTGAATGCTTGATCGTAAATTCATAATCATCCATCGTTTCAGGTGTTTCCTTATAATCCGCGACAAGCCTATCTGTAACACCTTGTATATAAAGCTTAATACTTGCTTGATTGTGATATTTCATCAAGGATACCTCAATGTAGTCGTTCTCATTTTCATATCGGAATAAGAAGTCAGATCCACCATTCAAATTAACGGAATCAATACTTGAAGGATACGTTTCTTTATCAAGTTCAATTAATAAAATCATCGGATCTGGTTCTATGGCTAAGTAACAAGCCGGTGTGACGTAAGTAATCATCAACTCACCGTCAAATACGAGAAGATCCCTTAATTGAAGATCGACGTATTTTTTTACCCCAGGCTGATTAATTTTGACAAACACCACCTGATGAGAATCAAAAAATGACTCATCGTAGACACGATTAAACCGCTCGGCAACCAACTTATACGAACGATAATCATCCATATCACTTAAAATGACATAATTTGTATCAAAATTATTGTTGTTGTCAATGATTGTATCATGATAGACCTTCGAAATGGGTACTTCTTGAATGACTGTCTTTGTTTGACAAGAAAACATCAATAAACTTAAAAGAACGACGTATAAATTCATGAATAATTTTTTCATTTAATTCCCTCCTTGATCCAATCATCTTAATTATTATATACATCTTATAATATTAATTTATTAATGTCAATCTTTTTTTTATATTGTTCTATTTTAAGAAAGACATTTCATGTTACTCGTTGATACTCAAATCAGATTGCCTACTTTTTTAGTTATTTGATTTTAATTTAACCAATTAACAAACCATATCGATTCTAATTTTTTATAATGAATGGTCAAAGGTATTCTATAAAGAAAAAAAGACTTCTTACTCAGTAATATTACCTCGTAAAAAGTCCATGTATCTATGTTCTAAGCCTCATCGGTAAGAAACCATTAAACGGATGAATTATTTTTCATTGTTTCGGTTGTAACAACCTTCCTTTTGGAAAGTGATTGTTTGACATCAATGATTCGTTGGTTTTTACTCCCACGATATAAAAGCGTTAAATCCCTTTGTTCTAGGATAAACTTACCGTCAATTAAGTAATCGATTTGATGCAGTAACCGCATCAAATGGGTATTGCCGCCCGCACTTGAAATTAAGAATTCATATGTAAAACCCGTGTAGACGATGATTTGATAGCCCGGTTCTAACCCTTCGATAATCTCATTGATTGCCTTTACTTGTAAGAGTGGTTCTCCCCCGCTAAAGGTAATCTTGTTTAGGTGCGGCTTTCCTTTGATTTCATCAATAATGGCTTGGGTATCCATTAAGTACCCTTGATTTAATGCGTGTGTACCAGGGTTATGGCAGCCTTTACAATCGTGCAGACAGCCTTGTGTGTAAATGGCATATCTTATGCCTGGCCCGTCAACAATGGAGTTAGCATAGATTTGTGCGAGTCTAATTTTCATGTTTTAGATGCTTCACACGTTTCATAACTTCTTCTTTTTTTGCATCATTAAATCGATCGAGTGTGCCCACTAAATAACCCGTAATACGTCTGATTCGCTCAAACGGATAATCCGTTTCATCTCTACCACATTTTGGACAAATGTTATCGATGATGCCTTGATAACCACAAATTGGATCACGATCGATCGGATGATTGATAGACCCATAACCGATACCTGTTTCTTTCATGTGTCTTATAATTTGTTCAAAGGCTTCTAAGTTCTTTGAAATATCACCATCGACCTCAACGTAACTAATGTGTCCACCATTGGTAAGATTATGGTATGGTGCTTCAATCGAAATTTTATCAAACACATCGATTTCATGATATACCGGTACGTGAAATGAGTTGGTGTAAAACCCTTTATCAGTGATGCCTTTAATTTCACCAAATTTCTTTTGATCGAGTTTGATGAATCTGCCACTTAAACCTTCAGCAGGTGTTGCAACCACAGAGAAATTAAGATCATAAGTCTCACTATACTGATCGGTTAAATCCCTCATATAGGCTATAATTTCTAGGCCAAGTGCTTGAACCTTTTGATTGCTGCCGTGATGATCACCGGTTAATGCGATTAACGTCTCTGCTAGACCAATAAAGCCAATCCCGAGTGTACCGTGTTTAATCACGTCTCTAACTTCATCATTGATACCTAATTTGTTTGAGTCTTTCCATATGTGTTCTTTCATTAAAAAAGGAAAGTTATAGACTTTTTTTGATGCTTGGATATTAAACCGCTCTAAGAGTTGGTCTTTAACTAAATCCATGGTCTCTTTTAAAGAAACAAAAAACGCTTCTTTTGACTTTGACTCTATCGCAAGCCTTGGTAGGTTAATCGAAGTAAAACTCAAGTTACCTCTGCCACCAACGGTATTCTTTTCTGCATGTCTGTTTGACATGACTCTTGTGCGACAACCCATATAAGCAATCTCGGTGTCGTAATCATTTTTGTCGTAGCTAGCGATATTAAATGGCGCATCTAAGAAAGAAAAGTTTGGAAATAAACGTTTAGATGACACTTGCATCGCATATAAAAATAAATCGTAGTTTGGATCGGTCTTTTCGTAATTGATGCCTTCTTTAACTTTAAATATTTGAATTGGGAAAATTGGTGTTTCCCCATCCCCTAAGCCTCGTTGTGTCGCTTCTAGTAAACACTTAATTACCATACGACCTTCAACCGACGTATCGGTTCCGTAGTTGAGGGATGAAAATGGTACTTGAGCCCCAGCTCTAGAATGCATGGTGTTTAAGTTATGCACGAGCGCTTCCATGGCTTGTAGGGTCTGTTCTTCGGTTTCTTCTTTGGTGATTGTAATGATGCGTTCAATCCTTGATTTTGCATCAACACCTAAGTTTTTTTCGTATTTTTTTAATAGTTCAACAACGTATTCATTCGATGACAAAGAAACCTCAATATCTTTTTCTTCTAAGCCGTTAACAAACAATTCCACGCTTGATTTATGTGTGTTTTTATCTAAACTTAACGCATGATAGAGGTTCTTAATGAGCGTCTTTTTGTAGGTTTTTTTAACACCTTTTGCCATCGCATAATCAAAGTTTGGTACACTTTGTCCACCATGTTGATCGTTTTGATTGGCTTGGATTGCAATGGCAGCCAAGCTCGCATAACTTCTAATGTCTTTAGGTTCTCTTAAATGCCCATGACCGGTAGAAAACCCACCTTCAAACAACTTAATCAAATCGATTTGACAACACGTCATCGTTAAAGTGTAAAAATCAAGGTCATGGATATGGATTAGCCCTTCTTTATGTGCGCTTGAAAAACGCTTATCAATCACGCTTTGCAAATAGAAGGATTTGGCTGTTTCACTGCCCATCTTTAACATCACACCCATGGCAGTGTCGCCATCAATGTTCGCGTTTTCTCTTTTTTCATCAACTTCATCTTTGTCTTTTAGTGTGATGTCACTGATTTGCTTCATCAATAATGACTTTGAATCTCTGATCCGGTTTCGCTCGTTGCGATACAAAATGTAATTCTTAGAAAGCTTATCTTTCCCAAGTTCAATTAAGACGCTTTCTACCTCGTCTTGAATGTCTTCAACACTACAAAGCCTGTCTTTGTATAAAACATCAATTCGTTCGTTGACTTTCTTTGTGACTAACGCCGGTAGCCCTTCTTCTTCAAGATTGGTTGCTTCCATGGCTTTTAACACCGCTTGACTGATTTTTGCCTCATCAAACAATACCGTCCGACCATCTCTTTTTAATACTTCTCTCATCCTTTTTCCCTCCAAATTCGTCAAAAAAAACTATCCATGAGGACAGCATAAAATAGAAAATATCCGTTTTAAAAAAGGACCTCTATCTCAAACCCCAGGAGAATCTTAACTTTTACAATAGGCAAGTCTACCGGCTCGGTTTCATTCTTAGTTTCCCTTCCCGTGACAAGTCACAGTGGTTATGAAACTTCGTCCACCCTACGGTTGCTGGGACAGCTTAGGCCTTAAACCTAATTCCTCTATTAAGTGAAAATACGCACACCTATTTGTGTTTAATTCATTATATAACTCTAAACAACATGAAGTCAATATGAAATACCAATGAAACTAATTTACATTTTTTTAAGACTCAAGCAAGAAAAAAAGGCGCTTGCTCATGCAACTGCCTTTTGTCTAGTAATCAAATGTTTTTAGTTCAGTTAACAACTGTTTTAAGGGTAGCCCAACAATCGTAAAGAAATCCCCAGAGAAATGATCAACAAGTTGTTCACCAAGACCTTGAATGGCGTAAGCCCCAGCCTTATCTAATGGCTCTCCAGTTTTAATGTATTCTAAAATTTGTAGTTCACTATATTCTTTCATCCAAACTTCAGACACCGAATAAAATGTCTTTTGTTTGTCTTTACTCATGATCGTCACACCCGTATATACTTCATGTCTTTCCGCCTTAAGCATCTTTAACATCTTAAACGCGTGGTCTTCATCCACGGGTTTACCTAGTATTTCACCATTATAAACCACAATGGTATCGGCAGCGACTACCACGTCCTCGGTGTAATCGACAAACACCTCGTTTGCTTTTTTAAGCGATAAATGCATGACGTAATCTTCTGGTTTTAAACGTTCTTTAACGGTTTCATCCGTTGGTTTAGAAACCACTTTAAAGCGCACACCCGCGTCCTCTAATAACTTTTTACGACGTGGTGAATTGCTGGCTAAAATAAGCATATAATTTCCTCCAGTTCAATCTATTATAGCATAACTTAAGGTGTTTTGTAGTCTAAAAAATGATATCATATATGATATAATGATTAATTGATAGTAGGTGATTGAAATGAACAATATCAAACTCTTAGGTCTAAACGAACTTAAAAATACCCCGCTTATTGCCTCAATCTCAGGCGGTGTCGACTCCATGGTCTTACTCGATCTCTTAATCAAAGAAAACTACCAAATCATTGTGGTTCATTTTAACCACAACAAACGATTAGAGTCTCTTGCAGAAGCAAACGCCTTAAAAGACTACACATCCAAAAGAAACATACCCTTTGAATACATCCAATTAGAACCAATAAACGATAACTTTCAAGCTGAGGCTCATAAATTAAGAAAAAAACACCTCATTGAAATTGCCAAAAAATACCAATCTACACATATTATTACCGCACACCACCTAAACGATTTGGCCGAAACTATCTTAATGAAATTATCTAGAGGATCAAACCTCTATGGCTACGCTGGTATGCAAATTGCCCATCAAGAAAAAGAGATGACTTATCTAAAACCATTACTTCATGAAAAAAAACAAACCCTATACGATTACGCAACAGCACATGACCTCATGTATTTTGAGGATGCAAGTAATCAAGCAGACACCTACACAAGGAATCGATTTCGTAACCACATTGTCGTCGCGCTAGAAAAAGAAAATAATCAATTTTTAGAAAAGACCTTACAGTTTTCTAATCTAATCAATGAAACAAGCAATTACATCCTTAAACAAGTAAAACCTTACCTCACAAAAGACAAGTTAAATGTAACCGAATTTAACACCTTAGACGTGGTCCTAAAAAAAGCCATTCTAAGTAAGAAAATGGAACAAAACAACATTGAAGTTACCAATCAGAAACTCGAAGATGCGATTCACTTTTTGAGCACCAGTGGACCAAATCAGTCCCTTGACCTATCAAAAGACTATGTCCTTCAACGGGTTTACAACCAAGCCCAGATAAGGCAGAAAAGCTCACCTAAACCATTTAAAATGCAACTAGATCTTAATGCATTAAATATCTTACCGAATATGGGTTATATCACATTTTTAAAAGACCAATTCAATTCTTCGAATTATGAAATAAAATTATGTTATAATAAATTAGCGTTACCACTCTACGTACGTAGTAGAGAAAATGGAGATACACTCATCTTTCCATACGGGAAGAAAAAACTAAAGGATTTCTACATTGATCATAAAATACCAAAATACCTAAGAGACACGGATTTAATCATTACCGATTGTAACAATCAGATCCTTGCCGTCCTTGGTAGGTATTACAACAAAGTAGAAACCAATAACGAACAACTAACACTGGTTTACAAGAGGGGGATTTAACCATGAGTTTAGCAAAAGACATCAAAAGCATCTTAGTAAATGAGCAACAAATCAAAGAAATTTGTGAACGTTTGGGTAAAGAAATCACGAACGATTACAAATCCAAAGAAAGACCAATCATGATTGGTTTACTCAAGGGCTGTGTCCCATTCTTATCGGATTTAGCAAGACATATCGACTTACCAATTGAAATCGAATACATGGACGTTTCATCTTACCATGGCGGCATTTCATCCTCAGGTGATGTCAAAATCAGAAAAGACATGAATACCTCTGTTGCAGGTAGAGATATCTTAATTGCTGAAGACATCGTTGATACCGGTAGAACCTTAGACACCATCGTCAAGTTATTAAAACACCGCGGGGCAAAATCCGTTGAAATTGTCACACTCTTAGATAAGCCTGCGGGCAGAGTCATCCCATTTGAACCAAAGTACGTTGGCGTAACCATCCCGAAAGAATTCGTGGTTGGCTATGGTCTTGATTACGAAGAAATCTATCGTAACCTGCCTTACGTCGGAATCCTAAAACCTGAAATTTATACAAAGTGAGGTATAACAAATGAATCCACAAAAAGATCCTAAGAAAGCCCCAAGACCCGCTAAAAATTATGGCGTCTATGTGCTGTTTGCGATCATCTTATTTGGTAGCTTTGTCTTCTTAAGTCAACTCTTTGAAGCCAAAGGACCTGAAAAACTATCACCATCTCAATTCCAATCCATGGTTGTTGATGGTAGCCTTAATGGCACCACAATTAAATGGACGCCAGTTGGCGGCGAAGATCAAAACGCTTATAAAGTCACCGTTCTAGAAGGCTCAAAAGTCATCTATGAATTCTCGATTTTATACCCTCAACTCGACGAGGTACTAAGCAACATTCCAGACGCATCAAACATCACCGTTCAATACGTCGAAAAATCCACAGTTACATTTTGGAGCATCTTGATTTCAGTGATTATTCCAATCGGTTTAGTCTTAGCGCTTCTCTTCTTCTTATTCAAGTCAATGAGTGGTGGCGGCGCAAACAACAAAGCCTTTGAATTTTCTAAATCAAGAGCACGTCTATCTAACTCTAAGCTAGTCACGTTTAAAGACGTTGCTGGTTGTGACGAGGAAAAAGAGGAACTTGTTGAAGTCATCGACTTCTTGAAGTTTCCTAAAAAATATAAAGAAATGGGCGCTAGAATTCCAAAAGGAATCTTACTTGTTGGTTCACCTGGTACAGGTAAAACCTTATTAGCTAAGGCCGTTGCCGGTGAAGCAAACGTCCCATTCTTCTCAATCTCAGGTTCTGACTTCGTAGAAATGTTCGTCGGTGTTGGTGCCTCAAGAGTCAGAGACCTATTTAAAGTCGCAAAAGAAAGTTCACCTTGTATCATCTTCATTGATGAAATTGATGCCGTTGGTAGACAACGTGGCGCTGGTATGGGTGGCGGTCACGACGAACGTGAACAAACCCTAAACCAATTACTGGTTGAAATGGACGGCTTTAATCCAAACCTAGGCATCATCATTATGGCTGCAACCAACCGCCCAGACGTCTTAGACCCAGCGTTATTAAGACCTGGTCGTTTCGACAGACAAATCACGATTGATTTACCAGACGTCATCGGTCGTGAAGCCATCTTAAAAGTTCACGCAAGAAACAAGAAATTATCCGATCAAATCAAATACAATGAAGTCGCACAACGCATCCCTGGTTTCTCTGGTGCTGATATTGAAAACTTATTAAACGAAGCTGCACTACTAGCCGCACGCGCAAACCGTAAAGTCATTGAGCTACAAGACATTGACGAAGCCGTTGACCGTGTGATGATGGGGCCAGCAAAACGCACAAGAAAAGTCACCGACAAAGAACGCAAAATCATTGCTTATCACGAAGCAGGCCATGCAGTCATCGGTATCAAACTCGAAAATGCCAACGTCGTACAAAAAGTAACGATTGTCGCTAGAGGTAACGCCGGTGGATATAACCTAATGATGCCAGAGGAAGAAACTTTCTTAGAATCTAAACAAAGCTTACTCGCACGTATTACTGGTTATTTAGGTGGACGCGTCGCTGAGGAATTAATCTTTGGAGACATCACTACCGGTGCTTATGGGGATTTCCAAACCGCAACGAAAATTGCACGTGCTATGGTCACCGAGTATGGTATGAGTAACCTTGGGCCAATCCAATACGAAAGTCATGGCGGTTCTGTCTTCTTAGGTAGAGATTACCTAAAAGACAAAAACTTCTCTGATCACATCGCAACTGAAATCGACAAAGAAGTTAGAGACATCATCACAGGCTGTTACGATAAAGCAAGAGCATTACTCTTAGAACACCGTGACCTACTTGATACCATCTCGCACTACTTACTAGAAATTGAAACACTCAATAAACAAGACATCGAAGAAATCGTTCGTACCGGCAAAGTCGCTTGGTGGGAAGAAAAGAAATTAGCCCCAAAAGAGCCAATTGAAACAAACCCACTTGACGAAAAAGTAGAGGAGTCACCTCTGGATGAGACTCGATAAATACTTAAAAGTCTCTCGTCTAATTAAAAGACGTACGGTTGCAAAAAACGCAAGTGATGGACAGCGTGTCTTAGTCAACGATAAAATCGCTAAGCCTTCCCAAACACTAAAAGAAAATGACATCATCACGATTCACTTTGGATTAAAGGTCGTTACCGTCAAGGTAACCACCTTAATTCCACCAAAACGAATGGATGATTACTTAATGTATGAACTGATTAGTGAAGAAAAAAAGTCATAACTTCGGTTATGGCTTTTTAAATGATGAAAATATGATATAATTATTATGATATTTAGGAGGTATAACAATGGATTATACAGAGAACTTAACCGAACAAGAAGTGATCAGAAGAGAGAAACTTAAAGAATTAAAAGAAAAAGGTGTTGATCCATTTGGTCAAAAATTTACTCGTACCCACACGACCATCCAAATAAGAGATACCTATGAAGCATATAACCACGATCAACTCGAAGAAATGAAACAAGAAGTGACGATTGCCGGTCGTATCATGCGTAAAAGAGACCAAGGGAAAGCTGGCTTTATCAGCATCCAAGATAGAGACTCCAACATTCAAGTATACGTTAGAAAAGACATGATTGGTGAAGAAGCATTTGAAATTTTTAAACTTGGTGACTTAGGCGATATCGTTGGAATTACTGGGTTAGTCTTCCGGACAAAAACCGATGAATTAACCATAAAAGCAACCAAATATACGCATTTAACCAAAGCCTTAAGACCACTACCTGACAAATGGAGCGGTCTACAAGATAAAGAGGAAGCTAGACGTCGTAGATACGTCGATTTAATCGTCAATGAAGAAGCCAGACGTATCGCAAAACTTCGCCCAAGAATCATTAGAGAAATTCAAAACTTCTTTGACTCCCGTGGCTTCATCGAAGTAGAAACACCGGTCTTACAACCGATTTTAGGTGGCGCAGCCGCTCGTCCGTTTGTTACACACCACAACACGCTAGACATGGACTTTTATCTAAGAATCGCTACTGAATTACCATTAAAACGTTTAATCGTTGGTGGACTTGAAGCGGTCTATGAAATAGGACGTCTATTTAGAAACGAAGGCATGAGTGCTAAGCATAACCCAGAATTTACCACCATTGAAGCATACCTTGCCTATTCTGATATGGAAGGGATGATGGATTTAGTTGAAGATACCCTTTCAACCGTATGCATGAACGTTTTAGGTACTTACGACATCACTTATGGGGAAAAACAAATCTCATTAGCCCCAGGCTTTAGACGTGTCTCAATGGTTGATTCGATTAAAGAAGTGACTGGCGTTGATTTCTTAGAAATCACCGACATCGAACAAGCCAGACAAATCGCAAAAGAAAAACACATCAAAGTAGAAAAACATCACGGCATTGGACACATCATTCAATCCTTCTTCGATGAATTCGTTGAACCAACCATCGTCCAACCGACCTTTGTTTACGGACACCCACTTGAAGTCTCTCCACTGGCTAAAAAGAACGACGAAAACCCTCGTTTTACCGATCGTTTCGAACTCTTTATTGACGCTAGAGAATACGCCAATGCATTTAGTGAATTAAATGATCCAATCGATCAAAGAGAACGTTTTATGGACCAACTCAAGGAAAAAGAGCTTGGTAACGTTGAGGCAAACGAAATGGACGTGGACTTCGTTGAAGCCCTCGAATATGGGATGCCACCAACTGGTGGACTCGGTATTGGGATTGACCGTTTCATCATGTTAATCGCAAACGTCAATAACATCAGAGACGTCTTATTATTCCCACACATGAAACATAAATAAAGACCTATGTTAGACGGCCAAGCTGGCCGTCTTTTATTTTACTTTACTTATTTACTAGTTACACTTATAATAGAACTACATGAAAGAAGGTATTTTATGAAACAATTTCGAAAACTTGTCCTACGTTTGTTTGTCTTAGCAAGCACCCTTTTTGTGATACAGGCTTGCGATGTTTCAAGCGTTACCCTAAACGATCAATTAGATAAAATCGGTGGGGTAAGCTATCTTTATGAACAAGATGGTTCTACTTATGAGGTAGCTAACTTAAATGAGCAATATGAATTTAAGATCACATCAACGACGGATACTTTGCATGGGTATTTAACCCAAGAGGGGCTCTATATCGCTTATAACGACGAATCCTACCGTTTGATTAATAAAGATTCTAGTTATTATGACGCCTACTTAACGGATATATTTTTAATTGACCTTGATGCATTTAGAGACTCTAACTTTAAAGAATCTTTAGGCACCTATCAAATCGATGAACTAAATTTTCTAAAAGGTAACTTAACTGCAAGTAATGTCTCGATTGAATTTGACGATGAAAATCTAGATTCAATCACCGCAGAAATTGCCAACGAGGTCATTACATTTACATTTAAAACCTATGAGGGTATCATTTCAGCAATCTTAGATACACAGCCGTTTGAAGTATCTTCCTATGAGGATAATCAAACCATCCAAGGTCTGCCACTGATTTCTTATGCGTATTTCAACGAATTAACGGAAACTCAGGTCAGTTTAGTGACATTAGGTGAAAAAAATTACACGTTTTACGATCATCTTTCCTTTTTTAGTACGTTATCGTTTATGGACTCAGTCACCTTTATTCACAAGAAAACATCCGATGACCTTTTATTTAGACCTTTTGAATCTGGGGTCGATGGGGTCATAGAAGCTCCAATCTATGACATCAATGACGTCTTTAATCAGACGTTAATGATTGGTTCTTTAATTAATACGACACTCTCTATTGATGAGATTGGTAGTGACTACCTAATCATCAATAAACTTGAAAAATCGATTCAAATCAAATTCGATGAATCCGAATTATCATTACTCGATCAGTTTAAAAAAGGAGACATTATCACCTTTTCACTCTTGCTTGTCAAGTCTAGTGACACCCTAATCTATGACGAACAATCGTCTTATGTCATCAACTACCAAGGCGAGATAGAAAAAGTAACCACATTACAATCAGTCAAAGACGTTTCTAAATCACTTGGTTTAACCACAGGTTTACCATCCACTGGTAATCCTAAGATGTTGGTGTTACCAATCGCATTTACGAATTACACTGCACCTTATGAAATGGTATCAAACTTAGAAAAAGTACTTTTTGGTACAAAAGAACAAACAGGGTATCACTCCCTACAAAGCTACTACTTAGAGTCTAGCTATGGTAATCTATCCATCGATGGGGATGTGCTAGAACCATTCGTTGCGCCTAACACATCAGGCTACTACGAAAGAGATTATAAAAACGGTAATGAATACGTTGATTATGATTTACTGGAAATGGCCTTAAATTACCATAATAGCCGTGTTGACTACAGTCAATATGACAGCGACAACGACGGTTACATTGATTCAATTATGATGGTTTATACTGCCCCTGTGTCATTTAACAGCGGTTCAGATTTATGGTGGGCATATACGTATCAATACGAAAGTAGCCCAGTTAAATACTTTGATGGTGTGAAAGCCGACTACTATATCTTTATGGGTTATGATTTCATTGATGAGGTCGTCAACGACAATGTGTACTTAGAGTTAAATGCACTGACCTTTATTCACGAAACTGGTCACTTACTTGGTCTAGATGATTATTACGATTACGATTTAAACAACGGACCTGCTGGTGGTATTGGTGGCTCTGACATGATGGATGCGACCGTCGGTGATCATAACCCGTATTCAAAGCTTTTACTTGGTTGGATTGACCCATACGTCACTAATGGTGAGGATTTAACCTTAACACTTAAACCATATGTTTCTTCTGGTGATGTACTGATCATTCCTAAAAATCCACTAAACAGTGTTTTTCAAGAATATTTAATCATTGATTTCTACACTCCTACTGGCTTATACCAACTCCAACAAGGTTATAATGGGTTATTCACACTACCTGGTATTCGAATTTATCACGTTAATTCAACTTTAAACACGACGTCTAATATCTACAACATGTGGAGCATTCCAAGACAAAACAACACCGATACGACGGTTAAGCTTTTAAAACTATTAGAGGCTGATATGCGTAATGATATTGAAAGTACATTAAATTCAGACTATGGTGAGTATAGTGAAAACAGTGACTTGTTTCAAGTCGGTAGCCACTTAACTAACTACCGCTGGTCTGATGGGTCATATTTGAATTTAACCTTAAATATTCATTCAATCACGGCAAACGGTGTCGATTTAACCGTTGATTTTCAATAAATTTATTGTAATAATCAATGATACTCCTAATTCTATATATCCATCATTGAAGTAAAAATGTACCCTTAGTCAAGGCTGCTTAGTAGCGTGTCCTTTCTAATTGGTACATTTTTTATTTGCGCGAATTTATCTTATCTCGCTATTTGTTTTTATTTAATCTAATTTTTTCATTATAAATTGATTCTGTTTCTTTGAGAAAATTAATGATTTGTTTAAAACTAGGTATCTCATCGAAGAACATATGTTTCATTCCACCATAATCTTTTTCTATGATTGCTTCACTCAATCGACTTTCCTGTGCAGTCTCTCTAAATAGTAAATCTCTTTCATTTAATTCTAGTAAGGCTATCTCTATCATTTTTCTGCTTCCCTTTTTAAGATATCGCTAATTAATTGATACATCCAGCCAGGTATTGTTTTATTTTGTTCTAAAATTTTAATTGTGATTTTATTTTCAATTATATACGACGTAATAATGTTAATTTCCTTAAGGTTAATGTTGCTTTTACCGTATGAATCCAGCGCAACAACAAGTGTCACTAATGAGTCTGAGTCAATTTTTATTTTCTTATTAGCCGATTTTTTAAAAATGATTTCGCTATTAATATAAGTGTAATTTCGATAAGGACCATCACTTAAAAATTCATAGGTGTTTGATATTTGTGTTGAAAGTCCGACCATATTCAAAGCGGTATTTTTAGATGGAAATATGTACCAATTAAATTTTCTAGCTATCGCGTGAGCCACACTCACAGGTGAGG
Organism: Paracholeplasma brassicae; assembly: GCF_000967915.1. Lineage (NCBI taxonomy): Bacteria > Bacillati > Mycoplasmatota > Mollicutes > Acholeplasmatales > Acholeplasmataceae > Acholeplasma > Acholeplasma brassicae. The sequence goes on from NC_022549.1 coordinate 1,809,086, forward strand.
GATAAATCTGTTTATTCAATAATCTACTGAACTCAAGCTTAGTATACATTCCATCAAGAATTCTGGTGATTTTATTATCGTCAACTAATCTTTTTAGAGATTTTCTTAATGTATTAGACTTTGCTATATCTAAAAAATCAGCATTAATAAAAATGCTTCCTGTGTTTTCTTGATCCATCCTCTGTAATATTTTTTGTTCTGTGCTCATTTTATCCATACAATCACCGCCACATTTATTATATACTTTTTGTGGCAAATATTCAACACTATTTAAAAGCACTCGAGCCTAAACTCATCGTATGTATATAGTGAAAACAGTGACTTGTTTCAAGTCGGTAGCCATTTATCTAACTACCGCTGGTCTGATGGGTCATATTTGAATTTAACCTTAAATATTCATTCAATCACGGCAAACGGTGTCGATTTAACCGCTGATTATCAATAAGTACAAACAAAAAGGCACTTATCCAATTGGATAAGTGCCTTTTATATTATAGTATTAAGCCAAGCTCATCGGCTATTTCAAAGAAAATGTCATGAATTGGGTAGTAATCAAGTTCAAGTTCTTTATATATGCCTTCTGTTACGGTATCAAGTTTTACAAACAGATCACTAGGCGCATCCACCTTCTTCTCTAGTAAACTAAGAATTTCCTGTTCAATATCAATTAACGATTGCATATGTGCTTCGTTTGGTTGTTCAATACTTCCAATGATCTCGTTTTGAAATTCAATGGTGTTTAGAAGTAGTATGACTGTTTTTGCTTGTTCATTCATACGCTCTAAATCCCCATGATAATCGTGCTCTAAGATTAGTTTGATACTTTCAAATTGTTCAAAGACATAATAAAAGCCGGTTTCAAATATGTTTTCTTCTTCTTGAGTCAGTTCTTTCTCGTTGATTTTCTTTTCATACAAAAAAGTTAACACATCTAAGACATACTTAAAACGTTCGATTAATATCGATTCTTTTTGTTTAAGCTCTTCTGTTAAATCACTGATTTCAACTAACCAGTTTGCATAATCGTGAAATACGACGTCTTTCATACGAACACCTCCGACTTATTAATATTATACAAATTAATCGATATTTAGCAATAGATTTACATAAATTACGTCATTTATCAAAAAATAAAACGCCATACTTGACAGTTGAAGGCAAGTATGGACGTTTCAATTGTTTTTTTTGTTAATTAAGCTTTGTTGACTGAACCGAATAAAGTTAGTTTTTCTCTAACAACGTTTTCGATTGCTTTAGCACCTGGAGCTAATAATTTTCTTGGGTCAAAACCTTTACCTTCAAGGTCTTTACCGGCTAAGATATATTCTCTAGTTGCTTGTTGGAAAGCCCATTGGCATTCAGTGTTTACGTTAATCTTAGCAACACCTAATGAAATGGCTTTTTTGATCATGTCTGCAGGAATACCTGTGCCACCATGTAATACTAGTGGAATTCCGTTAGTAACTTCTTTAACTGCTTCTAAAGCTTCAAAGTCTAAGCCTTTCCAGTTTGCTGGATATTTACCATGGATGTTACCAATACCTGCTGCGAATAAATCAACACCTAGAGATGCGATTAATGCGCATTCTTGTGGATCAGCGATTTCACCAGCGCCGACAACACCGTCTTCTTCGCCACCAATTGAACCAACTTCTGCTTCAACTGATACGCCTTTAGCGTGGCAAGCAGCAACGATTTCTCTTGTTTTTTCAACGTTTTCTTCAATTGGATAGTGTGAACCATCAAACATGATTGAAGTGAAACCTGCAGCTAGTGCTTTGTATGCACCTTCATAGCTACCATGGTCTAAATGAACTGCTACTGGTACTGTGATGTTATAGAATTCAATAAGGTTTGAAACCATACCCATAACGTTCTTGTAGCCGCCCATGTATTTTCCTGCGCCTTCAGATACACCTAAAATGATTGGTGAATTTAATTCTTGAGCCACAGATAAAGCAGATTTAATCCACTCTAAGTTATTGATGTTGATTTGAGCAACACCGTAACCTTCTTTTCTTGCTTTTTGTAACATTTCTTTTGCTGAAACTAATGCCATTTGTTATTACCTCCTGTAATTATTCCATATTTATTATACGCTTTTTATATGATAAAAACAAATCAATAACAATGAAAACGTTTATCATTTTCGTATATTGTAATTCTTTGCCGCTTCGATGAACCCACTAAAGAGTGGGTGTGGTCTTAACGGTCTTGATAAAAACTCTGGATGAAACTGACTAGCGATGAAAAAATCGTTTGTAGGTAGCTCTAAAATCTCAACCAAATCAAGCTTTTTATTCATTCCTGAGAAGACAATGCCTTGTTCTTCAAGTACTGCTTTATACACACGATTAAACTCATAGCGGTGTCTATGACGCTCTTTGATTTCCTTTTTATTATAAAGCTTAAACGCAAGTGTGTCTTCTTTTAATTCACAATCGTAAAGCCCAAGTCGTTGTGTGCCACCAAGGTCTTTAGATAAGTCTTGATCTTTCATGATATCAATCACTGGTGTTGTTGTATTTATGTCTAGTTCTGTTGATGTCGCATTTTTTAGACCACACATATTTCTTGCGTACTCGATGGCCGCAAGTTGCATCCCAAAACAAATGCCCAAGAAAGGAATATTATTTTCTCTTGCGTATTTGATTGCTGCGATTTTTCCTTCGGTTGCTCTTTCGCCAAAGCCGCCTGGGACTAATATCCCATCAACATTTTTCAATGATTCATGTACATTTTCATCACTTATTTTTTCTGCATTCAACCAAACAAGGTCAATGTTTCTACCAAGGTGATAGCCCGCGTGTTCTAAGGATTCGGTTACCGATAAATAGGCGTCATGAAGTGAGACGTATTTACCAACTAGACCAATACGGACCGATTCTTTTAACCCACTGATTTTATGGATTAGGTCTTCCCACAAGGATAAATCAGCTTCTTGTTTCGCTTCTAATTTAAAGTGTTCTAAAATTTTATCGTCGATTCGTTGTTTTTTTAGATTTAAAATCGATTTGTATAAAATATCCACGTCGACTGATTCAAAAACCTCCGTTGCTTCAACGTCACAAAATAAGGCAATCTTTTCTTTGATTGATTTACTAACCGGTACTTCACTGCGTAAAACGATTAAATCTGGTGTGATTCCTAGTGAGCGTAACTCTTTTACGGAGTGCTGCGTTGGTTTGGTTTTGATTTCGTTTGCTGCTTTTAAATATGGCAGTAAGGTGTTATGAATATAGAGTGTGTTTTCATACCCAAAATCCCTTCTTGCTTGTCTAATCGCTTCTAAAAATGGCAGCGATTCAATGTCCCCAACTGTCCCACCAATTTCGGTAATGACCACGTCTGCTTTTGAATTCTTCGCGGCCGCCTTTAATCGTTCTTTGATTTCGTTTGTGATGTGTGGAATCACTTGGATCGTTGCGCCTAAATAATCGCCTCGACGCTCTTTATCAATGACCGTTTGATAGATTTTCCCTGTCGTGACACTTGAATGCTTCGATAAATTTTCATCAATAAAGCGTTCGTAGTGACCTAAGTCAAGATCGGTTTCTGCCCCATCGTCTGTGACAAACACCTCACCGTGTTGATATGGACTCATTGTCCCTGGGTCAACGTTGATGTATGGATCGAATTTTTGCATGAAGACTTTTAATCCTCTGCTTTTAAGTAGCTGTCCAACTGTTGATGCCATGATGCCTTTGCCTAGTGAAGAAACTACCCCACCAGTAACAAAAATAAACTTTGTCTTCATTTTACTTTCACCCCATCTAATTTGTATAAAAATATAAAAAAGGTCTCCCTTTACAGGAGACCTTTTATGAGTTGCCCTTTTTTATTATATCAAACGGTTATGACAAACTCAATAATAAATTTGATTATTTATCGTACATGTCCTCATAGTCGTCCATGATTTCATTATAATCGTCGTCATCAAAGTCGATGTCGTCTTCTTCAAATGCTACGATGTCGTCTTCATCTTCTAAAATAATCACGTCATCTTCTTCGTCTTTTTCAACGTCTTCGTCTTCGTCGTCGGTATCTAATTCAAGTTCATTTTCTTCTGGGATGTAATAATCATCGACTGTGATGTTATCGTCTTCATCGTCTTCAACCACATCATCGTTTTGATTAAAGTAAGAACCATCTTTGTCCCAAAGATCTAAGTTATTTTCCTTAAGATCCCAAGTGTCGTTACCACAAAAAACAAACTTTGCACTCATTGTCATATCTAAATATAACTGTGTTAGTTTTTCCGTATCATCCATTGAGATATTTTTTAACGTTGTAATTTGTTCTAAAAGTTCGTAAATGTTTTTCTTGCCTTCTTGTCTGATAATGATTTCAGCAATATCAACCATTGATTTAGTTGTATCTATTTGTTTAGCCATAGAGCCCTCCTAAAAATACTATATTATTGTATACGATACTCGCTTTTTTTGCAAGTATTATTTTATTTTAACCAAAATACCATCGTTTTTTGACTTTTATGGTGTTCAATGGTTTGCAGATACTCTATTTTAATTTTTGATTCATCAATGATTAAAAGAGTGGTTTCGATGACGGATTTAAACGTAATGCCTTCTTGTTTATAGTATCCCATGGTTTTTAATCCCGCTTTATAGATTTCTTGCATCTCGATGTTGCCGGTTCTTTTGATCATCACTTCATCGTTTTTGAAGTAAAGATGAAAATCGCCATCAGCAATCGGGTCTTTAAAGGTCAATCCAAGTGCGGTCTTGCTTGCCTCTACGTGATACTCGTTTAACACACCATCGTTAATTAACTGAAATATCATGTCAATAGTGTTCTAGCAAGCACGATAATGAGTAGGACGACGGCAATAAATATGGCGAGTTTTAGTAATTTCTTTGCGATCGAGAAGATACCAAAGACTAAAACGACTACAAGCGCCAATGTCCCTAAGATTTTCATCCATTCCGGTAAAGGTGCAACCACATTTTGGTAAAAATCAAGCACCAACTGGTCGTAATTAATTGTTTCTTTTAAGAACTGATCAAAACTGCCAAATAAATCCAAAATCCATTGCCAAATACGTTCAAAAAATGCCATCTTAGTTCCCTCCCCTATTCGTACTTACGTCTATTTTCTAATGCTCTAAATATCGTCTGATCATCGGCATAACTAAGATCAGATCCCACCGGAATGCCATAGGCAATCCGTGTGACTTTGATTGGTTTGTCTTTTAACATCTCTTTGATGTAATTAGAAGTTAGTTCACCTTCAACGGTCCCGTTTAAAGATAATATCACTTCTGAAACACCTTCTAAACGTTTAAATAAACCATCCATGTTTAAGTCTTCTGGCATGACACCTCTTGAAAAGTCGATTGAGCCCCCAAGTATGTGGTAATTGCCATGATAAATATTGGTTCGTTCTAACACAAACACGTCCTTAACTTCACTTAAGACCATCAGTGTTTCTTGGTCTCTTGTGGTATCACTACAAATCGGGCATGCCGCTTCTTGTAATACCCCACAAACCGGACAGTTGGTAATCTCTTTTTTAATGGCCGTTAAATCGTTGCTAAATTTCAATACCGTTTCATCGTCCATTGTTGTAATCACGTGAAGTGCCAAACGTTCCGCGGTTTTCTTTCCAATACCAGGTAGTTTTTTAAAATCCTCTATTAGTTCTAAAAAACGGGTCGGGTATTTCATTAGAACCCGCCCATACCCATGCCAGCGGTAAATTTGCTCATTTCACTATTAGTTGTCGTATCAACGACCTCAACTGCGTTATTGACTGCCGCTAAAATTGCGTCTTGAAGCATTTCAATGTCGTCTAAAAGCTCTTGATCGATTTTGATGTCAACGACTTGGTGTGAGCCTAGCATAATCACTTTAACCCCACTAGCGGTACCGGTAAATTCAGTGGATTGAAGACGTTCTTGAGTCTCCTGCATTTCTTTTTGTAGTTTTTGTAACTTTCTAATCATATTTGCGTTCATTTGTATTACTCCTTTATCATTACTTTATCTTTACCAAAAAAGTCGATTGCTAAGGCGACAGAGCCTGGTTGCCAAGTTTCTTCTTGTTCTTCAAAGATGTCCATGTCAATCTCTTCTAGGGTTGGTTTTTTGTTACCTTGTTTCCATTGGTTAATAAACGATTGATAGAATTGTTGCCAAGAACATTCATCAATACAAATATAGTCTTCGACCAGTGGTTGTTTTTTATTTAAGATTTCAAACACCAGTTGTTTGGTTTGTGGTTTTAACATCATTAAGCAACTCATACGGTCTTTATAGACTAATAACATCTCCGTATCGCTTGCGGCAACTAAATTGCCTTGGGCTAGGATGCTTGCTGTGGTTTCTAATTTTGGTTCGGATATTTTGTTTAAGTGCGGCCACCCTTTTAACAAGAGTGACTTCTTATCTAAATTACCATTAATTAAGATACGCTCAACGTCTTTTGCACTGACGTATTTTCGCTTGTTTGGTTTTTCGATGTTTTTGATTGGTGTTTCTACTTCTTTTTCAGCATCGTTTTGACTAGGTGTTGGTTTAACCTCTTTACTGATGACTTGAATGCCTTCTTTTTTAAGTTTATCGAGTTCAAACTCTAATTGTTTGAGTCGGTTACTTAAGAGTTCAATCGTTTCATTTTGAACGACACGGTCTAACTCTTTATGATCAATCATCTTAATAAACGCCAGTTCTAAGTAAGCTCTTTTTTGTGAACTCCACTTGATGTCGTTTTGGGTTTGATTGAGTATGTCTAAGTAAAAATAGATGCGTTCATTTGAAAATTTCTTAGCGATAACCTCTAAGTATTTTGTTGGTCGGTCGCTATCAAACACAACATTCTTCTCAATCAAAATATCTCTTAATAAGCTGATTAAGTCAGACACCACTTTACTGATTTCTTTACCGTCTTCGACCATGTCATTTAAAAGACTAAACGCATCGGCGGTGTTTTTTTCAAATAAAAATGTGATGAGGTTTAATAGGTTTTGTTTTGAAACCGAGCCACTGACTTGATAAATATCTTCCTCAGTCACCACGTCATCAGAAAACGACACGGCTTGGTCAAGTAATGAAAGCGCGTCTCTCATGCCACCTTCGGCGTACTTTGCAATCTCACGAATGGCTTGATCGGTAATTTGAATTTGTTCTTGGTCTTTAATTTCTTTTAACTTTCGTTCGATATCGGCTACCGATATGCCTCTAAAATCAAATCGTTGGCAACGCGATAAAATCGTTGAAGGAATCTTATTAGGTTCCGTCGTTGCTAGAATAAAAATCACGTGTTTTGGTGGTTCTTCTAAGGTTTTAAGTAACGCATTAAATGCGCCAGTCGATAGCATGTGAACTTCATCGATGATGTAGACTTTGTATTTGCCCATACTTGGTAAATACTTGACTTTTTCTCTAAGGTCTCTGATTTCATCAACGCCGTTATTGGAAGCGGCATCAATTTCTACCACGTCTGAAATAGAGCCTGCTTGAATGGCCAAACACGTTGGGCACTTCCCACAAGCTTCTTTGGTTGGTGATTGTTCACAGTTAACGGCTTTAGCCAAGATTTTAGCGATTGAGGTCTTCCCTGTCCCCCTTGGTCCACTAAATAAATAAGCATGCGCTATTTTATCGTGAATTAATGCATTTTGAAGTGTCTTTACAATCACTTCTTGACCAGCGACTTCGCTAAAGGTTTTTGGTCGGTAGGTTCGATATAACGCTTGATAAGACATTGCATGCACTCCTTTTCTAAACCATTATATCATAAATGATATGACGGATTCTTTATTTTCCCAAACAAAATTTGGAAAATAGTTCGTTTAATAAGTCTTCTGGGTGATAATCACCTGTGATTTCGCCTAGGTATTGCCAAGCTTTCTTTAAGTCAATTTCGGCCATATCAATTGGAAGCCCTAAGTCAATGGCATTAACGACTTCATTCATTGATGAAATGGCTTCTTTGATTTTATTGATGTGTCTCACATTCGATAAGTAATTAAAGTCTTTTTCTTCAAGATCAGTAATGCCCAAAGTCGTTGTGATTTCATGTTCGAGGTCGCTTAACCCTTGACGGTTAAGGGCCGATAAACTTAGCATGTGGATATCTAAATCGATTGCTTTAGTGAGGTCGTTTTTATTACCAACGACAATGCGTCGTTTGTTTTTGGTTTGTTCTAGTAACTCTAAATCTTCTTTTGATAACTGTCTACTTTGGTCGAGTACTAAGATGATTAGTTCAGCCTCGTCAATCGCTTTCTTAGACCGTTTCACACCGATTTGTTCGACAATATCTTTGGTCTCTCTGATGCCTGCGGTATCCATTAGAATTAAGGTAATACCGCCAATATTGATTTGCGCTTCGATGGTGTCTCTTGTGGTACCTTCGATGTCTGTAACAATGGCACGTTCTTCATTAAGTAGCGCATTTAATAAACTAGACTTACCGACATTTGGTTTACCAACAATGGCCGTTTTAACACCGTCTCTAATGAGTTTTCCTTTATTGGCATCATCGAGTAATGTGTTTAATTTTTTGATCAAATTTAGAACATGCGGTTTGATTAACTCGACCGACATTTGTGTTGCGTCGTCGTATTCTGGATAGTCAATATTAACTTCAATTTGAGCGATTAGAAAAAGAAGTTCTTCTCTTAATTCGTTGATTAGTTTCGACAAGTCACCTTTAAGCCCGCTGACAGCTAGTTTCATCGCATTGACGTTTTTCGCGTGAATGAGGTCCATGATTGCTTCACTTTGAGCCAAGTCAATCCGGCCATTTATAAACGCCCGTTTGGTAAATTCCCCCGGTTCAGCTAAACGAATGCCTTGTTCTAAAATGCGTTCTAGGACTTTTTGAGTCACTAAAATGCCCCCATGACAGCTGATTTCCACCACGTCTTCTTTTGTAAATGTTTTCGGTGCTTTAAAAACCGTGACTAGGACTTCATCAATCACTTTCTTGTGATGATCGATGATGTGTCCATAAGTGACGGTATGCGATTTGGCTTTGATTAAGTTCTTTCCTTTAAAAATAGCGGCTGCTTTTTCGATTGCTTCATCGCCGCTGATTCTGATAATACTTAAGCCGCTTGTCCCAAATGGGGTAGCGATTGCTGCAATTGTATCGTATATCATCGTATCAACTCCACGTCAAAATTATACCATTAAACAGCCTGTAAAAATAGTCTATTACATAAGCTAAAAAGAAAACCAAGGGGAATAAAATCCCGTTGGTTTTATCTAAGTGCTAAAATCAGCTTACTGCTCGACTATAAACGAATTGTTTTTGGGATCAAAGAACCCTTCAAATCGACCGTAACCGATTCAATGACAATATCTTCATATGGTTTGTCGTAGGCGTCTCTTCTTGCTTTTGCGATGGCATCAACCACGTCTATGCCGTTTGTAACGACACCAAAAGCGGCGTATAACCCATCTAAGTGCGGTGAGTCTTTATGCATGATAAAGAATTGTGACGTCGCTGAATCCTTGACGTTGGTTCTTGCCATCGAAATGACACCACGTGTGTGTAATAATGGGTTATTTACACCATTAGCGATGAAGTCGCCTTTGATTGGTAAAACCGCTTGATTAACGGCACCACCTTGAATCATAAACCCTGGAATAATACGGTGAAAAATTGAGCCTTTGTAAAGACCTTTTTCAGCAATTTCGATGAAGTTAGCAACGGTGTTTGGCGCGACTTCATTAAATAATTGAAGCTCAATTGACCCGTGATCTTTAACGTTAATTGTGACTACTGGGTTTGTTTCTTTTAAATATGTTTGTGCGTTCATTATTAAAATTCTCCTTCTTAGGCGTGTCTACGCTTGTCATCTTCTCTGACCATTTCATTGTCAGTGAAGTCAAAATGGACGTGTGGGACAAATGGGTTAATGCCACGTTTAAAGTCTCTGATGTAGATAAACAACACCAAGAACAACCCATATGCGGCACCTAATCGCCAGTAACCACTACCCGCAATTAACCCCATAATCGCAACCGCCCAGATGGTCGCTGCGGTGGTAAGTCCAATAATGGTTTTTTCACCCTTCATAATCACACCGGCGCCAATAAAACCGACCCCAGGTAAGATTTGTGCAATCAAGCGTTGGTTTTCTGCAACATCAGTAGCACCCGTTTCAAGAAAGAAGAAACGTTGAACGATCGATACCATCATGGTTGCGGCTCCAATTAAAATATGCGCCGAAATTCCTGCGGATTTACCGATGTTTTGTCTTTCTAGTCCAAGAAGTGAAGATATCACTATCGTTACGATTGCTGGCATTAAGATTACTTCAATAAAATCAATTTGACTTAAAATTTCTAATTCAGTCATCTAGTTCATTCCTTTCTTTGTATATTTCGTTAAAATCGTATTTCTTATCTTTGTATTGATAACCAAGGACGGCGTTGATATTGACATTCTCTGCCGCTTTGAAAATCGATTGATCGACTTCTTTATTGATTTCTCTTAGTTTATTGATCATTTCTTTGATTTCTCTTCGTTTAGATGATGTTCTACTTGCAACAACGGTACAGCCACAATTCATTGATTGAATGCCACTGGATTTAGTAAATCGAATGATATCTTTTTCTTTAATGTAAAATAATGGACGAATCAATTCAATCTCTTCAAAATTATCGGCTTTAATCTTAGGGACCATCGTTTTAAATTGACCGCCATATAGGACATTTAACATGGTCGTCTCAATGACGTCATCGTAGTGATGCCCAAGCGCAAGTTTATTACAACCCAGTTCTTTGGCTGCGTTATATAAGAAACCTCTTCTCATACGTGCACACATGTAGCATGGGTTATCACTTGCGATTTTTCCAGCCACAGCAAATACGTTTGACTTTTTGATCACAAGTGGGATATTTAAATACTTACAGTTGGTTTCTAATAACTCTAAATTGATTTTAGCAAACCCAGGGTCCATCGCAAGATAGACCACATCAAATGGGATGTCACTGTAACGGTGAAGTTGTTGAAATAACTTGGCCATTAAAAGTGAGTCTTTTCCACCTGAGATACCAACAGCAACTTTATCGCCTGGCTCGATGAGGTTATAGTTTTTAATTGCTTTAATAAATTTTGCCCAAACGTCCTTACGGTACGTCTTTAATAAACTTCTTTCGATGTCTTCTAAAGGTAACAAGGGTTCGGTAACAACGATTCTAGCGCATTCTTGTCTTATTTCCATAAATCAATTAACCTTTGTATGCTTTTAAGACGTCATCGACGCGTGATTTAAAGTGTTCTAATTCTGACCAGTCGTTTAGTTTTGCGCCTGAAGCTTTGGCATGTCCACCACCGCCAAATTCATTGGCAAGTGTCGAAATAACTGGGCCTCTTGAGCGAAGTCTGATTCTAATTTCGCCTGGGTATTCGATGAAAATCGCCCAAACTGGGTAACCTTCAATCCCACCTAAGTGAGACACGACCGATGCGGCTTGTTCGTCGGTCACACCAAATTGATTAATCACATCTCTTGTGACTTTGATGTAGATAAAACCTTCATTTGTCGTTTCAAAATTAGATAACACATAGCCTTTTAAGCGTATCATGTTCATCGTTTCAACCGATAATTTTTGATCAACGTATTCCACGTCCACACCAAAGTCTAATAACATACCTGCAATCTCATGTGTCTTTCTTGAAACACCACGGAATCTGAATCTACCTGTATCGGTTAGAATACCCACATACATCGCAAGTGCGCCTTCGTAACCGAGTTTTAATTCTTTTTTGTATTTTTTATAGAAGGTTGCGATCATTTGAGCACACGATGGGTAGGTTGTATCTACCCAGCGGTAATCACCATAATCATCCACAGGGATGTGGTGGTCGATTTTAATGATCTCTTTTCCTAATTTGTATCTAGAATCACTAATACGGTCCTCAATTGCGGTATCAACCACAATCGATAACGCGTTTTCGTAAACCTCATCTTCAATGATATCTGGTGTACCAACAAAGCTTACAAAGTCACTTGTTTCACCAACAACATAAACTCTCTTATTCTTAAATGTTTCAGTTAAGATGCTTTTTAGGCCAAACTGTGCCCCATAACAATCCCCATCCGGGCGTTTATGTCCGTGGATAATAATGGTGTCGTATTCGTGTATCTTTTTAATAATTACTGGGTTAATCATATCTTTTCTCCTTTTGCTAATGCTTTAAATTCTGTAATCATTTGGTCGACTTCTTCCCAAGTCTTTAATGAGGCGCCACACGCTTGTTCGTGTCCACCGCCACCAAACTTCTTGGCAATATCGACAATTTTAATGCCTCTTGAACGAAATTCACCAAGAATAACGTCTCTTTCTTTGTCGTAGGTGAAGTTCAACCATATTTTAATTTCTTCAATCCCACTGGCCAAATTGACCATACCTCTTGAGACAGTAAAGACATCGACGTTGTATTTATCAAAGACCGATTGATCGTTCTTTAAATATGCAATCCCGTCCTCAAAAACAAACCTGGATTGGAAATCAATCTTCATCATCTTTTGTTCAAGCGATTCCACGTATAAGAAATCATAAAGCTCTGTTGTTTTTGCACCTAATCCGGTAAGGATTGAGGCAATCATAAACGTGTGCTTTGGATTTTTTAACCATTGAAAGCGCCCGGTATCCGTGACCATACCAGCGTATAAAAACGATGCCGCTCTTTCGTTGATCACTAAATTCAAATCCAGTGCGATGGTTGCGATTAGCTCCGCAGCGGATGAAAAACTTGCGTCACTTATTACTAAGCTTGCGTTTGTGATTGTCGAATCGTTGGTGTGATGATCAATGACAATAGCCTCAGCAGCAGTTAAGTAACGTTCATCGCTTACCATGTGCGATACCGCAACATCAACAATGATTGATAGCGCGCCAACAAATGCATTGTCTTCTATTTCTTGCATGTCGTTGTCTTTATCAAAACGGTTTTGATCGCCAACAACGTAAATCGTCTTGTCATTAAAGTTCTCTTGTAAAATCTCTTTTAATCCAACCTGTGAACCAATCGCGTCAAAATCAGGTTTTGTGTGCCTGTGAATAATGATGGTGTCATAAGCTTTAATCTTATCTAAAATGGGTTGATAACTCATAGAAATACCTCGTTTTCTTCTTCTATTTTTGGTGCCTTATATTAGTATATCACTTTTTTTAATTCATATAAAGAATTAGAGACAAATTACACGAAAAAAGAATGTTTGTCTTTTATTTAAGTTATTGTTATAATAATAATATAAATAAAAGCGTTTTTACGAAAGGAAGAGAATATGACTAAGTACGTTTATTTGTTCAAAGAAGGACGTGCAGACATGAAAAACCTGCTTGGTGGTAAGGGAGCCAACCTCGCGGAAATGACAAACATCGGTTTGCCAGTTCCACAAGGCTTCACGGTAACAACAGAAGCTTGTACCAGGTACTACCAAGACGGTAAAATGATTGCACCTGAAATTGTGGAGCAAATCCTTGCTGCACTAGAGGCCACACAAAGCACATCTGGAAAACAGTTTGGATCGAGTGAAAATCCATTCTTAGTATCGGTTCGTTCTGGTGCTAGAGCTTCAATGCCAGGGATGATGGACACAATTTTAAACTTGGGTTTAACTGACAAGGCCGTTGAAGGCTTAGCAAAACTAACGAACAACCCAAGATTTGCTTATGACTCGTATCGCCGTTTTATTCAAATGTTTGCCGATGTCGTTATGGACATCTCAAAATCAAACTTTGAAGCCATCTTGGAATCTCAAAAACACAAAAAAGGTGTCGAACTTGATACCGATTTAGACGCTGACGATTTAATTTTAATCACAAAGGCTTACAAAGCCAAATACAAGGAACTCAAGGGAGAAGAGTTCCCGCAAGACCCAAAAGTCCAATTAATTGAGGCAATAAGTGCGGTATTTAGATCTTGGGATAACCCAAGAGCCAATACTTACCGTATGCTTAATCAAATTCCTTATTCTTGGGGTACCGCAGTCAACGTTCAATCCATGGTATTTGGCAACATGGGTAACGATTCCGGTACCGGGGTGGCATTCTCAAGAAACCCAGCAACTGGTGAGAACGTCTTGTTCGGTGAATATCTATTTAACGCACAAGGTGAGGACGTCGTGGCTGGTATTAGAACACCAAAACCAATCTCAGATCTTAAAAAAGATAACGAAGGGTTATATAAACAGTTTGAAGATATCGCTAAGAAACTAGAAAATCATTACCATGATATGCAAGACATGGAATTCACCATAGAAAAAGGCAAACTTTATATGCTACAAACCAGAAATGGTAAACGTACCGCGCAAGCGGCTTTAAAGATTGCCATTGATTTGGTTAAAGAAGGTTTACTCACTGAAAAAGAAGCTTTGATGAAGGTAGAACCTGCTCAATTAGATCAACTACTTCATCCTCAATTTGACCAAAAAACACTACTACATGCAACACCACTGACAACTGGGCTTCCAGCATCCCCAGGGGCTGCGACCGGTCGCGTCGTATTTACGGCAGAACGTGCCGCACAATTATTTAAAGCCGATGGCAAACCAGTCATCCTAGTTAGACAAGAAACCTCACCTGAGGACATCGAAGGTATGGTTGTCGCTAAAGGTATTTTAACCTCACGCGGTGGGATGACTTCTCACGCAGCCGTCGTTGCAAGAGGCATGGGTACCTGCTGCGTCGCGGGTGCTGATAAAGTCAAAGTAAATGAAACCGATAAGTATTTTGAAATCGAAGGCAAACGCTTTAAAGAAGGCGACTACATCTCACTTGATGGTTCTACTGGTAAAGTTTACGGTGAACAAATCAAGACCGTGGATGCCACCGTCTCTGGTGATTTTGCTACCCTAATGGCTTGGGCAGATAAACATAGAGTCCTAAAAGTAAGAACAAATGCTGATACACCGAAAGACGCTGAGGTTGCTTATAACTTTGGTGCTGAAGGGATTGGATTATGCCGTACGGAACACATGTTCTTTGCTGCAGATCGAATCAGAGCCATGCGTGAAATGATTGTATCTAATAACGCTGTTGAAAGAAAACGCGCCCTTGATAAATTACTTCCAATGCAAAGAGAAGACTTCATCGGTCTATATAAAGCGATGAAAGGCTACGCCGTCACCATTCGTTACTTAGATCCACCACTACACGAATTCTTACCGCATACTTACCAAGAAATCAGAGTGCTTGCTGAGGAAATGGGTATCGAATTTGATGAATTAAGACAAACCATCGATAGCCTTCACGAAGTCAACCCAATGCTTGGGCACCGTGGGGTTAGACTCGCTGTCACCTACCCAGAGATTGCACAAATGCAAACAAGAGCAGTCATAGAAGCAGCGATTACCGTCAATAAAGAAGGCGGCAACGTCACACCAGAAATCATGATTCCGTTGATTGCTGACATTAAAGAATTTAACTACGTCAAGAAAGTTGTGGTTGAAACCGCTGAAAAAGTCCAAAAAGAACACAATCATAAACTCGACTATCTTGTTGGTACCATGATTGAAATCCCTAGGGCTTGTCTAACGGCAGATACCATTGCTAAAGAAGCCGAATTCTTCAGCTTTGGAACAAACGACTTAACTCAAATGACGTTTGGCTTTAGTAGAGATGACGCCGCGAAGTTCTTAGGTGACTACTACAAGACAAAAGTCTTTGAAGCAGACCCTTTTGCACACATCGATGAAACCGGTGTGGGTAGCTTAATGAAGATGGCCGTTGAAAAAGGCCAAAGTGTTCGTAAAGACATCAAACTAGGCATCTGCGGTGAGCATGGAGGCGACCCTCAATCGGTCGAATTCTGCCATAACATCGGATTAACCTACGTTTCATGTTCGCCATTTAGAGTCCCTCTTGCAAAACTTGCAGCGGCTCAAGCGAACATCAAAAATCCAAGAAAATAACAACCATGTAAAAACTGCCTATCGTCATTTCTGACCAAAGGCAGTTTTTCTTGTCACTTCTGCTTTAATTTTTAAAGTTGTATCAACCCGATTCTTTTGAATCCTGATTAAATCCTATGGTATAATAACTACAGATATTAAAAGAGAGGTTTTAAAACAAATGAAAAAAATACTTGTATTACTACTCGTGGTTTTCTCTACAAGCGTACTTGCTGCTTGTTCAAGTTCAAAATCACCACTTCTTATTTCAAAGTATTATGAAGCCATCAGTGGTGGAAACAACGCCATTGAAATTTATAATACCTCAAGTAAGTCCGTTAAATTAAGCGATTACAAACTTGAAATTCACATTAACGGATTTTCAGACAACCTAATTACGATTCCACTATCCGGTGAAATTAAAGGTAATGACTACTTTGTTATATCAAGAGATAGCGCATCAAACCAAGACTTAATTGACATCTCAGATATGCAATCTGAAGATCTCGTCTTTAATGGAAACGATCCAGTTCTACTAAAAAAAGGCAAAACAACCATTGATGCGATTGGCACACCTGGGTTTAACGCCGATTTTGGAACAAACCTAGCACTTGTTCGTAAAGTCGATCAAATGAAAGCAAGAAAAACATTCGTTTATAGTGATTTTGTGATGTATCATGCCGAATCATTTCAATTGCTAAAAACAACCGAAGGTATTCTTCTTGAAGAAGAGTTACTAAAAGGACCTAAGCTCACACAAGCAGACTACGACAAACCATTTGTCGATCCAAACGACGCTAACCTGGGTGGTGGCGGTGTGATTGAAGTCACACTGGCCAGTACTGGCGATGGTGATACTGCAAACTTTAGGATTGAAGATAACATTGTTTCCGGTGAGCTGATTATTATCCCCTTTGGTGTGCATAGAGTACGCTTTTATTATATCGATACTCCTGAAGTTATTCCAGGACAAGAAAAACCATTTGGTAAACCAGCCAGTCTATTCACATCTAACATACTTAACGGTACAAAAATTGAGCTTCAAAGCATTGAAGGACAAGCACTAAAAGATACTTTTGGACGTTACTTATTTAATGTCTGGGTTGACGGTAATCTTGTTTCTCACTTTGTTATAAAAAACGGTCTATCCAAAGCCGCTAGTGACTATGTTCAACAGTATCGCAGTGTGTTGTATTATGGGTTCCTTAAAAATGCTGAGCATTATGCAGAAGCTAACGGGTTTGCCTTACACGGTGAAGTAGATCCATGTTGGAACTATGAGACAAATAAATTAAAACCAGGAACATGTTATTACGACCTGACCTTTAGATAGTCAAACAAACACTTCGCTCTATCGCGAGGTGTTTTTTCATTAGATGACTCACCTTATTTAGAAATATTTGGTCTAGTTAGCTGTACCAAGGGACTTTCTTTGATTATTTTATCAAAATAGACTATCCTAAATGTAGGAGTTGATAACATGAAAACAATTGTAGCACCAGACTACATGCCTAAAGATAGACATAAGGCCATATTTGATATGTTTTATGGTTTAGAGGTAAATGAGACCATGAAATTGATTAACGACCATGACCCTAAACCGCTATACTATCAGTTCTTGTTTAAACACAAAGACTGTTTTTCTTGGCAATATTTGGTTGAAGGCCCAAATACGTTTGAAGTACTGATTACAAAAATCAAAGAGGTAGAAAAAAAGTAACCTTTTTAAAGGCTACCTAGTCAAGGACTAAGTTCATTTTCTTAGTCTTTTTTTCTTTTAATTTTGTTGATGTCTCTACCTTTTGCTAGTTCATCAATTACCTTATCTAAGTACCTGATTTCTTGATACATCGGGTCTTTTATTTCTTCAATTCTGACGCCACAAATGACACCTTTAATTAAATGTCTTGATTCATTTTTGTTTGGCGCTTGACTTATAAAGGCTTCAAGCGTTATGTCCGAATTTACTAATTGATCAATCGAGTCACTTTCATACCCATAGAGCCAAAAAAGAAGTTCATTGATCTTAGCTTTGTCTTGATTCTTACGCTCGACCTTTTTAACGTAGAGGTCATAGATCTTAGAAAAAGGCATGTTAAAGAGTTTTTCATTGTTGGTCATACATTCACCTCATTTACTGTGATGAAATCAAGCGCTAGCGTATCTTTGATTGCTTTTCTCATTAGTTCTTCTAAGACATCAAGTGACACGTCTTCTGTTTTCTTAATGTAAAGGCAACCTTTACCTGTTTGGTATTTCCCAAGTAGATTCAAATCCTCATATTGATTAATATCATAAGACATGTAGATAGTGATTGCTTGTTTTCGACTAGAAATACCTACAAGAGGCATAACCCCCGATCGTCCTGTTTTATATTTGTATGTCAAATGTCCAAAGTATAGGATTGTTCCTACTAAGGTTGGATCATAGCCCGTAATCTGATGTGTTAATTCCATGAGTACTACCATGTCTTGTTTTCTTTTTGGATCTAACGTATTAAGGTAGCCTAATACATCATCGTTTAGTTTCATTTTGACGGCCTCTTTTCTAAGTTTTTTGATTTAATCCCTTGATTTAATAAGTGCTTCATCTCTTCTATACGTCTTTTTCGAGTCTCTTCTAAAGCAGCTTCGAATACGTATCTAGCCCACGCTTTTTGATACCCAGGGGCAAGCGAATCAAAGAAATTAAGGCTTAGAGAGTCCTTAAGTAGCGTTCTAACCTCACTGATTTTTTTCGAATAATCAACGTTGTCTTTCTTAGCTTTTATTCGCTCTTTTCTTGTTTTATCTTTCTTGAGACCAAACAATGTCTGATTGATATCGTAAGCGCGCATTTGATTAAATCTTAAATCAGTTTCGTTGACATAGCCTGAGTCTTCATTGACCATTAGATAGGGGAAAATGTGGTCTCTATGAATGCCTTTTAAATAGATTTTGTTGTTTAGTTTGGGATATATTAGATACAACATACCATCTTCATGTAAGCATTTATTTGCATATAAAATTGCCTGTTTCATTTGACTCAACTCGCCTACAAAACCAACGACAACTTGATAGAATCTCTTTTCTTCAATGATACTATCATCTTTATTAAAATCAATGATGATATGTGTTTTATCCTTTATTAGTTTATCTATCATATGAATTTCCTCCTATTAAGGTTAGTATACACGATAAAATTAAAAAAGTGCAATTAAGCACTTCTATTAAAAAACTTTTGTTACGCTTCGCACGCCTGTTGACACAACTTAGATTGATTGAACTTTTGAGCAGCGTTTGTTGCATGTTGATAGTAAAGCGATTTGATTCCATTTTCCCAAGCGTAGATATAGAGCTGATTAATCTCTTTTGCTGAGGTGTTTTGACTAATCATTAGATTTAATGATTGCCCTTGATCGATGTAATGTTGTCTCGACGCAGCTTGATCGATAATGACGTAAGGATCTATCTCAGCGAACGTTTTAAAAACGTCTTTTTCTTGGTCTGTTAGGCACGTCAAATGTTGAACAGACCCGTCATGGTCTCTAATGGATTGCCAAATTTCTTTCGTGTCCATGTCTCTTTGTTTCAACAATTCTTTTAGCTTCTGATTGTGAATGGTCACCTTGACTTTATCAATATCCTTAACATAACAATTAGACCAAATCGGTTCAATGCTTTGTGATACCTGTCCTAAGATAAATGAAGAAGAGGTTGTAGGTGCCACGGCATTAAGTGTCGCGTTTCGACGTCTGTAACCTTTGGTCACGGGCGCTTCTTCAAACAAAGTCGCTAATTCGATTGAGGCTTGATAAGCGCGTTCTTTGATGAATCTAAATATTTCAACGTTCAACTTGTTTGCTTCTAGTGATTCAAATGAAATCATTTTAGATTGTAGATACGAATGCCAACCCAGGACACCAAGACCAAGCGCGCGGTTATCTTTGGCAAATTGGTAAGCTCTTCTCATGTAAAAAAAGGCTTCTTGATCTTCTTTTAACCTTGAGTTCATCAGTTTCTCTAGTTTAGTGATGAAATCCGTCATCACAGCATCTAAAAAGTAGGTAAGTGTTTCTACCGCATCGGTTGTTTTCCATTCGTCGTAATATAGTAAGTTCATTGAGCTTAAATCACAAACGAATGACCAATCACTATTATCGGGCAGCATGATTTCTGTGCACAAATTGCTGTGTGTGATTTGTAACTGTTTATCTTTATAACAATCCACTGTGTTGCGATTAACTGTATCAGTGAATAACAAATATGGATACCCCATTTCTGCTCTTCGTTGAATGATTTTTGCCCACAGTCGTCGTTTTTCAACGTCGCCGTCGATCATTTCTTTCATCCATCGGTCACTGACGGTTACCCCGTGTGTTAGGTTTTGGATTGGGTTACCTTCAGTCCCTATTTCTAAGAACTCATGGATGTCTTTGTGTTCAACCGGGAGGTATGGTGCGTAATGACCTCGTCTCGTTGATCCTTGAGACACCACATCAATCACACTTTGAAATAACTGCATGAAGTGTACGGATCCTGAGGAGACACCGTTGTCTTTGATTGGTGCACCTCGATGACGTAAGTCGCCGAAGAATCCTGAGGTGCCCCCGCCGTATTTACTCATCATTCCAGTTTCACCAACCGAATATAATATTTGACTCATATCATCTAACACTGTACCGCCAAAGCAACTAATTGGAAGGCCTCTTTCAAGACCAAAATTGGCCCATATAGGCGAAGATAAAGAGTAAAAACCCTTTGACATGTATTCATAGAACTTCGTTGAAAATCCTGGCATCCCCAATATCTCTTCTGCGTGTTTTGCGATGACCATCACTCGGTCTTCTGCCGTCTGTCCTTCGCTTAGATATCCTTTACTTAAAAATTGTCTACTTAAATCGTTTAACCATCTCATTTTACTCATCTCCTTTTAAAATAAATCATCTTCGGTAATACTTCTTGAACGTTTGTTGTAATTGATCGATCGTTTTACAAAGAAGTCGCCATGTTTGGTGGCAATCACTTCATCATCAAACCAATTGGTTTTACTAACCAAGGCTTCATCAATATCAAATAAGGTTGGTTCACCGATTTGAACGAGCGATTGGTTGAATCGGTTTTTGATGAACTCGATGACGACTTCTTTTGATAGAAACTCAAGTTCACCTTCTTCAAATATCCACTCAACAATCTCTTTTTCCGCTTCAAATGCAGAAAGACACGCTTCTTTATCCGGTAAGACATCGACTCATCAAACCAAGTTGGATTTTCTTGTTTAATGATATTTACGACATCAATTCCAAATAGCCCGTGTATTTGTTCTTCTTTCGATGTGGCTTCTATGACATTGGAAATACCTTTAAATCGATTTTGATACTTGTTAAAGGACATAATAATCAAGAACTGTGAAAACAGTGAGACATGTTCGATGAATAACGAAAAAAGTAATATTGATATGGTATAACTTTTTTCATCAAACTGCTTTGAGGTTTGATTCATATAATCTAGGTAATTTATTCGTTTGATCATGGCCGGTACCGAGCTAATGGTTTCAAAGGCATCATTTAATCCTAACAATTCTAGCAAATGCGAATACGCATCGTGATGCCTTACTTCACTTTCTGCAAACGTATAACCGACAGAGCCAATTTCAGGTTTTGGCAGATGTTTAAAAATATCGCCCCAAAACGTTTTTACAGAGACCTCGATTTGTGCGATTGCAAGCATGGATCTTCGAATCGCTTCTTGTTCAACGTTGTTCGCAAGTACTTTAAAATCTTGAATATCCGAGGTGTAATTAAACTCCGTGTGTATCCAATACGAATGCCTAATCGCATCGACGTATTCAACCAAATCTTTGTATTCGTATGGTTTCAAACTTAGTCTTGGTTTAAATATATTCTTTTCTCGGTTTATTTTTCGTTTTTCTCTGTACAAAATAAACGCTTTTGCCGTTTGCTTATACACTGAGCTCAATAAAACTTCCTCACAATAATCTTGAATCAGTTCAACACTTAAGACATCAGCGGTTTGTGTTCTTAGTTTTTCTTTAACCTTATTTGCCAACTCCCTCGCTTCAATTTGTTCAAATTCACCCGTTTGTTTTGCTGCAAGATAAATTGCCTGTGTAATTCTTTGATCGTCGAATGCGACCAAACTGCCATCTCTTTTTAATACCCATTCTAGTTTCATTAGCTTCTTCTCCTTACAATTATTATCCTCACATAAAGAAAAAAAGAGCTTTACGCGAGCATCATTCGCCTTGATATCCAGGCGTTACAAGGGATCGGACTTTACCGTTGCGCGACAGTGTTGGATTTTCACCAAACTTCACCTTGTATTTGACATTATATCACGTTACGTTATCCGTTCAAACGAATAAGCTTTCCATTTGTCTCTCATGACATAAAAAGAAAAAAGTGCAAAAATGCACGTTATTCTAATCGTTTAAGTTGATTTAATCCGTTGTTAAGTTAGAAGCACATAACGGTTTTTCCCATCTTTTTTGGCTTGATAGAGTTGTTGATCCGTTCGTTTCAGTAATTCCTCTAAAGAACTGACTTGATTTGGTTCATACAAATATGCCCCAACACTGGCAGAAATACTCAAATCCACGTCTTTTTTCAATCTAATGTTTAAATTAGTTAAAAGACGAGTAAGTGCATCCTTTGCTTGATCGCTTGTTTTGATGTCGTTGACAAAGATGAAAAACTCATCGCCCCCAAGTCTGATGCCATAAGCTTCCATAAATGAGTCTGAAAACTCATTAACGATATGGCCAATCTCTTTTAATACGTGGTTGCCTTGATGATGTCCATAGCGATCGTTAATGTCTTTAAAATGATCAAGGTCAATCATAATCGATAACCCACCCATCGACAGTATCTTTTGTTCAAGTTGATTTAAAAAGTGTGTGTTATAAAGGCCGGTCAAATTATCTTTAAACGCCATTTGTTCAAGTTCTAAATAATAAGAGAATAAATCCGCTAACTTTTCTAAAAGCTCAATTTCGTGTGCGTCAAAGGCACTTTTATCGTGATGTGCACAACATAAAGCACCAAAGCGGTCCCCATTTTTAAACGTGATTGGAATTCCTAAATAGGATTTCATGTTGCTGTTTTTAATTGTTTTTGATACGTTTGAGCCAAAGTCAACTAAATCGAAATCATTGATAACGAGTGGTTTTTTCTCCTCATAATTGATTCGGTGACAAATCGCTTCTTCAACTGGAATGGTTAGTCCTTCGTCTAGTTTAACTAGCGTGTCGTGCTTTGAGACTTTCATGGTGACTTGTACGTCATCGTTAAGAAAATTGATGTAGATGATTTTATCAGGCATAATCTCTTTTGCAAGTTTTAATACGCCATCGCTTAGTACTTGAAAATTATTATAGGCCAATATGGTTTTTTCATTTAATTTCATCAGATACACCTCTTCTTGATTCTTTACTTATTTTACCATAGAAAGCTGTCATCTAAAAAATAAAATCAAACCTATCTAATCAATCACATAAAAGAACCGAACACTGTCAAAGATGAAATAAAAGAAGCCTTGATATGTTAAAATATAACCATCAAAGAATAGAAAGAAGTGATTTTATGAAAATCGGTTTTATTGGGTGTGGCAATATGGGCGAGGCAATTCTAAAAGGTTTATTAGAATCAAACGTTGTTGATGCTTCGCAAATCTTTGTTCACACAAAAACAGAACAACGTCGTGAAGCGTTAAAGAAACGTTATCAAATAAACATAGAAAATTCCAACCACTTAGTCGCAGCACAAGCAGACATCCTCTTTTTAGCTACGAAACCCGACCGATACGAACAAGTCATTCAAGAAATCAAAGACGTTTTAGACCAATCAAAAACGGTGATTTCAATTACGCCTTCTTTTACACTAAAGACGCTTGGCGCCTTAGTTGATCATAAAACAAACGTCATAAGAACCATCCCAAATACACCTTCTTTAGTCGGTCTAGGTATGACTGGTATTAGTCACGAAGAAACGGTGGATAAAAAGACGTTAAATCTTATTATAGAGCTCTTTAGTAGTTTTGGTGAGGTAATGATTGTGAGCGAAGATAAACTTCCAATACTAAGCAGTTTAAGTGGTTCATCGCCTGCATTTAGCTACCTATTTATGAAAGCTTTTGTTGATTATGGACTCGCCAATGGATTTACATTAGAAGAGTCCGTTAAGCTCATTTCGACTTCTGTGGTTGGGGCAAGTCAGATGGTCAGCACACAGAACTTTCCAATCGAGACACTCATCAATAACGTTTGTTCAAAGGGTGGATCTACCATTGAAGGCGTTAATTCACTACAAGAAAACCACTTAGAGAACCTCGTTAAAGAAGCGCTTGATAAAACAACCAAACGGTTTCTTGAGATGATGAAAGAAAAAAACTAGTCAAAATACTAGTTTTTTCATTCGTATTCAAGTTCTATGTTGTTTATAACAGCCCACTCAACAAGCTTTTTTATAAAGGCTTGTTTTTTATAGTCGTACCAATCATTAACAATTAAGTGCCTTTGGATAAAGACTTTAAATTCACTAAATGCGCCCTTATGATAAAGCTTTTGAAGTAGTACTTCACTTAATCCAGAAGGAAGCGTGTAAGCAAAATCTACCATAATCTGCAGCTCGTTCAGTATATATGCAGTTGGTAGTTTTAGATAAGGGAGATTCGCTGTATAAGATATCTTTTATGAACTAATATCCTTATTTCTCTTAACTTTGTGGTGCAAGACGAAAATAATTATTATGAAATTAAGATTGACTGAGCTAGTTTAATTGATTATTCTGATGTTTGGGAAAATGAAAGTTACAAAATTAAAAAGTAATCTTTAGCAATGAACTTAGCGTTCTAATGTATCCTCAAAACCTTTTGAGCTCCCAAGGCGTCATTTGATACTTTAACTGAATTTATGAAGATTATAGTCAAGTTTGAATATTACTTGTTGCGGTACACTTTTGGATGTTTTCTTCATTTTTTAAGAGAAAAAGTCTGTCAATTAGTAACTTCTTCTTTTTCTTATATTTTAAATTTAAAGTGTTATAATATTGAGGTTCAATTTGCCTCAAATAAAACATATGTCCGATAATTTGTTCGGCAGTTTCCGATGAGTTCGACTTCTTGTTAAATTTATGATAAATCATATTCTTAATTTCTCTTTTCTTTTTGTTACTTAAACTAATTCGATTCCCTGAAATTTTCAAACCTGTTATTTCTATCTCATCTACAAATGATGAAAAATATGTCTTAGTGTTATTAACAAAAAGTCCTAATTTAGAGAGTTCATCAGCAATTATTTTAGTTATATTTTCATTCAAAAATTCACTTGATGATATCGTTATGTCGTCAGAATACCTTGTATACACTCCATTAGGAATGTTTTTAACGACTCCTTGAAGAAACTCATCAAAACTCTTTAAATATATATTTGAAATAATTGGTGACGTAACTGCCCCCTGAACAAATCTATTTTTATATGTGCAAATACTCAAAATATCTTCAACATCGTATGGACTTAAAAATGGCAATTCTTTTAGTAAGATTTCAGAAAATAAATTTCTTTTAATATTATCAAAAAAGTTCGATATATCTGTAAATAAAAAATGCTTATTTTTTATATGTGGTCGTGCATTATCTATAATTGATTTACTTTTGATATACGCTGTGGCATTTGATGATAATTGAATTTTTGAGAAATATTTTTCTGAAATATAATGCTGCAGCATTTTTATGTCTGAAGATGGTAAATAGACCTCTCTTGTTCCACCTTTTCTTTTGGGTATCGCTATTTTCTTGTAGAATTGATTTGATTTATTAACATAAATACTTACTCTTTTCATATCCATATTAAATGTATCTGAAATATCTTCTCGAACTATTCCCATATAATGTATCCATCTTTCTTAGCTTTATTCAATATTTCCGCTTTCATTTTTATTGCATTTCTAGTTCTTAAAAATGATTCTTTAAACAACACACTGGAGAACTCTTTTACTTTGACTCCATTTTGTCTTAGAAAGCTTAAATTTAATGTGCAATTATCTTTGACTTCCTTAATTAATTTAAACTTCAATAACACGGTAATTAAAAAATCGATTATATTTCTAACTTCATTTTGATTAGATATTGTGTTTTCAGCGCTCGTTCTTAGAATAATAGTTTCTACTTCAAATATATTTAGGATCAGGGTATAGGTATTTTTCTTTTTTATAGTTCCAAAGATTTTAATTATATCGACAATTAACCACATTAGGTAACTTATGTCAAGAATCTCAATAGTCTTTGAAGCTGTAACATTAAAAGTAGCTGATTTGAATGTCTTTTTGGGTTGAATATTATCTATTTCATCTGATAATTCTGAGGAAATAACTAAAGTGTTTCTTGGTTTATTATCGATAAATTTTTCAAAAAAAACTCTTTTTTTCTTTTCGCTATGTTTTTCTATTTTTCGTAACGGTCCATCGTTAATAAACGATTGGGAATCCTTGTGTTTTATATCGTTTATCACTAAAAGTTTGTCTATGTTACTGTTCACATACGAAAAAGCGCCTAATTCACAAGCAGAACCCCAACTTTCGAGTATAATAATCACTGCTGTGCTTATTTCAAGTAGTATTTCTTCGAATGTCAATAAATCTATGTCCTTCAAAAATGAAAATAAGTCCTCTGAATATAGCGAACTCCTTTTTTTTGACTTGTTTATATGCTGTACGAGCATACTCCTATTATCTTTTTCGTATTTTTCTCCTCCACATAAAAAAATAAAATCATAGTAGTTTCCTAGACTGGTATGATTGCTTTTTATTTCATTTTTATTATTCAATATCGCTTTAACAATTCTAGTTTCATTAGTTGATAGCATGATTTCCCTCCATAAAGGAGAGCCCTACTTAAAAAGTTAGTGCGAAATGTTGAAATTGGCATTCTTGAAACTGTCTGCAGTTTTAAGAATGACAGTTTTAATAGTTCGCACGCCGTGTTACTAACGTAATTCGCAAAGTTTGATCTACACAAACCAAGGTGCCGATTCCAGCATCTAATTACTAGGGCTCAATATAATTCTATCACATTATTTATTTTTGTTCAATTAAACTTAATCGTTTACTTAATTATTATCTGTTCAATGAATTCAAAAATAATCTATAATCAACTAAGTTGTTTTACATATCTTGCTAATAACAACAGAAAGCAATCCTAAACACAAGTGTTATCATTTGTCATTTTTTCTTTAGAAGAGTATCTTTTTATCAGTATCAATCGATTTGTTATTTTTGTTTGTTCATGTTATTTGCAATTTACGTACAAATCCTTCTGGATCTATATCACACAGTTTAATTACATAGACTTATTCTATTCTAAGCCACAACGCAGGGCGAACGCCCCCTTCATTGGATTTTGTTATCGGATGTATCGTGTTATAGCTTTTTTTGGATGCCTTGTTACCTTGAATTCCAATATTGCCGTCCCCATGAATATAAACAGCACTTGTGTTTAATCTACCGTTAGTTCTTACCCAATACCACCAAGTACGTCCTAAGTAGGTTGATTTTCTTAATTCATTGTTTATGTCTTTTCTTTCAAACCAATAGCGTTGGTTTCTACCTTTATTATCTAAAAGGTGTCGACTATCGTTGAAGTAAGGGCCAACCATTTCTTCTAATGATAGAATAAATAGGTTGTCTAACGTTTTATTCTCCTCTTCAAGAAAATACCACCGGTTACCGTTGTTATTGTTTAGTGTAGGGATGATTTTTCTTTTCTCATCAATCGAAAATGTTTCATAAAAATCCGTATTTAAATAGTATCTTAACGATGAAGTCTCCCATGAAACTGCTTCATGTTTAAGGTGGTAAGGCATTTGCATAATGATTTCTTTTGTGATTATTAGTGCTTTACCTTCCTCGATGTCTAGTACTTTCCATTCATAGTTACCGAATTTGATGACGTCACCTATGTTCATGTATGTGATCCTTTCATTTTTAAATGTATCAATATTTTTCATTCTCATGGTTTGCAACCGTATGACATTGTTAAAATAAACGTCTAATATAACCTAATTGTATCACTTAAATAAAAAGAAAACCACACAAAGATTAAAATGTAAAATGTACCCTATAGAACGGAAACTTTGAAAAAAGACCTTCTATAGGGTACATTTTAAATAGGGATAAGCCTTTTTCGATAGTTCTATCTTATATTAATGACCTTGCTTGACGCTTAAAAAACAATGTAAGCACTGATTGCGATTACGCTTAATAAAATACTCAATAAATCCTCATACTTAAACTTAAAACCTAATTTACTTGATGATCGAATGCGTGTAAATACATGACGTTTCTTTTTCAAAAGAAACGTCATCCAAATGATGCCTAACCCAAGCCCCAAATTGATGAGTCCATAACCTAATACTGTTTGAGGTGTAACTACATTTTTGATTGCACTTAACAACGACAATGGGAACACCACATAATTCGAAACCCATAATGAAATCAAGTTAAATAAGAAGTGGAGTATAATCACCAGTTTGATACTTTGAGTTCGAATGATTACCACACTAAAATAACTAGAAAGAATCAATGCCGTAAAGATGGATATTGGATTGCTATGAGAAAACATAAACACAAGTGTCGAAATACAAACAAATTTAAACTTATCATCTCTGTAAGTGTCAAAATATAACCCACGGTAAGTGATTTCCTCAATTATCGCTGGGATAATAGCAACTAATAATACAATGATGAAGAAGCTTTGAGCGTTAGGGTGCTGTATATCGACTGCTAGATTACTAGACCCATTGAAATAATAGAGACCTAGCATCAAGGATTCACTCAATAATTTGACCACCAAATAGACGGGGACTACCCATAAAATATACTTTAATGATTGCTTATTAATTAATGGTTTGTTCGGTATCTCATATATTTGACTTTTTTCTATCGAATGGTTTCTTGTTATTCTAACCCACTTGACTAATACATATAACGGCAATCCAAATGCAAAGATTTGACCAATGAATGTTACGGTAAAGAAGGATAAGTCGCTATTTGGATTTGTCGTATCTAGGTAAAAAGGAATCACCCATTTTGACATTATAATGGATACTATTAAATAGACAACTAAACCGATGATTTTGATTTTGGGTTCTCGAGTAATTATCATTGTAGATACGCCTTCTTTCGATTAAATCGGATTAAAGTTACTGCTGTAATCGACATTATCATGGTGGACGTTAATATAATTATGGATAGCGTGTATGAAGCCCAATAAATTGGAGCAAGAATGAATACATTATTTAGACTCGGAACAAGTACTTGATAGGATGGTTTTAACAAGAACTCTATGATTAAGCTGAATAAGTAAGTGATTGTGGTATATATCACAATGATTTTCATCATGACATACAATAGTTCTAACGTGTAGATTAAAATAATTTGTTTAAAACTGTACCCCATCAATATTAACATCCTTAAAAAATGTCTTTGTGCAATCAGTTTCGCTAGCGTATGGCTAATTATACTTAATAATGAGATTAACACTATGGCGATAATGACAATACTTAAGAGGATAATCACAATACTCATTTGATCGACCATTTTTTGAGTTTCTTGTAGTATAGAAGAAAGCGTGTTGTCTACTTGTCCATCGATCCACTCATACACATTAATAACACGTTTAATGTACTTTACATCGATAATCGCTCGTTCGTTATAGGTTGTTTCATCAGTGACTAATAACCTCATCTCTTGAATGATATCGTCACTATATAAGAACGGACTATTATACCCATATACTAAAATGTCGTTTTGAAAATCAACCAAATTATAGGACATTAAGAACGTTGGAACTGTACCCAATTGATAGGTATATACCCCGATGATTTCAATTTGCGTGATGTCAACAGCACCCATTGATAATGTAAAAGTCTTCCCTAGGATTGAGGAAACCTGTTCATACCCAATACTAATTGCAAAATTTTCATCGACAAGTGCTTTTTTGGTATCTAATGACTCAAAGTCTCTGCCGCTAATGATTGGACTATTCATAACATTGGATGTTAAATTTGACCGTTCTTTTTTTGTGAATGAATGATAATCTACATCAATCCCATTAATATAGATCCCTGCTTGAATATCATATCCGTCGATACCGATAGAATAAGGTTCACCAAGTAGTTGGGTTTGATGTACTATTTGATCAATATCTGGATGAATATTCATAGACACTAATAACTGTCTATCAATCTCTGACGGGACTGTGTTGCCAAAGTCATCTTTTTTGGTATTGAATATACGAATTTCTTTCGCATCCAAATTATCTTCACTGATTTGGGAAAATATTTGGTTAGTCGCGATGCTAATTGATATAAGCAATAAAACCATGATTGATGATAGAATCATCCCAATGCTAAAGTTACGAGTGGATTTTTTATAACGTTGGTTGATTTTTTTGGAAATCCAGAGCATTTTCTTCATAATCGACTCAACTCACTTATGTAATAGCTATCAATTGTTGTTGTCACAAATCGTTTATAAACGCCTCTAAACAGGAAGCCGTATACCACTGTAATCAGTAAGAATGAACTGAACACGCTTATTGAATTTAAGGATAGCATCTCATATCCCAAATCACCAAATAAAATTGACATATCAACCCAGTGATTAACCCACTTTAATAATGTACTAGCGCTAAACACGGCTAACACGAAAGATAGATATCCTGCCATGTATGATTTAAAAATCAAAAAGAATGTGCGTTGCGTATTTGAGATACCCAACAGTTTTAACATGGTATAAAAGGGCATGTCGTCAATATAATTCGCATGAATTGAGGTATACATTAAACCACTGATGGCGATCAATAAGATAAAGCTAACAACGCCTGTGATGATTAATACGATTTGAGCATAAGACGCCATGTTAAG
The DNA here is from genome assembly GCF_000967915.1 of Paracholeplasma brassicae. NCBI lineage: Bacteria > Bacillati > Mycoplasmatota > Mollicutes > Acholeplasmatales > Acholeplasmataceae > Acholeplasma > Acholeplasma brassicae. Next base: position 1,839,875 of record NC_022549.1, read on the forward strand.
TATCGTATCGACAGACTCATGCATATCAACATCGATGGCAGATGCGTGACGTTTCGCCTCTATTAAATCTTGGATTGTATGATATTGAATGGTGATATAATTCATGTCGTCTTTAATGTCAACATCATTAACAAAAATCGATAATGGTGTGAATTGTCTGATACGTTGTGTATAATCTTCATTTAAAATTAGTTGAATCGGATAGTGCTTAATCTCAGTTTTGTTGGTAATTGTCAATTTTTTTTGACTTAAATCCATTATTGACACAGACATTTGATGACTGATTAGCAATGCCATATCATAACTAATTACTACATAAGGACTAGTAGATTGAGTTTTATCAACCAAGCTATAAAACTTTTCGTTTTCTTCTGCATCTAGCATAAAGGTAGTATTATCAAAAACACCGATCGTATGGATATCATCAGGTAAATCTATCTCTAAACCATCTTGTGCTTCAAAAGCAGTGCTATAAATGATCCGTTTTTCTTCAGACGAAGATAGTTTCAAATCAAAAAGGATGGACGCTAGAGCGTCATTTGACCCCTCGAAGGTAATGGATTGATAATAACGATGATGCCACAAAAAATCATTCGTATACGAAACCATATTTAAACCGAAAGAAAAAATCGCTAATCCAAACGAAAATAGAATCATCATGGTAATCATTTGAAACACCAGAAAAGGGGCGTTACGAAAAAGTTTTCTTAGCATAAGTTTTGCATAATATTGTCTTCTCATGTTATTGAACTGTCCCGTCTTTTAGGAACAAAACTTTGGATAAACCGATCGTATCTTCATTTTTATGTGTGATTAAAACGATGGTTTTCCCCTGTTTATTCAGGTTTCTAAGTAGATTCATAATTTCGTGACTATTCTTTGAATCCAAGTTCCCTGTCGGTTCATCAGCGAAAAGCACTTTCGCATCTGTCACAATCGCCCTTGCGATTGCTACCCTTTGTTTCTCACCACCTGAAAGTTGGTATGCTTTGTGGTGTTTTCTATGTGCTAGTCCAACTAAGTCTAACGCTTCATTGACTTTAGATTCAATTTCTTTTAATGACCATTCTTTTTGTGGCATCAACGGTATACTGACATTTTCAAATGCTGTGAACTTAGGCTCTAAATAGTAATCTTGAAAAATAAACCCGATGTTTCGATTACGAAATTGTGATGTGTGATTCATCGCTAGATGGTAGATTTCTTTATCGTCATAGGTAACACTACCTTCACTGGGCTTTAATAACCCACTGATCACATTTAACAGGGTTGTTTTCCCACTACCAGAATGGCCGATAATTCCGATGAAATCGCCATCATTTATCGAAAAAGAAACATTATTCAATGCCTTTACTTCATTGCTTAAACCAAGATTATATTTATGACTGACCCGTTCAATTTTTATCATGATTTCCCTCAATTTTCTGATTCACAAACATTAGTACGTCTTTGATATTCATCACTGACATCTCGATACCTGGAACAATCACCGTGTTTTGATAAACAACTTCAGTTGTCGTCGATTTAAATGTAATGAGCGGTCGAAGATGATAAATAGCATAGGGATTATCAGCATATTGTGTCAGCGAAATGGTTGTCAATACGGTATCATCCGCATTAATATTTAGTGTTATTTGTTTTGGCGTATAGAGCTCATGATTGCTTATGATTGTGACGGATTGTGTTTCATTTGAAATGTTTTTAATACTTAAGTCATACCCATCAACCATCGACATCCCGTATGATAACTCTAAATGCCTTGGTATTTCAGCAGTTCTTTCTACCTGTTGAACTGTATAGTTACCAATCGGATAATCCTCGTAGTTTGATCCTTGATAGAAGCGTATACTATCGATGATCTTTACTTGATTAACCATATCAATTTGAACTACTAACTTGTGTTCTACAAAATGTTTATTCTCACGTATCACTTCTGAATCAATCAAGGTGGTCGAAAGTGGCTCTTGTTGATTCGTAAACAAGACTACACTTCTATTCTTAAGTGGATCTTCGGCTGTTTGAACATTAAAATAGTAGATTTCAATGGTAGGTGTTTCATCAATGAAAACAGAATATCCAAATTGCTCTCTAAAGTAAATTCCTTGGGTCCATGGGTTTTTATCGTTTTGTAACAAAGCAATACCTGTAATAATCAAAGCGAGAATACTGATTGTAATAATCGATGTAAATACTATTTTTGATTTCATAGCTTTCTCCGTTCAAATAAAGTGAGTTAAGAGGGGGGGTAATCATCCCCCTCTTAACACTGATTAATTTAAGATTGTACAAATAAGAATGTGACGCCATCAAATTCATAAACATATTCTGTCGATTGCCCAATATAGCCGTCATCATGCCAACCAAGAACCCAATTTTTTAGATAATACTGCTGTTGTGTCTTATCAACTGTTAAACGCGTATTACGGACACGTTTGTCGTACGTGTATAAGACAATCATTGATTTTGGCGGAATATTCAATGTGGCAGAATAGGTTTGTGACACTTCTGCGGAAAATGTATAGCCCGCTTCTAATTCAAATACTTTTATTTTTGTTTTCACTTTCGCACTGATTTGATGCCCAACACGTGCTGTATAACTATAACCAACACTCTGATTTACAGAGGTTGCGTTGTCTCCTGAAGTAATATATTTTTTGTTGACTTCAGTCATTACAGTTGAGTCACTACGTTTGATGACCACATTCTTGTCTCTCCATTTTTGAACCATCAACAACCATTGATAGTTGTCAAAATATGTTTCTGACCCTACTTCTGCAGGCACATTTCCATATACTTCTGTGCTATTAATCAGGGTTCCAAAAGAAACCAATGTGAATAACATCACAAGCGTAAAAAAGAACTTCTTGTAAATATCAAAAAAACGTTTCATTTTTTAATCTCCCTTATGTCATTTTTGATAATTCATTTAAAGATTCATCCTCGTCAGACTACCCTTAATTTGGACATATCCATCACCCCAATCATTTAACTAATGTTGTAAAAATCATCGTCATACACACGTCCATAGTTGATAATGTTAACTATAGCTCATATGCCTCTATTATTTATTATCTAATTGTGTGGCTATTGCTCCTCGTATAATATGTAGTTCGCGTCTTCTGTGATCGTTGGATGCACATAAACTAATTATTTCTCTTTTCCAACAACGAATAAGCAGCTCCTAATGCGAGTGTGCATATTACTTTTTGTAAATATGTCTTACATACTCACATTATCTCTTTAATTGAAACAAATTGGTAGGGCGTATTTGTCACTATTTTCATTTTATCGAAACGCTATTGACAATAAGAAGTGATCGTATCACTAAAATAAAAAGAAAACCACACAAAGATGGTATTTCTTCGTGTGGTCATACTGATTTGATTAGTGTTTTCTTTCTCTTGTGTTATATAAGCCGTCGTAATTCTTAATGAGGTTACTGGCAGTCAGATTACTCTTACTAATTTCACTAAGAAGCTTCTTCGAATACTGATTAGCTAGTTGATGGATTATTGTTGATTCGGTGATTTCCCCAGCATCAAAGTCAGTACTAAATAATGAGAGTTCATCTTCATTAAATTCAGCTGTTTGTAACCCCATGTCATTTCTTAGTACCATGTAATACCTATACGCCTTATAAGCCTCTAAGAAAGCTATTTTCTTGATTTCTCTTTCTGATGACTGACTAAGAAATATCGGTTCAAAAGCAAGAATCATTGACTTGTCAAAATTGGACGGTGTTGTCGATCCATCGTCATTTTTAACAACACAATCAAGAAGTCCCCTTCCTCTACAAGTAGCTGGATGAATTGATTCTTTTTATTTTTGAGATTGATTATTATATATAAAATATGATATAATATAAATATCTTATACACTTGGTATGTAATATGAAAGAAGGCCTTATTATGATAAAATTAGACACCAACGCACATTCAGTCTTTATGTTATGGTATCACTTGATTTTAGTCACCAAATATAGACGTCGAGTCTTCAATGATGAAGTCTCTAATCGCGCTAAAGAGATTTTTGAAAATATCGCTTCTAACTATCATATTACACTTATTGAGTGGAATCACGATTCTGATCATGTTCATATTCTATTTAGAAGTCATCCTAAAACAGAATTATCCAAATTCATCAATGCTTACAAAACCGCTTCATCTCGATTAATCAAACAAGAATTTGAATCCGTTCGTAAACAACTATGGAAGTCTTACTTTTGGAGTCAAAGTTTTTGTTTGTTAACTTCGGGTGGTGCACCGATTGAAGTAATCAAACAGTATATCGAAAGTCAGGGTGAACCGGATGAACAAAGCCTTTAAGTTTCGTATCTATCCCAATGAATCTCAAAAGATTTTGATTCATATGACCTTAGGCCATAATCGCTTTTTATGGAATAAGATGTTAGAAGATAAACAGAGACATTATGAACTCACTAAAAATAGCCTTCATCTTACACCAGCTCAGTATAAGAATGACTATCCCTTTTTAAAAGATGTCGATTCGTTATCTTTAGCCAATACCCAACTCAATTTAGAAAAAGCCTTTAAACAGTTCTTCAATCATAAACAAGAACGACCAAAGTTTCGTTCTAAGAAACAAGACTATGGGTATACAACCAATCTAGTGAATAATAATATCGTTCTATTAAAAGGCTATATCAAGTTACCTAAACTGGGTGAAGTGAAGATCAAACAACACAGAACCATACCGAGTGAGATGATTCTCAAAAGCGTAACTGTATCAAAGAGTAGTACAGGTAAGTATTATGTCTCTATTCTATATGAATACCAAAAAGAGATTCAGAAACAAGTAGTCAAAGATGCCATAGGACTAGATTTCTCAATGACTCATTTTTATGTCGATAGTGAAGGATTCAAGATGGACTATCCTAAAGTCATACAAACAGACTTTAACAAACTTAGAGTCCTTCAAAGAAGTTTATCTAGAAGAGTCAAAGGGTCTAGTAACTATGATAAGAAGGCATTAGAAATCGCCTTGTTATATGAAAGAATCAAACATAAAAGAGATGACTTCCTACATAAACTATCTAACGCGATAGCCAAGCGTTATGATTTGGTGAGTGTAGAAGGTTTGAATCTGATAGATATGTCTCAAACAAGTCCATATTACGCCAAACAGATATCTAGATTTGGTTGGACTAGATTTGTATCCTTCTTAAAGTACAAGTTAGAAACACAGGGTAAAAGCCTGATGATGATGGATCAGTGGTATCCATCATCTAAGAGATGTAGTTGTTGTGGGGACATCAAAACAGATTTGAAGTTATCTGAGAGAGTCTATTATTGTCCAAATTGTGAGTTACATCTTGATAGAGATCATAACGCAGCGATCAATATCAACAGAGAAGGATTAAGACAATATAAGTTAGCATTTCAGTTATAAAAGGATTCAGAACCGTAGGGACTACGGGGATAGCCTATTGAGTCACTGGTGGGTACATCGGTTTGGATAGGAAGCCCCCACTTCGATTAAGTGGTGGGTAGTTCACTACTAGCAATCAAGGGATAAAGTCCTTGATTAAGACCGGTATGTTTTCTTACGTAATTAACAGATGTAATCGTAAGCTTTTCATTGGTTGTGTGTGTTTTAGTTTTCAAGTTATCATTCACTTTCAAACTATGATAAAACGTATATATCTAAATCACTTCATAAATGAAATAATACCCATCCAAAAATGGGTATTATTAAAAAGTCTTCAAAACTTACTATCAATACATTGGTACGTTACTCATTGGCAATTCTTTTTCCTTGATTTCTACGACGGCAGCCTCAGAAGTAATCATTAATGCTCCAATACTTGATGCATTCAAGATGGCATTTCTCGTTACCTTTGTTGGGTCAATGATGCCTTCTTTCATTAGATTTACAAAATGACCTTCCTTCGCATCGAAACCAAAATCGTTTTCTTGTTTGCGTTGTTCTTCTAGAATGTCTTGACCATCGAATCCCGCATTTTCAGCAATTTGATAAAGTGGTTGCGATAGTGAGTCTAATACCGCCAATATGCCTTTGTATACATCGATGTTTGTATCTTTAAGCACTTGTTTTAATTCTGATTGGATGCTTACTAGAACAGAGCCTCCACCAGTGACAATACCTTCAAGAATTGCAGCCTTGGTTGCATTAAGTGCGTCTTCAATACGTAATTTCTTTTCTTTAAGTTCAGACTCTGTGGCAGCTCCAACTTTAATAACCGCAACCCCGCCTGCCAATTTTGCCAAACGTTCTTGTAGGCGTTTTTTATCATACTCAGACGTTGTGACCGTTATTTGTGCTTGAATCTCATTGATACGTGCCTCAATTGATTGTTTATCGCCTTGTCCACCAATCAATGTCGTTGAGTCTTTCTTAACGACTGCTTTATGAACAAAACCAAGATCCTCAAGCTTCAAATCTTGTAGTTTCATTTGAAGGTCTTTTGCGTAGAGAGTTGCTCCTGTAAGAATTGAAATGTCATTTAATATCTCTTTTTGGTTATCACCGAATCCTGGTGCTTTTGTAGCAACGACATTAAATGTACCTCTTAGTTTATTAAGAATTAACGTTGAGGTGACTTCATTTTCAATGTCTTCTGCAATAATGAGCAATGGTTTGTTCGCTTTTACTACTTGTTCTAAGATGGGCAATATATCTTGAATAGTAGACACTTTTTGATCAGTCACTAAGACATATGGATTCTCTAATTCAACGCTCATCGTTTCTCTATCATTGACAAAGTATGGCGAAACATACCCTTTGTCGTATTGCATACCTTCAACTACTTCTAGTTCTGTTTCAAACCCCTTAGATTCGTCTACTGAAATGACACCGTTTTTTGAAACACGGTCCATTGCCTCTGCGATTATCTTACCAATTTCTCTAGAAGATGCACTAATGCTAGCGACATTTTCGATATCTTCTCTTGTTTCTACTGGTCTTGACTTTTCTAAGAGTTTTTTTGCAACCTCTTTTCCTGCTCGCTCGATACCTTCTCTAACTAAAACTGGGTTTGCTCCATTATCGATTGCTTTAAATCCCTTATGAATAATCGATTGTGCCAAGATTGTAGCAGTGGTTGTTCCATCACCCGCAACGTCATTTGTTTTTGACGCAACTTCATAAAGAAGCTTAGCACCCATATTCTCATAAGGATCTTTGAGTTCAATTTCTTTAGCAATAGACACCCCATCGTTTGTTATCAATGGCGATCCATAGCCTTTGTCTAATACAACATTTCTTCCTTTTGGACCTAGGGTGACTTTTACTGCATCGGCAAGTAAGTCTACCCCTTTTAATAAAGCTGATTTTGCATCTTTACCATAACGAATTTCTTTACTCATTGAAAGTACCCCCTTTTAGATCGTTTATTTTTCCAAAATAGCTAGAATGTTTTTGGCCTGAACTAATAAGTATTCTACTTGTTCAAGCTTGACCTTAGTTCCAGCGTAGGTTCCATAAATGACTTCGTCTTCTTCTTTAATGTTATCCACTTTAGGACCTACTGAAATCACTTTACCAATGGCTGGTCTGTCTTTATCTTCAGCTGTAAGAATAATGCCACTTGCTGTGGTTTTTTCTTCTTTCTTCACCGAGAGAACGACATAATCCTCTAATGGTTTAATCACATTAATCCCTCCGTTTCTGGCACTCTATGTTTTGGTTTGCCAATCCGATTATTATTATATTCAAACAAAAAAACTTGTCAAGTGCTGAATGTGAAAATTATCTTTTTTCCTTAACGTGTACTTATTTAAGCGACGGTCATATCCCAATCGATAATAATTTAGCTGAGCGAGGAATCAATCCTTTCGTTATTAACCGAAAGAACAACTTAAGCTCTAATACTGAAAAAGATGCGAAAGGCATCAAGCATCTATATGAGTATCATTCAAACAGCAAAAACAAACGAACTAGAAACAAATAAGTACTTAGCGTACCTATTTGAAAACCTTTATAAGATTCAATTGTTTGAGAGTGACAATCAAGACCCAGTCAAATTAAACGAGAAGTTTAAGTTGATGGCGCATTTACTCCCATGGGATGACAACATCAAGACACAATTTAAAATGAAAGAAACCTCTAGATAGCCGATTTGGGCCCTAAAGGTTTTCACTTTATATGAGACGTGCTATTTTATACGCTCACCACTATTTTCATTTTATCGAAACGCTATTGACAATAAGAAGTGATCGTATCACTAAAGCAAAAAGAAAACCACACAAAGATGTATTTCTTCGTGTGGTCATACTGATTTGATTAGTGTATTTCTTTCTCTTGTGTTATATAAGCCGTAGTAATTCTTAATGAGGTTACTGGCAGTCAGATTACTCTTACTAATTTCACTAAGAAGCTTACTTGAATACTGACTTGCCACTTGATAGACGGCAGTTGATTCGGTGATTTCACCTAATTCAAACTCAGTACTAAATAATGAGAGTTCATCTTCATTAAATTCAGCTGTTTGTAACCCCATGTCATTTCTTAGAACCATGTAATACATATACGCCTTATAAGCTTCTAAGAAAGCCACTTTCATGATTTCTCTTTCTGATGACTGACTAAGAAATGTCGGATCAAAAGCAAGAATCATTGACTTGTCAAAATTTGACGGTGTTGTCGATCCATCATCATTCTTAATACTAGCAACCAGGGTGTAAAGTCCTCGATTAAGACTGGTTTTTTTTCGTACGTAATTAACAGATGCTATCGCAAGCTTTTCATTGGTTGTGTGTGTTTTAGTTTTCAAGTTATCACTCACTTTCAAGCTATTATAACACGTTTATTTCAGTCTTACTTCAGTTTTTAGTCGTATTTACGAATATATGTAACTCGGGATAAGTATATTCCTTGGAAGGGGATTCAATAAAGGTCGACAGGAGTGTCTATGTATGATAACAGTTATCTACCGAGTGTAAAACATTTTAATATCACTCAATTTAGTATACTTCAGAAAAGCGTTGGTATAAGAGATTGTTTTTTACAAAAACAAATAGTTAGATTACGTTCATTTGCAGGTAAGAAACCCGTTTTTTAAACACAACTAGCATTTATTATAACTCTAAGATTTTAAATATGTATCTCTATAAATGAATCATCCGTAACTCTAATCTTTCTTGCTCTCTTTAAACTTAAAATAATCTCATCTATATATTCTCTAATTCTAGCTGATGATGATTGAAATCCACACAACCTTACAATCATAGAATGCAGTCCATCTAGATCCATTTTTCTGGTAACGCTGAGTATTTGCATAATTCCATCTTTAAGTTCCTCTGGATGGATATTGATAAATTCTCTTCTACTGCTATTATCTGTTGTTTCCCGGAATTTTATTGGTGTATTCGTATGTATGATGTATTGATCTTTAATTTTTATTTTGCCTTTTTTCACTAAATCACTTAATATTTCGTAAGTTTTATCATCGACAACGTTTGTATACTTTTGTCTTCCCCAAAAATAAGGTACAATTCGTTTAAGTTCAGCTTGATGAATTGGTGTTGTTCTTTCTATAATTTCTAGAATATGATTTTGTATTTGATTTGCATAAAGGTTTGATTCATAAATTTGAGTTAACTGAACGTAATTAGGATAAATCTCAAACGCAATTTTGGACTCCTCTTTTTTTCTTGATAGAACAGGAATTACTGGTAAAACATCAATTATCGACTTAGTAAATGTTGTATCGATATTTTTGATAAACTTGTCCAATTTTTCAATTTGAGATTTCTTATTTTTTATCCAATCTGTAGACCATATTCTATAGATAGTCCAATTTCTATCTTCTAAAACTTGTTGCCTTAATCTGTCCCTATCTCTAACGGATTTTGAGGAATGATACGTTGCTCCATCGCATTCAATACCAAGTAGATACTTTGATGGATTTTTTGGATCAATGACCGCCAAATCAATGCGATATCCTGAACATCCAACCTGTTTTCGAATATCATAACCCAAATTTGACAATTCATTATAGACGTCTTCTTCAAATGGGCTGTCGAAATTAGCTAAATCATCGAGATTATCAACTTTATCATCTTCACCAAACTCCGCATATTCAAGATAATGTTTAAGAAATCTTACTCCTCGAGACTCCGTTCTATTTAAATCAATATCAGTTCCCCTAATTGATGTTACTAAAACAAGACAAGTCTTAGCTCTTGTTACAGCGACATTCAACCGTCTGTAGCCGTTTGCCTGATTTAAAGGACCAAAATTCATTGATATTTTACCCTTACCGTCAGGACCATAACCAATACTGATTATAATGATGTCTCTTTCATCCCCTTGAACAGTTTCAATGTTTTTGATAAAGAACGGTTCATTCTCATTGTTAGTGAAAAACTCTTCATAATGGGGGTTTATTCTTCTAAAATGATTAATTTTTCTTTCTATGAGCAACTGCTGTTCATTATTAAAAGTTACTATTCCAACCGATTTATTTATTCCATATGTTTCAATAATATCTGCCAAGGTGTTGATTACTTTGTCTGCTTCGACTTCATTTTTTCTTTCAGAATACAAACCATTAACATACACATATTTAATGCCTTCGTATTCGTTTGGTTTACTAATCGAAGGAAATGAAACAAGATCCTTGTAAATCTCTTTGTTTGAAGGACGTATTAACTCCTCAAACTTTGAACGATAATGCCATCTTAATTTAATTGAATGAATAAAACTACTAGATACTTCTAAGATAGAGTCAAATGATGTCGTATCATAATTATCATCGTTATTAACTTCATCTTCACCAACGTTTTGGAAAAAATTAGTAGGTGGTAGTTGTTCTTTGTCACCAGTAACAATAACTTGCTTTGCTCTAAAAATAGCTCCTATTGCATTTTCCGGTTTGACTTGTGAAGCCTCATCGAAAATAACTGTATCGAAAATCATGTTTGTCCCTCTTAAGAATGTACTAACAGATAACGGTGACATCATTAAACACGGTTTTAGCTGTGTGATCAGGTTAGGTATCCTACTAAAGAGCACTCTAAATGGTAATATTTTCCTAGATTTATTAGCTTCTGCTCTCAATGTAGATACTTCGATATTATACCCTTCTACACCATTATAATTAGGTATTCCATTGTTAATATTACGTTCGATATTAGATTTTGCCATCTGCTGTATTATTGCTTCAGCATCTTTGAAATTCCCTCTTGCTGCATCCATAGTAGATCCGTTAAATCCTGGCAATAGAACTCTCAAATAGTCATCAACCAATAACATATAGAATCGTTTGTAAAAAATTTCTATGTAATTTTTCTTGATTTCCAATTGAACTATTTTTTCACAATAATCATCTAGTTTTAATTGGTTACATTTTACCAGAGCAAAATTAAATGAAAGGATTTCTTCTATTCGATTAAAATCTCCACTAATGCTTTCAAAATAACTTTTTTGTTCGGACAAATGCAATTCATCCAAATTCAATCTTGATTTATCAAAGTGTAATTTGACTTTATTATATAATTCATTGTATTTACTTAATTTAATGTTCAAATGATTTATTCGTTCATCGTATTCCTTCTTGTTAGCCAAATACTTTTCTATTATTAAAAACATCTCTTGTGGAACAATTACATTAATTGAAGCCAGTAGAATTCTATATTCTTTTATCCATCTTAATTTAGATAAATTTTGAAAAAGATTCATTTGTTCTGTCTTGAATACCAATTTATTGACTAGCTGTCTATGTTTCTCTGAAAGTCGATTGTATTCATCCGATGTGTTTAAAAGATTCAATAAATCAGGATATTTTATCTTCGATTCTATTAAATATAGTGTGCAATCCCTTCTTACCTTCCTATACTCCGAAGAGAAAAGACGTTTCATAAACGTGTTGTTTGTTTTTACGATTCTTTTATATTTATTGGTATCTAGTTTTGTGATTTCTATATCAGAAATTTCTTCAATTCGAGTTTTATGTTGAAACATTTCTTCCTCTAAATCTATTAGCGACTGATAGTTTTCAATATCTATTTCAACGTTTTCCTGATTATATGTGTATCTATCAAGTTGAACAAGTGTCTGCATATGCTTTAAAAAGTTCACATATAGCTCTAATTCAGTATTTATCAGTTGATTGTTGATTATAAAAAGATCTAAATTTTCAACATCTATGAGCAATGAACTAATAATGCTTATACTTTCATTGATTTCATTTTGGATTTCTTCTTTTTCCTGAATTGACAGATTATCATATTTAAAAGCATACAGTGGGTGATTTCTCGAGTCATAATTAACAGCCGAATTGGCATTGAAGAAAGTATTAATTACAGTTTCAATAGACTGAAGCTGTTTATCGTCAATTTTATTTAAATTCTTTATGTTGAAAGGTACTTCACAGTATTTATCGTATTTTAGCGAAAGTCCATATAATTGATATAGTGATTTGTTGATGGGGTATCTTTTTTGAAGGATCGCTTTTGGGTATTCAATAAGTTCGTTTTTAGCACTTAAATATTTGTGGATTTGATCGTTAGAAAACTGACCATCAACATCAATAGAGTGTTGTCCTTTTTCTAAGGTAGTTGCTAATTCTCTTAATACCTCTTTTTTATCCAGTTTAGAGTTATGAATTGGTAATGCGTAATCATTCAACCCTATCTTTTTTAGATTATTATAGACAACATCTAAAGCGGCTTTTTTTTCCGCTACAAATAGAACTTTCTTGTTTCTGGCAATTAATTCAGTAATAATATTTGTGATGGTCTGTGATTTCCCCGTACCTGGCGGACCCTGTAGAACAAAGCTTTTTCCAGCGATGGCAGATTGAATGGCTATCTCTTGTGAGGAATCGGCGTCTAAGATGTGGTAATAGTTTTGAGGTTCAATGATTCTATCAATATCTTCTTCACCATAAATATCGTCAAATTCGATAGCGTCGTAATCACCTACGAGTTGCTGAATAAGAGGATTATCACTTATTCGTTGAGCGTTTTCTTCCAAATCTTTGACCATATTTATTTTCGAAAAACTAAAAATACTTAAATCGCTCTCATCGTAAATTTTCCATCTTTTATCTGATATCTTGGCATATATATACTCTTTGTAATTTTGGTATACCTCAAATAAACTTAAATCCTCTTGATCTGTATCATATGAAATGTCAATTTTATAATCTTGTGATAATTTTCTTAGCAATGAATCATTAAGTAGCAAATCTCCTTCAGGGAAAGTAATTCTAAAAGGTGCATCAAACGAGTCTTGTGATAATTCGGCAGCCAAAAATAGTAATGGTGCTTTGTGACTTTCTTCGCTATCCTTACTTTCATACCATTCTAAATATCCGATTGCTACATATAGAACATTAATTGCATTTTCTTCTTTAAATGTTCTAGCTTTCTTCATTAAATTTCTGAGGATTTTTCTTTGTGTTTTATTATTACAATTAGAAAAAATTAAATTCTCCTTTTTATTCCTCAGATAGTTTTTTATCGCAGGTATTAGTTCTGGCTTCGAATAAATATCCTTAATTGGTAGTTTTATGCCAGATATTGTAATAAAATCTTCTTCGTCTTCTTCAAAAAGATTTGCTATCTCTTCATCCTCTTCTTCATCATCAAACATTTCAGCAAACATAACTCTTTTAGCATTCACTTGCTTGTTTAATAATTCCTCTATTGATGGATAAATGATTTCAAGAGTAGATGACTTTTTGCGTTTAAAATTAACTGCTTGATTTCTAGCTGTTATATCTAAAAGGCTCTTCTTCCACGAATCAATATTGCTTTGTACTTTTTCGCTCATCATCTTATTTTTCTCCTGTCGTTTTATCTTAATAGAATCAATATATGAGACTCATTAATTGAAATTGGTATACATAGTCGGTATAGTTCTAAAAACCATTGGTGTGAAAAGTGTATGATTTTTCAATTTCAACGATTGTTCTAATAGGTTCTCTTATTATTGCTTACTATGTCTATTAGAAATTGTGGTTTCGAATGTTTAATATAGTAATGATGAAAACACGTAGTAAAAATCATTAATTTGACCAAAATTGTGAATATTTCGTCTAAGTGTTGTCTCGACGCTAAAAGTTTGACGGTTCATCACTGTTCAAATATATCCTCCACATCGCTACACTACTTGAAGTTAAAAATTACTAATTGATAATATTATCTATGTTTACGTGTTTCTTTTTGATAATTCTTCTATATTTTCATTTGTCTTTATCACTTATGTTACTTTGATACGAAACTAGCCTAGAATTATTATCCCATGAATATAGTATCCATTTTCTATCATTTGCTAGTTTTATGAGTTGATTTGCTTCCTTTGTTCCCAGTATATTTTTATGCAAAATAATACCCGTAACAATATTGGCATACACTTTATTGCCCCCGTTGCTGAAAAACCTATACTCTTTTTCTTTACTCCAAGTCATTCCTTTTAATAATAGCTGATTCCTGAGATTTTGTTCTAACTCGTTTTTTAGTATTTCTTTATTCTCAAGTTGGAATGCTAATAAAAACAACGGTAACCAAGAGAAATGATCACGTTTATCTGAGTATATAACAGGATTCAGGTCCATTAAATCTTTCATTTCATCAGTGATCAAATCAGAATCATACTCAATACAAAATCCATAATTTTCTGCATATTCATTCCATAAATGCTTGTTATCGAATGAATCAGACATACTAAACACTTTAATATTGTGTCGGTATGTATCGTTAAACGCAAAAATTGGTTCTAACTTTTTTCTAAACATGTCTTCATGTTGTTGGAATTGCCTCTGCACATCTTTATGTGCTGTTTCGAAATTAGTAATGTCTTCATCTGTAGCACCACTATTAAAAAGCAAATTATTAAAGGTTCCATTATTCATCATATCCTCAATGGCAAGTAACTGATCATCAGTGATTGGATCAATAGATTTTTCAATTTGTGGAACTTTACTGTATAAGCGCTTTATAAAAGTTCGATAGATCTTGGGTTTATTCTTTGATATATATGCTTGAAAAAGCTCTTCCTCTTTCTCTTTATTATAATAAATCATTGAGTCAGATGGATCGTTTAAACTTTTGATGTCGGCAAACCATAAATAGCCCTCTGATAGAGCTTTTAAATAGTAATTGAATGTTTCTTTATTTTTAATAGAGCGGTATTTATATAATTTCACGTGCTTCTCCAATCAAACACTCTCGTTCAATTTAATTATTAAACTCATTTTCACAAACAAGTTCCGTTTGTTCCATAATCAACTGTACAGATTTATCGTAATTATTAGGATCTGTTGGGTCATCTGGTGGATAATTATACTTCTTAAGTAAAACTTTGATTTCAAATCTTATTTTTGCTCTAACAGAATCTCTAATATTCCAGTCAATTGTGGTACTCGACTTAATCTTTTTAGTTAGTTCTTTAGCGATTTCCTTTAAGATGTCTGTTCCCATGACTTCTTTTGCAGTCATGTTCGATGATAATGCTTCATAGAATGCAAACTCATCCTCAGTTAAACCTGATTCTTTGCCTGCTTCAGCTGCTTTGGTTATGTCTTTAGCTAGTTCAATCAGTTCTTGAATAACGACTGTAGAATCTATTAATCTAGCTTGATATTTAGCAAGTGCATCTTCTAATAGTTCAGAGAACTGTCTCGATTGAACAATCGTCTTTCTAGCTATCATTTTAAGTTTGCCTTTAATGAGTCGTTTCAAGAGTTCAATCGCAACATTCTTGTGATCCATCTTCTTGAACTCTTCTAAGAATTCTTCCGAAAGAATCGAGATATCAGGTTTTGATAATCCAATTTCAGCCATGATATCAATGACTTTATCTGATTTAAGTGATTTAGAAATCAATTGGTTAAGTTCTGAATCAAGTTGATCTACTGATTTCTTTTTACTTGTATCTGTTGATAGTTTAATAATACCTGCACGTACTGATTTAAAGAACCCAATCTCAACGTTGTGTTTTTCTGCTTCTTCTGTTGTAGAGCATAGTGAATAGGCTTTTGAAAGTTCTGAAACAAACTTTAAGAAGTCGTTTTTTCTTTCTTCTCTTAAACCTATAACAAAATCAATGGTTTCCATAATAACTTGGAGTTTTTCGCTGTATCGGTCACCAAAGTATTTTGAATAATCATGTTGATGTAGAATATCTCTTACAATATCTAGCTTTTCTAACATGACTGAAACAGCTAGTGCAGTATCTACACCGACTTGTTCTCTATCGTTATCTGTATATTGCATTAGGGCTTTCTTTAGTTGATCTGCAATTCCAATATAGTCAACAACAAGTCCGCCTTGTTTTTCTTTGAATACACGGTTAACTCTAGCGATAGCTTGCATAAGGTTATGACCTTGCATCGGTTTATCGATATACATTGTGTGCATACTTGGGACATCAAATCCAGTTAACCACATATCTCGTACAATGACTAATTCAAGTTCATCATTATTATCTTTCATTCGTTCAGATAATGTTTCTCTAGTTTGCTTAGTACCAATATGTTTTTGCCATGCTTCAGGATCACTGGATGACCCAGTCATAACAACTTTAATCTTACCTTTTAAGACATCATCTGAGTGCCATTCTGGTCTTAGTTTAACAATGGCTTCATAAAGTTCAACAGCAATTCTTCTAGACATCGCAACAACCATGGCTTTACCTACTGGTGTTTCCATGGTTGATTGTCTTTTTTCAAAGTGTTCAACGATATCTTTTGCAACTGTCTTAATTCTTGAAGTAGAACCAACAATTGCTTCTAATCTTGCCCACTTACGTTTTAAACCTTCTTTTTGAGTTTCTTCTTGATATTCCGTGATTTCATCATAGTTTTCATCAATCAAATCATACTCTTCTGTAAAGTCGATCTGAGCAATTCTACTTTCATAGAATATCTTAACGGTTGTTTTATCTTCAACTGCTCGTGACATATCGTAAATATCAATATAATCACCGAAAACAGCTCTTGTGTTCTTATCTGTGGTTTCAATAGGTGTACCTGTAAAACCTATATATGATGCATTTGGTAGTGAATCTCTTAAGTATTTTGCATAACCATATTTTTCAAATGCTTCATCTTGCGATTTAACAACTTTAGCACTAAACCCATATTGGCTTCGATGTGCTTCATCCGCTAAGACGATGACATTCTTTCTATTGGTTAATGCACTTATATTGCCGTTATCATCAGGTGAAAACTTTTGGATGGTAGTAAAAATAATACCACCTGAATCTCTACCATTCAAAAGTTCTTTTAAATGTTCTCTTGATGCTGCTTGATCAGGAATACTTCTAAGTAAATCACTAGATTTAGAGAACGTTAAAAAGAGTTGATCATCTAGATCATTTCTATCAGTAATGATAACAATCGTTGGATTAGATAGTTCTTGCGAGATAACAAGTTTCCCAGCATAAAAAACCATAGATAGTGATTTACCACTACCTTGGGTATGCCAAATAACACCAATACGTCTATCACCATGTGCTGATGTTGCTTCATAGGTTTTTTCTAGCGCAGTATTGACTGCATGATATTGGTGATACCCAGCAAGGATTTTAATATAACCTGATTCATGTTTTTGGAATAAAACGTATTGCTTAATGATATCTAAGAATCGCTTCTTATCAAACATACCTTTAATCAGTGTTTCTAATTGAGGTATGGTAGTAGGTGCAATTTCTTTACCCTCTGTGGTACGCCAAGTCATATATCTATCTTCATCAGATGTGATAGTACCTGCTTTAGCATGTAAGCCATCACTAATAACATTAAATGAATTATATACAAATAAACTACTAATTGACTGTTGGTAGTTTTTAACTTGTCTAAAAGCTGATTTAATCGATATATTTTCATCTGATGCTGTTTTAAGTTCAAAGACAACTAAAGGTAGTCCATTTACAAAAACAACGACATCTGGTCTTTTTTCGACTCTACTTTCAACAACTGTAAATTGATTAACAACTAAATAGTCATTATTTTTAGGTTCGTTAAAATCAAAGATTCTAACCTGTGAGTGTACTAATCTACCTGTTTGATCATGATATGAAACATCAACACCATCTGTGATCATCTTATGGAAAGTTCTATTATTTTCAATAAGAGCTATTTGTTTTGGGATAGTGATTTGTCTGATTGCATCTTCAATAGCTGATTTTGGTAGTGATTTATTCGAGCTAAAAAGCGATTCTTTTAATCGCTCTATTAGTATTACATCTGTGTAAGATGCTCTTTCTGAGTATGGTCCTTCAGGCGCAATATTAGGTCCGAACTCAGTTTGATATCCTAGTTCCTGAAACCACTCTAATGTAGCTTCCTCTACATCAGATTCAAAGAATACTTTAACAGCCATAACATCACTCCTCAATCGGTACTTCGATTTCACCATTCATAAGTTTGGGTAATAATTCATCTCTTAACTGGGACAATTTTTGATTTCCAAATAGATTAATTGCTATATTTTTATTTAAACTTTCAACTATAGAACAAAATTGCTTAATAAGTTGTTCGGTTGGACAAATAAATCTATGTGAATTAATATCATTTTTATTTATATGTTGCTGTGCGGAACCTGTCTGTTTCGATGCAATTGTTTCAATTTCTTCCTTTATTAATCCAAAAATATAACTTCTTGGATATTTATCATTTGGTATCACTCCAACAACAGACTGATTTGCACATGCCTCAATTTCAAGCATAGATATAATTCCAACATATCCAGTTATTGCTATTAATGTTGTTCCAATCGGCATTAATTTCGTTGCTGAGGATTTTAATCCTAAATCAGTTATTGATTCTGTACCTCTAATTATTCTTAAGTTATTCAGCTCTCCAGATTTTAACCATTGATGACCTTTTCCCCAGAAAGTGGAATTAGAGCGTGATGGCGTACCTCCTAGTACTGTATCTGCTATATCGAATATAGTTTTAATCTGCCATCCGTTAGGAATTAGACCTAATTCACTCTCAACCATTTCTCCACCACTGGATTTATATGGTTCTCCGTTTTCATTAGGAAATTCAAAATCTACAAACCATCTTTTGTAGAGTGTTTGTGCTAATTCTTCCAGATTTTTATTGATTTTATTGTTTAGTTCAATTTTGTCATCAAGAGACGAGAGGATGTTTGCTATTGCTTTTTGCTTATCAAGAGATGGCAGTCTATATATTAAGTCATATAGTGTATTTTCTTGAACTCTTTGCCTACCTGAAGTCCCTGTCATTGATGCGATTGCGTTGTCTCTAAATAAAGTGCTTGTTGAAAAATAATAAACAAACTGTGGATATGAAACCCCAGATTTTGCTCTTAAAACTATAAACTCTGTTGAACCAAATGCAATTTCGCCTTTATTCAAATGATTTATATACGCGGTTTTCCCGTTTTCTAAACTTGGAGTTATTCTTGCTACAATAGTATCATTGTTTTGAAATTTGGCCCCTCCGTTATAGGGCTCATAGGTATTTGAATAAACATCTCTCGTAAATGGAGTTAAACTCTCCATGGGAATTTTCCTTGCTATGGTCCCCTTTCTCAAGGTTAATTTTGGATTAAATTCGATAAAATCAATTATTCTAGTGTCTTTATAGCTCATAACCAATACCCCTTAAGTTCTCTTTAATCTTTTCCTCAAGAGATTTAGATTCTTCAAATAACTCAGAAAGTTCAGATGTTAGTTTATCCATCTTTTCGTCAAATGGAATACCATCATCTTCAACCTCTTCAATGCCCACGTATCTTCCAGGGGTTAAAACATAATCGTGTGATCTAATTTCATCGAGTGTTGCTGATTTACAGAAACCATCAATATCTTGATAGTCTTTATTGTCTCTCCAAGCGTGATAGGTTGAATAGATCTTTTCACTTTCTTCATCTGTTAGTTCTCGGTGTTTTCTTGTTTCCATATAGCCCATCTTACGAGCATCAATGAACAAGACTTTGTCTTTTCTGCCATTTTTATTCTTTGAAACAAACCATAATGATACCGGAATTGATACATCATAAAAGAGTTGTGAAGGCATTGCTACTATACAGTCAACTAATCCTTCATCAAGTATCTTCTTTCTAATATCAAACTCTTCTGATCTAGATGTCGATAAAGAACCGTTCGCTAAAACAAACCCCGCGATACCTCTTGGGCTTAATTTAGAAATTATGTGAGAAATCCAAGCGTAGTTAGCATTCGTTGCTGGCGGTGTACCCCATTGCCATCTGCTATCGCCAATTAAATGTTGTTGTCCCCAATCTTTAATATTGAATGGTGGGTTTGCAAGTATATAATCAGCTCTTAGTGTCTTATGTTGGTCGTTGGTGAATGTGTCAGCGTCTCTTTCACCAAGATTTGCATCAATACCTCGGATAGCTAGATTCATCTTAGCTAATCGCCAAGTGGTTGCTACATACTCTTGTCCGTAGACTGAAATGTCGCCAATTTTACCTTGGTGTTCTTGAACAAACTTAGCTGATTGAACAAACATACCTCCAGAACCACAAGCAGGATCGTATACCCTACCTTGATATGGTTCAATCATATTAACAAGCAACTTAACAATCGAAGGTGGTGTGTAGAACTCACCTTCAGTTGTTCCAAATTTTTTTAAAAAGTATTCATAGACACGACCGAGCACATCCTTCGATTGTGCTTCTTTTGATCCAACATTAAATGAAAATAAATCAATCAATTCACCTAATCTTGTTTTATCAAGCTCGGGTCTTGCATAATTCTTAGGTAAAACACCTTTTAATGTCTTAGCGTTTTCTCTTTCAATTAGTACCATTGCATTATCAATAATTTGACCGATGGTTGGTTGCTTTGCTTGAGACTTAATATAATCCCATCTAGCCTCCATTGGTACGAAAAACACGTTTTCAGCCTCATAAGCATCTCTATCTTCTTCCATACCCGGAAAGCTCTTCTTAATCTCATTATATCGTTCTTCAAACGAATCTGATATATACTTTAAAAATACCAACCCAAGAATCACATGCTTATATTCAGAGGATTCAATATTACCTCTTAATTTATCGGCCATTTGCCATAATTTATCTTCAAATCCTAAATTAACACTATCCATTATTACAACTCCTTTGTTGATTACTTATTTTATAAAAACGTTATTACTAGCATTTTACCATTTTTTACTAAAAATATTAATAGAATTAATGATTAGTATCATAAAACACACAATTTTTTATAAAGAGTAATTAATGATCAATTTTGTAAAATATAAAAAAAACATACCCCATAAAACACATCGTTTTCAATCAAAGCACTTAGTTAAATGAGGTATATTCAAATTTTATTAGGTCAATTTCAAGTTTTACAAATTATTTTTTTGCTTCTTTTCTAATTGTTCCAATTTTCTTATCACTTCTTGTGTCTCTACCGTTTTCATTCCTTATGGTTCCTGGTGGTAACCCTCTAGATTTTTCTACATTCCCAACTCTAGCATCAGATCGAATCTTTCTAACCATTATATTCCTCCTCTCTTTTTGATATTAGTAAAAACAATGAACCATTTTATAAATCAAAACTTGAAATCAAAGCCTAATTACTGTGATTAAACGTTAATATGTACTACATTGTTTTAAACAATCTAAATTTCCTTTCTGTTTAACATCCAAGCAAATATATATTATACGTCAGAATACTATCAAGTACTGGCCTGTTAAAACATAACAGCAATCAAGATTAGTGTCAGTTGATTGAATACACAAAGGGCTAGCATTCACTAAAAGACACGTTTCTAAGTAATATGTAAATTGTGTTTTAAGAATGTTGTGTAAAGGCAGTCAATTATAACTACACAATTCCGTCATCTTTCTATTAAATGAGTATCCTTTTGTTTTTTGTATTCGCTAAGATTACTGGCGGTTCTTTTTTGATGGTTTTTCGCTTCTTCGATAATTACCATTTATGAATCACTGAATACAATAACGTGCTTGATAGAAATTGATTTAAACGCTTAAAGGTTATTATTTACTACCTACACATGCATAATAAAATTAAAGTCTCACTTACGTTAGTCTTTTCAAATATTAATTTACAACCTATTATTCATTATCTTTAATAATATGATTTGTAGTAAATATTGATAAAACAGCAAATATCGGAGCAATCCCATAGTAAACAAACATTAATGTTTCAGCATTTCTTGCCATATAAAGTACAGCAACAATGATAGTCAATAAGATACCCAATACTAATTCAATAAACAGATAATATATCTTATCCAAGTTATGATTATTCTTTTTATTTAAATATGATATGAATATACTAAGCTCAATCGGCAACATTAAAATTAACGGAACAATTAAAGAGATATTCATTTTTAATTTTGAAATTACATAATGTTGGTAATAGATTTCTTTTTTAGAGTTAATCCATGCTTCATAAAAATTATCCATTTGATTTTTATAATTGAACCAAAAAAATAGTATAACCGAAAAGACACTTATTACAATTCCTAGTATGATTAACTTGTATTTATGTTTTGTTTTCATCATTTATTTCCACCTTGTATCCTGATAGATTTTCAACATCAATCTCTGACATTACAGCAACTTGTCCATATTCTTCACCTTCATGTTATTCATAATCCTAGGACATTCCACAGAATATTCTCAGTCAATCTGAAATGCATACTATTCCTTGACGTAGTTTACAATAATTCTAATATGAGTCCATTATATCATAAAAAGTAAATAAAAAAATGCATTATCATAATTGTAAATATTTACATAATTTTAATGTCTATAGATTTTTTCTTTACTTGTTATCATTTGAAGTAATTTTGATGTTTCTTTGTATACATAGAATAGACAAAAAAATGCACAACACCTTGTGAGTGTTATGCATTTGATTATAGATTTAATTAAGCACCAAAGACTAAGTTATCGATGGTTACACGGCAAGTTGCACTTGTACCTACACCATAGAATCTGAATTCTGATGCAGAATCGAAATCACCTGAGAATGATGTGTAAGAAGCGTTTTCGACTTCACCTAAGAAATCAACAACAACAACCCATTCATCGCCAACTTTAGCTTGGAATTGTAATACAGAGATTGTACCAACGTTATCTTCATCATTAGGACTCCAAATAGAAGCTTCGAAAGAAACGCTTGTTGCAGCTACAGTACCAAGGCTAAATGTTACTGTACCTGTTTTGTCAGTTGTATTTTTGTAAGGAGCTAATACTAGGAATGCACCCATAACGTCATGTGGAGCAAATGTAGATGTCGTTACTTGACCACCATCAGTAGTAAATACGATTGTATTTCCGCTTACTGAATCAACTACGTTTTTAGTTCCAACATATCCCTCTTGTTTTGATGTACCGAAGTCGAATGAAGCTGCGACATTTGATACACCAACTACTACGTTAAACTCTTTAGTTTGAGTTACTTCATTTAATTTGATTGTTGCAGTTAATTTAACTGTTACAGTGCCTTCAGCAGGAGCCACAACAACACCAGCAGCTGAAATTACTGCTTCGTTATCCGATGCCCAAGAGATTGTTGATCCTTTAGCACCTAACACTGGTAATGTGATGTTGCCTGATGCTTCAACTTTAGAAACAACTTCTAATGCTAATGCGTCAGCTGTTACTTTCATTTCGTCTGTTTCAACAGCAAATTCAACTACGGTTGAATCTGTGAAGTATAAGAATGCACCTGATGATGACCATGCAAGTGGTGTTGTGATTGAAACAACCGCATCTTTGACCATTGCTTTTAAATCAGCATCTGCTTCAGCAGATAATGTTACTCTTGAATCCCATTTAATCATAGCGGTATTTGTACCATCAGATAATGTGATTTCATAGTTGCCATAGTTTGCCGTATTGACGTTTGTAACTGTTAAATCTTCTAATGTCACTAATGAACCAACGTGATCTTGTAAATCAGTTTGCCCTAATGTAACAACAACAGCTTCAACAGCAACTGTACCTTCAACAGCAACTAATCTAGTTGCTGCAATTTGGTGTAAGCCACTACGTAAGTCTTTAGACCCTTCAACTTCTACCATCTTACCTACGTTAGCTTTTAATGTTGCAAGCATTGCTGCATCACTTGTATAAACAGCAATACCAGCAGTTTCGTCTTGAATGAAGTATGTTCTGTAGTATTCAGAAGAAGTAACCATACCTCTAACTAGGACTACGTCACCTGTAGCAGCTGCTGCAGCAGTATCGATTTTAGCTAATACTGGTTGACCTAAAACAAATGTAAATTCTTTTGTATCTTCCACTGCACCACTTGTAATGGTTGCAACGACAGTCGTTTTAACTTGACCAGTTGTAGGCATTGATACGGCACCAGTTTCTAAGTTAACTAATGCGTTATCGACGTCTTCAGCATTTTTAAATGACCATGCAATTGAAGAACCGAACGTACCTTCTGAAGGAAGAACTACTGTACCAGCTTCAATGAATGACGTGGTAATTGATAGATTTTTTTCATCAAATTCAACTTTTTCAGCGTCTGTTAATACTCTTGTTTCAAATGTTAAGATTGATAATGAGTACACAGGTACTGATCCATCACCAATTGCTGGAGCTACAGCTCTAGAGTCTCTTAATTCTCTAATAACAGCAGTAGCGGTAATTTCAATACCATCAAGTAAGGTTAATGCTGCGTGATTTAACCCTTTATAATAGCTTAGTACAAAGCCAGCGTCATTTGAAGCAGAATTTGGATCAACTAAGGTTGTTTGGTAGTTAGCACCACCAGTAAAGTCTGCTCTGTGTACAACTTTAGCAGAGAAGCTTACGACTTGATACGATGCGTTATCTAATTTTTGAGCAGTAATCGCCTCAGCGTTACCATCGATACTTAACATATCAAAGTCAGCAAGGTTGCCTTCAACAGCAACGACTTCATTGCCTGTTGTTGTGTTTGTCCAAGTCACTTCTTTTAATTGATAAGCATCGAAATAAACATCTACTTTAGCAGTAACTGTCCCTTTTAGACCAACTTCGATTGATGGACCTGGGGTTCCAAAGACTAACATTGAAGTGACACCATCACTGACATAGTAAGCGTCTTGGTCAAGACCAACAACGACTAAGTCATTGATTGTAACGTCCGTATCTTTAGCTACTTTTTCATCTCTAAGTTTGCTTAACGTCATTGTTTCAGTCAATGGCATTTCTAGGATTGTGATTGAGAATTTCTTCGTCTTAGATAGTTTTTCTAATGTGACGGTTGCAGTTAATTCAATTTCTTTATTACCTTGTCCATTTTCAGGTCTAGTAACTTTAATAATTGCACCTGTTTCACTAGCAACAACCGCTGCGTAATTGGTGTCGCTTGAAGTCCAAGCAGCTTTAGCGCCGCCTCTAAGTGTTGTGTTGACTGAAAAGTCAGTGATAACCTTATCAGCATCTTCGTTTGTCACGATGTTTAATGCTTGATAGGCTTCGTCAAAAGCCTTTTGGTTTGGATCGGTTTTTTCACCACAAGCCGCAAGTCCTAGGACTAACGCGAGGGCAAATACAAAATACAATGCTTTTTTCATTTCTTCCTCCTATATTGTTTGAATCTATCTGTGAATCATTAATACACGGAAATTAGTATCTTGCTTCGTCGTATGCATCATCAAATGCATCGTCTACACTCTTCGTATTACCAAATACGACAGTGAAGATGTTACCGACTTCGTCTCTAACCTTAGATGAGTTAGGGAATACAACTGAAGTGAACATGTAGCTTGATTGGACTTTACCAACGTTTGCAACGTCAATAAAGACTTGAGTTCTTGCACTTGGATTTGCTTGTCCAACGTAGTCTTTGTAGACTTGTACGTCATACGCACTTGTTCTTACTGGTGAATAACCAGTTGCAACACTCCAACGTGCGGTTTGTTCTGCTGCTGTGATGTATTTTAAGAATAACCATGCAGCGATGTTTTCTTGAACATTTGATTTTCTAAATAAGTTGATGTTTGGTCCTTGTTGGATAACAGCTTTATTATTTAAGTCAAATTGTGGAATTGGTGCAACTCCAACTTCAAATTCGTTGTTACCAGGGATATTGTGGCCAGTACCACCAGTTGAACCAATTGACATAAATAAGTTGCCTGCTTTAAACATATCTGAGGTGTATCGTCCACCTAACATGTCTTTAGTTGTGAATAAGCCAGCTTCGTACATTTCATCAAAGTAACGAACCATGTCTTTTGCATCGTCATTGTTGAATAAAATCTTACCATTGCCTTGATCATCTACTGATGTGTAAGGAATGTTTTTTTGTTCAGAAGCGGTAATGAATAAGTTATCGCCAGCGTCATAGCCAAACGGTGTCTTTGTTGGATCAATTGTCTTAATTTGTTGTGACACTGTTTTAACTTCGTCCCAAGTGGTTGGAACCGTTAAATTGTTTGTATCAAAGAAAGTTTTGTTATAGAACATCACTTCAGTTGATTTTAAGAATGGTAAGTTTAGAATAGAACCTCTATTGTCATAAACTTGGCCTTCTGCCCAATAACCAGGAATGAAATCAGCAATGTCTTCTTCAGATAATGCAATTTCAGCATTTTTATTATTGATTAAGTTATTTAAAGGTAACACTTGTCCAGATTGAATGTAACCGGCAACGTGGTCTGGGTAACTGTAAGCCATGGTTGGTTCGTTACCAGCAGGTAGTGCGTTGTCGATTGCTTTTCTAAGTTCTGTATACCCACCTTTTTGTTCGTGAACGATTGTTACGTTAGGGTATAAGACCTTAAATTCTTGAATGAACAAGTCAAGTAGTGCTTGTTGACCTTCTGAAGGATCCTTTGTTTTAGCCATTGTGTGCCAAAATACGACAGTCACAGGGGTTTCTTTGTCAAATTCTAAATCATCAGAAATGACATCCCAATCGATGGTATAACTTGTTGCTTTTTTACAACCAGCTAGCCCAATTGCAGTGACTGCTAGAAGAAAAACTACAAATAATTTTTTCATTTATTTCTGCTCCTTTTTCCTTTTTATTATCCTTTAATACCACTTCTTGATACACCACGCATAATGTATTTTCTAAACACAATGAATGTGATCAATAATGGTAGGGTAACCAATACGGTTGCTGCCATTTGTAACTGGAATTCGGTACGGCCGGTGTCGCTATTTGTAAATGCGTTACGTAGACCGTTTGTCACTAATTGGAAGTCTTGTGAGGCAACTAAGTTTGGCCACACATAGGAGTTCCATGCACCCATTAATTTTAGGATGACGATTGTAATAATACTTTGTTTAGCAAGTGGTACCATGACTTTCCATAAATACTTCCAGTCAGAAGTCCCATCGACTTTAGCTGCGTAATATAATTCACTTGGGACTTGTTTAAATGTTTGTCTAAGTAGATAAACGTGGAACACAGAAACAAGGAAAGGAATAATCATCGCGTAGTATGGACCGTAAGGCACTCTTGAACCAAGCGCAGTATCAACCCAACCTAAGTTTGATACGGTGATATAGTTTGTAATAACCATCATTTCACCAGGAATCATCATGGTTGCAAGTAATACTGTAAATACAACTTCTCTACCTTTGAAATTTAATCTTGCTAGCGGATAAGCTAAGAAGATTGAAGCAAACGTACCTAAGACGGTTGAACCAACCGCAACGATAATTGTATTTAAGAAGTATCTTGTTAGATTTGCTCTTTCTAAAGCTTCTGCGAAGTTGCCCCACATTAACTGTCTTGGGAATAACGTTGGTGGGTAAAAATCCACCTCGGTTGCACTCTTTAATGCTGTGTTTAACATCCAATAGAATGGAATTAACATAAAGATTGCAAATACCGTTAAAAACGTATAAGTTACTATCTTAACAACGATGCGTTGAACGCGTTGTTTTCTTAATATTTCTTCTGTGTGCGTTTCTTTACCATATGTATTGTTCATTACGCCACCTCCTAGTAATGCACGCGTTTCTTACTGAGTTGTAAGTTGATCGCTGTGAAGATCAAAATAATCACAAGTAAGACAACGGCTGCTGCTGCGCCTCTAGAATAAGATTGAATGCTTGTTTCACTTAATTGGGCGTAAATAAATCCTACGATGGTTTGAACGTCCTTGGTTCTTGACCATTCACCACCGAAGATACCAACCACTGAATCGTATGTTTTAAATGCGCCAATTAATGACGTAATTAAAATATAAGCAATCATTGGTGATAATAACGGTAAGGTAATTTTTCTAAAGACTCTTCCTCTAGGGGTTGCGTCAATTTTAGCTGCGTCATAGTATTGTTTACCAATGTTTTGTAAACCACCAATAAAGACTAAAATCTTAAACGCTAGTGAATCCCAGATGATGTAGGTTTGAAGAACGAACATCTTTCTGAAATATGATGACATATAGACACCGTCGTCTAAGTTAATCCAGTTAATCTTGTCAATGCCAAAGATGTTTAACATCCCATTAACTAACCCTGTGTTTACGTTAAATAAAACCGCAAATACCATCCCAATCGCGATAGCGTTGGTGACGTAAGGTAAGAAGAAGATGGTTTGGAAAATCTTTTGAAGCGGCTTAATTGAGTTTAATGCAACTGCAATAAATAGCGCTAATAAGGTTGATAGTGGTACCGAGATAAACACAATCAACAAGGTGTTTTTTAACGTTTGAATAAACGGCTTATAGGCGAAAATATCGCGATACGCTTGGAACCCAAAATTATAGGAGAACGCGTCTTGATATTTATTGTATCCATAGTCAAATGAGATAAATAACGTTTTAAACAAAGGATAGAATGTAAAAACCGTCATTAACCCAATTGGGATTAACATATAGAGCCATGCGTGATAATTTTTCTTATCTTCTAACATAGCCTATATCACCCTTTCACCTGAAATTTTTCTAAATACGAACACTTTCTTTAGATTTAAATCAAAATTCATCTTCTCTGGTGTAATCTCAGCAAGATCTCTAATGATAATTCTAAATGATTCATTTAAGCTTTCAGGGTGTGCACAAACAAGTCCGATGTCTCTTCCGATGGATTCAACAAAGTTATAAGCAATCACAAGTTTTGCTTGTTTTGAATCTTTCACAGGAATGTAAGCTTCTGGTCTAATACCAACCGTAACGCCTTCATCTTCTTTTAGATTGAATCCTTCAACGGAACGAATTTCACTGTTACCGATGAATAATTTACCATTCTTAATGACACCTTCATATAAGTTGATTGGTGGCGTACCTAAGAACTGTGCAACGAATTGATTTGTCGGGTTATCATAAACACTTTGTGGTTCACCTTTTTGTTGTTCAAGACCAAAGTTCATTACCACGATTTCATCTGAAATTGACATCGCTTCTTCTTGGTCATGAGTAACGAAAATGGTTGTAATACCTGTTTCTCTTTGAATACGTTTAATTTCTTCACGTGTTTGAAGACGTAAACGAGCATCCAAGTTCGATAGTGGTTCATCTAGTAACAACACCTTAGGTTTTTTAACAATCGCACGAGCAATTGCAACACGTTGTTGTTGTCCACCAGATAGTTGCGCAGGTTTACGATCAAGAAGTTCTTCGATACCGACTAATTTTGCCATCTCGACGGTTCTTTGTTCCGCTTCTTCTTTATCAACCCTTAAATTCTCTAGAGGGAACATGATGTTTTGTCTAACGGTCATGTGTGGGTATAGTGCGTAGTTTTGGAACACTAATCCAATGCCTCTTTTTTCTGGAGCAACTTCAGTGACTTCTTCATCACCAAAGAAAATCTTACCGCCTGTTGGGGTATGTAAACCAGCAATCATATAAAGCGTTGTTGACTTACCGCAGCCTGATGGTCCTAGTAAACCGATCAGTTTGCCGTTTGGGATGGTGATATCTAAGTTATCAACCGCCCTTACTTCTTTACCAGATTTATCAGAAAAAATCTTGGTCAAATTTTGTAATTTAATCTCCATTACATTTTCCTCCGTATAAGTAATGTATTTATAAATACATTTTACTATCTATTGCACAAAAAGACAAAACTAACTAACAAAACTATCGCCATAGACATTAAAAAAATCACGACTATCTAACAAAAGACGGTTGTGATTTATGTGTATAGTAAAACAAACACGAGAGTGTCCTCGCTATTTTCAGTTGTATTTGAACTAGAATTTGTAACCTGACATGTGTTGCAATTATATTTGTTCATCTAATCACCTGTGCACTATTATTATAACGCTTACGTGGTATTAATTCAACTTAAAAAACAAGATATTACAAAATCTTTTCAATTGGATTCTAATTAAAAGAAAATGGAACCCTTTATCTATGATAAGGATTCCAATATTATTTTACTATTTGATATTCAAAACACGATAAAAAATGAAATTAAGACACTAAGAAATTCCCGTAGCCGTTGTTTTTAACTCTCTTAAAGAAAACAACTGCCATGATAACCGCTAAAATTGCCGTTGATGTATTAGAGACAAACATCGCCACACCGATTGAATGATGCCCTAAATCGGTATATCGTGAAAGTAACCATAGCGCTGGAATTCGAAACACAAATAACCGAGCAATATTCATCAAAAGTGTCACTTTTGTCAGTCTAAATCCATAAAACATGCCAAGCGTAATCGCCACAATCGCACTTGTAAGCTTCGAGAATATTTCCCACCTAAATAAGTCAATAACGATTTGGATGTATTCTTTACTTGATTCACTATTTACTAACATTCCAATGATAAAATCTCTAAATAAGAAGGAATATGCGATGGTAATTACCGCAATAATGCCAGAAAACATTAAAGCAATTGGATAGGCTTTCATCGCACGATTCACTTGATTATTTCCCGCATTTTGTGACACAATCGTTGGGATGGATTCTTCAAAGCTATTTGCTAATGCCGCCCCACCTGAACCAATCTTCATTGCCACACTAAACCCAGAGACCACTTGTGTCCCAAAAGTTGCTGCGATACTATTAACGATGACCTTACCAAAGCTAAATATAAACTTACCTACGAAAATCGGAAATGAAAGCTTTAATATAGGTAGAACTACTTCTTTTTTTAATCGTATTTCAGATAACTTGATTTGAAATGTGTTCTTTTTATTAAACAAGATCGCAAAAGCAATTAGCGTTAATATCCCTTGCGCAATCATTGTCGCAAAACTAACCCAAATGATTCCCTTACCTAATCCATAAACAAACAAAGCGGTTAATCCAATTTTAATGATCATCATCACAATATTCAAATACAAAATCTTTTGCGTATTACCTTTGGCTTTTTCTAATCCAATAAACACGCTATTAATTGTAATAAATGCGGTTGTGAAAATTTGGACGATAAAATAGCCTAATCCAGTATCAATGACGTCCTTCGGTGTTCTTAAAAGCACCAAAAGAGGTCTTGCTAGTGGGACTAGTAATACAATGACACCGATGCTAATGAAAACCGCCAGGAAAAACACGGTTGAAGCGTTTTTCTTGGCCTCATCAATCTTCGATGCACCAATCAACCTAGCCACAATTACGGCACCACCAGATGCGATACCCGCACCAAATGCTGTAATCATGCTTTGAATCTCTGAGAAGATTGCGACGCTTGCAACTTCTGTATTTCCAATATGGGCAACCATCACCATGTCGATAAACCCATAAAGATGATTGAATAACGCATAAATTGCTAGCGGGTAAGTAATATATAATATGACTTTCCATAGCTCTTCAGTTAAAATATAACTCCTTAATTTACTCTCCCTTAACGATAAACTTGCCAATGTACTTTTCCCCTATCTATAAACTTGATTAAAACTCTGCGTGTTTTGGTGTTCTAGGAAATGGTATCACGTCTCTAATGTTTTCCACCCCTGAAAGATACATTAATAAACGTTCAAATCCCATACCATAACCTGCGTGTACACAACCGCCATAACGACGTAGATCCACGTACCAATCGAGTTCTTCTTTTGGTACGCCCATTTCGTCCATGCGTTTAATTAGATAATCAAGGCGTTCTTCTCTTTGCGAACCACCGATTAACTCACCACTACCTGGAACAAGTAAATCTACCGCCGCAACCGTTTGGTTGTCGTCGTTTAATCTCATATAGAAAGCTTTTATGTCTTTTGGCCAGTCTGTAACAAATACTGGCGATTTAAAATGTTCTTCTGTTAAATATTTCTCGTGCTCAGTTGCAAGGTCTTGACCAAACTCTGGTTTGTTTTCAAATTTCTTTTTTGAGTCAATCAATACTTGAATGGCGTCTTTATGTGTGATTCGATAAAATTTAGAATCGACTAGTTTTTCTAACTTTTGTCTTAATCCTTTTTCGACAAATTGATCGAAGAAGTCAATTTCTTCAGGCATTTGATTAAGGACGTCTTTAACCACGTACTTCACCATTTGTTCAGCAACTGCCATGTTGCCCTCTAAATCACAAAACGCCATTTCTGGTTCAATCATCCAAAACTCGGATGCGTGTCTTTGTGTGTTCGAGTTTTCTGCTCTAAAGGTTGGACCGAACGTATAAACGTTTCTAAAAGCCAAGGCATAAGCTTCTGCCTCTAACTGACCAGTTACAGTCAGGTTCGTACGTCTTGCGAAAAAGTCTTTTTTATAATCGATGTTGCCTTCCTCATCCTTTGGTGTTTTTTCCAATGGTAGTGTTGTTACTTGAAACATTTGCCCAGCACCTTCACCATCGTTTGCTGTAATCAACGGTGTATGAACATAGACAAACCCTTGTTCTTGGAAAAACTTATGAATTGAGAAAGCAGCAACGCTTCTTAAGCGAAAAACCGCATTAAATAAATTGGTCCTTGGTCTTAAATGCGCCACTTCTCTTAAAAACTCTCTGGTGTGTCTTTTTGGTTGAATTGGGAAGTCCTCTGGACTATCGCCAAGTAAGACAACGCTCGTTGCCTTAACTTCAAATGGTTGTTTCATGTTAGGTGTTAGCACTAATGTCCCAACGACTTCGATCGAAGAACCCACCCTTATTTTTTGAACGTCTTTAAAGTTTTCAAGGGCTTCTTCATAAACCACTTGTAAGTTCATTAAGGTTGTTCCGTCATTCATATTTAAGAACCCAAATTCCTTTTGAGCACGGTTTGTGCGTACCCACCCGGCAAGTTTGACTTGTTTTTGATCGTATGATTCTTTTTTAATTGCTAATTCTTTTACTGTTTGCATATTATTGCCTCTTCTCTAATAGTTCTTCATAAATACGTTTTAACTCTTTACCGATGATTGGTAAATCCTTTTGTTTTACATCTTCATATGCTCTATTGGTCACTTCATCTAGATCCATCGAAAGCATCGCCTGAATTTGTTTTATAAACCCTTCATTTGAAGATGCTTTAAACAGGGTCTTTCCATGTTCGAATGATTCGTAAATCGGAATATCTCTGATGAGCAGAGGTAGTTTCGAAGCCATTGCCTCTAATAGCACAATCCCTTCGGTTTCTTCGTAACTTGGGAAAAACATTAAATTCGCACTGGTAAGCGCGCCTTTGATTACGTCACCTTTGATGTAACCTGGTAGGATAACGTTATCTGATTTATTGCTAATGGCGTCTTTTATCTTTTTCGTTTGAAGTGATTTCGCTAAATTCCCAAACCAAATGAATTTGATTTGTGGAAACGATTTTGCGACCTCGATAAAATCATGAAGCCCTTTTCTTTCAAACAATAAACCAATGCCAATGACTACTTTATCCTGTTCTTTTAGATCGAAATAGTCTCGAAACGCTTTTTCGCTTATTGGGTTTGGTTGATATGCATTAATATCGATGCCATTTGATAAAACAACAATCGGACAATTCACATACCCATAACTAGTAATCAATCCTTTAGCGTACTCGGTCGGTGTAATTATTAAATCCGCATTTGAGTACATCCGTTCAAGGTTTTTATAAAAATACGACTTCATTACGTTTGAAAAATTAAATGAATTTAAAAAATCTTCCTTAGTTGAGTGACCATGAACAATCACTGGAATGTTATTTTTCTTACACTTTTTTAAGAAAACGTACGAATCTTTGAATATCGTATTAAAATGAACCACATCAAATGGCTCATCCTTATCGGTTACTACGTTGACTTGATTTAATTGTAGGGCTTTTGTTTGTTGTTCGTAAGCTCTGCCAATGCCACTCTTTTTAAAGAGTTTCTGCATGCTTTTGTATAATAATACTCTCATTACACTCACATCCTAAACTCTATTATATCAATTATTTAGTAAAAAAACGATAGTAATCGTTCGTTATTGGTATATTTTTGATAGTATTGTACTCATATTCTTAACAAATGATAATAAAAAAAAAAAATTCGTTTAAAATAGGAATATAATAAACGAATTTGTTTTTTTTCTATTATTTAATGATATTGATTGTCACTGGTGTAACGAATAACTCTTCTTTGTCTGCGTACATTAAACCTTTAATGACGCAATACAAATACAAGATTACAAGAACTAACCATGAAAGTCCAAGTACCAAAGGCCCAACAAATGGGATGAAAGCAAGAATAAACGCACCTACCCATAAGGCAACAACAATGATAAAGAAACTAATTTGTGTGTTCAGTAATACTCTAAATGCGTCATGAAGCCAAGCGTCTTTCTTTTCGTAATACAAATACCCAGAAAGTGATGCAATCAAACCAAGCACTGGAACAAACATCGTTGCCCACCCAATGACTAAAGCGGTTCTACGATCTAAATTAAAGTCTGCCATCTATTTTCCTCCTAGCCTATATAATAGACGTGTTTCACGTTTTGTCTATCCGTGGTGACGAAGTAGGCAATGTACGTGTCTTTTGATAATATCATATCATTAATTGTCACTGCAAATCCATCCTTATTAAATTTATATTTTTGATTACCCTGTGAATCATTAATTTTTTCAATGGATCTTGTCACCAAATCGGTGCAATAATAACGATTCTTCGTATTTAAAACAAATAGGAAGTTGTACTGTGCTTTTTGTTCGGTAAGCGAACGTAAATTACTTACAACGGCTTGGTTGTCTTCTAAAGTAGATTCTTTGACCCTCAAACCAATCCATTCTTTTCGGTAGTAATTACCATAGGTGCGATACCCAGGATCTGTTTCATCACGATGGTTGGGATCAAGCCAATAGTTCCTGACATTATCCATCGCATGCGTGTTTTCGCCACCGTTAATCAAGACATCTAAGAACTTTTCATTTGCGCCAGGTATGCCTATGGTTTCAAATAAACGATTATTTTCATCCACATACGCGGCATGACCACCAAAATAGAAACTAACAAACTGATGGACACCAGGATAGAGTGCTAAAGGCGAGGTTTGTGTGACAAAAATATCACCAATTGCCCCTGGACGATTTAAGTTCCCTTGATAAAAAGGGTCTCTTACGTATTCTTCAGGATAATATGTTTCACGTGAAACTTTGTAGTATTTGATTAAATCAGTACTTATATCTTCTTGCAGTACTCCTTTCGATGTAAATTCTTTTACTTCTCTTCGAATAATGATGTGTTCGCCTACGGTTTGTCCGGTTAGAAAGATAAAGAAACCCGCCACCAGAACTAAAATTCTAACTATAATCTTTTTCATGGCTTAATTATATCATAAGCCTTCAAAAAGATAAAAAAAATAAGACCAAATGGCCTTACTTCTTTCTAGGTTTAACGATAATCGCACGATTTTCGCCTTCACCTTGTGATTCTGTATAGACATCGCGCCATTCAGCAAGCTTTGTGTGAATGATACGACGTTCGTATGAGTTCATTGGATCTAATCGAACTTCGATGCGAGATCTAGCGACATCTTTTGCAATTTTAGTTGCTAAGATCTCAAGTTGTCTCTTGCGATTTTCTTTATAACCACCAATATCAAGAGAAACCGTTAGTTTATCCTCGGTGAAGTTATGTAAATAGACTTTTAGTAAGGTTTGGAATGCTTCTAAAGTTCTACCTTCTCTACCGATTAAGAGTGCATTTTCCGCACTGTGGATGCTATATACGATGTATTTACCATCTTCAAGTGTTCTAAATTCAGTCTTGACTTCGATTTCTAATGCTTGAAATAACTTTTCAAGATATTTTTTTCCTTCAAGTGCTAGGTTGATTTCTAAAACTGCTTCATAAAACGTTGTAGAACCGATCCCTAAGATACCTTTTTTCTCTCTTGTAACTGTTAATTTAATATATTCTAGGGGCATTTTTAAAAGTTCAACGGCTTTAACTTGTGCATCTGCTAAGGTTTTTGCTTCAAATTCAACTTTTTTTGTCATATACTATCCCACCAAATCTTTATTTTTCATTGCATAATACTTACGTTCGTTTATTACTCTGTTAATCATGTTTTGACCAATTGAATATAGGTTACCTACGACCCAATAAAGTGCCAACGAGTTCGAACCTAATGAGATACTGAACATCATGATTACCATGAAGTATTGCATATATTTCATCATTTTCGCACTTTGTTCTGCTTGTGCTGATTGAGGACCGTGTGCTGCTGTATTTTTTGCATACGATGGTTTCTTTTGTGCCAAGTGGTTTAAGAAGAACATTGTTCCCGCAACGATAATGGCTAAAATCCAGCCAGCGATATCGCCATCTTGACCTAAAATAAGACCGAAATTACCTGACTTAGCTAAGTCTATGCCTAGAAACTTCATGTTTTGAACTTTGTCGGCATACATCCCGCCTTCAATCCAAATACGTTGTACGACTTGATACATCGCTAAGAAGATTGGCATCTGTAAAAATGGCATCAAACACCCAAAGAAATTGATGCCGTATTTTTTATATACCGCCATTAATTCCATTTGCATTTTTTGTTGAGATTCTGGATCTTTTCTTGTTGCGTATTTTGCCTGAATACGATTCATTTCAGGCTGAGCTACAGCCATTTTGATGCTTAAGTCATTACTTTTAGCATAAATTGGCCATGCAATTGTACGTACAATGATTGTTGTAATGATAATACCGATCGCAAAGCTATTATTAAATAACCCTGAGAAAAATTGCATCACCCAAGCAACAGGCAATACTAAGATTCGTTCAAAGAATCCGATATCGCCAGATTTGATTGGTGCTGTTACATCACCACTACATCCAGATAAGACAACGAGTAATCCAATCATAACAAAAAGAGTAAATACTTTTTTATAATTTTTCATTCTGTTGCTCCATCTTTTTTATTTTATTAATTTTTCTTTGAATACTGCTTTTCATTTCATCAAACTTGAGACCGTTGGCCTCTTTTTTTACAACAATTATATAATCAAAAGAAGGTATGTCTTTTTCTTGTGAAACAATCATTCGTAATTGTCGTTTAATCTTGTTTCTTTGTACCGCATTGCCGTATTTTCTGCCAATCGAAATGGCCATTCTCATGTGATTATGATCATTCGATTTGTAATAGAGCACAAAATATTTGTCGCCAATGGATTTTCTATATCTAATAATTGCATCGATTTCGATATTTTTTTTAATTCGATATACCTTTTTCATGAATGTGTTATTTTAAAAAGAAAAAGGACTACAGTGAAAAAAAATGTGTTTGTACATTATTTTAATCGAGTAGTCCTAGTTATTTTAAAATAATTAAATTATTAAACCGTTAATGATGCGCGGCCTTTAGCTCTACGACGTGCAAGAACGGCTCTGCCGCCCACGGTTGCCATTCTAGCTCTAAACCCGTGTGTCTTTTGACGTTTAAGTTTACTTGGTTGATATGTTCTTTTCATGTAAATAAACCACCTTTCTCACGAAACCATGCGTTACTATTATATATATTCAATTTGTAAAAGTCAACCATTAATTCATCGATTCTAACTTTTATAAAATCTTTCTTGTTAAGTTTCTTAAAATTTGGGAAAAATGTGGAAAACTTTTACCCACATAAAGGCCATTTGTGGGAATCTTTGAAACTCAATGAAAACTGATAACAAAGCCATGAAGTGTCTGTGTTTTGTCCACAATCGTATGTGGAGAAGTCAGTATCGCTTATAGTTTCCCACATTTTG